>NC_015387.1:310000-910000 GCF_000195335.1 Marinithermus hydrothermalis DSM 14884
CCGCGTGCGTGCCCCGCTTGGATCGATCCGTTACCACTTCACGGTGCGGGAGAACGGACGGCACGTGCGGGTGACCAAGACGGTGCATTACTTTCTAATGGATTACCGGGGAGGGCGGATTCGACCCCAGGTTGAGGAGGTGGACGGCGTGGCCTGGGTGCCCGTGGAGGATGCCCTCTCGCGGCTGACGTATGATAATGAACGTGTCATTTTAAAGAAGGGCCTTTCCCGCTGGAGGAAACTATGCGCGAAGCCTTAACCATGGACCTGTACGAGCTCACCATGGCGTATTCCTACTTCAAACGCGGCCTGAACGGGCCGGCCACGTTTGATTACTTCGTACGTGCCCCGACCGAGCACCGCCGTTTCCTTATCTTTGCCGGCCTCGAGACCCTCCTGGACTACCTCGAGAACCTGCGCTTCGAGCCGGAAGACCTGGCCTACCTGGAGTCCCTGGGCTTGTTTGACCGGGAGTTTCTCGAGTACCTGAGAGGCTTTCGTTTTCGCGGCGAGGTCTGGGCTGTACCGGAGGGGGAGGTGGTGTTCCCTGGAGAGCCGTTGGTCCGGGTGAGCGCTTCGCGCATCGAAGCGCAGCTCATCGAGACGTTTTTGTTGAACGCCTTGAACTTCGAGACCCTGATCGCCTCGAAAGCGGCGCGCGTTTTGCTCGCGGCGGGGCTGGAGGCCTCGGTGGTGGACTTCAGCCCGCGGCGGGACCACGGCGTGGACGCGGCCTTGAAGGTCGCCCGCGCAAGTTACCTGGCGGGGTTCGCCGGGACCTCGAACGTCGCGGCGGGCCGGGCGTTTGGGATCCCGGTGGTCGGCACGATGGCGCACGCGTACGTGATGAGCTTTCCCGATGAGCTTTCGGCCTTCCGCGCATTCGCCGAGGACCACCCGAACCCCACGCTGTTGATCGACACCTACGACGTCCTCGAGGGCGCGCGCAACGCACTTCGGGTCGCACAGGAGCTAAGGGCGCGGGGGCGGCAGCTCTTTGGCGTGCGGATCGACTCCGGAGACCTGGCCGCTTTGAGCCGGAAGGTGCGGCGCCTCCTGGACGAGGCGGGGTTTCCCGAGGTGAAGCTCATCGTTTCGGGGGATCTGGACGAGTACCGCATCCAGGCCTTCCGGGAGCAGGGGGGAGTGGCCTGGGGGTACGGGGTCGGTACCCGGCTGGGAGTCTCGTGGGACCTGCCCGCCCTCGGCGGGGTGTACAAGCTCGTGGAGGACGCGCACGGCCCCCGCATCAAGAAGAGCGCGGGGAAGCTGACCCTGCCGGCCAGGAAGCAGGTGTGGCGCCTCGAGGAAGGCGAGGGGTTCCGCGACGTGATCGGCCTCGAGGGGGAGGACCTTCCCGGCCGTCCGCTGCTCCGCAAGGTGATGGTGGACGGCCGGCGCCTCGAGCCGCCAGCGGACCTTAGGGCGCTGCGGGAGCGGGTGCGCGCCCGGATCTTTGCCTTGCCGGAGCCCTTGCGGGTGATCCGGCTTGAGGAGGCGCCCGCCTACCCGGTGGGGTACAGCGCGCGCCTCGAGGCGTTAGTGCGCCGCTTGTAGGGCTTCGCGCAGGAGCCGTTCCGCAGCTTCCTCCGGCGTGAGGTGGCCCTCGGCGACCTGTCGAACGAGGGCGTCGTCCTGCACGCTGCGGCGGCCCCACTCCTGGATGACGCTTACCACCTCAAAACGAGCGCGCTCGAGGCGGTGCGCTTCGAGGAGGCCGTGGGCCACCATGTGGCAGTGGTGCGCCTCGATCGCTTCGAGGAGAGCTTGGGTGCCCTCGCCTTTGGCAGCGATCGCGGTGGTGACCGGGACCTGCCAGCCCGCGGGGCGAGGCGGGGCGAACTCGAGGGTGGCCTTGAGCTCCTGAACCAGCCGTTCGCCGCCGGGCAGGTCGAACTTGTTGATCGTGATGACGTCAGCGATCTCCATGACGCCGGCCTTGAAGGCCTGGACCGCGTCGCCCGCGGCGGGGGTGAGGACGAGGACGGTGGTGTCAGCCACGCGGGCGATATCCACCTCGCTCTGGCCGACCCCGACGGTTTCGATGAGGATCCAGTCGAAGCCGAAGGCCTCGAGGAGGTTGAGGGCGGCGACGGTGGCGCCGGCGAGGCCGCCGAGGGCGCCGCGGCTCGCCATGGAGCGGATGAAGACCCCGTCGTCCTTGTGGTGGCGCATCATGCGGATGCGGTCCCCGAGGATCGCGCCGCCGGTGAAGGGGCTGCTGGGGTCGACCGCGAGGACCGCGACGGTCTCGCCGCGGGCGCGGATGCCTTCGATGAGGCGGTCGGCTAGGGTGCTCTTGCCGGCTCCGGGGCTGCCGGTGAGGCCGACGATCTTGGCGGTGCCCTGGCCGCGGAGGCGCTTGAGGAGCTCGCGCCCCTCGGGCAGGCCGGCCTCCACCCAGGTGAGCGCGCGCGCCAGGGCCCGTTTGTCGCCTTCGCGGAAGCGTTCGGAGACGTTCATGCCTTTATTTTACGCTTTTAGCTCTTGCTGTGTGGAAAGCGTTAGGGATGAACGAGGAGAGGGGCCGGGGCTTGCTCGAGCACTTCCCGGGTGACCGAGCCCAGGAACCGACTCTGGCGGCTCTTCCCCACGAGGATGAGGTCGGCGGCCTCCTCCTCGGCGACCTCGAGGAGGGTCTTCGCGGGCGGCCCCTCGCGCAGCATCGGCCGAGCCCCGAAAGGGCGGGCAAGGGCCTCGAGCTGCCGGGCCAGGAGCTGCGTGTGCGCCTCGTCGCGCCGGGGAGCGCGCGGCTCCGGCATGTGGATGGGCACCGGAGGGTCCGCGACGGGCTCCGCCACGTACAGCAGCGTCAAGCGCGCGCCGGTAGCCTGGGCGATCCGGTGGGCGAGCTCGAGGGCCCGGCGGGAGGGGTCGGCGAACGCGGTGCTCACGAGGAGGTGCTTAAGAGGCTCGACCCGGGCCTCGGCGCGCACCGCGACGACGGGTTTCCCCGCGAGCTCGATGACCCGCTCGGTGATCGAGCCGAGGATCCGCTCGGCGAGGGTCTCCGGGCCGTGGGTGCCCATCACCACCAGGTCGGCGCGTTGGGCGTACTTCAGGATCGCGGGGAGGGGCTTGGTCCACTCGATCTCGAGCTGGGCTTCGGGGTCCAGGGTGGTGAGGCGCTTGCGGGCCTCGGCGCTCCAGTCCTGCCGCGCCTGCTGGAAGAGCGCCTCGAGCTCCGGCGTCCAGTAATCCCCGTATGGGGAAGGCCGGGGTGGGGGTTCGATCGCGTGCAGGAGGGTCAGCTGGCCGTTCAAGGCCGTACGGAGCGCCTGGGCGACCGCGTGGGCGCGCATCGCCGCCTCGGAGAAGTCCGTGGGGTGCAGGATGCGCATCAGGCCCCCTTAAGCGCGATGCACTCCACCTCGACCCGCACGTCCCTGGGGAGCCGCGCGACCTCCACCACCGCACGGGCCGGGTACGGCTCCTGGAAGAACTCCCCGTACACGCGGTTGAACGCCTCGAAATCGTTCATATCCGCGAGGTACGCCGTGACCTTCACCACTCGGTCCAGGCCGCTGCCCGCGGCCTCGAGGACGGCCTTTAGGTTCTCCAGAACCTGCCGGGTTTGGGCCTCGATCCCGCCCGAGACGCGCTCCCCGGAGGGGGTGAAGGGGATCTGGCCGGAGACGAAGACGAACGGGCCGGCCTGGATGCCTTGGCTGTAAGGGCCGATCGCTTGCGGGGCACGGTCGGTCTGCACTCGGTTCATAACTGCCTCCTATCGCTGGTTGAGTAGGACGAAGAGCAACAACGCGACGTACGCCGCGAGGAAGATGAGGTCGCGGTACTTACGCCAGAAGCTTTGAGGACGGGACGGCTCGATCACCTGGGTGCTCACGGCCTCGGCCTCCTCCCCAAGGCGCAGGGTGACCGGCTCGCCGGTCTCCAGGGGGAGGGCGTAGGGTTTGGGCGCGGTTTCGGGAACGTGCTGGATCCGCACGATCGCGACGCTGATGTTGTCCGGGCCGCCCCACTCGTTCGCGAGCTGCACCAGGCGCCGTGTGGCGTCTTCGGGGGGCAGCGCCTCGAGGACCTCCTGGAGCACCTCGTTCTCCAGCACACCGGAAAGCCCGTCGGAGCAGAGCAGGAACACGTCCCCCGGCCGGACCTTGAGGCCGATCAGGTCGACCCGGGCGTGGGGAAAGGAACCCAGGGCGTTGGTGATCACGTTGCGCCAGCGGTGATTGCGGGCCTCCTCCATGGTGAGGAGGCCTTGCCGTACACGCTCGGCCACCCAGGAGTGGTCCTGAGTGAGTTGAGTGAAGGTGCCCTCGCGCAACAGGTAGGCGCGGGAATCCCCCACGTGCCCGATGAGGGCGTACGGCAGGTCGAGCAGAAGCGCGGTCGCGGTGGTGCCCATCCCCCGCGACTCGGGGCGCTGCCCGGCCTCGTAGATCGCGTGGTTGGCCTCCTCGAACGCTTCGAGCAAGGCGCTGGGGGAGGGGGGCGTGTGGGTGAGGTGATCGAGGATGTGCTGCACGGCGAGCTGGGAAGCGATCTCGCCGGTGCGGTGCCCCCCCATCCCGTCCGCGACGATAAAGACGCCCCCGTACGGGGTGAACCGCTGCCCCACGGCGTCCTGATTGACGTGGCGTTTGCGCCCGGGGTGGGTCAGCACAGCGGCCTCGAGGGCGGTGGCGCCTTCCGGGGCGGGCATATGCGAATTATGCCAGCCGACCCAAGGGCATGGCGGCGGCTCGGAACGGGAGACTCATGTAAAAAAGTCGGTTGACTCAAAACTTGCACTTATGCACCCTGGGGATACCTATGCGCCAGGACCACTTGAAAGGGGCCGCTGGTTTCCCGTCTGATGACGGGTGCCATGACCCAAGCGGCCCTGTCCCTACTTTGGACCCTCCTGGCCCTTTTGCCAAGCCCCCACCTCCAGGAATCCCTCAAGGCCCTGCTCTTGCTCCTCCTCCACGGCCACGGCAAGGCCAGACCCCAGCACAGCCAGGTCAAGTCCCCCTCCGCCCTCTCTCGCTTCCTCAACCGCTACCCCTGGCCCACCCGCGCTCTCATCCGCCTGGCAAGAAAAGAGGCCGAGAAAGCCCTGGACCGGGCCAGAAAGAAAAAAGGCCCCAAGCCCCGTCTCCTGGTGGTCCTGGACCTAGTCACTCTGGAGAAGCGGGGCCGTTTCCAGGCCCTGCCCCTCTCCTTTTTTCACGGCAAGTGGGGACTCCATCTGGTGGTCCTCTACCTCGTCTACGGAGACCTCCGCATCCCTTGGGCCTACCGCCTCTGGCGGGGCAAGGGGGAGAAGGCCCTCTCCCGCCTGGCCCTAAGCCTCCTGGCCTCTCTGCCCCCCTGGATGCGCCGGGCCTTCCGGATACGGGTGGCCGCGGATGCGGCCTTTGGCACCACCGGTTCCTTTTCGGGGTGAAGCGGTTGGGTTTTGAAGCGGTGGTGGGGATGCGGCGGGACCGGAGGCTGCGGGAAGGGGGGAGGCTTGGGGACCTCAGGCGGCAGGGGAGCCGGGTCTACCTTTGGGGGCTTTCCTTCCCGGTCTGGGTGGCCTGGTACCGCTACCCCCTGCCCCAAGGGGGCTGGGAGTGGCGGTACGTGGTGGCCACCTTTCCCGCCACGCCCCGGACGGCGCTCACTTGGGGAAAGAGGCGGTTTGCCATAGAGCACTTCTTCCGCGCCGCGAAAAGCGAGTTCTCCCTGGGGCAGTTTGGGCAGCGGACGGCTTTGGGGGTGCACCGTTTTCTGGTGCTTTCCCTTCTGGCCTACCTGTTGGCCCACTGGGTGGGCATGGAGGGGGAAGGAAGCTGGCGGGAGGCCAGGGAGCGGGCGGCGCGGGTTCTCTTGCCTGAGCTCGTGGTGCAGGTCGCCCTGCGGGAGCTCTATGCCCTGGGTCTCTGGCCGCCGGGGGGAGGGGGTGAAGGTTTATGCGGGATATGCGGGAGGTGCAAGTTTTGAGTTGACCCTTTTATCCTCCCCACCAGGGGCCTCCACCAGCACTCTGGGGAAAGAGTTCCCGTAAGCCTTTCCCAGGGGCTCTTTTCCCCAATCCGCCGATGCCGCATCCGGTAAAGCCCCACCATCAACCAGGATTCCCCCACCTCCAGGCTCCGCAACACCCTCCGCCTGCGCCGCCGCCACAATCGCCCATGCCCTACCTCCGCCACGTTGTTTGTCCAAGGAGGCGGTACCTCGGCCCCCCAAGCCTCCTGCAACCCCTCCCAAGCCCGCACCCAGCCCTCCAAGGCCTTACCCCACCGGGGCAGAAGCTCCTTCCAAAAGAACGCCTCCCTCTCCCCAGGCCCAAGCCCCCGCAGCACCCTCAGACCCTCCCGTATCTCCCCCCACGCCTTCCGGTCCACCTTGGCCCGTACCTCCCGCATCAGGTGGAAAGCGCACCGGGCCCAAAGCAGCCTCCGCCCCAACCAGCCCAACGCCTCCCCTACCTCCTGCGCCCCGTCCGAAACCACCCCCAGCCTTGGAGGTAACCTCCAAAGGAGCTCCCGCACCCGCTCGTAACGCCGCCGATGGCCAAGGTCTCCCCACAGCGGGCAACCCGTCCAAGCCTCAAAGTAAAGGTACCCGTACCCCTTGGGGCCCCGGCCAAAGGCCCATTCATCCACACTCCCCCAGTACACCCGCCCTCGGAGAAGACGGTTCTCCCGCTGAAGGAGCCGTTTGGCCCTGGCCCCCGCGGACCTGAGCCAGCGGAGGCGGGTGGGACGGGTGAGGGGGAAGCCCAGGTTCTTGGCGAGATCGTTTTGGACGCTTTCAGGGGCGCGATGGCTTGCGAGGATGAGGAAGTGCTCCTGGATGGAGATCGCGTACCAGCGGCTTCTAGGGCAGTCCTCCGGGTAGAGAGCTCGTTTCTGGCGCTTGCATTGGGCGCAGCGGATCCGTTTGACTCTGACTTCCTGGATGCCCCGAAAGGTGCGCAGCTTGCGTCTGCGGTAGCCCCCGCTCTCCTCACGGGTGGCTCCGCAGTGGGGACAGGGTACGATGGAGCTCGGGGAGTCCTCAGTCGGCTTCATGGCAGAACCAGACTAAGGGCTCCCCTCTTACTCAACCGAGTTTTTTACATGACCCGGAACGGGAGCGTGGGGCGCACCCTTCGCCGTGCAGGTAGGCGGGGTGGAGTGGTAGAAGCCCGCGCGAGGCGGTACCCTAGAGGTGGGGGGGAGTCCCGCGCTTCGCCCCCCCGAGGTGTACCCGCGGGTTGTTGGGCCTCCGGGCGATCCGGAGGGTGTTTAAGGAGGCAAGAGACTCCATGTTGCTTGCATTTGGTGAGGCGCTGATTGAACTCTCTGGAGACGGAGACGGTGGTACTGCGCTCCTATCGGAGGTAAGCCACTTCACGCCGCGACCGGGCGGGGCGGTGTTGAAACAAGCGCTGGCGGCGGCGCGTCAGGGCGCGCGGGTACGGTTTTTAACCCGTGTAGGCCGGGACGCGTACGGAGGCGTGGTGCGCCGCACCCTGGCCGAAGCGGGGGTCGAGGGGGTTGTGCAGGAGGACCCACAGCTCCCCACCAGTCTCCAGCTTGTGGGCACGGACGCGGTCGCTTACCGCATGGCTGACGCCCAGCTCGAGACCCCGCCCGAGAGCTTCTTCGAAGGCGGTACGCTCCTGCACGCCTCGGCCTGGCCCTTCGGCTTGGACCCAGCGCGCACCACCGCGGTCAAGTTGTTCCGTGAAGGGATCCGCCGAGGGTTGGCGCTTTCCCTCGATTTGAACTACCAGCCCTGGGCGTTCCGCGGGGATTTGCTCGAGGTGCTGCGGCCGTTCCTGCCGCTCTCCTACCTCAAGGTTTCGGAGGAGGCGCTGAACCTCTTGGACCTCCGGCCGGGCGAGTTGTTCCAGCTGGCGCACACCGTGCTGTACTTCCGCGACAAGGGGCTTAAGTTGATCAACCTGTTCGGCGAGCACGCTTTCGACGCCCCCCCCAAGGGGCAGGAGGACGCGGTGTACGGGGCCTTCCTAGCACGGATCGTTGGGGGGGAGGACCCGGAGGAAGCCCTGAAGGCCGCGCTCGCACAGGCCGCGGCCCTGTAGCGCCACAGCCTTGACCCGCCGGTCATTTTCTGGGATGAATAAAGGCATGCGTCCACGCGAAGCCTACGAATGGTTGCTCACCCACCATAAGGAAAGCGCGTACCTGGGTTCGGTACGGGCCCTACTGGCCTGGGACCAGCGCACCCAGATCCCCCCTAAGGGGCACGCGCACCGCGCGCAGCAGGTCGCCCTACTCACCAAGCTGCTCCACCAACGCGCCACCGACCCCCGGATTGGGGAGATGCTCGAGATCCTCGAGGGCAGCGAGTTCACCCAGGAGCCCACCGCGCCCGAGGCGGTGAACATCCGCGAGTGGCGGCGGGCTTACGAAAAGGCCCGGAAGATTCCCGAGCGCCTCGCGGTCGAGCTCGCCCGCACCACCGCCCAGGCCGAGTCCGCTTGGGAGGCGGCCCGCCCCCAAAACGACTGGGCGGCCTTCAAGCCGCACCTCGAGAAGGTGCTCGAGCTCACGCGGGAGGTGGCCGAGGCCCTGGGGTATGAGCGCGAGCCCTACGACGCTCTGCTCGACGGGTACGAGCCCGGCGAGACGACGGCGCGCCTCGAACCGATCTTCGCCCGGCTGCGTGAGGCGCTCGTGGATCTGTTGGGCCGCATCCAAAACGCCCCGCGCCGCCCCGACACCTCGGTGCTGCACCGGCACTACCCCCGCTCCGCGCAGGAGGCCTTCGCTAAGGCGGTTGCGGCCCGGATCGGGTACGACTTCGAGGCCGGCCGCCTCGATCCCACCGCGCATCCCTTCGCGATCGCGATCGGGCCGGGGGATGTGCGCATCACCACGCGCTACGACGAGAACTACTTCTCCGGCGCGTTCTTCGGCACGATCCACGAGGCGGGGCACGCCATGTACGAGCAAGGACTGCCCGCCGAGCACTGGGGCACCCCCATGGGCGAGCCGGTCTCCCTGGGTATCCACGAGTCCCAGTCCCGCATGTGGGAGAACATGGTGGGGCGCAGCCTCGGGTTCTGGCGGTACTTCTTCCCCGAGGCGCAGCGCCACTTCGAGGCCCTAAAGGACGTGGACCTGGAGGCCTTCCACTTCGCGGTGAACGCGGTGGAACCCAGCCTGATCCGCGTCGAGGCCGACGAGGTCACGTACAACCTGCACATCCTGCTGCGCTTCGAGCTCGAGCTGGCCCTGCTCCGGGGGGAGCTCGAGGTGGCGGACCTGCCCGAGGCGTGGAACGAGAAGATGCGCGCCTACCTCGGCCTGACCCCCCCCGACTACCGGGACGGCGTGATGCAGGACGTGCACTGGTCCGCCGGGCTGATCGGGTACTTCCCCACCTACACCCTGGGGAACCTGTACGCCGCGCAGTTCTTCGCAAAAGCCCAGGAGGAGTTGGGGGACCTCGAGGCGATGTTCGCCCAGGGGGAGTTCGCGCCGCTCCTCGAGTGGTTGCGCGAGCAGATCCACCGCCAGGGCATGCGCTACCACCCCCGCGACCTGGTGCGGGCAGTGACCGGGGAGGAGGTCAGCCCCGAGCCACTGATCCGGTACCTGAACGCGAAGTTCGGCGCGCTCTACGAGGTCTAGCGGATCTCGAGGACCTCAGGGTGCAGCAGGAGCGCCCGCTCCGCCAGAAGCGGCGCGAGGACCTTAAGGAAGGCGCTGGGCTGGTCCGGGCGCGGCAGGATCAAGGGTTTCGGCATCGGGACGTTCCAGGCGGGGGCGTCGGGGGGAAGGTCGGCGAGTTCACGCGCGAGCGCGAGGCCGCGCTCCACGTCCCCCAGCTCGTCCACCAGGCCGAGCTCGAGGGCGTCCTGCCCAGCCCAGACCCGCCCGCGCCCGATCTCGTCCACGCGCGCCGGCTCGAGGCCCCGGCCCTCCACGACCCGCGCGACGAAGCGCGCGTAGACCTCCTCGATGTACCGCTGGATCAGCGCGCGTTCCTCCTCGGTCGGGGCGCGGCGGCTGGTGCCGAGCTCGGCGAACCGCCCTAGGGTGATCGCCTCGGGGTTCAGCCCGTAGCGGTGGTTGAACTCCTCGAGGATTCCGAACAAAGTCACCACCCCGATCGAGCCCGTGAGGGTGGTGGGGGCCGCCACGATCCGGGTCGCTTGGCACGCGACGTAGTACCCGCCGGAGGCCGCGACGGGTCCCAGGACCGCGACGACGGGCTTGGTCTTTTTGATCCGGGCGACCTCGCGCAGGATCAGGTCGCTCGCCAGGGCCGAGCCGCCGGGCGAGTCCACGTACAGCACGATCGCCGCGGTTTTGGGGTCGGCCTCCGCTAACCGCAGCGCGCGCAGGAGGCTTTCCGAGCCGGCCTGGTCCCCACCTAGGATGGGGAGGGGGAGGGGCACGCGGCGGGAGGGGCCGGTTACGATCGCGCCTACGAGCGGGACGACCGCGACGCGCCGCGCGGAGAAGACGCGGAGCTTGGGGGGCAGGAAGCGCGCCGCGGCCCGGTAGGGCTGGTGGTGTTTTTGGATGAGCTCGTCCTCGTAGGCCACGCGGTCCACCAAGCCGCGGGCTTGGGCCTCCTTAGCGGAGGTGATGCCCGCGTCTATCCAGTCCCGCACGGTCTGGGGGTCCACGCCGCGTGCCTCGGCTACGGCCTGCGCGAAGACCTCGAAGAACCGCTCCAAAAGCGTGGTGTACTGCTCGCGGTTCGCTTCACTCATCCGTGAGTGCACGAGGTTGTCCCCTGCGCTCTTGTACTCCCGGATCGCTTGCTTCTCGAAGCGAATCCCGTAGCGGTCGAGGAAGTCCTTCACGAAGGTCACGGAGAGCTTGAGGCCGAGCAGGGAGAACTCGGCGCTTTCCGGAACCGCGATGGTCTGGGCCGCGCTCGCGAGGTAGTAGCTGGAAAAATCCACCCGCGTGAGGTACGCGAGGGTTTGCTTTCCCGCGTCGCGCAAACGCTGGACGGCCTCGCGCAGCGCGAAGACCGTCCCGTACGGGGCGCGCAGCCCCTCGATCCTTAGCACCACCCCCTCCACCCACGGGGCCTGAGCGAGGGCCTGGAGTTTTTCCGTCAGCTGCTCGAGGGTTTCCGCGCGCTCCTCAAACCCCCAGATCCGCCCGGTGGGGCGGCGCGCGGGGTAGGGGCCGCCGATCTCGAGGACCACCCACCGGGGGCGTTCTCCGGGCAGGGCCGCGAGCCCGCGGTGGAGAAGGGCCCGCGTATTGTGGCGCAGGTCCGCAAACCAGTGGTGTGCCATACTCCTAAGCTTACCCTCTCGCATCGATGGAGGGCGTTCACGTGCCGGGGATTAGGAGGCGTTAGTCGCGCTTGGGGGTCCAGCGGGTGCGGTCCCGCGCCTCGTACTTCTGCATCACCCGGGTGAAGGCCTCCTCGAGGTCGATGCCGTGGCTGTTGGCCATGGAGACCAGGACGAACAGCAGGTCCGCGAGTTCCATCGCGAGCTCGCCCTCCGCCTCGCCCGGCTTGGGCTTCTTCCCGTGTTGGTGTGCTAGGACCCGGGCGATCTCTCCCACCTCCTCGGTCATGCGGGCGAGCATGAGGAGGGGCGGGAAGTACCCCTCCTCGAACTGGCGAATCCACGCGTCTACCTGCGCTTGGAGGTCCTTGAGCGTGAGGCTCATCCCCTGGATTATACGCGCGCGGCGTAGGCTCCCTGCTGGGGCTTAGGCTGCGGTGGGGGTTCGCAACCCGGAGGCTTAGCGAACGAGGTCCGTAACGGGCGCTTGCGCGTACAGGGCCAGCAGGCGTACCACGGCCTCCACGTCCCCGAGGTCCACCACTTCGGACGGGGAGTGCATGTACCGGTTGGGGATCGAGACGACCGCGGAGGGCACGCCCTCGCGCACCAGAGCGATCTCGTCCGCGTCCGTGCCGCTAAAGCGCCAGTGTGCCGCGAGCGTGTACGGCACCTTCTCCCGCTCCGCGAGCTCCCGAAGCCGCCGGAGCACCTTGGGATGCACGAACGGTCCCACTGCGAGGTTCGCGCCGGAGCCGAGGGGGGCCTCCCCCCACTTCTTCTTGTCCACCCCCGGCTGCCGGCTGCAGAAGGTCACGTCCACCACGAGCGCGGTGTCCGGCCGCAGGCGATAAGCCGCGGTGCGCGCCCCGTACGCTCCGATCTCCTCCTGGACCGTGGCCACCGCGGTGACCTCGGCCGCCACCCCGGCCGCCTTCAGGTAACGGAGCGCTTCGAGGACCGCGAAGGCCCCGATGCGGTTATCGATGGCCTTCGAGGCGACGCGGCGACCCAGGAGGCGTTCCAGGGGCTGCGCGATCACGCCGACCGCGCCGACCTCGAGGTGCGCGCGGGCCTCCGCCCCGTCCTTTGCGCCGATGTCCGCCCATAACTCGTCGATCTTGACCGCTTTTTCGCGCTCGGCCGCCTCGAGGAGGTGGATGGGCTTGCGCCCCACGACGCCCAGCACGCTGCCCTGGGGGCCGAGGAAGCGGAGGCGCTGGCCGACGAGGACCTGGGGGTCCCAGCCGCCAAGCCCTTGGAAGTAGACGTACCCGTCGTCGTCGATGTGCGTGACGATCACGCCGATCTCATCGATGTGCCCGGCGAGCATGAGGCGCGGGGTGCCGCCAGGGTTGATCTGGGCGTAGGCGTTCCCGTGCGCATCCCGCTCCACCCGGTCGGCGAAGGTCTCGGCCTGAGCGCACCAGACCCGGGCGGCCTCGTCCTCGAAGCCGGTAGGGCCGATGGCTCCGAGGAGCCGCTCCAGGAAGGCAAGGTCCAGCTCGAGCTTCACTCCACCACCTCCCGTCCGTCCTGCTCGAGGGCGCGTTTGAAGGCGGTGAGGCCGTCTTGAACCAGGGCGGCTTGATGCTTGGGAGCGAGGGTCTGGATGCGGCGGGTTTCGGGGTCGTACCAAAGGGCTCCCACCGGTTGGCCCGCGGGGTCGCGCAGGATGTAGTGCACGAGCCGGCCGCTTTGAATCCACTCCTGGTAGTAGCGCTCGCCTTCCCCGAAGGGCACCTTGCGCGGCGGGTTCTGGTACGCGGGGTCGGCCCACCACATCACCAGGTGCGGGGCGTCCTCGGGGCGCGTGCGGGTCAGGATGGCGCGTTTGCCGAAAAGCACCTCGTTCACAGGGAACAGTATAGGCGGCGCGGGCAGCCCTTAATATAAGGGGTGTGAAGGCGTTGGCCCTGATCGCGCACGACGGGAAGAAGCTGGACCTCATCAGCTTCGCCAAGGATCACCGCGAAACCCTCGCCCGTTTCGACCTGGTGGCTACCGGGACTACGGGCCGGTTGCTCCGGGAGAAGGTGGGGCTTACGGTACGGACGCTCGCTTCGGGGCCGTTGGGGGGGGATTTGCAGATCGGGGCCATGGTCGCGGAAGACCGGGTGCTCGCGGTGATCTTCTTCCGGGATCCCCTGACCGCCCAGCCGCACGAACCGGACGTGTCGGCCCTCATGCGCATCTGCGACGTGCACAACGTCCCGCTGGCGACGAACCTGGCCGCTGCGGAGGCGGTGTTGGCGTGGTTGGAGCATGGAGCTGAGGGAGCTGCTTGAGGCGTTGCTCGAGGAGAACCGCGAGCTCCTCGAACGCCTGCCGGTCCCGGAGGGGCTGGCGGCGTACGTGGAGGAGCTGGTGCGGGCCGGGGACGGCGCGAAGCTGCTCGCGCTCCTCAAGCTGGCGTACGTGATCGGCGTGCAGCATGGCGCGGCGCGGAGCTCGGGCGGCGGGCCGGGGCCTCGAGGGCCGTTCATTCAGGCCTAGTGCCGGTTCGCACGGCACGTTTAGCCCGTTGCGCTCGGGGGTAGACTGGTAGCGTGAGCGGGCTGAAGCGACTGCACGACGCGCTAGGGGCGGTGTACGCCGAGGTTCGCGGCGTGGCCGTGCCGTGGCGCTATGGGAATGAAGCGGCGGAGCACGCGGCCCTTCGGACGGGGGCGGGCCTCGTGGACCAGAGCGAGCGCGGGGTGCTGGCCCTTTCCGGCGCGGACCGCGTGGATTTCCTGAACGGCCAGTGCACAGCGAACATCAAGGCTTTAACGCCTGGCGGGGTGGTGGAGGCCCTGTTTTTGAACGCGCGGGGCCAGGTGGAGCTCTTCGGCACGGTGTACCACCGGGGGGAGGCGCTTTGGATCACCGCCCCCTCGGGGATGAGCCAAGCGCTCGAGGCGCGCTTTCGGCGGTACATCATCTTCGACCAGGTCGCGCTGGAACCCTTTGAGGCGGCGCAGTTCCGGCTGGTGGGGCCCAAGGCGGGCGAGGTGCTTGGGCGTGCTGGGTACGCGCTGCCGGAGGCGGGGCGTTTCGTGGAGGTGAAGGGCGGCCTGCTGGCCCGGGACGCGCACGGGTACGCCCTGGTCGTGCCCGTGGAGGACGCGGAGGCGGCGTGGCGGGCGTTGTGCGCGGCGGGCGCGACCCCGGTGGGGCGGGGGGCGTTGGAGGTGTGGCGGGTCGAGCGGGGGATCCCCGACCTGCCCGAGGCCCTGGGGCGGCTGCCCCAGGAGGTGGGCCTCGAGGACCTGGTGCACCCCGGCAAGGGGTGTTACCTGGGCCAGGAGATCATGGCGCGCCTGGAGGCGCGGGGGAACGTCCGTCGCCGGTTGATGGGCCTGCGGCTCGGGGAGGTGGTGCCTTCGGGCGCGGAGGTAACGCACGAGGGTCGGGCGGTGGGCCAGGTGGGAACGGTGGTGCGCTCCCCCCGGCTGGGAGCGGTGGCCCTCGCGGTGCTCGGGAAGGCGCTCGAGCCTGGGGACCGGGTGGAGGTCGGGGGGGTGGCGGCTGAGGTGGCCGCGCTGCCATTCGTTGATTGATAAATTGAGCGGGGCGTGTTATGTTGATAGCAGAAATCATCGGGGTGGGGAGCGAGTTGATTCGGGGGGACACGCTGGACACCAACACCGCCGAGATCGCGCGCAGCCTCGAAGCTTACGCGGTCCGTGTGGACCGTACCCTGCGGGTCGCGGACGACCTCCAAGCCCTCGCGGAGGCCGTGCGGGAAGCCTGGCGGCGGGCGGACCTCGTGGTGCTCTCCGGTGGTCTCGGCCCCACCCCGGACGATCTCACCCGCGAAGCCATCGCCCAGGCCCTCGGGGAACCCCTCGAGCTCGACGCGGCGATGCTCGAGCGGATCCGGGCCTTCTTCGCGGCCCGCGGGCGGGCGATGCCGGAGGGAAACCAGAAGCAGGCCCTGCGGATCCCCTCGGCCCGGTGGCTGGAGAACCCGCGCGGCACCGCGCCTGGCTGGTGGGTCATCCGGGAGGCCAAGCAGCTCGTGGCCTTGCCGGGGCCGCCCGCGGAGTGGCGGCCGATCTGGGCTGAGCTGCTGCCGCAGCTGGGCCTGCCCCCCGCGCCGCGCGTTCGGAAGGTCTACAAGACCTGGGGGCTCGGCGAGTCCACGCTTGTCCAACGTCTCGGTCCCCTCGCGCGTCGAGGGGATCCCGCCCTTGGCACCTACGCCCACCCGGACGGGGTGCACGTGGTGATTGAGGGTACCGACCCCGCGGCCACCCGCGCGCTGGCCCGGTCGGTACGCGCCCGATTGGAGGCGTACATCTGGGGAGAGGACGACGCCACCCTAGCCCAAACCCTTCTCCGGAGGCTCGAGGCCCGGGGCGGTACCCTGGCCGTCATGGAATCCCTCACCGGGGGGCTCGTCACCTCGCTCCTCACCGATGTGCCCGGCGCATCCCGGGTGGTGTTGGGCGGCGTGGTATCGTATTCCGCAGGGGCTAAGGCACGCTTTGGCGTGCCGGAAGCGGTGCTAGAAGCGCACGGCACGGTTTCGGCCGAGGCCGCGCGGGCCATGGCTGGGGCCGTAAGGGCGTTGTTCGGGGCCACCCACGGGATCGCCACCACGGGGGTGGCGGGACCGCAGCCCCTCGAGGGACACCCTGTGGGTACGGTGTACGTAGGGGTCGCCGGCCCCGATGGCAGCGCGGCGCGGGCGTACCGGTTCCCGCCCGTAGGCCGGGAAGCGATCAAGCTCCGGGCGGCCTACGCGGCCCTCGCGTACTTTTGGAGTCAGACATGAGGCTGTTCTACGCGGTGTTCGTACCCAAGCCTGTGCAACAGGCCCTGGCCGAAGCGCAGAAACGACTGGTGGGTCGGTGGAAACCCGTCCTTCCCGCACAGATGCACGTAACGCTGCTCTTTCTCGGCGAGGTGCACCCCAAGGCCCTGGAGCGGCTCGTCCACGTTGGGCGTGACCTGGGGCGGTCCGTGCCCGCGTTTACCGCCGTGGTGCGCGGGACGGGGTACTTCCCCAACGAAGGCAAGCCCCGGGTGTGGTTCGCCAAGGCGGAAGGCGAAGGGTTCGAGCCGCTCGCGGAAGGCTTGAAGGCACGCCTTTCCGACCTGATCGAGGAAGACCGTCCCTTTAAGGCCCACATCACCCTCGCGCGCCGCAAGGGGCCCGCGCCCCGGGTGGGGCCGGTGGTGTTCAACCTAGAGTTTCCCGTGCGGGATTTCGCCCTGGTGCATTCAGAACTCCGCCGGGAAGGGCCGGTGTACACGGTGCTCGAACGGTTTGCGCTAAAGGAGCGTGAAGAGAATGGAAAACCTGGACAAAGAGCGGAAGAAAGCCTTGGAAAGCGCCCTGAAGCAGATTGAACGCCAGTTCGGCAAGGGCTCGATCATGCGCCTGGGCGAGGCGCCGCGGCAGCAGGTGGACGTGATCCCCACGGGCAGCCTGGCCCTCGACCTGGCCCTCGGCGTAGGGGGCATTCCCCGCGGGCGGATCATCGAGGTGTACGGCCCTGAGTCCGGCGGGAAGACCACCCTCGCGCTGCACATCATTGCCCAGGCCCAAAAGCGGGGGGGCGTGGCGGCATTCGTGGACGCGGAGCACGCCCTGGACCCCGTCTACGCCCGCTCGCTCGGCGTGAACGTCGACGACCTGCTCGTCAGCCAGCCCGACACCGGAGAGCAGGCCCTCGAGATCGTGGAGCTCTTGGTGCGCTCGGGGGCGGTGGACGTGATCGTGGTGGACTCGGTCGCCGCGCTCGTGCCCCGCGCGGAGATCGAGGGGGAGATGGGAGACGCGCACGTAGGGCTGCAGGCCCGGCTCATGAGCCAGGCGCTCCGTAAACTGACCGCCGTCCTCGCCAAGTCCAACACCGCGGCGATCTTCATCAACCAGATCCGGGAGAAGGTGGGGGTCATGTACGGCAATCCCGAGACCACCCCCGGCGGGCGCGCCCTGAAGTTTTACGCCTCCGTACGGCTCGACGTGCGCCGTAGCGGGCAGCCCATCAAGCAAGGCAACGAAGCAATCGGCAACCGCGTGCGCGTCAAAGTCACCAAGAACAAGCTCGCCCCGCCCTTCCGCGAGGCGGAGATCGAGCTCTACTTCGGCAAGGGAATCGACCCCATGGCCGACCTCGTGACCGTCGCGGTGGCCCAGGAGGTCATCCAGAAGGCTGGCTCGTGGCTCTCCTACGGAGACACCCGGCTGGGCCAAGGAAAAGAGCGGGCCGCCGAGTTCCTGCGCGAGCACCCCGAGCTGGCCGAGGAGATCCGCGCGCGCGTGCTGGAGGCCGCTCGGTCAGCCGCGCCGCAAGTGCCCCGGGAGGCGGCTGAGGTCGGCTCCGTCCAGGAGTAAAGGAGGGCGGAGCCATGATGGAGGTACTGCCCTGGCTGTTGCTTCTCCTGCTCTTGGGTTTATTCTATGCACAGTGGCGCAAAGGCGGGGTTGATAACCGCTCCTTCCTGGACGAGATCGAGCGCATGCGCCGTTCCGCCGAGCAGGAGGGCAAGGCCCTGCTGGAGGACGCCCGCCGCGAGGCCGAGCGGGTCCTGAGCACGGCCAAGGAAGAAAGCAAGAGCCTGCTGGAAGCAGCCCGGCGCGAGCTCGAGCAAGCCCGCCAGGAAGCCCGGGAACTCCGGCAGAAGGCCGAAGCGGAAGCGGACCGGTTGCGGCGCGAAGCTGAGCGCCAGGTCAAAGCCCAACTCACCGAGGAACGCGCCCGCCTCGAGCGCGAACTCGCCCGCGAGCGCGAACGCCTCGAGCGCGAGTGGGAGGCGCTGCGCCGCGAGCGCGACGAGCTCAAGCGCCAGGACGAACGCCTCGCCCGCCGGGGCGAGCAGCTCGACGCGCGCGCTGAACGCCTCGACCAGCTCGAGGAGAAGCTCGAGGCCGAGTCCCGCCGTTTGCGCGCGGTGGAGGAGTCCCTCGCCGCTCGGGCTCGCGAGGTGGAGCTCAAGCTCGAGGAGGTCGCGGGCATGACCCGCGAGGAGGCCAAGGCCCTCCTCTTGAAGCGGCTGGACGAGGAGCTCGAGGAAGAAAAAGCCATTCGCGTCAAGGCCGCGATGGAACGCGCGCGGCTCGAGGCGAAGAAACAGGCCCAACACCTGATCGCGCAGGCCGTGCAGCGCCAAGCCTCAGAGACCGCGGCGGCCCTCGCGGTCAGCGTGGTCCCGATCCCCTCGGACGCGATGAAGGGCCGGATCATCGGGCGGGAGGGACGCAACATCCGCACCTTCGAGGCCCTGACGGGCGTGGATCTGATCATCGACGATACCCCTGAGGCGGTCATCCTCTCCTCGTTCAACCCCCTGCGCCGCGAGATCGCCCGGATGGCCCTCGAGCAGCTCGTGGCCGACGGCCGCATCCACCCCAGCCGCATCGAGGAGGTGGTGGAGCGGGCCAAGGAGGAGATGAAGCACTTCATCTACGAGCGCGGTGAGGAGGCCGCCCTCGAGGCGGGCGTGGTGGGGCTCAAGCCCGGCCTGGTGCAGCTTCTGGGTCGGATGCACTTCCGCAGCTCCTACGGACAGAACGTGCTCAAGCACTCGATTCAGGTGGCGCACCTCACGGGCATTCTCGCGGCCGAGCTGGGGCTGGATCCGGGCCTTGCGCGGCGGTGCGGGCTACTGCACGATATCGGGAAGTCCGTGGACCGCGAGATCGAAGGCACGCACGTCGAGATCGGCATCGCCCTCGCCAAGCGTTTCGGGGAGCCGGACGAGGTCATCGACGCCATCGCGCACCACCACGATCCGGAAAACGCCAAGACCCTCTACGCCGTGCTCGTGGCCGCCGCGGACGCGATCAGCGCGGCCCGGCCCGGGGCGCGGCGCGAGTCGCTGGAGGAGTACATCAAGCGGCTGGAGCAACTCGAGGCGATCGCCTCGAGCTTCCCGGGGGTGGAGCAGGCCTTTGCGGTGCAGGCCGGGCGGGAGGTGCGCGTGATCGTCAAGCCCGACAAGATCACGGACGCCAAGGCCACCCTGCTCGCGCACGAGATCGCGCAGCGCATCGAGCGGGACATGGACTACCCGGGGCAGGTGCAGGTCACGGTGGTGCGGGAGACGCGGGTCGTGGATTACGCGCGTTAGCCGGGCGCGGGGGAGGCGGTGAGTTCTGCGCGCTGACTTCTTCGTTTCGCATCTTCCTTTCAGCCTTCCCCGCGCGGCTTGTGAGTAGAATGGGTTGATATGTTTAGGGGCGAGGATATCGGGATCGACTTGGGTACCGCCTCCGTCCTGGTGTACGTGCGGGGGAAGGGCATCGTGCTGCGCGAGCCCTCGGTGATCGCAATGGTGCGGGACACCAAGGAGGTAAAGGCGGTGGGGGCGGAGGCGTACCGCATGCTGGGGCGCACGCCCGGCAATATCGTAGCGGTGCGGCCAATGCGGGACGGGGTCATCGCGGACTATACCCTGACCGAGCGGATGCTCACCATGTTTTTGAAGAAGGTGCTGGCGCCCACGGCGCGCCTGTTCAAACCGCAGGTCATGGTGGGCGTGCCCTCGGGGGTGACCGAGGTGGAGCGGCGCGCGGTGGTGCAGGCCATCGTCGAGGCCGGCGCCAAGCGCGCCTTCTTGATCGAGGAGCCCCTTGCGGCCGCGATCGGCGCGGGCATCAACATCGCTGAGCCCACCGGCAGCATGGTGGTGGATATCGGGGGCGGCTCGACGGACATCGCGGTCATGTCCCTCGGCGGCATCGTGCAGTCCGAGTCGCTGCGCATCGCGGGGAACGAGTTCGACGACGCGATCATCCGCTACGTGCGGCGCACGCACAACCTCTTGATCGGTGAACGCACCGCGGAGGAGATCAAGATCCGGATCGGAGCGGCCAAGATCATGTCCGACGAGGACCGGCTGGTCGCCGAAGTGCGGGGGCGCGACCTGATCACGGGCCTGCCCAAGACCGTCGAGGTCCGGACCGAGGACGTGGTGGACGCCCTGAGCGAGCCGCTGGAGAAGATCGTGCTCGGCGTGCGCCGGGTGCTCGAGAACACGCCCCCCGAGCTCGTCTCGGACATCGTGGACCGCGGCATCCTCCTCACCGGGGGCGGGGCGCTCCTCAAGCACCTGGACGCCCTCTTGCAGGAAGCGACCGGCGTACCGGTCGTGGTGGCCGAGAACGCCCTGGACGCGGTCGCGGTGGGTACCGGCCGGGCCCTCGAGATGATCCCGGTCCTGAAGGACACCCTGATCTCTTCGGATAACGTGCTCAAACGCTAACCATGCGGCTCGCTGAGATCGCGGTGGCGCTCTCCGGTCGCCTCGAAGGGCCGGACCGTGAGGTGGCCCGCCTGGCTGCCCCCGACCAGGCCCAGCCCGGGGATCTCGTGGCGATCCGGGAGGCGCGCTGGCTCGCGCCGGCCCTCGAGGCCCGCGCCGCGGTGGTGGTGGACGAGGCTACGGTCCTGCCGGAAGGCACGAGCGCGGTCCGGGTGGCTTCGGTGGCGGCCGTGTGGCCCCGGCTATTGGACCTCTTCGCCTGGGAGGACGACTGGGGGAAGGGGGTGCACCCCACCGCCTGGGTTGAACCCGGCGCCGAGATCGCGCCCACCGCGAGCGTGGGCGCGTTCGCCTGCGTGCGCCGCGGTGCGGTGGTCGGTCCGGGCGCGGTCGTCGGCCCCTACGCCTACGTGGGCGAGGACTGCCGCGTTGAGGCCGGCGCGGTCCTCGAGCCGCGCGTTACGCTGCACCGCGGCACGGTGGTGGGGCCGCGGTGCCGGGTGATGGCCGGGGCGGTGATCGGCGCGGCGGGGTTCGGCTTCCAAGACGGGCAGCGCCTTATGCACACCGGCCGGGTGGTGCTCGAGGAAGGCGTCGAGGTCGGTCCTCAGGCGGTGATCGAGCGGAGCGTGGTGGGGGAGGCGCGCGTGGGGGCGCACACCAAGATCGGCGGCGCGGTGTACGTGGGGCACAACGCCCGCATCGGGCGGGGCGTGGTGATCGTGAGCCAGACCGGCTTGGGGGGCAGCGTGACGCTAGAGGACGGGGTGATCCTCGCCGGGCAGGTGGGGGTCGCGGACCACGTGACCGTAGGGGCCGGGGCCCGCGTGGGCGCGAAGGGCGGTGTGACGAAGAACGTGCCGCCCGGCGAGACCTGGGGCGGGGTGCCCGCGCGTCCTCTGCGCGAGTACTGGCGGCGTTTGGCGCTTTTGGACCGGCTCGAGGAACTCCTCAAGCGGCTGAAGGAGGGACAGCGTGACGGTTGAGGGGGTGGGGTTGCACACCGGCGCACCCGCGAGGGTGCGGTTTCACCTGGAGGAGGGGCCGGTGCGTTTCCGGGTGGGGCGGGTAGAGATCCCGGCCCGGGCTTCGCGCGTGGTGGAGACCACGCGCGCGACCGTGCTGGGTGGGGAGGGGGTGCGGCTCGCGACGGTGGAGCACCTCCTCGCGGCCCTCTTCCTGCGGGGGATCTGGACGGGACTGGTGATCGAGGTCGAGGGACCCGAGCTCCCTATCCTGGACGGCAGCGCGGCGGAGTGGCTCGCGGTGCTGGAGGGGCTGACGCCTGCTCCGCTCCCGGCCGCGCGCGTCCCGGAGCGCATCCGGGTCGGGGACGCATCCAGCACGGTCATGGCCGAGCCCGCGGAGGGCTTTTCCGTAACGGTCTCCATCTTCTTCAAGCACCCCCGGATCGGGTACCAGAGCTTCGAAAGCCCACCCCGCGCGCTCCGTGAGGTCGCGGACGCCCGCACCTTCGGGTTTGCGCACGAGGCGGAGGCCCTGCGCGCCCAAGGGCTGATCCAAGGGGCCTCTCTCCGGTCGGTGCTCGTGTACGGGGAGCGTGCGCCGTTAAACCCTCCCCGTGGGGTAGACGAGCCGGTACGGCATAAGGCGTTAGACTTTTTGGGGGATCTCTACCTCGCCGGTAGGCCTCCGTTGGGACGCTTTGTAGTCCACCGGGGCGCGCACCGGTGGCACGTGGAACTGGCAAGACGCTTGGAGGCGGTATGGCAGAGCTAAACGTTGGGGTCGTCGGCGTCGGGGTGATGGGCACCTACCACGCGCAGATCTACGCAGGACTGCCAGGCGCCCGCCTCGTCGGCGTGGCCGACCCGGACCCCCTGAGGCGGCAGGTGCTCGAGCGGGACCTTGAGGTCCCGGCCTACGCCGACCCGTACGCCCTGATCGGGAAGGTGGACGCGGTCAGCGTCGCCTCGCCCACCTCGTTGCACTACGAGCACGTCAAGACCTTCCTCGAGGCTGGCGTGCACGTTCTGGTGGAAAAGCCGATGGTTCCCCGACTGGAAGAGGCCCGCCACCTGGCGGCGCTGGCCGAGCGGAAGGGGCTGGTCTTGCAGGTGGGGCATATCATGCGGTTTTACCGCGCGGTGGAGGAGATGCCCCGGCTCCTCCGGAACCCCATCGTGATCGAGGCCCGCCGCGTGGGGAACAACCGCCGCATCCGGGATATCGGGGTGATTCTGGACCTGATGATCCACGACCTGGACGTGCTTCTCCTGCTACTGCGCGAGCGGCCCCGGCGTTGGCAGGTGGTGGGGCACCACCTGGGGGCGGTGGAGGAGTACGCCCACGCGGTGCTCGAGTTCCCCTCGGGCACCAAGGCGGTCTTGACCGCGAGCCGGCTCTCGGCGCAGGCCGAACGTTCCCTCGCGATCACCCAGGAGGACGAGGTGATCCGCATGGACTTCACCAACGATCCCTACACCGAGGTCTCCATCTACCGCGCGGCCGGCGAGCAGAACGGCAAGACCGAGGTCCAGGTCGCGCGTACCTCGATCCACAACGAGAACCCCCTGCGCCGCGAGCTCAAGCACTTCATCGACCGGATCCTACGGGGCGTGGAGCCCATCGGCACCCTCGAGGACGACCTCACGACCCTGGAGATCGCCCTGGCTTTGCGTCAAAGCCTGCACGAGGTGGTGGCATGAATATTACCGAGATTATGCAGATCCTCCCGCACCGGTACCCGTTCCTCCTGGTGGACCGGGTGCTCGAGGCGGACGACAAGCGCTTTAAAGCCATCAAAAACGTGACCATGAATGAGCCCCACTTCCAGGGGCACTTTCCGGACTACCCGGTGATGCCCGGGGTGCTGATCCTCGAGGCGATGGCCCAGGCTTCGGTAGCCGTGGTGGTGCACCAGCCCGAGTTCAAGCCGGGCGGTTTGGTTTTCCTGGTGGGGGTGGACCGGGTGCGTTTCAAGCGCCAGGTCGTGCCGGGAGACACCCTGGTGATGGAGGGGGAACTCCTGACCTACCGGCGGGGTTTGGGTAAGGTCCGGGTGCGGGCCACGGTGAACGAGGAGCTCGCCGCGCAGGCGGAGATCAGCTTCGTGGTCAGGGAGGGCGCATGACCCGGGTGCACCCGACCGCGGTGGTAGCGCCGGACGCGCGCCTAGGCGAGGGCGTGGTAGTGGGCCCATACGCGGTGATCGAGGAGGGGGTGGAGATCGGGCCGGGGACCGTGATCGGTCCGCACGTGGTGATCCACTCCGGGGTCCGGATCGGGGCGAAGAACCGCATCCACGCGCACGCGGTGATCGGAGACCAGCCGCAGGACCTGAGTTACGACGGTGCCCCCACCCGCGTGGAGATCGGGGACGAGAACGTGATCCGCGAGGGGGTGACGATCCACCGCGCCACGCGCCCGGACCGGCCCACCCGCGTGGGCTCCCGCTGCTTCTTAATGGCTTACAGCCACGTGGGGCACGACTGCCAGGTGGGGGACGACGTAATCCTCACGAACGGCGTCCTCCTCGGGGGTCACGTGGTGATCGAGGACCGTGCGGTGCTCGGCGGGGGGGTCGGGGTGCACCAGTTCGCGCGTGTGGGCCGGCTCGCGATGGTCGGGGCGCTCGTGAAGGTCACGCAGGACGTGCTGCCGTTTATGCTCGTGGAAGGCAAACCCGCCCGCCACTACCGGCTCAACACCGTAGGCCTTCGGCGCGCTGGCGTGAACGGCGAACGTTACCGGGCCCTCGAGCAGGCCTTCCGCGCCCTGCGCGCCGGGAAAGGGTTGAACGGCGTGCCCCTGACGCCTGAGGTCGCGCACCTCAAGGCCTTCCTCGAGGCCCCCACGAAGCGCGGCATCACGGGGTTTGTGCGGTGAGGGGCACCAAGCGGTGGGGGTGACGCGACAGGGTGGACGAGGTCCTCTTGATCACCAATGGGCCTGGAGAGCTCTCCACCTGGGTGCCGCCCGTCCTCTCGCGGCTTAGGGCGCGCCTCCCCCAGGCGCGCATCGAGCTCTTCCTCCTCACCGACCAGTTCTCCAGCGGCACCGAGGCCCTCAAGGCCCGGGAGTACCCGGTGGACGCGCTCTCAAACCGCGCCGCCTTTCTCGCACGCCTCGCGCGCCGTAAGGCGGCGCAGCGGGGGATCGTCTTGATGCTGGGCGGCGCGCCGCGGGACGCGGTCCTCCTCGCGCGGGCGACCGGGTACCCGGCGTACGCCTACAGCTTCCACGGGCGGAACTGGCACCCGGGCCTTCAGGGATTCTTCGTGGACGCGGAGCGCTCGCGGCGGGAAGCCCTCGAGCGCGGGGCGGATCCCGCACGCGTGCGGGTGGTGGGTAACCTGGTGGTGGACGCCCTCGCCGAAGCGCCGGACCTGGGGGCGCGCGCGGACGTCCTGCTCCTTCCCGGCAGCCGGCCCTTCGCCGCCCGGTACCTTCTGGGCTTCATGCTGCGCGCGGCCGAGCTTCTGGCCGAGCGACGGCCGGACCTGACCTTCGCCTGGCTCAAAAGCCGCCTGCTGCCCGACGCGGTCGTGCAGGAAGCCCTCTCCGGACGGTACACTCGCGCGGTGGGGGGTGTCGGGGCGCGCCTCGAGGACGGCGCGCTCGTCACCGAGGGGGGGCTAAGGGTGCGGGTGCTGGACGAGCCGCAACGCTACGGCGCGATGCGCCGCGCGCAGCTCGCCTGGACGATCCCCGGGACGAACACCCTCGAGCTGGCCCTCGCGGGGTTGCCGGCCCTGGTGCTCCTGCCGTTGCATAAGCCGGAGCTGCTGCCGCTCGAGGGGCTCGTGCAGTGGGTGGGGGCGCTGCCCGGTGTGGGGCCTTGGATCAAGCGCCGTGCGGTCCTGGCCCTGGAGGCCCGCGTGCCGTACCTCGCCTTGCCCAACCAGTGGTTGAACACGCGCGTGTATCCGGAGCTGCGGGGCGTGTTCGGTCCAGAGCGGCTTGCCCAGGAGGCCGACGCATTGCTCGAGGCGGACCGCGCCCGGGAGGTGCGGGCGCACTTGGCGCGCTTGGAGCGCACCCCGGGCGCGGACCGGTTGGTC
Organism: Marinithermus hydrothermalis DSM 14884; assembly: GCF_000195335.1. Taxonomy (NCBI): domain Bacteria; kingdom Thermotogati; phylum Deinococcota; class Deinococci; order Thermales; family Thermaceae; genus Marinithermus; species Marinithermus hydrothermalis. The sequence goes on from NC_015387.1 coordinate 335,435, forward strand.
GCAGCCGTCCTGGAGGAGGGGTCGTGCGCCTGATCCGTCTGCTCAGGCCGTACTGGCGCGAGCTGTTGCTGGCGCTCTTCCTCGCCGCGCTGCCCGCGGCGGCGCAAGCCGCGCTGCCGCCCTTGCTCGTCAAGCCGCTGTTGGACGAGGTGCTCGCCGAGGGGCGCTACGACCAGTTGCGGGCGTTGCTCGGGGTCGCAGCCGGCCTCCTCGGCCTCGTCGCGCTCGGCGGGTACGCGCAGGAAGCGTTTATGGGGTACCTCTCGGTGCGCGTGCCGCGCGAGCTGCGGGAGCGGATCCAGGCCCGGCTCCTCCAGGCGGACCTCGCCCGCCTCCCCGCCGCGCCCGCGGCGCTCGCCGGCCGGATCCTCGCCGACCTCAGGGAACTCGAGAGCTTCATCTTCTTCGGGTTGGGAGCGCTGCTCGTGCAGGGGGCGCTGCTTTTGGCGCTCCTTGTGGCGCTCTTGGTCCTGTACCCCAAGCTCACCCTGGCCCTCGTCGCGCTGCTGCCCCCCCTGTGGCTGCTGTTTGGCTGGGTGGGGCGGCGGGTCGCGGCGGCGAGCGGCCGCACCCAGGCCGCGGCCGAGCGGGTTGCTGGGCGGCTCGCCGAGGGGTTCAGCCGCCTCGAGCTGATCCGCGCCCAGAACCTCGCGGACTTCGCGCGGGAGCGGTTCCGTCAGGAGAGTCGCGCCTACTACCGGTTGGGCCTTGCCCGGGCGCTCACCGCGGCCTTGCACCTGCCCCTATCCCAGCTGGCCACGGCGGTGGTGGCGCTGGCGCTGTTGTGGCTGGGAGCCCGGGCGGTCGAGGCGGGAGCCATGACGACCGGGGACCTCACCGCTTACCTCACCTACCTGGGCCTGGCCGTCTCCCCGATGCAGACCCTCTCCCGCGCCGGGATGCTCTTCGCGCAGGCGGAGGGGGCCGCCGCGCGGCTCGTGGACCTCCTGCACCTTCCCGAAACGCCCCCCTCTGGAGGGTACCGGCCGGAGCGGCTCGAGGGGCGGATCGAGTTTCGCGAAGTGCGCTTCGCCTACCCGGAGGGGCGCGCGGCCCTTGAGGGGGTGACATTCACCCTCGAGCCCGGCACGCTGAACGCCCTCGTGGGGCCTTCGGGTGCGGGGAAGAGCACCGTGCTGCGCCTGATCCTGGGGCTGTACCGCCCCGCGGCGGGGGAGGTGCGCTTGGACGGGCGGCCGCTTTGGGCGTACGACCTGGAGCTGGTGCGCCGGGTGGTGGCCTGGGTTCCGCAGGAACCCGCGTTCTTCGGGGGGACGGTGCGGGAGAACCTCGAGGCCCTCGCGCCCGGGGTGAGTGCAGCGGCGATGCGGGAGGCGCTCGAGACGGTCCAGCTTTGGGAGGAGCTCTCCGCGGGACTGGAAACCCCGGTGCACGAGGAGACGGGCGGGCTTTCCGTGGGGCAGAAGCAGCGCCTCGCGATCGCCGCGGCCTTGCTGCGCGACGCGCGCGTGCTCTTGCTGGACGAGGTGACCAGCGCGCTCGACCCGATCTCCGAGGCCCGCGTCCTCACGGCGCTCGAGGCGGCCCGGGCGGGACGTACGGTCCTCGTGGTCGCTCACCGGCTGCACACCGTGCGGCAGGCGGACCGTATCCTGGTGATGCAGGCGGGGCGCGTGGTGGAGACGGGCACCCACGCGGAGCTCGTGGCGCGGGGGGGGTTGTACACCCGCCTCACCGAGCAACTGGCGTAGAACGTCGTACCCGATACCCTTTGCTCTCCGTTCGCGCGCAACCCTGAAGTGCTCATGACGGCACGCGGGCGCGGCAACTTGTGGCGCTGGGGACGGGCGGTCCTTTGGGTGTGGGCCTGGCTCACGCTCGGGGGGCTGGGGGTGGCGCAGGGCGGGGTGGGGCATATCCAGGTCCAGGCGGAGCCGGGCGTACAGGTGTTCTTGGACGATACCTTTGTCGGCTTGACCCGCGAGGCGGTGGGGGGGCTCGTGATTCCGAACGTGCCGGCCGGGCCACACACGCTACGCCTGGTCAAGGAGGGGTTTTACCCTCAGGAGGGCGCGATCACGGTCGAGACCGGGCGGGTGCTCGTGTACCGGGTGGAGCGGTTTGCCCTCAAGCTGCGGATCACCGAGGAAGGGGAGGCTGTGGTGGGCGAGCCCAAGGCCCAGGTCGGCACCCTGATCATCCAGTGCCTGCCGATCGAGTGCGTGATCGACATTCCCCTTTTGGAGGTACACGGCTACCGCAAGACCGGGGTGCGGTGGAAGGCCGAGGGTGTGCCCGCCGGAGTATACGACCTTACGGTGCGCGGGCTGGGACGGCGCGTGGAGCAGCGTGTGGGGGTGTGCTCGGGCAGCGAGGTCATGGTTTTGCAAGGGCATACTGGCGCGGTGCGCTCCCTCGTCTTCAGTTCCGACGGTACCTTGCTCGCCACTGGGGGTTTCGACTGCACGATCCGGTTGTGGGAGGTGGGCACCGGCCGGGAACGCGCGGTGTTGAAAGGGCACGCGGACCTGATCTACGGGGTCGCGTTCAGCCCGGACGGGGCGCGGCTCGCCTCGGCCTCGAGCGACCGCACGGTGCGGCTGTGGGCCCTCGGCGCGGCTGAGGCCCCGGCGGTTCTCGAGGGGTACGGGGACGGTGGCCTTCAGTCCCGATGGGCGGCGGCTCGTGGCGGGGCTCGAGGACGGCGCGGTGCGCGTCTGGAAGGTGAACTGGGAGGCGATCGCGAGCGGCACGCTACCATGAGGGTATGGACGTGATCGCCTTCATCAAGCGCGCCCGCGGAGGGCGCGTGGTCGAGACCCCGTTTCTGGATCCGGAGGACCAGGCGCGCCTGCAGGTTCTCGCGGAGCGGGAGGGGGTGCGCCTCGCCTGGTTCGGGGGCCTGCCCGGCGCGGCGCGGCGCGTGGGCGTGCTGTACCCCGGGCACGTGCCCGCGGTGAGCGACCCCACGCGCGTCCTCGAGGTCGTGGGGGAAGGGGACCTCGAGGCGCGGGTGCAGGCCTGGCTCGACCCAGCCCTCCGGGGTGAGGTGCGGGCCACGGAGGACGGGGTGCTCGTGGTGACGACCGAGAAGGGGCGCAAGCAGCTTGTGGCGGCGGGCCTCGAGGTGCGCGAGCTTCCGCAGGCGGCGCGGCGTCGTACGCGGGAGCGGGTGGTGGTGGTGCCGTCCCTGCGCGTGGACGTGGTGGGCGCCAAGGGGTTCGGCACCTCCCGCAACTACTTCGTGCAGGGGGTGAAGGCTGGGAAGGTGCGGATCGGGGGGCGCGTCGCGCGGGCGAAGGACGTGGTGGCCGAGGGGGACGTGCTGGTGGCTGAGGGGCTCGGCCAACTCACGGTGCTGCGCGTGCTGGGCCGGACCACGCGGGGGAACGTGAAGCTCGAGGTGCGGCTAGAGCGGTGAGCCAAGAATGCGTTTGCGGGGCCGGTGATGGGCCCCGCTGTTTTGGCGGAGAGGGCGGGATTCGAACCCGCGGTACCGGTTGCCCGGTACAACACCTTAGCAGGGTGCCGCCTTCGACCACTCGGCCACCTCTCCACGCTGCTGTTCTGGCGGAGGGTGAGGGATTCGAACCCCCGGTGGGCGTTGCCCACTGCGGTTTTCAAGACCGCCGCCTTCGACCGCTCGGCCAACCCTCCGGCCGCACCCTATACTATGGCGAACCGCGGCTGGGTTTGTCAAGGCGGCTTGGGTCTTCTCGTACGGCCCTGGGGGGATCGGGCGGCGAGGGTTTCGAGGCAAACGCGATCCCCCGCCCGAAGGCGGGGGAGGCTCGGCGCGAACGCACCGCGTTAGGCCAGGTCGTCCATGATCTCGCGGATCTCCTTCTTAATGCAGGTGAACATGGGGGTGTCGCGCAGGGTGTACATCGAGGCCTCGGTGAACCGCAGGCGGTGCACCAGGTCCACGAACTCCTGGGGGTAGTTGGAGTCGAAGGCCACCACGAACTCCTGGTCGTCGAGGCCGTAGGAGTACGAGGTGTTGAGGCGCACGCCTTCGAACGGGGCGGAGACGTAGATGTGCTCGTCCATCATGCCCTGGCGGGTCTGGGGGGTGAGCCGGTACCAGTCGCGTTTCTTGACGAAGGGATATACGAACAGGTACTGCCCCTCGCCCGGCCGGAGCTCGACCCCCTCCCCCTCAGGATTGAAGCGATCCACGTAGATCGAGCGCTTCTGCATGGAGAGGAAGGAGTAGGGTTGGGTCAGGTACCCCGCGAGGTGCGTGCGGTTCAGCTCACGCTGCATCGCTTGGAACTCACGCACATCGAAGGCGATGCGCCAGATCATGAAGTCCGCGTCGCTGCGCACCCCCACCAGGGAGTAGGTGCGCACGATGAACCCTTCGCCGCGCTCCGCCCACCGCTCCACGACCTCCGCGAACTCGGCCTTGGCCCGCTCCTTCTCGCTCGGCTCGAGGCGACGGAAGGCCGGGTCCAGCTTGAAGAAGGCGTAGTTCATGAACTGCCGCTTGGCCCGGTCGGGTTCCTTCTTGACCACGAGGCCCGCGGGGTCCATATCGGTCATGCGGCGGGTGGGCCGCTCGTTGTACTCGCGGATCTGGGGTTTGGGGCGTTCGGGTCGCTCTGCCATACCGTTCCTATACTACCGAACCCCGAAGGGACGGTCGTCCCGTGCACCTCACGTTTGCTACCCCTCCGCGGCCTCAATCACGCCACAGGCCACTCGAGGCCCCGCGTTCCCCGAGGGTTGAGTGGTGAGATCGTCCGGGTTCGCGTGCACGACCACGCTCAGGCCCAGGACGGAGGCCAGGCCGCCCTCAAGGGCAAGGTCCGCCATGGTGCGCTCGTAGCGGGCACGGCCGTCCTCGCCGGCCTCGAGGTTTCCCAGGTCGCCCGCGTGGTGCTCCGGACTGTCGGGGCTGCCGTGCGCGGAGGCCGTGGGGTTGTAGTGCCCGCCGGCGCTCGAGGCGTCCGGAGCGCTGCAGTCCCCGACCTCGTGGATGTGGAAGCCGTGCTGGGTGTTCGGCTCGAGGCCGCTCACCTCCGCTACGATCCGAAGCCCTTGGTCCGTTTGGGTGAAGCGCACCGTGCCTTGGACGCTGCTGCCTGAGGTGGGGGCGAGGGGTGCGAGGGCTTCGGTTGTGGTGGGGCTGGCGGCGGCGGGCGGGTTAGGGGCGGGGGAGCGGCGCAGCACGAGGAAGAGCGCCGCTATGATGACGGCCAGGATCAAGAGTCCTATGCTTCGATTCATGCGAATACCTCCTTCAATCCGGGAAATATGGGGAAATCTAAGCGCGTTGCGGAATGGTCGGCTGTGCGCGGTACCCCGCTATCTTACCACCGGAGGACCGGACCTTCCTGGAACCCTGCCGGGGCCCGCGGCGCGCAGGCCGGGGCCCCGGTTCGCGAGACTTGGGGGGTTAGGCCTCGCTTTCCAGGTCCATGCCCATCACGTGGTATCCGGCGTCCACGTAGACGGTTTCCCCGGTGATGCCCGAGGCGAGGGGGGAGAGGAGGAAGAGCCCCAGGTTCCCAACCTCCTCCAGGCTGATGTTACGTTTTAGGGGCGCGATCGAGGCGACGCGCTCGTACATCTTCATGAACCCAGGAATGCTGCGCGCCGCGACGGTGCGCACCGGTCCCGCCGAGACCGCGTTGACCCGCACGCCCTTCTTGCCCAGGTCGTACGCCAGGTACCGCACGCTCGCCTCGAGGGCGCTTTTCGCGATGCCCATCACGTTATACTTGGGCACGACCTTCTCCGAGGCGTAGTAGGTCAGGGTGATGATGCCACCGCCTTCGCTGAGGAGGGGTTCGGCCTCGCGCGCGACGGCGACCAGGGAGTACGCGGAGACCTCGAGCGCAGTCAACCAGTCCTCGCGCCGGGTCTCGATGTAGCGGCCTTCCATCGCGGCGCGGGGCGCGAAGGCGATGGAGTGCACGATGTAGTCCAGCCCCCCCCAGGCCGCCTTGAGGTCGGCGAACAAGGCCTTGAGTTCGTCCTCGCGGGTAACGTCGCACGGGTAGAGCCGACGGTCCGGGATCTTCTGGGTGAGCTGCTCGAGGATGGGTTTGAGGCGCTCGCCTTGGTAGCTGAACGCGAGCTCGGCCCCAGCCTCGTGCAGTTTCTCGGCGATGCCCCACGCGAGGCTGCGCTGGTTGGTCACGCCCATCACCAAGGCGCGTTTACCGGAGAGGTCAATGCGCACCATACGTCCCGTATCTTAACCGGACCGGGGCGCTGGGGGCATAGACTGGGTGTAACGGAGGAAACGATGCGGGTGGATTTGACGCGTTACGGGAACATGCACAACTGCTTGCGGCACCTCGAGCGTTCGCGGCGCGAGGTCCTCGAGGTGGTCGAGGGGCTGGACGAGGCGAGGTTTTTCCGTAAGCCGGAGCCGGAGGCGTGGTGTGCGGCGGAGGTGCTCGAGCACATCGCGCGGGTGGAGGACTCGGCGGCACGAGTGATCCGCCGGCTTCGGCGCGCGGTTGGGGGGGAGCCGCTGCCGCAGGTGCGCGTGGCGCCGGGGCGTTTCCGCCCCGACGGGCGGGCGGTTGCGCCGGAGGTGGTCGCGCCGAAGGGGGGATTGTCGCGAGCGGAGGTGCTGCGGATGCTCGGGGCGGCCCGGGCGTTCCTGCTCGCCGAGGTACACGCGAGCGAGGAGGTGCTCGAGGCTCCGGTGACGTTCCCGCACCCGTTTTTCGGGGCGTTGACCGCTCTAGGGTGGCTGCGGGTCGCGGCGTTTCATGAGCGGCACCATCTCCGGCAGCTCCGCCGGATCGTGAGTGGACCGTCTTGATACAAGCTTAACCATACCCCCGTAGGGTAGGGTCGGAGGTGGGAATGATGAAACGCAACTCCAAGACCTGGATCGGCGCGAGCCTCTTGACCCTGGCCCTGCTCGGCCTCGCGGCCGCCCAAGGCATGATGGGCGGCGGCAGCGGCATGATGGGCGGCGGCATGGGAGGGTTCCCGGGAACCACAGGCATGGGAGGCCCTTCAAGCGGCATGGGGGGCGGCATGGGCATGATGGCCGTCTACCCGGCCACGGCGAAGCCGATCCCGAAGGAGCAGGCGGAGCGGCTGCTCGAGGCGTACGCGGCGCGGCTGGGCCCCGACGCCCAGATCCGGGACGTGATGGTGTTCAGCAACAACTACTACGCCCAGGTGGTGAACGCCCGGGGTGAGGGACTGGGCGAGGTCCTGGTGGACCGGTACACCGGGAACGTCTTTCCCGAGCCGGGGCCGAACATGACGTGGAACGCCCGGGCGGGGTTTATGGGCGCGCCGCTGGGCGCGGTGCGGTACGACCTCGAGGCGGCGCAGGCGCTGGCGGAGGGGTTTCTTGCGGACTACCTGCCGGGTGCGGAGGTGAAGGCGGCGCAGGCGTTTAGCGGGTACTACACCTTCGACTTCGGCCGGGAGACGGTCGAGGGGATGCTGAGCGTGAACGCCTTTACCGGGGAGGTGTGGGTGCACACCTGGCACGGGCCGTTCCTGGGGGGCGACGAGGAGTAATGTAGGACCGGAGGGCCGATCAGGGGGCGCTATGCGCCCCCGTTTCGCGCGCATCCAAGGATCGCCCCTTAAACCTCCCACACGGACCCCTGCTGAGCCTTACGTGCGGTCCCCCTGGGGTCCCCATCGTGATGAACGCCACGGTGGCGTGCTTAGCCGAGCAGCCCGCGTTCAAGGGCCCACCGCACGAGCTCGGCCCGGGTCTTCAGACCGAGCTTTTCCGCGGCCCGCTCGCGGTAGGTCGCCACGGTCTTCTCGCTGATCCCCAGGTGCTCCGCGATCTCCTTGTACGTCTTGCCCTCCGCGATCTGCCGGACCACCTCCAGCTCGCGCTCGGTCAGCTTGGCTTCGCGCGCGTGAGGGTTCGCCATCTCGCGCGCAACCCGTGAAAGGAGTCGGGCGGGAGCGTAGTACTCTCCCCGCACCACGGCGAGCACCGCGTCCACCAGCTCGGCTTCCACCGCGCTTTTAGGGACGTACCCCTGTCCGCCGGCCTCGAAGAAGCTCTGCACGTACTCAGGGTCCTCATGCATCGAGAGCGCCACAAGGCGCACCTCGGGGGCCCGCGTTCTCAGGGTTTTCGCGGTCTCGATCCCGCTCATTCCGGGAAGCGAAAGGTCGAGCACCGCCACCTCGGGCTTGAGCAGGGGGATCTTCTCGAGGGCTTCCTCGCCACTCTCGGCCTCTCCTACCACCTGCACAGGACCTTTGGCCTCGAGCAGGAACCGGATCCCGGCGCGCACCACCGGGTGATCATCCACCAAAAACACGCGGATCATGCGCGTCCTCCCGGTTTGAGCGGCAGCCGGGCGTACACGGTCGTTCCCGCACCCGGTGCGCTCTCCAACCGGAACTGGCCCCCCAGCAGCTCGACGCGTTCCCGCATCCCCGCGAGCCCCAGCCGTGTGGAGGCGACCCGGCGGGGATCAAACCCCACGCCGTCGTCCTCCACCACGAGCTGCACCGCGTCCCGGTGCGCGGTCAGGACCACCGAGACCCGCTGGGCCCGCGCGTGCCGCACCACGTTGGTGAGGGCCTCTTGCGCCACGCGGTAGAGGACGGTCTCCATCTCCGGGGGGAGGCGAAGGGGCAGGCGGGCCACCAGCTCCACCTCAAGGCCGTACCGTTCCCCGACCTCGCGCGTGTACCGCTTGAGGGCGGCTTCCAGCCCCAGCTCGTCCAATACGGAAGGCCGCAGGTCCAGCGCGATGCGCCGCACGTCCGCGAGCGTCATTCCGGCGAGTTCCTTAAGGCCCTCGAGGCGCGCCGGATTCGGGTCGGCGAGGGCGGCCTCGAGGCCAAGGATGATGCCGGTCAGGGCCTGGCCCACCTGGTCGTGTAGGTCGCGGGAGATGCGCGTGCGTTCCTCCTCCTGGGCGTTGAGTAGAGCCTTGAAGAGGCGGGCGCGTTGGGCCTCCTTTTCCTTGAGAGCGGTGTAGAGTCGCGCGCGTTCGAACGCGGCGCGGATGCACTCCACGACCGTGTTGAGGAAGGGCCGGGACACCTGACCGCCCGAGACGGCGATGGCCGCTTCAGCGTCGATGGGCACGATTTGCCAGCCCTGCACCTGCCGCACCTCCTTCGCCTCAAGGGCCTCCCGCACCCACTCGAGGAGAGCGGGGCGCAGCGCGCAGGCCTTCAGGTCGGTGTAGGGGCAGGTGCCGACCGCCACGGTGTCCAGCCCGGCTGTACCGGTGATGAAGGCTTCGCCGCAGCGGAACCACCCGGTGTGCACCAGGGTTGCGAGGGCGCTTTGCAGCACCTCGCGCGGCTCCAGGCTGCGCAGCGTTGCCTGCGCGAGGCGCTGGAGGGTCTCCAGTTCGCGCGTCCGCTGTTCCGCCTCGGTCCGGGGCCAGGGTCGCGCGTGCTCCCCTTCCGCCACTCGACACACGCCCATACCTCCAGCATAGGGGGTTTTCCCACGTTGAATGTCCGAAAAACTCCTACAACCGAGAAGTATCCCCTGGACGTTTGTCCCTGCCACTTCCCGGGCTGCTCGCCTACGCTTGAATTTAGGCTGAACTCCTGGGGAGTTGGCCGCTTGCGGCAAGGGAGGTCTGGGTCATGCAAGAGGGGAAACCAACAGGCACCTTGGCACTCATCGCCTTCTTGACCGCCACGATCCTGATCTTTTGGTTTGGGGTGTTCTACCTCTTCCTTTCCCGGGGGTGAGCGATGGAGGAGAAGAAACTGGCGAAAACCCTCGAGCGCTACGAGCGTGGCTGGATCGTCTTTGCACTGACTATGATCCTGGTCTTTCTCGTGTTGACCGGGTACACCGTCTCGAACTTCGCCTCCTACGTGCCGGACACCGTGAATCGGGTAGACCCGCGGAGCGTACGACTGGAGGGGGAGTTCGCCAATCCGCGGGTGGAGCAGGTCGGGCCGAACGCTTACCGGGTCTACATGATCGCCCAGGCCTTCAGTTTTGTGCCGGGGGAGGTACGGGTGCCGAAGGGTGCGGAGGTGACCTTCTACGTCACCAGCCCGGACGTACAGCACGGGTTCTTAGTGGAGAACACCAACATCAACGTCCAGATCATTCCAGGGGGTCATGTAAAAAACTCGGTTGAGTAAGAGGGGAGCCCTTAGTCTGGTTCTGCCATGAAGCCGACTGAGGACTCCCCGAGCTCCATCGTACCCTGTCCCCACTGCGGAGCCACCCGTGAGGAGAGCGGGGGCTACCGCAGACGCAAGCTGCGCACCTTTCGGGGCATCCAGGAAGTCAGAGTCAAACGGATCCGCTGCGCCCAATGCAAGCGCCAGAAACGAGCTCTCTACCCGGAGGACTGCCCTAGAAGCCGCTGGTACGCGATCTCCATCCAGGAGCACTTCCTCATCCTCGCAAGCCATCGCGCCCCTGAAAGCGTCCAAAACGATCTCGCCAAGAACCTGGGCTTCCCCCTCACCCGTCCCACCCGCCTCCGCTGGCTCAGGTCCGCGGGGGCCAGGGCCAAACGGCTCCTTCAGCGGGAGAACCGTCTTCTCCGAGGGCGGGTGTACTGGGGGAGTGTGGATGAATGGGCCTTTGGCCGGGGCCCCAAGGGGTACGGGTACCTTTACTTTGAGGCTTGGACGGGTTGCCCGCTGTGGGGAGACCTTGGCCATCGGCGGCGTTACGAGCGGGTGCGGGAGCTCCTTTGGAGGTTACCTCCAAGGCTGGGGGTGGTTTCGGACGGGGCGCAGGAGGTAGGGGAGGCGTTGGGCTGGTTGGGGCGGAGGCTGCTTTGGGCCCGGTGCGCTTTCCACCTGATGCGGGAGGTACGGGCCAAGGTGGACCGGAAGGCGTGGGGGGAGATACGGGAGGGTCTGAGGGTGCTGCGGGGGCTTGGGCCTGGGGAGAGGGAGGCGTTCTTTTGGAAGGAGCTTCTGCCCCGGTGGGGTAAGGCCTTGGGGGGCTGGGTGCGGGCTTGGGAGGGGTTGCAGGAGGCTTGGGGGGCCGAGGTACCGCCTCCTTGGACAAACAACGTGGCGGAGGTAGGGCATGGGCGATTGTGGCGGCGGCGCAGGCGGAGGGTGTTGCGGAGCCTGGAGGTGGGGGAATCCTGGTTGATGGTGGGGCTTTACCGGATGCGGCATCGGCGGATTGGGGAAAAGAGCCCCTGGGAAAGGCTTACGGGAACTCTTTCCCCAGAGTGCTGGTGGAGGCCCCTGGTGGGGAGGATAAAAGGGTCAACTCAAAACTTGCACCTCCCGCATATCCCGCATAAACCTTCACCCCCTCCCCCCGGCGGCCAGAGACCCAGGGCATAGAGCTCCCGCAGGGCGACCTGCACCACGAGCTCAGGCAAGAGAACCCGCGCCGCCCGCTCCCTGGCCTCCCGCCAGCTTCCTTCCCCCTCCATGCCCACCCAGTGGGCCAACAGGTAGGCCAGAAGGGAAAGCACCAGAAAACGGTGCACCCCCAAAGCCGTCCGCTGCCCAAACTGCCCCAGGGAGAACTCGCTTTTCGCGGCGCGGAAGAAGTGCTCTATGGCAAACCGCCTCTTTCCCCAAGTGAGCGCCGTCCGGGGCGTGGCGGGAAAGGTGGCCACCACGTACCGCCACTCCCAGCCCCCTTGGGGCAGGGGGTAGCGGTACCAGGCCACCCAGACCGGGAAGGAAAGCCCCCAAAGGTAGACCCGGCTCCCCTGCCGCCTGAGGTCCCCAAGCCTCCCCCCTTCCCGCAGCCTCCGGTCCCGCCGCATCCCCACCACCGCTTCAAAACCCAACCGCTTCACCCCGAAAAGGAACCGGGTGGTGCCAAAGGCCGCATCCGCGGCCACCCGTATCCGGAAGGCCCGGCGCATCCAGGGGGGCAGAGAGGCCAGGAGGCTTAGGGCCAGGCGGGAGAGGGCCTTCTCCCCCTTGCCCCGCCAGAGGCGGTAGGCCCAAGGGATGCGGAGGTCTCCGTAGACGAGGTAGAGGACCACCAGATGGAGTCCCCACTTGCCGTGAAAAAAGGAGAGGGGCAGGGCCTGGAAACGGCCCCGCTTCTCCAGAGTGACTAGGTCCAGGACCACCAGGAGACGGGGCTTGGGGCCTTTTTTCTTTCTGGCCCGGTCCAGGGCTTTCTCGGCCTCTTTTCTTGCCAGGCGGATGAGAGCGCGGGTGGGCCAGGGGTAGCGGTTGAGGAAGCGAGAGAGGGCGGAGGGGGACTTGACCTGGCTGTGCTGGGGTCTGGCCTTGCCGTGGCCGTGGAGGAGGAGCAAGAGCAGGGCCTTGAGGGATTCCTGGAGGTGGGGGCTTGGCAAAAGGGCCAGGAGGGTCCAAAGTAGGGACAGGGCCGCTTGGGTCATGGCACCCGTCATCAGACGGGAAACCAGCGGCCCCTTTCAAGTGGTCCTGGCGCATAGGTATCCCCAGGGTGCATAAGTGCAAGTTTTGAGTCAACCGACTTTTTTACATGAGTCATTCCAGGTGAGGTGGCCAAGGTCAGCACCCGCTTTGACCGACCCGGAGTCTACCGGATCATCTGCACCGAGTACTGCGGCATCGGCCACCAGAACATGCTGGGGAAGATCATCGTGGAGGAGTGAGATGGCGGTAGCGACGCGAAGCCAAGCGGAGGCGACGCCGTACGCGGCTCATCCGGAGAAGAAGGTCGCGCTGTACTTCGTCGTTTTGGGGTTCGTTGCCCTGTTGATCGGCACGCTCTTCGGGCCGTTGCAGGCCCTGAACTACGCGGGGATCAATCTGTACCCGTTGCTCGAGCCCCTGGTGAAGTCGTACTACCAGGGGTTGACCTTGCACGGGGTGCTGAACGCCATCGTCTTTACTCAGCTTTTCGCGCAAGGGGTGGTGCCGTACCTGCAGGCCCGTGAGCTCGGGGTGCGCCCCAACCTCACACTGTCCTGGATCGCGTGGTGGATGGTGCTCGTTGGTCTAGTGATGGCGGCGGTGCCCCTGTTGACCGACGACGCGACCGTGCTCTTCACCTTCTACCCGCCCCTTCAGGGGCATTGGGCCTTTTACGTGGGGGCCGCGCTGATCGTGCTCTCCACCTGGGTCACGGCTTACGTCTCCCTGGAGATGTGGCTCCGCTGGAAGCGGCAGCACCCGGGCCAGGTCACGCCCCTCGTAACCTACATGAGCGTCACCTACTGGTTGATGTGGCTGCTGGCCTCGATCGGGCTCGTGGTGGAGGCCGCAGTCTTCCTGATTCCCTGGTCTCTAGGCATCGCCTGGAAGGATGGCGTGGACCCGCTCGTGGCGCGCACCCTGTTCTGGTGGACGGGCCACCCCATCGTGTACTTCTGGCTGCTGCCGGTATACATCGCGGCGTACGCCATGCTGCCACGGTTTGCGGGCGGGAAGCTCGTCTCGGATCCCCTGGCGCGCGTGGTCTTCCTGGCCTTCCTCCTCTTCTCTACGCCGGTCGGCTTCCACCACCAGTTTGCGGATCCCGGGATTAGCCCGACCTGGAAGATGATTCACACGGTGTTGACCCTTATGGTGGCGGTGCCCAGCCTGATCACCGCTTTTACCGTGGGGGCCTCCCTCGAGTTCGCGGGCCGCGTGCGCGGCGGGCGGGGGGTGCTGGGATGGATTCCGAAACTGCCCTGGCGTAACCCCACCGTGGCGGCCTTTCTGCTGGCGTTTATCGCCTTTATCCCGGGTGGAGCTGGGGGGATTGTGAACGCCAGCTTCTCACTGAACTACGTGGTGCACAACACCGCCTGGGTCGTGGGGCACTTCCACCTGCAGGTCGCTACGATGGTCACGCTGTCGTTCATGGGACTGAGCTTCTGGCTGCTGCCCCACCTGACGGGTAAGCCTTTGGTGAAGCCGGGCGTGGCCCTCGCCTCGGTGTGGCTGTGGTTCATCGGGATGATGGTGATGGCCCTGGGGCTGCACTGGATGGGCCTGTTGGGCGTGCCGCGCCGCACCTGGATCTCGAACATGGCGGAGGAGGGTGTGTACGCGCAAGCGGCGGTACCCATGGTGTTCAACGCGATCGCCGGGGTGGTGTTGCTCGTTGCGGCGGCGATGTTCTTCTACGTTTTCTTCGCGACCCTGCTCCAGTCCCGGCGAAACGCCCGCGAGGCGTGGGAGGAGGTGCCCTTTGCGGAGGTGCTCTCCGGCCCTGAGGGACGCCGGAGCGTGCGCCTTATGGACCGGGTGGGTTTGTGGTTCGGGATCGCGCTCGCGTTGGTGCTGGTGGTGTACTTGCCCACCCTGGTTGGCCTGTTCCGCAACATGGTTGCCGCGCCCGGGATGCGCTTGTGGTAGCCCTTTGAAGAACAACCACGCCCCCCGCTTGCCGGGGGGCGCTTTACGAGGGGGGGTGGGAAGGAAGGGCTACAACAGGTCCGGAAGGTTCCGCACAAGGATCAAGGCTCCCATCGCGACCAGGAACCCGGCGAACCCACGGCGCAGGCTTGCCTGAGGCACGCGCAAGGCGAGGCGGCCGCCGAGGAGGCTGCCCGCGAACCCGAGGAGGCTAAATAGCCCGATCAGCTCCCAGTGCATCGCGTACCCTTGGGCGGGGAGGAGCAGGGCGTACTTGTAGAATCCCGCAGCGGACTTCAGCGCGATTACCACGAGGCTCGTTCCGATCGCTTGGTGCATGGGGAGTCCCCCGAGGAGAACCAAGGCCGGGACGATGAGGAATCCGCCCCCGACCCCCACGAGCCCCGTCAAGACGCCCACCCCGAGCCCGTCCAGCGCGATCTTCCAGTACGGCCGCGGTGCGCGGGGCGTGGCCTCGAGGCGGGGCGGCCGGGCCATGGAGCGGGCGGCGAGGAGCATCACGAAGGCGAACAGGGCGAGCTGAAGTGCGCCGGAGACGAACTGGGAGAGGAAGGCCCCGAGGTAGGTGCCGGCCATGCCGGGCACCCCGAACCAAAGGACGTTGCGGAAGTCCACCAGGCCCTTGCGCGCATAGGGCAGCGCGGCGGCGAGGCTGATCAGGCCGACGATGGCCAGGGACTCAGCGATGGCGAGCTTCTCCGGTTCCCCCACCAGGTAGACCAGGATGGGCACGGTGAGGATCGAACCTCCCGAGCCGAGCAGCCCAAGGGAGAGCCCGATGAGCACCGCCCCGATCCAGGCTAGGATCACCGTTCAACCTCCAACCCGGCCGTGATCCAGGCGTAGGTGCCGCCCTCCAGGTTTCCGATCCGCTCCCCAGCAAAGCCGTGCTCGAGCAACAGCTCGCAGGCGGCGCTGGAGCGGTTGCCCGAGGCGCAGACCAGGAGGATCCGGCGGTCCTTGGGGAGTTCCTCGAGGCGGTTGGGGAGCTGGCCGAGCGGGATGTTCAACGCGCCGGGCAGGTGTCCCATCGCGTACTCGAAGGGTTCCCGCACGTCCACCACTACGGCGCCTTCCCGAACCCAGGCTGCGGCCTCGTGGGGGGTGAGCTCGTGGTAGGCCGTAGCTTGGTAGGCGGCCTCGATCGGCTGGGTGTCGAGGGGGAGGCCTTGGCGGTACCAGGCGAGGATGCCGCCCTCGAGATTGAGGGCGTTGCGGTAGCCCATCATGGCGAGCCAGGCAGCGGCTTGGGCGCTGCGGTTCCCGCTGCGGCAGTACAGCACCACGGGAGTGTCCTTGGGGATCTCCGCAACGCGGGTGGTGAACTCCGACAAGGGGATCAGTTTCGCGCCCGGGATGCGGGCTTGGGCGTACTCCTCCACCTCGCGCACGTCGATGAAGGGCACGCCTTGGTCAAGGAGCTCCTTAGCCTTCTTTGGGGTGATCTGCTGGGTTTGGGTGAAGCTCATGGGGTTCCTCCTTTAGCTTGGGGGGATACAGGGCAGACCGGCCGCGCGCCAGGCCGTAAGGCCCCCTTCGAGGTGCCAGACCTGGCGGTGGCCAAGACGCGCGAGGGTTTGGGCGGCTTCGCGGGAGCGGTTCCCGCTGCGGCAGTAGAGGAGGACGGGCCGCTCCCGCGCCACGCGCAGGGGGGCGAGGGCCTCGAGGTGGGAGAGGGGCAGGCGAAGGGCCTCCGGGAGCACGCCCTCGGCCCACTCCTCCGGTTCACGCACGTCCACGATCTGGAAGCGGTCGAGGAGGTGGTAGGCGGTGTGAGGATCCAGGGCACGCGGCATACGCTTCATGCTGCGGGAAGATGGCCCCGCCCGGAGGCCCGGGCGGGGCTGCGGCTGGGTGTTAGATGGCGGCCTCGGCGGTCTCTTGGCCTTTATCCACGGGGAAGCCTTGGGTGTGCCAGGCCTGGAAGCCGCCGGTGAGGTTCACGACGTTGCGGAACCCGGCGGCCAGCAGGGCGCTGATCGCAGTGCTCGAGCGGTCCCCGCCCTGGCAGTAGACGATGAGGGGTTTATTGGTGGGGAGCTGCTCCAGGTGCCGCATCACGCGACCGGCGTGGATGTGGAGGGCGCCGGGGATGTGGCCCGCGCGGTACTCCTGGGCGCCGCGCACATCGAGGACGTGGGCCTCGCCCCGCTCCCACATGGCCTTGGCCTCGGCTGCGGTGACCTGGGGTACGGTCTCGAGCTCGCCCTCGACGTACCCCTCGAGGGTGGGGATGTACCCGGCGATGTTGTCCAACCCGATGCGGATCAGGTGACGGGTCAGGGTCTCGAGCAGCTCCGGCGCAGCGAGGAGGATGAGGGGCTTGTCGTAGGGGAGGAGCCAGCCGGCCCAGGTGGTGAAGTTCCTCCCGGCGGGGATGTTGATCGCGCCTTTGAGGTGCCCGCCGGCGAAGGCGTACTTGTCGCGGGTGTCCACCAGAACCGCGCCTTCGGCGAGGGCCTTGTGGAACTGGGTGGGGGTGAGGCGCGCGGGGTGCGGGATGCCGCCCAGTAGCGGGGCACCGTCGCGGTTGAGGCGCTTCATCTGGGCGAAGTAACTGGGGGCTTCGGGCTGGTCCTGGAGGAGCGCCCGGACAAACCCTTCCTCGTCGTCTTTCTCGAGGTACGTGGCCCACCAGGCGAAGCGGCGCTCGTACCCGACGGTGGTGCTGGGGAGGGCACCGAGGGCCTTGCCGCAGGCGGAGCCGGCGCCGTGGCCGGGCCAGACCTGGACATGGTCGGGGAGGGTGAGGAACTTGGTCTTGAGGCTGTGGAACATGCGGCGCGCCCCCGGCTCGGCGGTCCCTTGGATGCCGGCGGCCTCCTCGAGGAGGTCGGGGCGGCCCACGTCGCCTACGAAGACGAAGTCGCCGGTGAGGAAGAGCATGGGCTCATCCGCGGCGGCGCCGTCGGTGACGAGGAAGGAGATGTGCTCGGGGGTGTGGCCGGGGGTGTGGACCACCTGGACACGGACGTTACCGATGCGGATCTCGTCGCCGTCCTTGACGAGGACGTACTTGAAGCCGTCCAGGTTCTGGTACTTCCAGTTTTCGTCGCCTTCGTCGGAGAGGTAGAGGGTGGCGCCGGTGGCCTTGGCGAGCTCGCGGGCGCCGGAGAGGTAGTCGGCGTGGATGTGGGTCTCGGTGACCGCGACGATCCGTAGTTTGTGCTTTTGGGCTTCCTGGAGGTAGGCCTCGATGTCGCGGGTCGGGTCCACGACGAGGGCCTCTCCGGTGGCCGGACAGCCGATCATGTAGGACGCGATGGCCAGGCTTTCCTCGTAGAAGGGTTTGAAGAGCATCAGGACCTCCTGTTCTTTAGGGGTGTGCCGGGACGCTTGTCCCGACCGTCATGGGGAGCATATACCTCTACCGGGTATATGTCAAGCCCTCCCATCTCGTTTTGGGGCGCGATACACTCTATTTGATGCACAAAGTTTGGTTTGCCGGGTGGTCGGATCAGGGGCGTGGTTGACCTATATACCCCTACAGGGTATATTGATGTGGGGGTAGACATGTCTCTGCTCGGAACCGAGGAACAACGAATCGTCAAAGAACGGCTCTCCGGCCTCACGCGCACCGTCGAGCTTTTGCTCTTCACCAACCGCGCGGATCCCGCCTGCCTGTACTGCAGCGAGACCGAAACCCTGCTCGGCGAACTCGAGGCCCTCTCCGAACGCTTGCACCTCGTCGTGCACGACTTGGCTGATCCCGAGGCTCGTGCGCTCGCTGAGCGCATGCGAGTCGAGGCCGCGCCCACCCTCATCCTTCGGGAGGAGGGCTCGAACGCGGTGAACCTGCGCTACCGCGGGATTCCCGCCGGGTACGAGTTCGCCAGCCTCCTGGAGGACATCACGATGCTCGGGCGGGATGGGCACGGTTTGCCGGACGAGGTGGTCGCTCGGCTCAACGCGCTTCCCGAGGAGGTCCAGCTCCAGGTCTTTGTGACCCCGAGCTGCCCGTACTGCCCGCAGGCGGTGCGCACCGCTCACCGGCTGGCCTACGCCTCCGAGAAGGTCTGGGGAGAGATGATCGAGGCGAACGAGTTCCCCGAGCTCTCCCAGCGCTTCCAGATCCACGGCGTGCCGGACACCATTGTGAACCAAGGGGCGACCCGCATCCTCGGCGCGCAACCCTTGAGTGCCTTCCTCGAGGCCATCCAGCAGGTCGCCCCTGTACGGTAACGGGAGGTTACGGTATGGAACTGCGGATGCGTCGCGTGCTCTTGCTGCTGTTGGGTTTGCTCTTCGTGCTGGCGGCGTGCGCGCCCCAGGGGCGGTACACCGATGTCTCCGTGGACGACCTGTACGACCGCCTGAACGATCCCTCCGTGTACATCGTGGATGTGCGCACCCCCGGGGAGTTCGCGGCCGGACACGTGCCCGGGGCGGTGAACCTGCCCCTTCAGGAGATCGACCGTTGGTGGAACGAACTTCCGAAGGACCGGCCGGTCTACGTGTACTGCCGCAGTGGCAGCCGTTCCCGCCAAGCCTCGGAGTACCTGAAGCGCAAAGGGTTCACCAACATCTACAACGTGACCGGTGGCATCCTGGACTGGCAGGCGGCGGGGTATCCCTTGGTACGCTGAAACCGGGCCTCTGTTCTGGCCGCCTTCCCAAGCGGAGGGCGGCCTATAGCTTGGATCGCACCCAAAGCGCGACTCCAAGAAATCCAGCCCCGCTCGCTACGAGCACCTGGGGTAGCTGCGGCGCGCCCAGCCCGGCGAGCAGCGCCCCAAGGACGTACCCGCCGTCACGGAAGAAGCGGTAGATGCCCAGCGCGGTCGCGCGCCGATCGGCGGGGGTTTGGTCGGCCACGTGCGCGATCAGGGTGGGGTAGACCATGCTGGTCCCGAGCCCCAGGACGAACGCTGCGGCCAGGGCGACCTCGAGGCCAGGGGTCACGCCCAACAGGCCAAGCCCCACGCCCTGCAGCGTGATCCCGGCCAGGATGAGCGGCCTACGTCCCATCCGGTCGGAGAGGGGGCCGAAGAGGAGCTGACCGAGAGCCCAGACCAAGGGGTAGAGACCAGCGACCGCCCCGATCGCGGCGGGGTCCAACCCCCGCGCGGCTAAAAGGAGCGGGAGGGCCACCCAGACCAGGCCGTCCTTGAGGTTGGTCAACAGCCCCAGCAGGCTGGGTACGCCCACGCCCCGCACCCACCGGACCCGGAACAGGGCGGTGGGACGGTGGGTTTCCGGGGCGGCGAGGGCGAGGCCCAACCCCAGCAGGGCGGTGGCGGTGCCGAGGTAGAACGGGGCCGGCCTCAGGCCGTGGGCGGCGGCCACCAGACCGGTGAAAAAGGCGAGCGCGCTCACCCCGAGGTACCCGGCGAACTCATTGATCCCGGCGGCCACGCCGCGCCGGTTGGGGGGGGCGAGGTCCACCATCATGTTCACGGTCATGGACCAGCTGAGGGCCTGGTTCACGCCCAGGAGCAGGTTGGCTGCGACGACCCACCCCCACGAGGGGGCCCAGATCAGCACCAGGGGCACCGGAAGGCCCGTAAGCCAGCCCAGCACCAGCACCCTGCGGCGTCCGACCCGGTCAGCCAGCCCCCCCGCGAGGAGGTTGAACAGGGCCTTGCTGATTCCGAACGAGACGATGAAGCCGCCGACGGCCACGCCTTGCTCGAGCCCGAACGCTTCGTGCGCGAGGAGGGGCAGGACGGTGCGCTCGAGGCCCACCATGCCGCCGACGAAGAGGTTGTTCAGGGCCAGGAGCCAGAACACGGTGGGAAAGGCGAGGGCAGCGCGTGGCACTCCGAAAGTGTACTATGCCCCGGTAATGTATACAACCGCGATCGGGAAGCGAGGGCAGCGGCGATTCTTGACCTGGTTCAGGTAAATGTGTCATGCTCCTGTATCGGGAAGGGGGGAACAAACGGGATGCGCCGACGCATCGCCACCCGTTACACCGTGATCGTCGCCCGCACCGGCCGGGCGCCCTTCTCCGTTTCCTTCAGACCGGTCTGGGTCTTCCTGGGGGTGGCGTTGTTGCTGGGCTGGGGTGGGGTCACCGCTTACCTGTACCAGCGGCACCTCCTAGCCCAAGAAGCCCTCGCGCGCCTCGAGTCCCTAAGCCGCGAGGCCCGGGACCTCACGTTGAAGCTCGAGGCCGAACGCGACCGCAACGAAGCCCTGAGCGTGGAGGCCGCCGCGATGCTCGAGCGGTTGGGGGCGCTCGAGGACGAGCTCGACCGCTTGCGCGAGCGGGCGGGGCTGCCCGAACCGCAATCCACGCCGACCAGCGAGCAGAGCCCCGGCGCGAACAACCAGGGGGGCGGTCAGGCCCTACCGGACGCGGAGGTGCTGCTCGAGACCGTGCGCGGCCGCATGGACCAGCTCGCGCGTTCCTTGAACCAGGAGGTGGCGCCCGCGCTGCAGGAGACCCTGGCCCGCGAGGCCGCACGGCCCCGGGGGTTGCCCATCCGGGCGGAGTACTACATCAGCTCCGGCTTCGGCGTGCGCCGCAACCCCTTCGGGAAGGGGTACGAGTTCCACGACGGGCTGGACATCGCGGCGTGGTACGGGGTGCCGATCTACGCGACCGCGCCGGGCACGGTGGTGACCGCGGGCTGGTCGCGCATCTTTGGGAACTACGTGGTGATCGATCACGGGTACGGGTACCGTACCCTCTACGGCCATATGTCCCGCATCCGGGTCAAGCGCGGACAGCGGGTGGAGCGCGGGCAGCGGATCGGGGACGTGGGGAGCACCGGGCGGTCCAGCGGACCGCACGTGCACTACACCGTCTTCCGCAACGGCAAGCCGGTGGACCCGCGCGACTACCTGGACCCGGTTCAACAGGCGGAGCGTTAAACTGTGAGCGATGCTGAGGAGGAAGAAGCACACGAATGCGCTGACCTACCTCGGTGCGGGCACCGAGGTGCAGGGCACCCTTAAAGTCGAGGGCAACCTGCGCGTGGACGGAACGGTGCTGGGCACCGTGGTGGTAGCGGGCGACCTCGAGGTGGCCCCTACCGGACGCATCGAAGGCGATGAGGTCCGCGCGCGCAGCATCCTCGTGAACGGAGAGATCCGTGCCCGCGTGATCGCGGAGGGGAAGCTCACCCTGACCCGTACCGCGCGGCTCGAGGGGGACGTGATCGCTCACGCCCTGGATATCGAGGCGGGCGCGACCTTCGTGGGGCGCAGCGTGACCGGGGAGCAGCGGGGGTTGCCCGAGCCCCAAGCCGAAACGGTTTCGGCCCAGGGCGAGGAGGCGTAGATGGCCCTCGAACGCCTGTTCCGCCGCCGGAAGCCCACCGGCGCGGGGCGCGACGTACCTGAGCTGTGGACCAAGTGCCCGGCCTGCGAGGCCCAGATCTACAAGAAGGACCTCGAGGCCAACTGGCTGGTCTGCCCCAAGTGCGGCCACCACCTCCGCCTTCCGGTGGAAAAGCGCGTCGCGCTGCTCGCGGACGAAGAAACCTTCGAGCGCACCACGGGCCAGGTGGTGCCCGCCGACCCCCTGGAATTTGTGGACACCGAGCCGTACCGGGAGCGCCTCGAGCGCTACCAGGCGAAGACCGGCCGGCCCGACGCGATCCTCGGGGGGCGGTGCGCCATCGAGGGGGTGCCCACGGTGCTCCTCGTGATGGACTACGCCTTCGCCGGCGGCTCGATGGGCACCGTCGTGGGGGAGGAGATCGCGCGGGGCGCGGAGCTCGCCGCGCGCGAGGGGCGCGCCCTCGTGATCGTGGCGGCCTCGGGCGGGGCGCGTATGCAGGAGGCGGCGCTTTCCCTGATGCAGATGGCCAAGACCACCATGGCCCTCGAGCGGCTCTGGGAGCGGCGGCTGCCCTACGTCTCGATCCTCACCGACCCCACGACCGGCGGGGTGACCGCGAGCTTCGCGGCGCTGGCCGACGTGATCATCGCCGAGCCCGGTGCCCTCATCGGCTTCGCGGGGCCCCGCGTCATCAAGCAGACCATCCGCCAGGACCTGCCGGAAGGCTTCCAGCGCGCGGAGTTTTTGCTCAAGCACGGCATGGTGGACCAGGTGGTGGACCGGCGAAAGCAAAAAGCCGCGGTCGCCGCGGTCCTGCGGCACCTGCACCCGGGGGTGAAGCGTGGCGCTTGAGTTCGAACGCCCCATCATCGAGCTCGAGAACCGCATCAAGGAGCTCGAGGCGTACGCCGCCGAGAAGGGCTTGGACCTCTCGGACGAGATCGCGCTCCTCAAAGAGAAGCTCGAGCGGGTGCAGCGCGAGGTCTTCGAGGGGCTTTCCCGCTGGCAGCGGGTGCAGCTCGCCCGCGCGCCCGGTCGCCCCACCACGCTGGACGTGCTGGAGCGGGTCTTCGAGGGGTTCGTGGAGCTGCACGGGGATCGCGCCTTCGCGGACGACCCCGCGGTCGTGGGGGGGCTCGCTTACCTCGAGGGGCGGCCGGTGGTCGTGGCGGGGCACCAGAAGGGGCGCAACACCAAGGAGAACATCCAGCGCAACTTCGGGATGCCGCACCCCGAGGGGTACCGCAAGGCCATGCGCATGATGGACCTGGCGGACCGGTTCGGCCGGCCTTTCATCGCTTTGATCGACACGCCCGGGGCCTATCCTGGCGTCTCCGCGGAGGAGCGCGGCCAGGCCTGGGTGATCGCGCAGTCCATCCAGCGCATGGCGCGGCTTCGGGTCCCGGCCGTGGCGGTGATCCTGGGCGAGGGCGGCTCGGGCGGGGCGCTCGCGATTGGGGTGGGGAACCGGGTCCTCGTGATGGAGAACGCCTGGTACTCGGTGATCTCTCCCGAGTCGTGCGCCGCGATCCTGTGGCGCGACGCCAAGGAGGCCCCCAAGGCCGCAGAGGCCCTGAAGCTCACGGCGAAGGACCTGCTCGAGCTCGGCGTGGTGGACCGCGTCATCCCGGAGCCGGGGGGTGGGGCGCACCGCAACCCGGAAGGAGCGCTCGCGAACCTGAAGGCGGCGCTACTGGAAGCCCTGGGGGAGCTCGAACGTTTGGGGCCGGACGAGCTGGTGCGGGACCGGTACGAGCGCTTCCGCCGTCAGGGGGTCTTCCAGGAAGTTAACGTTTCCTGAACCGTTTCTCACGAGCAGCCGGCCGCGCGCGGTTTAGCTTGAGGTGGGAGGTGGACCATGCAGAGGCTGCTCGTCGCGTTGCTGCTTGTTTTGGGGGTGGGCTGGGCCGCCCCCCAGATCTCGCCCCAGGGCATCATCGTGAACCCGGTGCCGACCGACCTCGAGGTCCGCGTATGGGTGGACAAGGACCCGGGGCGCACCGGGAGTGCGGTGTACCAGGTCGGCGACCCGATCCGCATCTTCGTGACCGTCAACCAGGACGCGTACGTTTATCTCTTCAACGTGAACGCGGACGGCCGGGTCGACCTGATCCTGCCGAACGCCTTTGACCGGGATAACTTCCTGAGGGCCCGTGAGGTGCGGCGCTTCCCTCCCCCCGGGGCGCGGTACGAGTTTCAGGTGAGCGGGCCTGAGGGGGAGGACCGGGTGCTGGCGGTGGCCTCGAAGCGCCCCCTCTCCCTTGAGGACCTGGCCGAGATCGAGCGGGGGCGGATCAAGGTCCGGGGCCTCGAGAGCCTCTCGCGCGCCCTGTCCATCATCGTGCGGCCGGTGCCCGACCGCGACTGGATCACCGACTCGGTGCGCTACTTCGTGGGGCGGCCGGTCGCCGCGCCCAGCACGGGCCGGCTCCTCGTGGAGACGGTGCCCTCCGGAGCGCGCGTCTTCATCGAGGGGGAGTTCCGAGGGCGCGCTCCCCTTGCCCTGGACCTCCGGCCGGGCCGGTACGAGGTCGAGGTGGAGCTGGAGGGGTTTGAGGACTACGAGGCCGAGGTGCGGATCCGGCCTGGCCGGACGGAACGCCTGAGCGTGCGGCTGGTGCCCGAGCGGCGTCAGGGGGAGTTGGTGGTGGACTCGACGCCGGCGGGGGCGGAGGTCTTCGTGGACGGGGCGTTCGTGGGGCGCACGCCGCTTTCCCTCCGCCTGGACGAGGGACGGCACGAGGTGCTTTTGCGCCTGGAGGGGCACCGCGAGTTCGCCACCACCGTGCGCGTACGGCGTGGCGAGACCAGCCACGTGCAGGCCCGGCTGACGCCCCTTAAGGCCACCCTGGAGGTGCGGACGAACGTTGAGGCCCGGGTGTTTCTGGACGGGTTCGAGCTGGGCCGCACGCGGGACGGCCGGCTTGTAGCGGAGGTGGACCCGGGGGTACGCGAGCTGGTGGTGCTCGCCCCGGGGTACCGGGTCTTCGTGAGCCAGGTCGCGCTGGAGGCCGGGGCGGTGCAGCGGATCTTCGCGACGCTAAGTCGACGCTAGGACTCGATTCAACGCGGTTTAAGCGACGTCCGGGGAGCGATGTGATATCTTGAGCGGCGTGAACGCCGTTGTGCTTGGAGGGGGCTCCCCGGACGATTCGCTGGCGCGCCGCTACGGCGTGCCCGCCAAACCCCTCGTTCCCGTGGCCGGACGGCCCATGGCCGCCTACGTGCTGGATGCCCTGCGCGCTTCCGGCGTGGTGGACCGCGTCGTCTACGTGGGTCCCGCGGCGGGCCTCGAGCCCGCGCCGGAGGTGGTGCTCGCCCAGCGGGGCGGGATGCTGGAGAACCTGGAGGCGGGCTTGTCGGTGGCGGGGGAGGAGAAGGCGCTCGTGGTTTCCGCGGATGATCCGTTCCTCACGCCGGAGGCGGTGCGTTGGGTGGTGGCGCACGCGCCTGAAGCGGCTCTGGTCTACCCGGTGGTGCCGCGCGAGGCGGTCGAGGCGCGCTGGCCGGGGATGCGGCGCACCTACGCGCGGCTTCGTGAGGGGCAGTTCACCGGAGGGAACCTGGTGCTGCTGGACCCGGCGCTGTTCCGCGGAGCCTTGGATATGGCGCGCCGCGTGATCGCCTTGCGCAAGCGGCCGCTGGCCCTGGCGCGCCTGGTGGGGCTCGACATTCTCTGGAAGCTCCTCTGGGGGCGGCTTGCGATCGCGGAGGTGGAGGCGCGGGCGAGCCGGATCCTGGGCGTGCCGCTGCGCGCGCTGGTCACACCGTACGCGGAGGTTGGAGTGGACGTGGATAAGGAGACCGACCTGGTGTGGCTCGAGGGGGTCGTGGATGCGAACCGTGCGTGAACTGCGTTTGGCGGGTTGGATCGCTTACGTTGCCGCGCTCGTTCTGGGGTTGGGGATCAGTTTCGGAGTCCACGCGCTTTTGGGGGGCACGGGCCGCTTGGGTTGGGAGGGGTTTAACCTCCAGGGGTTGCTGGAGGGGTTGTTCTTCCTCCTGATCTTCACGCTGAGCCTGTGGGTGGCGAAGCGGGCGGTGCGGGTCCCGGCCACCACGCTGCTCACCGCGGGCCTGGTGGCGCCGCCGCCGGCGCGGGCCCTGGCGAAGCCGGTGCCGCTTTTGGAGAACGTGGACGCGTACGAGGGCCGGTTGGCCGTGGTGGTGGAGGACGGGCAGCCGGTGGGCGTGCTGGGGTTGGATGACCACGTGGTGCCGTGGGATGAGGCGCCGGTGGTCTCGGGGGAGGTGGCGGCCACCGAGCTCTCCCCCTTGTTCTGGCGGTACCCGATCGTGATCGTGGCGGACGAGCACGGGGTTCACGGCGCGATCACGCGGGAGCGCTACCTCCGGATGCTGGGGGTGGGATGATCCCTTACAATAGGGGGGAGCGAGGGCCCTTCGCTCGCTGATTGGAGGAGGTAACGGTATGCCCCACGTGATTACGGAGCCTTGCATCGGCGTGAAGGACCAGTCGTGTACCGAGGTCTGCCCCGTGGAGTGCATCTACGACGGGGGGGACCAGTTCTACATCCATCCCGACGAGTGCATCGACTGTGGCGCTTGCGTCCCAGCCTGTCCGGTTTCGGCGATCTATCCCGAGGAGGATGTGCCCGAGCAGTGGGTGAGCTTTATTGAGAAGAACCGCAAGCTCGCCGGGCTGGAGTGACAGCCCCTGGGAGCGGGTAGCGCCCCGAGGGGGCGCTGTTTTTCATTTGGGTGGACCCGGTACAATTCTCTTATGGAACGGATCGAGACCCCCATCACCCGGATGCTCGGCATCCGCTACCCGATCGTCGCGGCCCCCATGTTTTTGGTTTCCAACCCGCCTCTCCTCGAGGCGGTGGCCCGTGCCGGGGGGATCGGGGCGATCCCGAGCCTGAACTTTCGGGATCCCGAGGCGTTTCGCGCCTTCCTGCAATCCTTTCCGGAGACGCTGAAGTTCGGGGTGAACCTGATCCTGAAGCACAACCCGCGCCTCGAGACCGACCTGGCCGCGGTCGTGGAGCGCCGGGTGCCCTTGGTGATCACCAGCCTCGGCGACCCTACCGAGGTGGTCCAGGAGGTGCACCGCTACGGTGGGGTGGTCTGGTGCGACGTGGTAGGGCTTCGGCACGCGGAGAAGGCCGCCCAGGCGGGGGCGGACGCCTTGGTCGCGGTGGCCGCGGGTGCGGGGGGGCACGCGGGGCGGATCAGCCCGTTCGTGCTGGCCCCGTGGCTCAAGCAGGAGCTGGGGCTGCCGGTGATCGTGGCGGGAGGGCTCGCCACCGGCCGGCACCTGCTCGCGGCGCTTGCCCTCGGAGGGGACGCGGCGTATTTTGGCACGCGGTTCATCGCCACCCAGGAGGCAGCTGCGCCCGAGGCGTACAAGGCGGCCCTGGTGCGCGCCCAGCCCGAGGATATCGAGTACACCGCCGAGGTGAGCGGGGTGCCCGCGAACTTCCTGCGCGCCTCCCTCGAGCGCTTTCGTCGGGAGGGCGGCAAGGCCTGGAAGGAGGTGTGGAGCGCGGGGCACGGGGTGGCCTTTATCCGGGAGGTGCTGCCCGCGGGGGAGGTGGTGGCCCGAATCGTGCGGGAATACGCGGAGGCCAGGGCGTCCCTGCCGTAGGCCGCGATTATGCAGATGTGTATAGAATAACGATAAAATCGGGATAAATTGGCGTATGTTATGCTAGGGGGGCCCGGTCTTGGGGCCCCCGGATCAGTCCCGCGGTGGACCCGCCTGCTTTTTTCGCCTGAGCTGGCTTGACGTTCCCTTGTGGCCATCGGGCAAACGCGCGTGTTTGCCGGAGTGATTTTTTCGCGTAGAGCAAAGGAGGTCGAAATGTCGTTTACGCTGACGGAACCCACGTACGAACGCTACCGCGCGATCACCAACCAAAACATCCACAAGTACTCCGAGTGGGAGCGCCTGGACCCCGAACTCAAGGAAGCGGTGATGGTGGTCTCCCAGGTGCTGCCCTTCCGCACCAACGAGTACGTGATGCGCGAACTCATCGACTGGAGCCGCGTGCCCGAGGACCCCATCTTCCAGCTGACCTTTCCCCAGCGGGAGATGCTGGACCCGGAGGACTACGAACGCATCCGGACCCTCCTGAATAACGGGGCTTCCCGCGAAGAACTCCTAGCGGCCGCGAACGAGATCCGCTTCCGCCTTAACCCCCACCCCGCCGGCCAGCTCACGCACAACGTCCCCACCCTCAACGGTCGCAAGCTTCCCGGATTGCAGCACAAGTACCACGAGACCGTCCTGTTCTTCCCGGGACAAGGCCAGACCTGCCACGCCTACTGCACCTACTGCTTCCGCTGGGCGCAGTTCATCGGCCTGCAGGACATCAAGTTCGAGGCCCGGGAGACCGACGACCTCGTCGCCTACCTCCAAGCTCACCCCGAGGTCACCGACGTGCTCGTGACCGGCGGGGACCCCATGATCATGCGCACCAAGATCCTGCGCAAGTACCTCGAGCCCCTCCTCGAGATCCCCACGCTGCGCACCATCCGCATCGGCACCAAATCCCTCGCGTACTGGCCGCAACGCTACGTCACGGACGCCGACGCGGACGACGCCCTGCGCTTTTTCGAGGAGATCGTGGCGGCCGGGAAGCACCTCGCGATCATGGCGCACTCGAGCCACCCCGTGGAGCTCGCCACCCCCATCGCCCAGGAGGCGATCCGCCGCGTGCGCGAGACCGGCGCGGTCATCCGCACCCAGGCGCCCCTCATCAAGCACGTGAACGACGACCCGGACGTCTGGGCCGAGAAGTGGCGCCAGGAGGTCAAGCTCGGCATGATCCCCTACTACATGTTCGTGGAGCGCGACACCGGGCCCAAGCGCTACTTCGAGGTGCCCCTCGCCCGGGCCCAGGAGATCTTCGCGGCCGCGTGGCGCCAGGTCTCGGGCCTGGCCCGCACCGTGCGCGGCCCCAGCATGTCCGCCTTCCCCGGAAAGGTGCGCATCATCGGCACCGCGGAGGTCGCAGGGGAGAAGGTCTTCGTCCTCGAGTTCCTCCAGGGGCGGAACCCCGAGTGGGTGGGCAAGCCGTTCTTCGCCAAGTTCGATCCCCACGCGAGCTGGTTGGACGACCTCAAGCCGGCGTTCGGGCAGGAGCGCTTCTTCTACGAGGAAGAACTCGCCCGGATGGCGCACTAGCCCCCGCTTGGGCTTGGGCCTCCCCGCGTAGGGGAGGCGTTTTTCATGCGGCATACTAAAAGCGTGCGGATCGGAGTGCTGCTCACGATGGGATTCCTCGAGGTCGAGGCCGCCGGCGTGCTCGAGCTCGTGCGGCTCGTGCGCCGCGCGGGCGGGGCGGTGGAGGCCGTGACCGTGGCGAAGGGACGGCCGGGCCTCGAGGGCGCGGCCGGGGCGGTCTGGACACCCCGGTACGCGGTGGTGGTCCGGCCCGAGCTCGAGGCGCTCGTCATCCCCGGCGGCCAAGGCATGGCCAAGGCCGGGCGGGATCCGGTGCTGGCCGCGTGGCTGCGCGAAGCCTGGCCGGCGTTGGACGCGGTTTTCCTCGGCGCGAACGCGGCGGTGCTCCTCGCGGAGGCGGGCCTCGCGCCCTCCGCGGTGGCCGCCCACCCCCGCGCGCGCCCCGCCCTCGAGGCCCAGCACCTCCGCGTGGTGGAAGCCCCCATTCACCGGGAGGGCCGGGTGGTGAGCACGCGGGGGTACGCCCACCTCCTCCGGGCCCTCGCGGAGTACCTGGAGGCGCGGGGCTTGCCCGCTCGTGAGGCGCTTGTGCACCTGGACCTCCAGTAAACTGAGGCCATGCGTCTCGTTTCGCTGAACGTGGGGCGCGCCCGGTGGTTGGACGGGGTGCGCACCGCGGTTCAGAAACGCCCGGTTTCGGGGCGGGTTTGGCTGGGGCCGGAGGGGCTCGAGGGGGACGAGCAGGCGGACCGCCACCACCACGGGGGAGCGGACCAGGCGGTCTGCGTCCACCCTCTGGAGCACTACGCCTACTGGCGCGAGCGGCTCCTGCGGCCCCTGTACCCCGGGGAGATGGGGGAGAACTTCACCACCATGGGCCTGCTCGAGCCCGAGGTGGTGGTGGGGGAGGTCTGGCGGGTGGGCACGGCCCGCCTTCAGGTCTCGGGCCCGCGTGCCCCGTGCGGCAAGCCCGGAAAGCTCCACGGCGAGCCGCGCCTTGGCGCCTGGATGGAGGCCACCGGGTACACGGGCTGGTATCTTCGCCTGCTCGAGCCGGGCTGGGTGTGGGCCGGCTGCCCCGTGGAGCGTTTGGAGGTGCCCACGCACGGCGTGACGGTGGCCGAGGTGGTGCGCGTGGCCTACCGGGACCGGGAGGACGCCGAGGCCCGCGCGCGGATCGCGCAGCTCCCGGAGCTCGCCGCGCGCTGGCGGGCCCGCCTTGGGGACGGGGGGTAATCCCTGGGTGTATACTGGTCCCTCGTATGGCGGGGCTTGGCATTGGCATCGTGGGGCTTCCCAACGTCGGGAAGTCCACCTTGTTTAACGCGATCACTAAGGCCGGGGCGCTCGCGGCGAACTACCCCTTCGCCACCATCGACAAGAACGTCGGGGTGGTGACCGTGCCCGACGAGCGACTACCCGCACTGCAGCGCGTCTTCGCCAAGGGGGAGCGCGTGCCGCCCGTTGTGCCCACGTACGTGGAGTTCGTGGACATCGCGGGGCTGGTGAAAGGCGCGCACAAAGGGGAGGGGCTCGGCAACCAGTTCCTCGCGAACATCCGCGAGGTCGCCGCGATCGCGCACGTGGTGCGCTGCTTCGAGGACCCGAACGTGGTGCACGTCGCGGGGCGCGTGGACCCCCTGGACGATATCGAGACGATCAACACCGAACTCGCCCTGGCCGACCTCGAGGTCCTCGGCCGCCGCTTGGAGAAGCTTAGCCGGAGCGCGCGGGTGCACAAGGAGGACCGGGCGCTCCTCGAGCTGCTCGAGCCACTCCACGCGCACCTCGCCGAGGGGCGGCCCGTGCGCGCGTACGATCCGGGGGATGAGGAGGCCCTGGCGCGCCTCAAGCGGGCCTACCGGGAGATGGGGCTGATCACCGCGAAGCCCGTGATCTACGTGGCGAACGTGGGGGAGGAGGACCTGCCTGATGGGGCGGGGAACCCGCACGTAGAGGCGGTGCGGGCCTACGCCGCGCGGGAGGGGGCGGAGGTCGTGGTGATCTCCGCGCGGATCGAGGCGGAGCTCTCCGAACTGCCGGAGGCGGAGGCGCGGGAGCTGCTGCAGGAGCTCGGCCTTACGGAGTCCGGGCTGGACCGGCTGGTCAAGACCGGGTACCGCGCCTTGGGCTTGATCACCTTCTTCACCGCGGGGGAGAAGGAGGTGCGCGCCTGGACGATCCGGGAAGGCACCCGGGCGCCCCAGGCCGCGGGCGAGATCCACTCGGACATGGAGCGGGGCTTCATCCGCGCGGAGGTCATCGAGTGGCACAAGCTCGTGGAGGCCGGAGGCTGGGCCCCTGCCCGAGAGAAGGGCTGGGTGCGCACCGAGGGCAAGGAGTACGTGGTGCAGGACGGGGACGTGATGTACATCCTCTTCAACGTCTAGGAAAGGCCCCTTGGCGATGACGTCCCCCGATGCAACGCTACCCATCGGCGTGTTCGACTCCGGCGTGGGCGGCCTGACCGTCCTGCGCGCCCTAAGGGCCGCCCTTCCCGGGGAGGACTTCCTATATTTTGGGGATACCGCGCGCGTACCCTACGGCTCCAAACCGCCCGCGCTGGTGCGGCAGTTCGCCTGGGAGATCAGCGGGTTTTTGCTGCGAAAAGGGGTCAAGGCCATCGTCGTGGCCTGCAACACCGCCTCCAGCGTGGCCCTACCGGACCTCGCGGCGAGCCTCTCGGTTCCGGTCTACGGGGTGCTCGAGCCCGCGGTCGCGGCTGCCCTCCGGGTCGAGGGGCGCGTCGGCCTGATCGGCACCGAGACCACCGTACAAAGCGGGGCTTACCAGGCGCGCCTCGCGCGGGCAGGCCGGGCGGTGTGGGCCAGGCCCTGCCCGCTCTTCGTGCCGCTCGTGGAGGAGGGGTTGTGGGAGGACGGGGTGGCGCGGCTGGTCGTGGCGCACTACCTGAAGGACGCGCCAAAGGACCTTTCCGCCCTGATCCTGGGGTGCACCCACTACCCGTACCTAAAACCCGTGATCGCCGAGGTGCTGCCGGGCGTGCAGCTCATCGACTCGGCCGAGGTGACCGCACGCGTGGTGGCGGAAGGGCTCGAGGCCCGAGGCCTCCGGAACCCGGAGGGCGCGGGCCGGGTGGTGCACTTCGTGACGGGCGACCCGGGGACCTACCGGGTGCTGGCGAACCGGTTGGGGGAGGCCGCGGGCGAGGTGCACAAGGTGGAGCTGGGGGAGTTGTGAGCATGCCGAACGAGGAAGGGGTACACCCATGAACCGGAAGGATGGGCGGGGCCCGCTGGAGATGCGGCCCCTGGTGATCACGCCGAACTACAACGCTTTCGCCGAGGGTTCAGCCCTGGTGGAGCTGGGCCAGACCCGGGTATTGGCCACGGTGAGCATCACCGACGGGGTGCCGCGGCACGTGCACCCGCGCCGCTCGGGCTGGCTGATGTGCGAGTACAGCCTGTTGCCGCGCGCCACCCCCACGCGCACCCAGCGCGAGCGGTTCAAGCTCGGGGGGCGCACGCAGGAGGTGCAGCGGTTTTTGGGGCGCGCCTTCCGCGCCGCGCTGGACCTCAAGGCCCTGGCGGGCAAGACCGTCATCGTGGACGCGGACGTCCTGCAGGCGGACGGCGGCACGCGCGTCGCCTCGATCCTGGGGGGGTACGCGGCCCTCTTCTTGGCCCTCGACCGCATGGTGCGGGACGGCACCCTGGACGACTGGCCCCTCCTCGAGTTCGGGGCGGTCTCCCTGGGGTGGTTTGGCGAGGACCGCGTGCTGCTCGACCTGACCGCGATCGAGGACGAGAACGCCTGGGCGGACCTCACCGTCGTCGCGACGCGCGACGGGGAGCTGATCGAGATTCACGGGGGCGGGGAGGGGCGGCCGGTGCCGCGCGCCGTGTACGAGCGCATGGTCGCGGCGGGCCTCGAGGTCATCCCGAGCCTGGTGGCCGCGGTGCACCGCGCGGTCTCAAAACCGCTATCCTAGTTTTTAGAGGCAGGGTGGAAGATGCGTGTGCTGATAGCGACCTCAAACCCCGGCAAGTTCCAAGAGCTCCGGCAGGGGCTGGAGCCCCTCGGGTGGGCGTGCGTTTCCCTCCTGGACTACCCCTTGAAGATGCCGAAGGAGGAAGGCGCGACTTTCGAGGACAACGCGCTCCTCAAAGCCGCGTTCGCCGCGAAGGAGACCGGCCTCGCGGCCCTCGCGGACGATTCGGGCCTCGAGGTGGACGCGCTGGACGGCGAGCCGGGGGTGTACTCCGCGCGGTATGGCGGGAAGACCACCGATACCGAGCGGAACATCTACCTTCTGGAGCGGCTGCGGGGCGTGCCGCCGGAGCAGCGCACCGCGCGGTTCGTGTGCGTGCTCGCGCTTGCCTACCCGGACGGGCACGTCGAGACCTACCGCGGGGAGGTCGAGGGCCGGATCCTCGAGGCCCCGCGGGGAAGCGGCGGGTTCGGGTACGACCCGCTCTTTTACCTCCCGGAGGCCGGACGCACCTTCGCTGAGATGCCCCCTGAGGAAAAGGCGCGCTACTCGCATCGGGGGCGCGCGCTGCGCGCGCTCATCGAGGCCTACAAGGACGGCCCCCCACCGCGTGAGGTGACCGAGTTGGAATGAAGGTCCTCCGCCCCCATATCGCCGTGTACCGCCTCTTTGACCTGGCCGACGAGATCGCCCTCGAGCGCCTCTCTTCCCCCCGCCTAAAGCTCTCCCGCCCCCGCAGCGGGGCGGTTCACTTCGAGAACCCCCCCACCCAGCTCGACTTGGGCCTGCGCACCCTCGAAGGGTACTCGGGCCCGCTCGTCGCGCGGCTGTATGATTTCGGGGTGGCCGCGCTGAGCTGGCGGGTGTTTCTGGGGGAGGAGGTCGAGTGGGACGCGCTCGTTGAGCAGGCGCTGCGCTTACCGGAGCACCCGGCCCTGGACGGGTTCTTCCTCGCGGAGCTCGAGGGGCTCGAGCGCTACATCGCGCCCGCCTTGCTCCGGCCGCAGGAGGAGCGGATCGAGGAAGAGTTCACCGTCATTCACCTCCTGGGGGTGCGCCCCGCGCGCCCGGCGGGCGAGCTGGTGGCGGCGTTGGACCTGGCCCCGGTGGTGCTGGGGGAGCGCGAGGCGTTCGCGCCTGAGGTGCGGAAGGAACTCTTCCGGTACACCTTCAGCTACTCGGAGGAGGACCTGGCGGTCCTCGGGTTCGACCGGGTGCTGATCGTGGACTCCGAGGGGATCTGGGACGTGGCGGAGCTCGTGGAGTTCGCGCACGCGGAGCTCGTCGAGCTCTCCTACTACGACCGGGTCCTCACCAAGGAGCTCGAGGCGGTCCCGGAGGTTTTGCGCCAGCGCGGGTGGCGGCACTTCGCGCGCTTCGATCGGCTTCGGCGCCGCCTGATGGCCCGCCACGCGGAGATCGCGGACGTGCGGGCCCGCATGGACAGCGCGCTTCGGGTCACGGAGGACCT
This sequence comes from Marinithermus hydrothermalis DSM 14884, assembly GCF_000195335.1. Taxonomy (NCBI): domain Bacteria; kingdom Thermotogati; phylum Deinococcota; class Deinococci; order Thermales; family Thermaceae; genus Marinithermus; species Marinithermus hydrothermalis. Next base: position 369,438 of record NC_015387.1, read on the forward strand.
GTACTACGCCAAGATCTACCGCGCGGCCCTCGAGCTCTACGGTGCGCACGAGATCGAACGCGCGGTCGCGGAGAAGCTCGAGGTCCTCTCCGAAACCTACTCGATGCTCACCGAGGAGATCCACAACATCCGCAGCCAGATCCTGGAGGTCGGGATCCTCACCTTGATCCTGATCGAGGTCATCCGCGCCTTCGTGGCGGACTAGGCGAGGCGGGTGAGGAACGCCTCGAGCGCGGCTTCGTCCGGCACGGGCTGGATGAGGGCCAGGTGCTCCGGTTGAATCTCGAGGCCGGGGCGCAGCCACTCGAGCCACGCCGGGTGCGCGCCGAGGGGTTTCGGGGCTTGCCCTTGGAGCCAGCGGATGTACGCGAGGTTCCACGCGACGGCCAGCTCGGTCAGGGTGCCCACGCCGCCCGGAAGCGCCAGGTACGCGCACCCCAGGTCCACAAGCCGCTCGATGCGCGCGGGCAGGCTCGGGGCGGGGAGCTCCACGTCCACGTGCGGGTTGGGGCCGCCGCGCTCCTTGAAGAGGGCCGGCGCGGTCACGCCGACCACCACCCCACCGGCCTCCTTGACCCCGCGCGACACCGCCTCCATCGCGCCGCCGTACCCCCCGGTCGCCACGCCGAACCCCAGCGTCCCGATCCGGCGGCCCCAGGCGTACGCGACCGCGTACCCGGGATCGCTAGGGGTGAGTTTAGAGGAACCGAACACCGTAACCAATCGCATCGCCTGGATTCTATACGACGCTCCGGCGCGTCCGGGGTAGGCTAGGGGCATGCGCGTGCACCCGAAGGTACGGCAAGCTCTGGATCAAGGCCGGCCGGTCGTGGCCCTCGAGTCCACCGTGATTACGCACGGCCTGCCCCGCCCCGCCAACCTCGAGACCGCCCGCCGCCTTGAGGCGGCGGTGCGCGAGGAGGGCGCGGTGCCCGCCACGATCGGGGTGCTTGCAGGGGAGGTGGTGGTGGGGCTCGAGCCTCGGGAGCTCGAGGCGCTCGCGGCACGCGAGGAGGTGGAGAAGGCGAGCGTGTGGAACCTGCCCGCCCTGTTGGCTCAGGGGCGCTGGGCCGGCACGACCGTCGCGGCGACGAGCCTGCTGGCCTACCGCGCGGGGGTGCGAGTCTTCGCTACTGGAGGGATCGGGGGGGTGCACCCGCACCCTTACGACGAGTCCGCGGACCTTACGGTCCTGAGCCGCACCCCGATCGTGGTGGTGTGCAGTGGCCCCAAGAGCATCCTCGATCTCGGCGCGACCCTGGAGCGGCTCGAGTCGTACGGGGTGGTGGTGGGCGGGTACCGCACGGACCGCCTGCCGGCCTTCCACAGTCCCGACTCGCCGTACGGGCTTCCGGCGCGGTTCGAGGCGGAGATCGAGGTGGCCCGCGCGTTTCGCGCGGCGGCGGCCCTGGGGCTTGGGGGGGCGCTCGTGGTGTTCAACCCCGTATCGGAAGGCATCCCCTTCCCGAAGGTGCTCGCCTGGGTGGAGCGGGCCAACCGCGAGGCGCGCGAGGCGGGGATCGCGGGTAAAGCCCTCACCCCCTTCTTGCTTCGGCGGCTTTCGGAGCTAAGCGGCGGAGAGACGGACCGGGTGAACCTCCGCCTTTTGGAGGAGAACGCGCGCCTCGCAGCGCGGATCGCCCGCACCTTGACCGGCGCGTAGGGCGGGGCCGTTAAAATGGGTAAGTCATGTGCGAACTGGGTGATCGGCTAAGGGCTGCACGCGAGGCGCTGGGGAAGGATCTGGGGGAGTTCTCCCGCGCCTTGGGAATAAAACGGGCGTACCTCGAAGCCCTCGAGGCGTGCCGTTTCGAGGAGTTACCTGAACCAATCCTAGCCAAAGGGTACCTCAGGCGTTACGCGCAGGCGTTGGGGTTGGATCCCGAGGAGCTGGTGGCGCTGTACCCAGCACAGGCCGCGCCGGAACCCTTCCCGCCCGCTTCGCGGCGGCGGAGGGGGTGGGGGGTGGTGCTGGCGCTCGTGCTTTTCGTGGGCGGCGCGGGGGCGGCGCTGTGGTGGTGGCAGGCTTCCCGCGCCACGCCGTCAGGCGAGCCGCAGGTGATCGTGGTGGAGCCCCTTCCCGCACCGGAGCCGGTGCGCTTGCGCGTTTTGGCCCAACCCCCGGACGCGAAGGTCTACCTGGATGGGTTTGCGCTAGGCGCGGCACCGATCGAGCTCGAGGTGGAACCGGGCAAACGGGTGCTTCGGGTGGAGGCCGAGGGGTTCCGTCCCTTTGAGGAGACGGTCGACCTCACGGAGGATCGGGAGCTGGTCGTGAACCTCGAGCCGCTCGCCCCGCCGGAGGAGGTGGTGGAGGCGACCTCCGTGGCTGCGCAGGAGGTTGTGCTGCGTTTCGAGGGGCGCAGCTGGGTGCGGGTCACGACCCCGGAGGGCGAGCGCTTGTTTGAGGGGATCCTCGAGGCAGGCGATGAGCTGAAGTACCCGCTTCCGGTGGTGGTGCGCGTGGGGAACGCCGGAGCCGTGCGGGCGGTGGTGGCTGGCGAGGACCAGGGCTTGATGGGGCGGCGCGGCGAGGTCGTCGAACGCACCTTTGCGCGCCCCAACCCTTAGGCGTATACTTCTCTGGAGTTTGGGAGCGTCCCTGGGAGGGGACCCTAGATGCCGGGAAAGATTGGCTTTGTTAGCTTGGGTTGTCCAAAAGCTTTGGTGGACTCGGAGCAGATCCTGACGCGGCTTCGCGCGGAAGGGTACGAGGTCGCGCCCACGTACGAGGAAGCGGACCTGGTGGTCGTCAACACCTGCGGCTTCATCACGCCGGCGGTAGAGGAGTCCCTGGACGCGATCGGCGAGGCCCTGCGGGAGAACGGGAAGGTCGTGGTGACCGGGTGTTTGGGGGCCCGGCCCGAGGTCATCCAGGCGCGGCACCCCGAGGTCCTCGAGGTGACCGGTCCGGGTGAGGTGGACCGGGTGCTCGAGGCGGTGCACCGCGTCCTGCCGCCGGACGAGAACCCCTTCACCGCCCTGGTACCGCGCGGGGTGAAGCTCACGCCGCGGCACTACGCGTACCTGAAGATCGCCGAGGGGTGCAACCACCGGTGCAGCTTCTGCATCATCCCCAAGCTGCGCGGCCGGCAGCGCTCGCGGGACGCGGGGGAGGTGCTGTACGAGGCGTACCGGCTCGTGAGCACCGGGACGAAGGAGTTGCTGGTGATCGCGCAGGACACCTCGGCGTACGGGGTGGACCTGCAGCACCGCACCTCTGAGTTCCAGGGACGCGCGGTGCGGGCGCACCTCACGGACCTCGTGACCGAACTCGCGGAGATGGGGGCCTGGGTGCGGCTCCACTACGTGTACCCGTACCCTCACGTGGCCGACCTGGTGGCCCTCATGGCCGAGGGCAAGCTCCTGCCGTACCTGGACGTTCCGCTGCAGCACGCGAGCCCGCGCATCCTGCGGGCGATGCGCCGCCCGGGCGGGCCGGAGGCGCATCTCGAAACGATCCGCGCTTGGCGGGAGGTTTGCCCTGAGCTCACGATCCGCTCGACCTTCATCGTGGGCTTCCCGGGAGAGACCGAGGCGGAGTTCGAGCTCCTCTTGGAGTTCCTCGCCGAGGCCCGGCTCGACCGCGTGGGGGCCTTCACCTACTCCGAGGTCGAGGGAGCCGAGGCGAACGCGCTGCCCGGCCGGGTGCCGGAGGAGGTGAAGGCCGAGCGTCTCGAGCGGTTGATGGCCCTGCAGGCCGAGATCAGCCTGGAGAAGAACCGAAAGAAGATCGGGCAGGTCCTTGAGGTGATCGTGGACGAGTACGGGGAGGAGCCCGGCCAGGTGATCGGGCGGACCAAAGGGGACGCGCCCGGGATCGACGGCCGAGTGTACGCCATGACCGACGGCACCGTAAAGATCGGGGATATCATCCGAGTGAAGGTGACGGACGCCAGCACGTACGACCTGTACGGGGACGCGGTGGGGCAGGTGTCCTGGCGGCCCAACGTGCTGATGGTGCAGGGGGCGTGAGGTGTACATCGTCGTTGCTGGTGGTGGGGAGATCGGCTCCTTGATCGCTCGAGCCTTCCACCAAAACCACGACGTGGTCATCATCGACCGCAACCCCGAGGCGCAGGAGCGTTTAAGCACGCTGGATGTTCGTGTGCTGGTAGGGAACGCCACCGACCCCGAGGTGCTACGCGAAGCGGGCGTGGACCACGCGGACGCGTTCATCGCCTGCACCGACGTGGACGAGATCAACCTGATCTCCACGATGCTCGCCAAAGGGCTTGGGGCGGCCCAGGTATTGTGCTTCGTGGGGCGCGCGTACTACGCTGAGGTGCTCACCGACCCGCGCACGATGGAGATCCTCGGCACGCGCATCGACCGGGTGCTCTGGCCCCAGCGTTCCCTCGCCGAGGAGATCCTCGAGGTCATCCTGATTCCCAAGGCGATCGACACCGAGGTCCTCGCGGGCGGGCGGTTGCGCCTCATCGAGTACCTGATCGAGGCGGACGGTCCCTACGCCCACCGTTTCCTGGCCGACATCGAGTGGCCCGAAGGGGTGCTCCTCGTGGGGGTGGTGCGCGGCACGGAGTTCTTCACCCCCGCAGAGGACAGCTTCCGCGACCTGGTGCTCGAGCCGGGCGACCACCTGCTCTTCGTCGCGACGCAGGCGAGCTTCCCCATCCTGCACGCCTACTTCGCCCAGCGCGAGCAGGTGCGCCGCGTGATGATCGTGGGGGGTGGTGCGGTCGGGTACATGATCGCCCGTTCCCTCGAGCGCACCAACGTCGAGATCGTCCTGATCGACCACAACCCCGAGCGTTGCGAGTGGCTCTCGCAGAACCTGTCGAGTTCGCGCGTGCTGGTCCTTCAAGGGGATGGCACGGACCTGAGCCTTCTCGAGTCCGAGGGGATCGAGGAGGTGGACGTGCTCGTGGCGGTGACGGACAACGACGAGAAGAACCTGTTGGTTTCGCTGCTCGCGAAGCAGATGGGGGTGGAGAAGGTCATCACTCGGGTCGGGCGGAGCGAGACGCGCAACCTGTTCGAGCGCGTGGGGGTGGATATCCCTCTCACGCCCCGTCAGGCCGCGGTGCGCGAGGTGATCAACTGGCTGAGCCCCGAGGGGATCGAGCACCTCGCGGTCATCGAGGACAAGCTCGAGCTGCTGGAGGTGACCGTTCCCGAGGCCTTTCACGGCAAGCAGATTCACGAGTGCCAGCTGCCTTTGAAGGCGGTGGTGGTCGCGGTGTTGCGCGGGGTGCAGGTGATCCTTCCGGATGAGATGACCTCGCTCCAGGCGGGGGACCACCTGTTGGTGCTGGTCTCGCGCGAGGCGTCGGAGCGGGTGGGTGAACTGATGCGGTCATGAGCGGCTTCGTCCTGTACGTCCTGGGGGTTTCGTACATCTCGGTGGCGTTGGTCCTGCTAGGGTTCGCGGGGCTGGCGCTTCTTTGGGGGGAGGACCCCCGGGGGTTTGCGTTGGCGGCCGGGGTGGGGCTCGCGTTGGGGGGGGTGTTGCGGGCGCGCGGCACCCCCAAGGCCGAACCCCGGCGGGCGGAGGGGCTGTTCACCGTTGGAGTTCTGTGGATCCTGGTGCCCTTACTGGGAGCAATCCCTTACTGGGTAAGCGGGCACCTCAACTTTCTGGATGCCTTGTTCGAGTCCGTCTCCGGGTTCACCACGACCGGCGCGACGATCCTCGACGATTTCGGGAAGTTCAACAAGAGCCTCTTCCTCTGGCGGGGCCTCACGCAGTGGTTCGGGGGCATCGGGATCATCGTCCTCTTCATCGCGGTGCTGCCGCACTTTGCCGTGGCTGGACGACAGCTGTTTTTTGCGGAGGCCACGGGCGTGCAAAAGGACAAGCTCACCCCGCGCCTCAGGCACACGGCGGAAGCCGTGCTCCGCGTTTACCTGCTGCTCACAGCCCTGGCTGTGCTCGGGTACGCTCTCGCGGGCATGCCGCTCTACGACGCCCTAGCGAACGCGCTCGCGACCGTTCCGGCGGGGGGATTCAGCCCCAGCCCCACGAGTTTTGCGGCCTACCCCGCGGCGGCCCAGTGGGTGGCGGTCCTCTTCATGTACTTTGCCGGGGCGAACTTCCTGCTGATGTACAAGCTGATCTTCGGGCGGGAGATCCGACCGCTGTTGAAAGATCCGGAGTTTAAGGTCTACACCCTCGTGGTCCTGGCGGCCTCCGCCGGGTTTGGGTTTTACCACTTCGTACACCACGATTACGACCTCGAGGCGTCGTTCCGCCACTCCTTCTTCCAGGCCACCTCGATCCTGACCAGTACCGGCTTCGCTTCGGTGGATTACGAGACCTGGGTGGTGCCCGCCCAGATCATCCTCTTCTTCCTGATGTTCATCTCCGGCAGCGCGGGTTCTGCCGCTGGGGGACCTAAGCTCATCCGTTGGCTCGTGGTGTTTGCGCATATGAGCCGGGAGCTTAGGCGGACGCTGCACCCGAACGCGGTGCTACCGCTCCGGACCGGAGGGAAGACGGTCGGGGAGGAGGTGCTGCGCTCGGTTTTCGCTTTCATGGCCTTTTACTTCCTCCTCTTCGGTTTGGGGGTCTTGCTCATCACCACGGCGGAGGGGGATTTCATCGTGGGGTTCACGGCCTCCGCGGCAGCCATCGGAAACGTGGGGCCGGGGCTTGGGTCGGTCGGGCCCATGGGGTCTTACGCAGCCCTCGCGCCGGTGAGCAAACTCGTAATGATCTTCCAGATGTGGGCGGGCCGGATCGAGCTCATCCCGGTGCTGCTCCTCTTTAATCCCGAAACCTGGCGGGCGGTGCGGCGCGGCCGGTAGCCTGTTGGGTGGACACCCGGCGGGGGAACGGTGCGGTAAGCTAGAAGAGTACCCGTGGCGTTGCTTGGTTCGGGAGGGTTGCGTGTGGCGTGAACCCGGTGCGGGAGTCGGGCAGGACACGCCCTGCAACCCGAGCGAAGGGCAAGAAGCGTTCGGGTTGGGAAAGGGGCTATGGAATGACCGAGTACGACGTTAAAGACCTCGATCTCGCCGAGGTAGGGCGTTCGCGCATCGAGTGGGCGGCCCAGGAGATGCCGGTCTTGCGGCAGATCGCGGAGCGTTTCGCGCGGGAACGGCCGTTGGAAGGGATCCGCATCGCGGCGTGCCTGCACGTGACCACCGAGACCGCGAACCTCGTGCGGGCCCTGGTCGCGGGAGGCGCCGAGGTGGTGCTCACCGCGTCCAACCCGCTCTCCACCCAGGACGACGTGGCCGCCGCCTTGGTCAAGTACGACGGGGTTCCGGTCTACGCGATCAAGGGAGAGGATAAGGAAACCTACTACCGGCACCTGCACGCCGCCTTGGATCACCGGCCTCACCTCACCATGGACGACGGCTGCGATCTGGTGACCCTCCTCCACAAGGAACGGCGGGAGGAGCTGCGCGAAGCCTTCGGCGGCACGGAGGAGACCACCACCGGCGTGATCCGCCTGCGGGCCATGGCCGCCGCGGGGGTGCTGGCCTACCCGGTGATCGCAGTGAACGACGCCAAGACCAAGCACCTCTTCGACAATCGGTACGGCACGGGGCAGAGCACCCTGGACGGCATCCTCCGGGCGACCAACGTCCTCCTCGCAGGCAAGACCGTAGTGGTGATCGGGTACGGCTGGTGCGGTCGCGGCATCGCCTCGCGGGCCCGGGGGCTCGGCGCGAACGTGGTGGTTACCGAGGTGGACCCCTTGCGGGCCCTCGAGGCGGTCATGGAGGGGTTTAGCGTCACCTCCATGCGGGAGGCGGCCCGCGTCGGGGACGTGTTCATCACCGCGACGGGCAACCAGCACGTGATCGACCGGGAGCACCTCGAGGTGATGAAGGACGGCGCGATCCTCGCGAACGCAGGGCACTTCAACGTCGAGATCAACATCCCCGCTCTCGAGGCCCTCGCTGTGGAGAAGCGCGAGCCGCGGCCGTTCGTCACCCAGTACCTGCTCGCGGACGGGCGGCGCCTCCACCTTTTGGGGGAGGGGCGGTTGATCAACCTCGCCGCGGCCGAGGGGCACCCCAGCGCGGTGATGGACATGAGCTTCGCGAACCAGGCGCTGTCCGTCGAGTACCTGGTGCGGCACCGGGACGCGCTCGAGCCGCGGGTGTACGGGGTGCCGGAGGAGATCGATCGCCGGGTGGCGCGCCTCAAGCTCGAGGCGATGGGCGTGGCGATCGACGCCCTCACCCCGGAGCAGGAGCGGTACCTGGCCTCTTGGGAAGCGGGGACGTGAGACCGGGCCTTACCGGTTCTACTGGTTCCGGCGGGGACTCGGGGCGCGCTTTGGGGGAACTGAGAGCCAGCTGACCGACACCCCCCACTTGTGACGATATACTCAAGAGCGTGAGCGAGGTCGAGTCCTTCCGCCTAGACCACACCAAAGTCCGCGCGCCTTACGTGCGCCTGGCCGGGAAGAAGCGCACGCCGAGCGGGGACTGGATCGAAAAATACGACCTAAGGCTGGCCCAACCCAACCGGGCCGTGGTGCCCACCGACGCGCTGCACACCCTCGAGCACCTCCTCGCCGGGTACCTGCGCGACCACCTCGAGGGCCTCGTGGACCTCAGCCCCATGGGGTGCCGCACCGGGTTTTACGCGGTGGTGCTGGGCACGCCGGGGACCGAGGCCGTCCGCCAGGCCTTTGAGGCGGCGCTGCGCGACGTGATCGAGCACACGGGCGCGGTGCCGGGCGCAAGCGCGCTGGAGTGCGGCAACTACCGGGACCATAACCTCAAGGCGGCCCAGGAATGGGCCCGGAGGGTACTGGACCAGGGCCTCATCGTGCAGGAGACCGTCGAGATCCAATGATCGCGCTGTTCGCTGCGGAAGGGGCGGAGGCCCAGGCCCTGGTGGAGCGGCTGGTTGAGCCGAAACGGATCGAGGGACCCTGGGTGGCGCACCGCGGCCGCTTGGCCGGGGTGGAGGCGCTGGTGGTCGAGACCGGTGTGGGGAAGGCCGCGGCGGCGGCGGCGGTGGGGTATGTGGCCGCGCGGTTCGCGCCGGAAGGCGCGATCTGGGGTGGCGTGGCGGGGGCGCTGGACCCTGCGCTCGAGCCGGGCAGCGTGCTGATCGCGCGGGACGCGGTGCAGTGGGATGTGGACATCACCGCGTTCGGCCGCGCGCCGGGGGAGCTCGCGACCGGGGAGCGCTTCGTTCAGGCGGACCCGGAGCTGACCGCGCGGCTGGAGGAAGCCGCGCGGGCGCTGGGGATTAAGGTGCGCGTGGGGCGGGTGGCGAGCGCGGACGCGTTTCTTGCGGATCCCGCACGGGCCCGCTGGGTGCGGGAGGCGTTCGCCGCGGACGCGGTCGAGATGGAAGGAGCGGCGGCGCTATGGGCGGCGCGGCGGTTGAGGTTGCCCATGGCCTTGGTGCGCGTGGTGACCGACGGGGCGGACGACAGCGCGCCGGGGTCCTTTGAGCGCTTTTTGGAGGAGGCGTCAACCCGCATGGCCCGTTTGCTCGAGGCCACCCTTCGCCGGGGTGTGCTCGAGCGTGTATAATACGTTGGCCGCGTTCGCGGCGGGGGTGCGGGATGAACGTGAAGCTCTTTGCCGGGAACGCTAACCGCCCGCTGGCAGCTGCGATCGCTCAGGCGCTGGGGGTGCCTTTGGGGGAGGCGCTCGTGGAGCGCTTCCCGGATGGGGAGGTGCGCTTGCGCTTGGGGGAGAGCGTGCGCGGGGCGGACGTGTACGTCATCCAACCCACCTCACCCCCGGTGAACGACCACTTGATGGAGCTGCTGCTCTTCGCGGACGCGCTGCGCAGGAGTTCCGCGAGTCGGATTAACGCCGTGATCCCGTACTTCGGGTACGCCCGCCAGGACAAGCAGAATCACGGGCGGGAGCCGGTGAGCGCCAAACTGGTAGCGGACCTGATCGAACGGGCGGGGTATCACCGCGTGATCGCGGTGGACCTGCACGCCCCGCAGATCCAGGGGTTTTTTAACATCCCGGTGGACCACCTCTCGGCGGTGCGCTTGATGGCCGAGTACCTCAAGCGGGAGGGACTGCACGAGGATGCGGTCGTGGTGAGCCCGGACGCGGGGCGTGCCGAGACGGCGCGGAAGCTGGCGAACCTCCTCGGGTTGGACATGGCCATGCTGGCCAAGCGGCGCACCGGCCCGACCGAGACGGAGGTCACCTACGTCATCGGTGAGGTGCGGGGGAAACGCCCCTTGCTCCTGGACGATATCGTCTCCACTGGGGGAACGATACGCCGGGCGGTGGAGGCGCTGGTGGAGGCGGGGGCGAGACCTGAGGCGGTGGTGATGGCGACCCACTCGGTGCTGGTGGGCGACGCGCGGCGGAACCTGGCCCACCCGGCGATCGCCCGGGTGGTCTTCACCGACACGATTCACCTGGAGGACCGGTCGGGGTGCACGGTGCTTTCGATCGCTCCCCTGTTGGCGAACGCCATCCGGCGGGTGCACACCCACCAGTCGGTCAGCGCGTTGATGTAAATTGGTGAGTTGTTTGAGGAGGAAGAGATGGAATACCGGCTGAAGGCCTACACCCGAGAGAACGAGAACCCCAAGCAGCTGCGCGCCCAGGGTAAGCTCCCCGGTGTGCTGTACAACAAGGAGATCAACCGGAAGATCTACGTCGAGCTGAACGAGTTCGATAAGGTCTTCCGGAAAGCCTCGATCCACCACGTCATCACCCTCGAGCTGCCCGACGGAACCACGTACGACACGCTGGTGCGCCAGCTGAACCTGGACAAGCGCCGCCGCCGTCCCGAGCACGTGGACTTTTTCGTCCTCTCCGACGAGCCGGTCGAGATGTACGTCCCGCTGAAGTTCGTGGGGACGGCCGAAGGGGTGCGCTTGGGTGGGGTGCTCGAGCAGGTGCTGCACGACGTGCTGGTGCGGGTGGCACCGCGGAACATCCCCGAGTTCATCGAGGTGGATGTCTCGGGCCTGGGGATCGGCCAGTCGCTGCACTTGGCGGACATCACGCTGCCCGAGGGCGTGGAGCTCGCCATGAGCCCGGAGGAGACGGTGGTGACGGTGGTGCCGCCGGAGGACGTGGAGGCCCTCGAGGCCGCCGAGGTGACGGAAGGCGAGATGGAGGAGCCCGAGGTCATCCGGCGCGGCAAGGCCGAGGAGGCCGAGGAGTAACGGCCCGCTTGCGCTGGAACTTGGGGAGGCTGGGGGTGCGGGCTGGCCCCTGGCCTCTGGCGTTATGGACGCGTTTTTGATCGTTGGACTCGGGAATCCGGGGCCGCGCTACGCGCGGACGCGGCACAACGTGGGGTTCATGATCCTGGACCGCTTGGACCAGGACCTTGGCTTGGACTGGCGCACGCGGGGGAACGCCCTCGTAGCGCGTTGGGGGGCGGGTTGGTTGATGAAGCCCCTGACCTACATGAACCTTTCCGGTGAGGCGGTCGCGCCGTTCGTGCGGTACTACCGGATTCCCCTGGCGCGCCTGCTGGTGGTGCACGATGACCTGGACCTGCCCTTGGGGCGCTTGCGTTTTCGCGCCCGGGGGTCGAGTGGCGGGCAACGCGGGGTGGCCTCGATCATCGCGCATTTGGGGAGCGAGGCCTTTCCCCGGTTGAAGGTAGGGATCGGCCGGCCGCCCGCGGGCTGGTCCGCACCGGACTGGGTGCTCTCGCCCTTTAATCCGGAGGAACTCCCTCTGGTGACACGGGTCGTGGACCGGGCGGCGGAGGGGGTGCGGGTCTGGCTCGAGGAGGGGCTGGCGCGGGCGCAGCAGCGCTATAACGGGCTGGACCTGGCCCAGGAGGCTGACCTGGACGTGTAGTATTATAAGCAATATGAGTAAATTACGTATATTACTCATCGCCGGGGGGCGTTCGGGGGAGCACGAGGTCTCCCTCGCCTCGGCGCGGGGGGTGTTGGAGGCCATGCCCCACCCCACCGACCTCGCGGTGATCGCGAAGGACGGGCGGTGGCTTACGGGAACTGCCGCCCGGGCGGCGCTCGAGGCGGGCCGGGCGCAGCGCGGCGAGCACCCCTTCCCGCCGCCCCTTTCCTGGCATCGTTACGACGTGGCCTTCCCCTTGCTGCACGGCCGTTGGGGGGAGGACGGCACGATCCAGGGGTTTTTGGAGATGCTGGGGCTGCCCTACGTAGGAGCCGGGGTGGGGGCCGCCGCGCTATGCATGGACAAGGAGCTTACGAAACGCACCCTGGCGCACGCGGGCATCCCCGTGGTGCCTTGGGTGAGCCTGTGGCGAGGCGAGGGCCTGCCCGAGCTGCCCTTTTCCCCGCCGTACTTCGTCAAGCCCGCGAACACTGGCTCGTCCGTAGGGATCTCCAAGGTGCGCACCCGCGAGGCGCTCGGACCGGCCCTCGAGGAGGCCTTCCGCTGGGACGACCGGGTCCTGGTGGAGCAGGGGCTGGAGGGGGTGCGCGAGCTCGAGGTGGCCCTTTTGGGCAACGTGACGGCCGAGGCGAGCGTGGTGGGGGAGGTCCGTTACCAGAGCGAGTTCTACGATTACGCGACCAAGTACACCCCGGGACGGGCCGAGCTCCTGATTCCCGCGCCTGTAGACGCGGACGTGGCGCGCCGCCTTCAGGAGGTCGCCCGGACGGCCTACCGCCTTCTCGGGGTGCGCGGCCTGGCGCGCGTGGACTTCTTCCTCGCCCCGGATGGGGCGCTCTACCTCAACGAGCTCAACACCATGCCCGGGTTCACCCCGACGAGCATGTACCCCAAGCTCTGGCAGGCCTCGGGGCTGGAGTACGAAGCGTTGCTCGAGCGGCTCGTACGCCTCGCGCTTGAGTGAGCCCCGAGACCTTTCGCGTGCGCGAAAGTGCGTCTTTTGGGGCGAGCACCGCACCCTAGAGGCGGTAGAATCAGGGCGTTGCTGCCTTACACGCTCCGGCGGGAAGGCCGTGCGGGTGGGTGTGGCGCGCGTGCTGGTGCAATCGCCTCTCCTGGACGGGCTGACCAACCACCTGGATCCCCAGTACCAGTTCGCGGCTCCCCATGCCGATTGGGTAGGACGGCTTGAAGACGGTTGGGTTACGGCTGGAGGAGAGGCTGCCTCTGGAGTGGCTCGAGCGGGTGCCGTAGCGCTGGGGCCCGTTGTGTAGTGCGGGAGGTGAGCTGTAGTGTACGTGGTGATGAACCGGATCTACGTGAACCCCGAGTACCGGGAGGCTTTCGAGGCGCGGTTTCAGGGCCGGGCGCGGGAGATCGATCGGATGCCGGGGTTTATCCGGAACCTCGTGTTGCGTCCCGACCGGCCGGGGGCGCCTTACGTCGTCATGACCTTCTGGCGCTCCAAGCAGGACTTCGAGGCGTGGGTGGACTCGGAGGCTTTCCGGAAGGGGCACGCCCGGAGCGGCACCCTGCCCAAGGAGGCCTTTTCGCGCCGGAACGAGCTCGAGACCTTCGAGGCCTTCCTGGACAGCGAGGCGTAAACCCAAGAAGGCGCGGGCGGCCTCGAGGCCGCCCGCGCGCGTAGCGGGCCGGGGGTCAGGCTTCCGCTTCGGGGGTGGGGGCTTCCTGCCCGGTGGTTTCGCGCGCTTCGGCTAGAATCTCCCGCACGCGGTCCCCGGGGATGGTCTCCCGTTCCAGGAGCTCCTCGGCGATCCGATGCATGGCCGGTGCGTGGGCCTCCAGGATGTCCCGGGCGCGCTGGTAGGCCTCGTCCAGGATCTTGCGGATGTCCTGGTCCACCAGGCGCGCGGTCTCCTCGGAGTGGTCCTTCTTGCGGGCGATCTCTTCACCCAGGAAGACCGGGCCGCTGTCCGAGCCCCACGCGATGTGCTGGAAGTGCTCGCCCATTCCCCAGTCCAGCACCATGCGCTTTGCGATCTGGGTGGCCCGCTTGAAGTCGTCCGCCGCACCCGTGGTGACCGTACCGGTAAAGAGCTCCTCCGCGGCGCGTCCGCCCATGATGACCGCGAGCTCGTCCATCAGGTGCTCCTTGGAGACCAGGACCCGTTCCTCGGGGCGGGCCCACCGCACGCCGAGCGCCATCCCGCGCGGCACGATCGAGACCTTTGCGGTCTTGTCCGCGTGCGGCAGCACCTCGCTCACCACCGCGTGCCCCGCCTCGTGGTAGGCCACAGCCCGCCGCTCCTCAGGGGATAGCTTGAGCGTGCCCCGCTCGAGGCCCAGGACGATCTTGTCCAGCGCGGTGAGGAAGTGATCCCGCCGGATCTTTTGGGCGTTCTCCCGCGCGGCTTGGAGCGCGGCCTCGTTCACCAGGTTCTTGAGGTCCGCGCCGGAGAAGCCCGAGGTCATGTGCGCGAGCTCCTCTACGTCCACATCGTTTTCGATGGGTTTGTTACGCATGTGTACCTTGAGGATCTCCCGGCGTTCTTCTTGGCTGGGCAGGCCCACCACGACCTGCCGGTCGAACCGGCCGGGGCGCAAAAGGGCGGGGTCGAGGATATCGGGGCGGTTGGTCGCGGCCATGACGATGACCGAGGTGTCCTTCTCGAACCCGTCCATCTCCGAGAGGATCTGGTTCAGGGTCTGCTCGCGCTCGTCGTGCCCTCCGCCGATCCCCGCGCCGCGCTTGCGCCCGATCGAGTCCAGCTCGTCGATGAAGATGATCGCGGGGGCGTTTTTACGGGCCTCGTCGAATAAGGTACGCACGCGGCTGGCGCCCACCCCGACGAACATCTCCATGAACTCGGAGGCGCTTACGGAAAAGAACGGCACCCCGGCCTCCCCGGCCACCGCCCGGGCCAGCAGGGTCTTTCCGGTACCGGGCGGGCCCACGAGGAGCACGCCCTTAGGGATCTCCGCGCCGATCGCGATGTACTTCTGCGGGTTCTTCAGGAAGTCCACGACCTCCATAAGTTCGCGCTTGACCTCCTCGTGCCCCGCCACGTCCCTGAACGTCGTGGGCACGCGCTTCTCCCGCCCGTACACGCGCGCGCGGGACTGACCGAACTGCATGACCTGTCCCGCCCCGCCTTGGCTGCGCATGAAGAAGTACCAGAAGAACGCGATCAACAGCAAGGTGGGCGCGAAGTAGATCAAGAACTGAGGCCAGAACGAAGGACTTTTGATCGCGACCTGCACCCCGTTTTCCTCGAGGAAGTTCAGCAGATCCGGGTCCCCTACCTGGGGTGGCGGCAAGGTCACCACGAACCGCTTGGTGGTTGTGGTCGTGCCTCCGCGCTCGAGGCGCTCCGGGGTCTTGAAGACCCCCACGATCCGGGTGTCCTCGACCACCACCTCAGCGACTTTACCTTCGGCCACGAAGCGCCTGAACTCGGTATACGTAAGCTTGGGCTGCGTGCTCCCGTTGACCGCGGTGAACAGCCAGTAGCCGAGAATCACCAGCAGAACGATGGTCCACGGGTTGATGCGATTCGGCAACATCTACCTCCTAAGGATCATGGTACTTTAGGCGGGTGTGAGATTGAGCAGTTCTGCGCACGCTTCGCATGGTATCCTCACTCAGCAGATGCAGCAGGTTCTCAAGGCCCTACACCACGCCGACTATGATACCGCCTTCGAGCTCCTGGTTCGGACGATGACCCTCAGCACCCGGAACGAGGAGGTCCGCGAAGCCGCGCTTTGGCTCGCGGAAGTGTACAGCCTGTATGGGGCGGACGGCCTGGAAGGCGCGTACCGCGCCCTCGAGGCCGCCTTCGAAGCGGATCCTGAGGTGCAGCACACCGAGCTGTACCGAGCGCTTTCGATCGAGCTGAGAGCTGTGGAGGGGGAGGCCTCGCCTTCCGTTGTGCTGGAGGAGTTTCGTGACCCGCGGGCCCGCTACCACCTGGCGCAGGCCCTGGTCTACCTCGGGCGGTTGGAGGACGCCCTCGCCCTGCTCGAGGCGCCGGAGCGCTTGCCGGCCTTCCTCGAGTGGCGGGCCTGGGCGCTCAAGGGCAAGGCCTACGAGACGCTCGGCATGCCGCGCGAGGCCGCGGAGGCCTACCGCGCCGCTGCCCGCGTCGCGGTGGGGCTGGAGCGTTACTGGAACCTCCTGGACGCCGCAGCGATGTACGTGGAGGATGGGCAGGCCGAGGCGGCCCTGGAGGCTCTTGCTCAGGCCCAAGACGCGGTGGGCGAGGAGGCCCCGGAGGACGCGGCCACCCGGCACTACCTGACCGCCCGCGCCGAGCTGTTGCGCGGCAACCCCACGCTGGCCCTCGAGGAGATCCAGCAGGCCGAAGCCCTGGAGAACGAGGCGGCCGAGCCCACGCACGGCACCCCCTTGGTGAAGGGGCAGGTGCTCATGGCGCTCGAGCGGTACCCTGAGGCCCGCGAGGCCTACCGAGAGGCGGTGCGGCGCGCCGAGGGGAGCGAGCGCACCTACGCGCTGCACGAGCTGGCCGTGGCCACCCTCGAGGCGGGGGACCTGCTCGAGGCGGAGGGGTTGCTGCGCGAGGTGGCGGCGGACGAGGAGTACGAGTACCGCGCGCAGGCCACCGGGGATCTGGCGGAGGCGCTGTATCGGTTGGGGCGCTATGACGAGGCGGGGCAGGCGGCCCGCGAGGCGATCGAGCGCGGCGCGCCGGAGATCGGCCACCTCGTCCTGGGCAACATCGCCTACGACGTGATGCACCTTGAGGAGGCCCTGGAGCACTACCGCGAGGCGGCGCGGTGGGCGCCGGAGGGGAGCCGGGACTGGGTGGTGGCCCAGGAGATGGTGGTGGACACCCTGGCCCAACTGGGGTACCCGGAGCCCCGGGAGGTGATCGAGCGAGTCCAGGCGACGCTGCCGTACCTGGCGCCGTCGGACGAGTGGCGGGACACCCTCGAGATGTACGCGGCCCGGGCGCGGGCGCTGTTGGGGGGGAACCGGACCCTAAATTGACAAAACCGCGTCCCCTGGATAAACTAGGGACTGCTGCGGGGCGTAGCGCAGCCTGGGAGCGCACCTGAATGGGGTTCAGGTGGTCGGAGGTTCAAATCCTCTCGCCCCGACCAGCAACGCGCCCGCCTCCCCAACTGGGGAGGCGGGTTGTTGATTGGTTCGGGGTTAGGCGCGCAGGCGCGGCGGGGTAAAGCGCAAAAGGCGCAGGGCGTTCGCGGTCACGATCAGGGTCGCGCCGGTGTCGGCTAGAATCGCCAGCCAGAGCCCCGTCAGGCCGGCGAGGGTCGTGACCAGGAAGACGGCCTTGAGGCCGAGGGCGACGGCGATGTTCTGACGGATGTTGCTGAGGGCGGCGCGGGAGAGCCCGATGAGGTCGGCGATGCGCGTGATGCGCGGCTCGACGAGGGCGGCGTCGGCGCTTTCCAGCGCGGCGTCCGTTCCGCCCCCCATCGCGATCCCCACGTCGGCAGCCGCCAGGGCCGGTGCGTCATTGATCCCGTCCCCGACGAAGGCCACCGGACCTTCGGCCTTAAGCTCCTGCAGAATGCGGAGCTTGTCCTCCGGCAGCAGCTCGGCGCGGTAGTCCATCCCTAGCTCCCGAGCCACGTGCTGCGCGGCGGCGGTGTGGTCGCCCGTGAGCATTACGGGATGGATCCCCAGGGCTTTCATCCGCGCGATCCCCTGGCGGGCGTCCGGGCGGAGCTGGTCGCGCAGCACGATCAATCCGCTGTACTTCCCGTCCACGAACACCGCGACGGCGGTGCCGTCGGTGCGATCCGGTACCGGGGCGGGGGCGTAGCGCGGGCTGCCCAGCCAGACGTGGCGGCCTTCGACCTGGCCCTCGATGAACTTCCCCGCGGTGGTCCGCACCTCGGAGGCTGGAGGGGGCTGGATCCCCTCCTCCTGGGCTTTGCGCACGATCGCGGCGGCCAGGGGGTGGGTCGAGTACTGCTCCACGGCGGCGGCGAGTCGCAGGAGCTCGCGGGGGTTGGGGGCCTGGATGGCCTCAACCGCGGGCGTGCCTTGGGTGAGGGTGCCGGTCTTGTCCAGCGCCACCACCCGCACCTGCCCGATGCGCTCGAGCGCCGCGCCTCCCTTGATCAACAGCCCCATGCGGGCCGCGCGGGCCAGACCGCTGGTGATCGCGGCGGGAGCCGAGAGGACCAGGGCACAGGGGCAGCCGATGAGGAGGAGGGCGAGGGCGCGGTAGGTCCAGACCTCCCACGGCGCGTTGAAGAGGAGGGGCGGCAGAAGGGCCACGAGCAGGGCGATGCCCACGATGGCCGGGGTGTAGTACCGGGAGAAGCGGTCGATGAAGCGGACGGTCGGGGATTTGGTGGCCTCAGCCTCCTCGATCAGCCGGAGGATCCGGGCGGCGAGGTGGTCCTCAGGCCCTCGCTCCACTCGCACCACCATCGCCCCTTCGGTGTTGACGGTACCGGCGTAGACGGAGTCCCCGGGACCCTTCGGCACCGGGATGGGCTCCCCGGTGAGCATGGACTCGTCCACCGCGCTCTCCCCTTCGAGGATCGTGCCGTCCGCGGGGACGCGCATGCCGGGCAGCACCCGGACCCGGTGCCCCGGCCGGAGCTCGGACGCGGGTACCTCGATCTCCTGCCCGTCTTGGATCAGGCGGGCGGTTTCGGGAATCAGCTGGGTGAGGGCCTTGACGGAGGCCCGGGCGCGTTCGGCCGCGATGGACTCCAGGAGCTCACCGACCAGGAAGAGGAAGACGACGATCAGGGCCTCCACTTCCGCCTCGATGAACAGGGCGCCGACGGCCGCCAGGGTGACGAGCACGTTGATGTCGAAGAAGCCGCCCTGACGAAGATTGGCCCACCCCTTGCGGGCCAGGGGCAGCACGCCGATCAGCGTGCCCAGGGTGTAGGCCAGGCGAGATTCCGCAAGCCCTAGAATATCGGTGAGGATCCCTACGGCGAGGAGGGTCCCGGCGAGGAGGACGCTTTTGCCCTTGGGCGTCCGGTACCAGGGGGTGGGTTTGGGCATGGAGGCCTCGGGGTCGCGGACCCGGTAGCCGAGGGGAGAAAGGAGTTGGTTGAGCGTGTCGGTCCCCAGGGAGCCGTCCGTGCTCGTGACGGTGAGCCGTTCCGTGGCGAGGGAGACCCGGGCTTCCTGGACCCCGGGGAGCCGCTGTACGGCATCCTCGATCTTGCGGGCGCAGTCGGCGCAGTCCAGACCTTCAATGACGTATGTGCGTGTTGTGACAGGGGGAGGGGTCTTGGTCTCCGTCTTCATGCCCCCAGAATACCAACTATTGAGCAATTGTTCAATAGTTGGTTGGGGGTGCCCCTCCTGCTGATCAAGCGCCCTTACTCCCGGGCGTGCTCGAGCGCACAGTCCAGGATCGCCTCCACGTGCTGGTCCGCCAGGCGGTAGTAGACCTGGCGCCCCTCCTTGCGGTACGCGACAAGGCGCGTGGTGCGCAGTAACCGCAGCTGATGACTCACCGCGGACTCGCTCATGCCGAGCGCGGCGGCCAGGTCACACACGCAAAGCTCGGTTTCGCGCAGGGCGGAGAGGATCTTGATGCGCGTGGGGTCGCTGAGCGCCTTGAGGAGGACGCTCGCCCCGAGCAGCACCTCCCCCTTAGGCAGCGCGGCCTTAGCCTTCTCCACCGCTTCCTCGTGCACAACCCTTATCTGACAGACCTCGTTCGTCCGACCCACCTCGCCTCCACTTTACACCTGCCCGCCGCGAGGGGGTCCGTGACCCCTGGGGTTGATTCGAGGGGGGAAGAGATGCGAAAATCCTGTGTGCGTGCGCCCGTAGCTCAGTCGGATAGAGCAGGGGCCTCCTAAGCTCCAGGTCGCAGGTTCGATTCCTGCCGGGCGCACCATTGTTTATGAGGTCTCACCCCTGGCTTTCCCGTTTCTCATCGCTGGAGCTTCTATAATTACCGCGATGCTTGGGCGTTACCTGCTGCGTGAGGTGCTGCCGCCCTACCTTCTGGGGACGCTGCTGTTCATCGCCCTAATCACCACGGACCTTCTGGCCTCGCTTTCCGGGGTGTTTCTGCGGCAGGGCACCCCGCTTGTCGAGGTTCTTCAGATCGTCTTGTACCGCATGCCCTTCACCCTCGGGATCGCCCTCCCCCTCGGCCTGGTCTTCGCCATCCTGATCGGGCTGGCCCGCTGGGTACGCGACTCTGAACTCAAGGCCATGTACGCCAGCGGCGTCTCACCCCTGCGCCTTCTGCCGGTCCTGCTAGGTTTGAGCGCCGTCGTGGCGGGGGGGGTGTTGTTCAACGCGGCGTGGCTCAAACCCGAGGCGCACGCCCGCTACGAGCAGCTGCTCTACCGCGTGTACTACGGCACGGTGCCCAGCGGCGTGCTCTCCAACCAAGCCTACGCTCCCGAGGGGCTCGGCGTGTACTTCGCCGCACGCATCTATCCCGACGGCCAAGGCGGCGGCCGCCTCGAGAACGTGCGCGTCGTGGAGCCGAGCGGCGCACTTTGGAGCGCGGCACGCGGCGTCTGGCAAGACGCCCGCTGGGTGCTGGAGGACGCGTACCGCATCAACCCGGACGGCACGGTGGAGACCCGGTCGCGGGTACCGCTGCCCTTCCCCGCCCAGTTCGTGCCCCCGACCACCTCGTACGAGGCCCTGCCGCTCGGGGAGCTGCGCGAGCTCGCCCGCGTGGATCCCGAGGCCCGCTTCCCCTTGCAGCGCCGGTACGCGGACGCGTTCGGCGTGATCGCGCTCGCCTGGCTCGCGGGCGTGGTCGGGCTGGGACTGCGTGAAGCCGCCTGGGCCTTCGTCGCGGTGGTGCTGCTCATCTTCGGGTACTTCGTGCTCTGGACCCTGGCCGCGCAGCTGGCGCGGTTCGCGCTGGTGGGCGCGTACGGGGCGTGGCTGCCGAACGCGGTCTACTTCCTGCTCGCGGCCTGGGGAACGAGGAGGCTCGCGTGACCACGCTCGAGCGGTACCTCTTGCGTGAGGTCGGCGCTTACCTGCTGGGAGGGTTGACGGTCGTGGTCCTGTTGCTGCTCGGGGGGGTCTTGTTCGAGGTGTTCGCCCCCCTCCTCGCACGCGGCGCCGATCCCCTGGCGGTCGGGCAGTACCTCGCGCACCGGGTGCCGGAGGCCCTGGTGCGGGGGTTGCCGATCGCCTACCTGTTCGCGCTGCTCCTCGCACTCTCCCGCATGGCGGAGGACTCCGAGCTGAAGGTCCTCCTCGCCTCGGGCATCTCCAGAGAACGGGTGTTGCTCGCGCTCGTGTGGTTCGCGGCCCTGCTCGCCCTCATGGGGTTCGTGGCCGGGGAGTCCTGGGTGCCGCAACAACTACAGAAAGCGCGGCAGGTTCTTCGCCAAGCGATCCTGGCCAAGCCGCGGGCCCTGCTGCAGCCAGGCACCTTCTTCACAGACGCGTACGGCCGGTTGGTGTACGTGGGCCGCGTCAAGGACGACGGCATCGCCGAGATCCGCGTGCTCGCGCCCGGCGAGGTGCTCACCGCCGCCTCCGGGGCGTTCGTCGAGGGCCGGTTGTTCCTAGAGGACGGCATGCGCGTGACCTTCGAAGGCGCGCGTCCCCGCACCATCGCCCGCTTCGCGCGTGGCACGATGCCCCTGAACGAGCTGGCCTTCGAGCCCCCCGCCTCCGTCGCGAACCTTACGCTGGCCGAACTCAGGGCGCGGATCCAGGAGTTCAAGCGGAGCGGGCTGCCCTACCACGCCGAAGCCACCGCGTACTGGCGCAAGTGGGCCGAGCCCGCCGCGACGATCTCCTTCGCGCTCTTCGCGGTGGGGCTCGCTTTTTGGATGCTCGGGGGGAGCCGCAGCCTGGGCATGGTGGGGGTGGTCACGCTGACCTTCGCGTACTACGCGACCTGGAGCGTCTTCCGCATCATGGGGGAGCAAGGCGCCCTTCCCCCAGTGATCGCCGCGTGGGGGCCGAACCTCCTCTACGCCCTCGCCGCCGGGGTCCTCTTGGGGGTGGGGCGGCGGTGAACGCCTGGACGCGCCTGCTCTTCGGGGTGTGCCTCTGGGGCTTAGGACTATTCGCGCAGGCCGCGACCCTCGAGGTCCTCGCCGCTGACCGCCTCGAGCTGCGCCGCGAAGCGGGCGCGGAACTCGTGATCCTGATTGGGAGCCCCGTGGAGATGCGCCTGGACGACCAGGTGCTGCGGGCCGAGCGGGTGGAGTACAGCCGCGCGGCACGCCGGCTCGTTTTGATGGGTTCGGTCTTCTTCCAGGACGAGGAAGGGCGCGTCATCCAGGGGGAGTACCTCGAGCTGCACCTGGAGGACGAGACCCTCGAGGCGCTTAAGGTCGAGGTGCAAGCCGGGGAGTTCGACCTCACCGGTCCGGTGGCGCAGCGCGTCGCGGGGCAGATCCTGCTGCAGGAAGGGTACTTCACCCCCTGCGGACGTTGCGGCCAACCGGTCCCAGACTACGCCTTCACCGCCCGCAAGGTCGTCCTGTACCCGGGGGACCGCCTCATCGCCTACGACGCGTGGGTGCTCTCGCGGGATGCGCCGGTGTTGTTCCTGCCGGTCCTCATGCTGCACCTCTCCGAGCGCCGCCCGCGCCTCGAGGTGGGGTTGGACGAGACCGATGGCCTCACGGTCTTCGCGGACCTCCCATACGTGACCGCGGGCGGGCTGGGGTTCACCCTCCTCCGCTACTTTGAGCGCCGCGGGTTGGGGATTGGGTTCGACCACTTCGGGGCAGGGGAGGCCTTCGAGCGCTACCGTTTCCTGTACCTACCGCCTGAGGTAGGCGAGACGAAGGGTTTGGTGAGCTACGACCTCGAGTACCGCCTGGAGGACAAGGCCTTCCGGCAGGAGGCCCGCATCGTGCGGGACGACGCGGTGCAGCCAGGGATCACGACGTACACCCTGGAAGCCACGCGTCGCGAGCGTACAGACCCCTTTGTGCGCTTCACGCTGGACGGGGTGCTCGACCACGACCCCAGCACCCCCGCCCCGGTCCGGATCCAAAAACTCCCGGAGCTGGAGCTCGCCTGGCGCCGCGGGGTGCAGACGCGCGCATTTCGCCTCACGGGCCGGCTGGTCTTCACCGGGTTTCAAGCCCCCACCAACGAGCTGAACCGCAGCGCGCGCGCCCTGGGTCGGGAGGCGCTCGTGGGGCGGACGTTGGTGGAGCACGCGGCGACCCTCCGGCCCCCCGCCCCCTGGCCGGGCCTCGGCCTGAGCCTCGAGAACCGGTTCCGGGGCTTTTACTACTCGACCGCCGAGCGGCAGGTGGACTGGACGACCCGCTTCAGCCTGCGTCAAGCGTGGGGGCCCTTCTCGCTCGCCCTCACGGGCAGCCGCGCGGTGCAGGAAGGCGAGACCCCCTTGCGGCTCGACCGCCTTCCCGAACGGAGAAGCGAGCGCCTCGAGGGCAGCCTCGCGCTACGCCCCGTCCCGGAGTTCAGCGTCTCCGCACGGTTGCCGCGCGATTTGCTCGAGGGAACGTTCGACCCCCTGGCCCTCTCCCTGACCGCTACACCCCGGCCGCTTTCGCTGCGCCTCGACCACACCCGGGACCTGGAGGCTGACCGGCCCCTCACGACGCGCGCCCAGCTTCAGTTCGCGCCGCGCCCTTGGAGTTTTCGCGTGACCGCCGGGTTTAACCACCCAGAAGCGCGCTACGACCCGATGGTGGCCACCCTCGCCTACGCGCTCGTGGGCGGCAACCTCTTCGTCTCGCACCGCCGCGACCTCAACAGCGGGGTGGGCCTCGACACGAGCGTGAGCGCGACCCTCCGCCGGGAGGCCTTCGCCTTCACCCTGACGGAACGCCTGGACGAACGGCGGGCGGTGCTCGTGGGGCGCGTCCAGACCGTCCTAGGTCCGCAAAGCCTCTCATTCACGCACACCGCGTACTTCAAGGACGCCCAGCCGGAGCCGGAGGACGCCCTCGAGGGCACAGCGGACCTGAGCCTCGCGTATACCGTGGGCCGCCAGAGCGTGGTCTTGACGGCCCGCTGGTTGGGGGACGAAGCGCGGTTTATCGACCCCACCCTGCGGCTTCGCCTGAGCCGCGCCACCCTCGAGCAGGCCTGGCAGGCCGAGGCGGTCTGGCACCTTCCGGAGGCGGAGGACCAGCGGGTGTTCCTCGAGCGTTTCACGGCGCGCGGGGGGCTGGATCTTTGGCCCGACGTCTCGCTCCAGGGAGGGCTCGCCTACCAGCGTACGGGGGAAGGGCGGTACACGCTGAGCCTGGACGGGTTCGGCGTGACCGTGGCCTTCCGGGCCGAGCCCAAGACCAACCTGTTCGTGAGCGGTTTCGTCAGCCAAACCTTTAACCACCCGGAGGGTGTGCCGCCCCTCGCGCCGAAGTTCGTGATCACGCTGGACCGCTGCTGCTGGGGGGCGCGCCTCACGCTGGACGCGGCGCGGCGGGAGGCCCGGCTCGCGTTCTTGTTTGGGGGGCAGGCGGCGAGCTTCCTCTTCCGTGAGGAGGGGATCGAGCTGCCCGGGGGACTGACGCTGCCCGCACTGGAGGGACGATGAAACGCTGGTGGTGGCTGGTTTTTGTACTTGCGGGGTGCACTGGCACCCAGGAGCCCGCCCTCCCGGGACTGGTGGGGGTGGTGCACGGCAGCGAGCTTACCTTCTTCGTGGCGAAGGACTTGCAGCCCGGTGGAGGGCTGGCCGCGCCGGCCCCGGTCGGCCCGGCTTCTTGGGACCTGGGGGGGGCTGGCGTGGACGCGGTGCGGCCTGTGGGGCGGGACGAGGTTTGGGTGTTGCGCCCGGATGCGCTGGTGCGTTTCTCGACCGCGGGGCTTTCCACCACCGCCGCGCCACAACCCGCGGGCGAGGTGGTGCTGGACCTTGCGGCGGAGGGGGTGGACTGCACGGGGGGGTACCTGCGCCCCGGTACGGCAGCGCTGTTGGTCGTGTGTGCGGTGGGGGACGTGTGGAAGGTGCCCTACACGGGACAGCCCCCCGAGCGCGTGGGGACCGTGGGGGACCCCTCGGAGACCCGGTACGCCCTAGGCCCGGGGGACGAGGTGGTGCGCCTGGACGCCCGACAGATCTGCCGCGCGGACTGCGGAGCCGACCAGACCCACGCCCTCAGCCCGATCGGGGATCCTGTGGATCTAGTCTTTGATGCGGAGACCGGTCGCCTGTACGCCCTATTCCGCGATCCCTTCCGCGTCCAGGCCCTGGTCTGGGAACCGGCGAGCGCGCCGCGGCTTGGCTCCCCGGTGGACGCGGACGCGCTGGATCCGGTGTTGGGGTTGGTGGTCGGCCAGGGGCGGGCCGTGGCCTTTGGGGACGATCTGTTCACGGTGGACGCGGAGGCGCGGGTCACTCCGGAGGAGCGTCTGGCCTTCGGACGCTACACGGCCGGATTGATCAGCCCCGACGCCTTCCTCTACCTAGGGCGCGCGGGCAGCGTGGACGTGTACGACCTGCTCGCCCTCAGCACCCGGCAGGCGCGGCCGGTCGGCCTCGAGCCTCAGGCCCTCGTCTTCGTGCCCGTGCAAGAATAGGCGTATGGAACTGCACCACGTGGGTATCGCCGTGACGGACCTGGAGGCGGCTGCCCGGCCGTACCTCGAGCTCGGGTACGTGCGCGAGGCGGAAGGTACCGTCGAGTCGCAGGGCGTGCGCGTCGTGATGCTGAGAAGCGGCTCGAGCCGCGTCGAGCTCCTCGAGGCCCTGCGGCCGGACTCGGCGGTGGCACGGTTCATCGAAAAGCGAGGGCCGGGTGTGCACCACCTGGCCTTCCACACCCCGGACATCCGCGCGGCGCTCGCGCGGCTCGAGGCCCAGGGGGCGCCCCTCGTGGACCGCGAGCCGCGCCCGGGGTTCGGGGGGCATCTGGTGGCCTTCGTGCACCCGAGGTGGGCGGGCGGGGTGCTGGTGGAGCTGGTCCAGGAGTAACGAGATGCGCCGGAGCACGTACCTGGGCGCTGCCCTGGCCTACATGGCTCTCATCTACTGGGTCTCGGACCGGCCGGGAAGCGCGGTAGGGATCCCCGCCCCCTGGGACAAGCTCGCGCACGCCCTCGCCTACGCGGGGTTGGGTTGGCTTCTTGGCCGGGGCACGGGCCGCGCCGGTTGGGCCTGGGGGATCGCCGCGGCTTACGGGGTGCTGGACGAACTCCACCAGGCCCGGGTGCCTGGGCGCGAAGCCGATCTTTGGGACGGGGTCGCGGACGCCCTCGGCGCGGGGTTGGGGGTGTGGTGGGCTAGACCCAGGCGAGGCTGAGCTCGGCCTCGAGGCGGCCCACCTCGAGGCCCCGGTGGTTTTTGAGGACCGGCTGGCGGAAGGCCGCGAGGGCCTCCCCATCGGCTCCCTTGACGCCGAGGGCCTCCAGGAGCTGGACGACGACAGGAGCGCGCGCGGCGTTCTGCCCGTCCTCCACCTTGAGCGCGACCCCGAGCGGGCCGTGGGGCGTGTCGCGCAGGGCGAGGCCGTAGTACCCGTCCGCGCCGCGCTTGGCCACCACGCCGGGGAGGGTTTGCATCAAGACCGTGTCCAGCGCGCCCTCACCCGCGACCAGGTCCGGGTGCTGCCGCATGGCCTGGAAGACGCGCTCGAGCCCCTCCCGGTACGCCTCAGGCGCGGCCTCGGGGGCGGCGAGCTGGGCCATGAGGCGCGCGGCGCGCGTGAGGGGGAGGGCGAAGGTGGGAACGCTGCACCCGTCGGTGGCGTGGGGGATCTCCTCGAGGCCCGTGAGGGCGGTGAGGATCCGGCGGATCTCCTGCTGCACGGGGTGCTCGGGGCGCTCGTACCCTTCGGGGCTGGCCCCGAGCGCGAGGGCTGCGGCGAGCATGCCTGCGTGCTTCCCGGAGCAGTTGTGGTGCAGAGGGGTGGGCTCCTGACCGGCTTCTTTTAGCGCCTGACGGGCCGCGCGCGAGAACGGGGGGTGCGTGCCGCACGCGAGGTGCGCCGGACCTAGGCCGAGCTTACGCAAAAACCCCGCTGCGACCTCGACGTGCTTGGGGGTTCCGTCGTGCGAAGCGGTGGCGAGGGCGATCTCCTCCGCGCTGAGGCTAAAGCGTTCGGCCGCGCCCGTAGTGAATAGGGCGAGGGCCTGGAAGGGCTTCGCGGTGGAGCGCAGGTACCCCACCCGCCCCGGCTCGCCCGCGTACGCGAGCAGGGTGCCGTTCGGGCGGGCGACGACGAGCGAGACCGCGTGACGGTTTTCGATCAGAGAACCGCGGTAAGCGTACACGATCGCCTTCACGACGGAAAGTCTACCGTAGGCAGGCAGGGGGTGTAGCCGGGGTCGAGCAGGGCACGGTGCACCTCGAGCTCGAGCGCCCGCACCTGCACCCCGTGGAACACGTCCGGTAAGGGGGCCAGGTGCCTGAGGGCCTTGGCGTAGTTGCGCCGGCCGCCCGTAGGGCTGGTGCGGGCCTTGTGGAGGGCGGCGGCGAGGAGGATCACCCCCTGGAGGAAGGCTCGCTCGGCGCCTTGGGCCTCGTGCCACAGGGGCTCGAGGGCCTCGTGCACCTCCCAGTAACGCCCGGCCCGCCACAGGGCTTGCGCCTCGCGCCAGGCGGGCGTGTCAGTGAAGGCCATGTGTATAGGGTACCGTGGTGGGCTGGCTTACGTCTTGGCGCGATCGGGGTGATAGAGTGGGGGCGTATGGCGGAGCCCATTGTCGTGACGGATCAGAACTTTGACGAGGTGATCAAGGAAGGGTTGGTCCTGGTGGACTTCTGGGCTGAGTGGTGCGGCCCGTGCCGCATGGTGGCTCCGGTGATGGAGGAGCTCGCCCGGGAGTACGCGGGGAAGCTGACCGTGGCGAAGCTGGATGTGGACGCGAACCCGAACACCGCGATGCGCTACCGCGTGATGAGCATCCCCACCATCATCCTCTTCAAGGACGGGGAGCCGGTCGAGGTGATGATCGGCGCGCAGCCGAAGCGGAACTTCGAGGCGCGGATCCAGAAATACCTGCCCCAGGAGGCATGAAACCGGTTGCACTCGACGCGATGGGGGGGGACCACGCCCCCCACGCGACCGTTGCGGGAGCCCTTTCAGCCCACCGGGCGGGGGTGCCCGTGGTGCTGGTGGGCGACGCGCACGTGTTGAAGGAGGAGCTCGAGCGCCAGGGAGGGGACCTCCCGATCGTGCACGCGCCCGAGGTCATCCGCATGGAGGAGCACGCCACCGAGGTGCGCAGGAAGCGCGGCGCCTCGATCAACGTGGCGGTGCGTTTGGTGAAGGACGGCGAGGCTAGCGGCGTGGTCAGCATGGGGCACTCGGGCGCGACGATGGCCGCGGCGCTGTTCGGGTTGGGCCGGATCCGCGGCGTAGACCGGCCGGCTATTCTGGCGGAGATCCCCTCCGAGCGCGGCAAGACCTACCTGATCGACGCGGGGGCGAACGCGGACTGCCGGCCGGGGTTCCTGGTGCAGTTCGCGGTCATGGGGACGGCCTACGCGGAGGCGGTGGACCGCGTTATGGAGCCCACCGTGGGCTTGCTTTCCATCGGGGAGGAGGCCGAAAAAGGGAACGAGCTGGTGCTCGCAGCGCATCCGTTACTGCGCGCCCACTCCGGCCTGCGTTTCTACGGGAACGTCGAGGGGCGCGACGTGACCCGCGGGACCGTGGACGTGATCGTCACGGACGGGTTCACCGGGAACGTGGTCCTCAAGCTCGCGGAGGGGGAGGCCCGCACCATCTTCCGCTGGGTGCGCGAGGCGCTCACGAGCTCGCTTCGGGCCCGGCTCGGTGCCCTCCTCGTTAAGGACGCGCTTCGAGCGCTCGCGCGGCGGATGGACCCGGCCGAGTACGGCGCGATGCCCCTGATGGGCGTGACGGGCCCCGTGTTCATCGGGCACGGCGCCTCCGACGCGCGCGCGGTGGAGAACGCGTTAAAGCGCGCCTTCCAGATGGGCCAGGTGCACCTGGTGGAGCGCGTCAAGGATCGCCTCGAGCAGCCCGCCTGACCCTGCGTACGTGACGCGCCCCGCGGCAGGGCCGGGGGCGCGTTTTCTATACTCGATGTATGGAGAATGGCATCGGGGTGCTCGGTAGCTTGGTCCCGCCGACCTGGTGGAAGGCCGTGCTGGCCCTCTCGGTCGCCCTTCTGGCCGTTTTCGTGGGGCGGTTCGGGGGGCGTTTCCTCTCCTGGGCGGCAGCGTTGGCCCTGAAGGACCGCGAGCGCCGCTACGCCGTTTGGGCCCAGCGGATCTGGTGGGGGGTCGTGGGGGTCGCGGCCTTCTCCTTCCTCGTGCACGCCTACGGGTGGGCGCTCGAGCCGTTCCGCACCTGGGGCGGACGGCTTGCGGCCTGGGCGGGGGGGAACGGGCTGAGCGTCTTGTTCATCCTGGCCTTGACCTACCTGGGGTATCGCCTGGTCGAGCAGTTCATGGAGCGCCTCGAGCTTCCCGTGGGGGAGGAACACACCCGGCAGGCCGTGCGGGCGCAGACCCTGAAGACCGTCATCGAGTCCACGCTGAAGGTCGTCGTGGTTCTGATCGGAGTGCTGCTCGCCCTGGCGAACCTCAACCTGAACATCACCGCCCTGATCGCCGGGGTCGGGGTGGCGGGGCTCGCGGTTTCGTTCGCGGCGCAGAACCTGATCCGCGACGTGATCAACGGGTTTTTCATCATCCTGGAGGACCAGTACGGCGTGGGGGACATCATCCAGGTGGGGAGCACCGCCGGGCTGGTAGAGAAGATGAACCTGCGCCTCACCGTGCTGCGCGACCTCGAGGGACGCGTGCACTTCATCCCCAACGGCCAGGTGGATCAGGTGACCGTGTTCAGCCATCGGTGGGCCCGCGCGGTGGTGGATATCGGCGTGGCGTACAAGGAAAACATCGACCGCGCGCTCGAGGTCATCGGGGACGAGGCGCGGCGGTTTTACGAGGACCCCGCGTGGCGGGATCGCTTCACCGACGAGCCCCCGCAGGTGCTGGGGGTGAACGAGCTCGCGGACTCGGCGGTGGTGGTGCGGGTCTTGTTCAACACCAAGCCCCGGGAGCAGTGGGGGGTGGCGCGTGAGTTCCGCCGCCGCATCAAGAACCGCCTGGACGCCGAAGGGATCGAGATTCCTTACCCGCACCTCACGGTGTACTGGGGCGCGCCGCTCGTCACGCAGGAGGAGGTGCCGCGCGCGTGAAACGGTTCGGGTGGGGGGTGGCGTGCCTGGTTTTGGGGTGGGCCGCGGCGGGGCCGGGGTTGTTCGTCGCGACCACCGAAGGCCCCGTGCGGGGCGGGTATGATCCCGCGCATAACGTCTTGTACTTCCGGGGGATCCCCTACGCCAAGGCGGAGCGGTGGAAGCCGCCCGCGCCGCCTCCGGTGCACGAACGCCCGCTCGACGCCCGCGCCCCGGGACCGGCCTGCCCGCAGCGCGGTGTGATCACCGCGCGGCTGGGAGGGTTTCTCCCGGAACAGAGCGAGGACTGCCTCAACCTGAACATCTGGACGCCCGCCCTACCCCCTCCGCCCGAGGGGTGGCCGGTCATGGTCTTCCTCCACGGGGGCAGCTTCACCGGGGGCAGCGGGAGCGAGGCCGTCTACGACGGGACGCAACTCGCTGCGCATGGGGTGGTGGTGGTCACGCTGAACTACCGCCTCGGCCCCCTGGGCTTCCTGGCCCTGCCCGCCCTCGCGGCGGAGGACCCTCATGGCAGCACCGGAAACTACGGGCTGCTGGACCAGATCGCGGCCCTAAGGTGGGTGCAGCGGAACATCCGCGCGTTCGGGGGGAACCCCGAGAACGTCACGCTGTTCGGTCAGTCCGCCGGCGGCATGTCGGTGTGCAGCCTCATGGCGAGCCCCCTCGCAAAGGGCCTGTTCCACAAGGCCATCATCCAGTCCGGCGGGTGCGTGTACGTGCGTACCCTCGAGGAGGGGTACCGGGACGCGGCGCGCCTCGCCGAGGCGGTGGGGTGCGCGCTGGAGGACCTCGCGTGCTGGCGGAGCCTGCCCGTGCAGGCGCTGTTGGAGATGGTGCCGGAGGAGACCGCGGGTGAGGTCTTCCTCCAAAGCCCTTATAAACCGCACCTGGACGGGTACGTCCTGGACCGACCGCC
Organism: Marinithermus hydrothermalis DSM 14884; assembly: GCF_000195335.1. Taxonomy (NCBI): domain Bacteria; kingdom Thermotogati; phylum Deinococcota; class Deinococci; order Thermales; family Thermaceae; genus Marinithermus; species Marinithermus hydrothermalis. The sequence continues at coordinate 400,148 of NC_015387.1, forward strand.
TCTCGAGGCCCTACGCGCGGGGCGCGCGGCGGGCGTGCCTTTGCTCGCGGGCGCGAACGCGGACGAGTGGCGGCTCGAGCTCTTCTCCTTCGTCTTCGGGCCCCGCGCGTGGTCCGCTCTTCAAGATCGGTTGCGCGCTAATCTGCCGGAGGGATGGGCGGAGCTGCTCGCCCGTTACCGCGCGCGGTTCGAGGACCCCCTCGACGCGTACTTCGCCTACCAGACCGAACGCGTCCTGTTCTGTCCCAGCCTCGAGGCCGCGCGACTGCAAGCCGCGCACGCCCCCAGCTACGCGTATGTTCTGACCTATCGCTCCCCCTTGTTCACGGAGATGGGCAGCTTCCACGGGCTGGATCTGCCCCTGCTCTTCGGCACGCACCAGGTCTGGCCGTTCTGGTCCTTGTTCGCGACGGCGGACGCGTACCGGCAGGCGCGGCGCGTGACCGAGACGATGCAGCGGCTTTGGGTGAACTTCGCGCGCACCGGGGTGCCCCGCTCGGGATGGCTCGAGGCGCCCCGCGTGGGTTCGGGGTTCGCGTTGCGCCTCGACACCCGGAGCGGGTGGATGCCGGATCCGTACCCTGAGCGCTGCTTTTGGAGACAGTCGCAGCAAGGTGGGATTCGTTAGCCTAAGGGCATGCCGGTACTCGAGCTGAACGCGGCGGACCAGTACGTGGTGGTGACGGGCGACACCCCGCTCCTTGAGGTGTACGCTGCACTGCCCGAGGGGCTTGTGCCGCCCTTCCCTCCGGTGGAGCTGCCGGGTGGGGTGGGGGGGCTTGTGCTTCGAGGGGGGTTCGCGCAGACCTTCTTCTTTCCCGCTGAGGTGCTGGGCCTCGTGTTGTGCACCCCGGACGGACGGGAGGTGCGGGCCGGGGGGCGCGTGGTGAAGAACGTGCAAGGGTACGACCTCGTGCGGCCGGTCGTGGGAAGTTTCGGGCTGCTGGGTGAGGTGCGGGAGGTCGTGTTGCGCTTGCGTCCGGCGCGCGCGCGGGGGTTAGCCCGCCGGGAGGGCCGCCTCGAGGACCTTTCCGAGCCCCTCCCGCGGTTTGTGTGGCAGGACGCGGCGTGGGTGTACGTGTTTCACTATGGCCACCCGCGCGAGGTCGAGCGTTTCGCGGAGGCTTTCGGCGGCGAGGCCCTGGCGGAAGGGCTGGATTACACGCCCCGCTTTCCGAACGGGATGGGGGTGGGGGAAGGGCCGCTCCGCGACCGGCGGTTCGCTTGGACGGACGGAGGCGAGCGCCCCCCGGTACCCGAGGTGTTTTGGCGCCTTGCGCGGGCGCTGGGCCTTGCTTAGTCGAGGGGGGGCGCGCACGCCACCCGGACCCCGCGGGGCTCGAGCCGCACCGCGTAGGTGCGCTGGGGTTCCAGGAGCTCCCCGTCCGCGTGTGCGGGCACTGGCCGGTCGAACCGCACGGTGAAGTCCGTTCCGGAGAAGTGCCGCACCTCGGGGTGGTTTAGGTGCCGGCCCTTGAGGAGCCGCGGCAGAATCCCCAGAACCCCGGGCCGACTGAACCGCCCGGCGAGGACCGCCTCGAGCCGCCCGTCGTTGGGGGCGGCCATGGGTGCGATGGGGATGCCGCCCCCGTAGGTGGGGGCGTTCATCACCGCGGCTAACAGGGCCGGTCCTTCGTACAGGCGTTGGCCCTCCACCTCGAGGGCCATCCGGGGTAGGTCGAGGGCTTGAAGCTCGAGGAAGAGCGCGTACAGGTATCGGGGCATGCCGCGCAGAAAGCGCGGGGCGCGCAGGGCGCGGCGGGCGACGCTAGCGTCGAACCCGAGGCCGAGGCTGCCCCCGAACACCGCGTGGTTCACGAGGCCTAGGTCTACCTCCCGCTCAAGGCCCCGCGCCGCGATCCAGAGCGCTTCCTCCAAGGAACGGCCCTTGAGCCCCAGCGCGCGGGCGAAGTCGTTCCCGCTCCCGATCGGGACCACGCCAAGCGTTTTGTTCGCGTGCAGGAGGCCCTGGAGCACCTCGTGCACGGTCCCATCCCCTCCAACCGCCACGACCCGCGCGCCTGCAGGGGCCGCGCGCGCAGCCTGTTCCGCCTCTCCAGGGGCGCGGGTCACCACGAGTTCCGCCTCGAGTTTGAGCCGCTGGATGGCCGCCCGGATCGCGTCGATCCGGCGGCCCACCTGGCCGCGCCCGGCCTCCGGGTTCACCACGATCACGGTATGCACGTCGGTATTCTATTAACCATGGGGATGCTGGCGCATTTCCTCGCGGGGCCGCACCCGAAGACCACCCTCCTCCTCACGCGGGCCGGTCCCGTGGAGAACCCCGAGCACCTCCTCTACAGCCACCCGGGCCTGCCCCTCGCGGCGGAGGGACGGCAGGCGGCGCGAGCGCTCGCCCGGCGCCTGGCGGACTACCCTGTGCGGGCCGTGTACACCGCGGACTCCCGCGCCGAGCTCGAGTTCGCCCGCCTGGTCGCGGAGGCTTTGGGCGTGCCCCTTGAGGTGCGGCCAGCCCTGCGCGAGCGCGCCTGGGGGGCCTGGGAGGGGTTGGCCTTCGGCGAGGTGGAGGCCCGCTGGCCGGAGCTCGTGCGGGACTGGGTCCAGGACGAGGCGGGGTTCCGCCCGCCGGGCGGGGAGAGCGTGCGGGACGTGTGGGCGCGGGCCTGCCCGTGCCTTGAGGCGGTGCTCGCGGCGCACCGCGGCCAGGGTGTGCTCGTGGTGGGGAACTGCACCGTGAACCGCGCGGCGCTCGCGCTGGCCCTGCCCTGCCTGCCCCCGGAGGAGGGGCTTCGGCTGGAGCAGGACTACGCCCGGCTCACGGTAATCGAGTTTTACGGGAGCGAAGGGGTGGTTAAGGCCCTGAACCTCGGGTGATACAATAAGGACCAAGCCATGGTACGGCCGGTAGCCCAGGGGGACCTCCCCCAAATCCTGGACCTGCTCCGCTGGATGGACCGCGATCCCGCGCGGCGGGTTCTGGTGCCGGACGCGCGGGTGCTGGAGGAGCTGTTCTGGGAGGTGGAGGGCGGCTGGGTGCTGGCCAACGGTGCGCGCCTCGAGGGGTACGCGGCCCTCTACCCCTTCTGGGAGGGCGGCGCGCTCGAGGGACCCTTGGTGCGCGGAGCGGGAGGGGAGGCGCTCGTGGAGGCGCTGGTGCGCGAGGCGGAGCGCCGCGGGTACCGCGTACTGTACGCCTTCCCGGCCGAGGCGAACGCCCCGACGCGGGCCTTGCTGGAGCGGTGCGGGTTCAGCGCCCTGCACACCACGTACTTCTTCGTGACGGGCCCCCGCGAGTTGGGGTTCGCGCCCCCGGAAGGCGTGCGCCTCGAGCACGTGCGGGCGGTGGACCCGGAGGTGTACCGGGCGCTGTACCGCCAGTGCGAGGACGGGTGGAGCCTGCGTTTGTCCTGGAGCGACGCGGAGCTGCTCGCGCACTTCGCGCGGGAGGACGTGGCCCTTTGGATCGCGTACCGCGACCAGCATCCCGTGGGGATGGTCGAGCTCGAGGTCGCCCCGCAGGAGGCGGAGGTGGCCTACATCGGGGTGGTGCCGGAGGCACGCGGGAGCGGGATCGGGCGGGCGCTCCTCGCCTGCGCGGCCCGGCACGCGTTCGCGCAGGCGGGGGTGACGGCGCTGCGGGTGCGGGCGCACGACCACGAGAAATCCGCGATCGAGCTATACGAGCGGCTGGGGTTCACCCTCGAGGAGGCCGTCGTGACCTACGCCAGAGAACTGGAAGCGCGATGATCCCCAGGGCGGCCAGGATGCGTTCCGGGAAGTACCGGCGGTACCGGATCGAGAGGTCGTAGGTATCGGTCAGGCTGCCCCGCCACACGTAGGTGCGGTCTTCCCGCTCCGGCGCGTTCGCCTCGAGGGCGGGCCACGGGGCCTGCACCTTAAGGCTGAAGGGCGGTGCGAGCAGGGCTGCGGCCTGGGGGAGGCCCAGCGCCCGGATGGGCACGAGCTCGCCCTCCAGGCCGTAATCCTCGAAGAACACGTAGCTGGATCGGTACACCGTCAGGCCGGTGGTGGGTTCGACGAACGTGACGCGCCCCGGCCAAAGGCCCGAGACGCGGTCCCACCCGGCGGGCTTTAAAAGCCGCGTGGCCTCGATCCGGTCCCCGGAGACCACGACCTGGTAAAACCCGTTCGCCTCGAGGCGCTCGAGAACGAGCCGCGCCCGGTTCTCGAGCCCTTCCCCCTGCACGATGAGCTTGAGGTCGAGGCGGCCGTCCGGGTGCCAGGTCAGCACGGCCTCGGTCTCAACGCAACCGGTCAGGAACAAGGCGAGAAAGGGCAGAACGAGGAGTTTGCGCATCGCCTGCACGATAACAGATCCGCGTGAAGCCGCGCTTAGCCCAGGGCCGCGAGGGCCAGCCGGTAGGTCTGGGCGTGTGCCGCGACCGTGAGGTCCGGGTTCCGGTTGTACCCGCCGCCCATCACCACCACGAGCCGCGCTCCGACCTGCCGAACCCGCGCAAGCACCGCCTGATCGCGCGCCCGCACCCCCTCCAGGGAGAGGGCGAGCCGCCCGAAGCGGTCCCCGGCGAGGACGTCCACGCCCGCGTTGTAGAACACGAGTTCGGGCCGGAAGGCGAAGGCTTCCTCCAGGGCCGGCTCGAGCGCCTCGAGGTAAGCCGCGTCCGGCGTGCGGTCCGGGAGGGGCACGTCCAGGTCGCTTTGCTCCTTGTGCCGCGGGTAGTTGTTCGCCGCGTGGACCGAGAGGGTGAAGACCGTGGGGTCATCCTGAAAGAAGACCGCGGTGCCGTTCCCCTGGTGGGCATCCAGGTCCACCACGAGCACCCGGCCCCGGAACCCCTGGGCGCGAAGCCAGCGTACCGCGACCGCCACGTCGTTGAACAGGCTGTACCCCTCGGCCCGGTCCGGGTAGGCGTGGTGCGTGCCGCCGGCGAGGTTGAGGCCGAGCCCGTGGATGAGCGCGTCCTGCGTTGCGGCGAGCGTGCCGCCCACCGAGCGCCGCGCCCGCTCGAGGAGGGCGGGGGTGTAGCGCAGCCCCAGCCTAAGCTCCTCCTGGCGCTGAAGTCCTTCCTGGCGCAGGCGCATGAGGTACGCGGGGCGGTGCGCCAGGGCCAGCGTGCCCCAGTCCACGGCGGGCGGGGTGCGGATGGCGAGCCGGTCCCGGAGGGCTTCGGCGACGCCCGGGTACTTGTAGAGGGGGAAGGGGTGGTGCGGGGGCAGCTCGAGGGGAAAAGGGGCCGTGGTATACGCGGGGTGCATCCCTTACCAGGATGACATAATGAACGCAATGGAGACCGTAGTGTTTTTGCAGAGCCTGCTGGGCCCGGGGGCGGAGGGGGTGATGCTCCTCGTGACCCACCTGGGCTCGGAGTACGCGTACGTCGTCTTCCTCGCGCTTTACTTTTGGTTGGTGGATCCGCACGTAGGGCGGCGGCTCGGGATTTTGATGGGCCTTACCTTCGGCCTGAATGCGGTGTTGAAGTTTCTCTTCGCCGCGCCGCGCCCGTTCCACCTGGACCCCGCCGTGGCTTCCGCGGCCGCAAAGGCCACGGCGGGCGGGCCGGGCTTTCCGAGCGGGCACGCCCAGGGTTCGGCGACGCTTTGGGGGTTCCTTGCGCTTTGGCACCGGCGAGCGTGGCTTGCGTGGATTGCGGGGCTCGTGATCGTGCTGGTGGGGGTTTCGCGGGTGTACCTCGGGGTGCATTTCCCGCTGGACGTGGTTGGGGGCACGCTGCTCGGCCTGGCGCTTGCGGCGGCCGGGGTGGCCTTCCCCTCTTACCCGATCTGGCCGCTGGGAGCGCGGTTGGGGGTTGTGGGCGGCGCGTTCCTCCTGGGGGTTTTGTGGCCCCTGCTGGCGCGGGAGCTTGCGGTAATCGCCGGGTTTTTCTTCTCCCGGCCGCGCTTCACGCCACCCGCGACCTGGCCGGCGCGCCTCGCGTTCGCCGGGGCCGGGATCGCCCTCGTGCTCGCGGTGTACGTGGGGCTGGGCGTGTTGCTCGGCGAGGCGCGCCATGCGGGCTGGGGGGCGTTCGTGCGGTATCTCGGGCTGGTTATCTTCGCGACCGAGGTTTGGCCGCGCGTGCTGCCGCAGCGAGCGCGATGAGGCGTGGGGGTGTTTTGGGCGGCGGTGTTTGTTAGGCTGAAGGGTATGCGTGACCTCGACGCACACGAGACGTACCACCCCGACAAGAACCGCCTGCACGAGGACCTGCGGAACCTGGCGGACGCGCCGCTCGCGCTTGCGGAGGTGTACCCCGGACCGTACGGCGTGGTGGGGTTTGGGGAGGGCTGGTGGCCCGCGGAGCTCGCGCGCGAATGGATTCCGGCCGCGCTGGTGCAGGAAGGCACCCAGTTCGTTTTGCAGGGCGGGTACGACCTGGGTGAGGCCATGGGGGCGGGCCTCTTCGCGGAGGCGGGCGGGGCCCGCGTGGTGCGGATCGGGTTTGGCGACGGAGCGGACGTGGAGATCCCCCCTCACCCCCTCGCGGCCTACCGCTACCTCCAGTACCTGCTCCACGCGACCGGCCAGCACGCGGAGGCCGAAAAGGTCCGGCAGGCCGTAGCCCGCGAGAAAGAGCACCTGGTTCCGGAGGTGCCCACGGAGCAAAACCCGGCGAAACTGACCGCCTGGAACCTGGTGGAGCGCACCCCGGTCTGGGTGGTCTCGGACCGCTACCCGGAACTGGCGCGCGCGGCGCAGCAGGTCTTCGCCCGCGTGGCGAAGAGCCTCTCGATCAGCCCGCCCCCTGCAGGGCTCGAGTTCTTCATCACCGCCCTCGAGGCGCGTCACGAGCAGGGGGACCCGCTCGTGGCCGTGGTGCTGGGGGACGACGAACGCACGCGGCTCGCGGTCGAGATCCTGGGCACGCGGGTGGACACGATCGTTGAGCTGCCGCCCCCCCAGGCGGAGGGGCTGATCGCGGAGACCATGGCGTACTGGTACCGCCTCGCGTGGGTCAGCTACTACCTGGCCCTGATGTACGGGCAGGACCCCGGAGATCAGGAGGTCCTCTCCCGCCTGCGCGACGCGACCTAGATGCCGACCTTCCCGCCGTTCCCGAAGCCGAGCTCGCTCGAGGCGGCCCGCCGTTTGCAGGAGGCGCTGGCTGCGCGCGTGGTGCTGGAGGGTGACCCCCGCGGCGTGCGGTTCGTGGGGGCGCTCGACGCTTCGGTGCGGCGGGGGGAGGACCTAGTGGCCGCCGCGGTCTTGTGGGACCTCGAGGCCGGGGACGTGCTCGAGGTGGGGCTGGCCCGCGTGCCGGCGGGGGCGGTCTTCCCGTACGTGCCGGGCTTCCTCTCCTTCCGCGAGGCGCCCGTGTACCTCGAGGCGCTGGCCTGCCTTTCGCGGGGGCCGGACCTGCTTTTGGTGGACGGGCAGGGCATCGCGCACCCGCGCGGCCTGGGGATCGCGGCGCATCTGGGTGTGCACCTGGATCTCCCGTCCGTTGGGGTGGCGAAAAGCCGGCTGTGCGGTGCGCCCCAGGGGGCGCTCGCGCTGGAGAAGGGCAGTGCGGTGCCGCTGGTGGACGGCGCGCGCCAGATCGGGTGGGTGTACCGCTCGCGCACCGGGGTGAAGCCCCTCTACGTCTCGCCCGGCCACCGGGTGGGGATGCGGGAGGCACTCGAGTTCGTGCGGGGCCTGCCCGGGCGGACGCGGCTGCCCGAGCCGCTCCGGACGGCGCACCTTTGGGCGGGGCGGGCGCGCCGGGAGGGTGTGGTGGGTCGCGTGGTCCTGGGGTAAAACAGGAGCGTGGACGTGAAACCCAACTGGACCTACCGGATCTGCAAGTGGTTGGCGTACGGGTTGTTGCGGTTGTTGTTCCGTATCGAGATCCAGGGGGCTGAGCGGGTGCCGCGCGAGGGGCCGGTCGTGGTAGCGGCGAACCACCTTTCGTTTTTGGATCCGCTCGCGGTGGGGGTGGGGATGCCCCGGCCTACGGCGTTCATCGCACGGGCGGACCTTTTCCGCATGCCGCTGCTTTCCTGGTTGTTGCCGCGGTTGTACGCGATCCCCGTGGAGCGCGGGGCGGGGGATCTTGCCGCGGTGAAGGCTGCGATTCGGGCGTTACGAGAGGGGTTGGCCTTTGGCATCTTTCCCGAGGGGGCGCGGACGCGCACGGGACGCTTGCAACCCTTCAAGACCGGGGTGGCGGCGATCGCGATCCGTACGGGAGCGAAGGTGGTGCCGGTCGCGGTGATCGGAACGGATGCGGCCTGGCCGGTGGGGCGTGGGCCCCGGCCGTTCCGGAAGATCAAGGTGGTGTTCGGGGAGCCGATCGACCTGGCGGACTACGCCCGGCGCTTGGACAAGCGGGCGCTCGTGGAGGCCACCGAGGGGATTCAGGCCGTGGTGCAGCGGTTGCTCCCGGAGAAGTACCATCCTGAAGAATCCTTTCCCAAGTTAGAGCCAGGGTATAAAAACGAAGAATCTAGCCGGGGTCATGTAAAAAACTCGGTTGAGTAAGAGGGGAGCCCTTAGTCTGGTTCTGCCATGAAGCCGACTGAGGACTCCCCGAGCTCCATCGTACCCTGTCCCCACTGCGGAGCCACCCGTGAGGAGAGCGGGGGCTACCGCAGACGCAAGCTGCGCACCTTTCGGGGCATCCAGGAAGTCAGAGTCAAACGGATCCGCTGCGCCCAATGCAAGCGCCAGAAACGAGCTCTCTACCCGGAGGACTGCCCTAGAAGCCGCTGGTACGCGATCTCCATCCAGGAGCACTTCCTCATCCTCGCAAGCCATCGCGCCCCTGAAAGCGTCCAAAACGATCTCGCCAAGAACCTGGGCTTCCCCCTCACCCGTCCCACCCGCCTCCGCTGGCTCAGGTCCGCGGGGGCCAGGGCCAAACGGCTCCTTCAGCGGGAGAACCGTCTTCTCCGAGGGCGGGTGTACTGGGGGAGTGTGGATGAATGGGCCTTTGGCCGGGGCCCCAAGGGGTACGGGTACCTTTACTTTGAGGCTTGGACGGGTTGCCCGCTGTGGGGAGACCTTGGCCATCGGCGGCGTTACGAGCGGGTGCGGGAGCTCCTTTGGAGGTTACCTCCAAGGCTGGGGGTGGTTTCGGACGGGGCGCAGGAGGTAGGGGAGGCGTTGGGCTGGTTGGGGCGGAGGCTGCTTTGGGCCCGGTGCGCTTTCCACCTGATGCGGGAGGTACGGGCCAAGGTGGACCGGAAGGCGTGGGGGGAGATACGGGAGGGTCTGAGGGTGCTGCGGGGGCTTGGGCCTGGGGAGAGGGAGGCGTTCTTTTGGAAGGAGCTTCTGCCCCGGTGGGGTAAGGCCTTGGAGGGCTGGGTGCGGGCTTGGGAGGGGTTGCAGGAGGCTTGGGGGGCCGAGGTACCGCCTCCTTGGACAAACAACGTGGCGGAGGTAGGGCATGGGCGATTGTGGCGGCGGCGCAGGCGGAGGGTGTTGCGGAGCCTGGAGGTGGGGGAATCCTGGTTGATGGTGGGGCTTTACCGGATGCGGCATCGGCGGATTGGGGAAAAGAGCCCCTGGGAAAGGCTTACGGGAACTCTTTCCCCAGAGTGCTGGTGGAGGCCCCTGGTGGGGAGGATAAAAGGGTCAACTCAAAACTTGCACCTCCCGCATATCCCGCATAAACCTTCACCCCCTCCCCCCGGCGGCCAGAGACCCAGGGCATAGAGCTCCCGCAGGGCGACCTGCACCACGAGCTCAGGCAAGAGAACCCGCGCCGCCCGCTCCCTGGCCTCCCGCCAGCTTCCTTCCCCCTCCATGCCCACCCAGTGGGCCAACAGGTAGGCCAGAAGGGAAAGCACCAGAAAACGGTGCACCCCCAAAGCCGTCCGCTGCCCAAACTGCCCCAGGGAGAACTCGCTTTTCGCGGCGCGGAAGAAGTGCTCTATGGCAAACCGCCTCTTTCCCCAAGTGAGCGCCGTCCGGGGCGTGGCGGGAAAGGTGGCCACCACGTACCGCCACTCCCAGCCCCCTTGGGGCAGGGGGTAGCGGTACCAGGCCACCCAGACCGGGAAGGAAAGCCCCCAAAGGTAGACCCGGCTCCCCTGCCGCCTGAGGTCCCCAAGCCTCCCCCCTTCCCGCAGCCTCCGGTCCCGCCGCATCCCCACCACCGCTTCAAAACCCAACCGCTTCACCCCGAAAAGGAACCGGGTGGTGCCAAAGGCCGCATCCGCGGCCACCCGTATCCGGAAGGCCCGGCGCATCCAGGGGGGCAGAGAGGCCAGGAGGCTTAGGGCCAGGCGGGAGAGGGCCTTCTCCCCCTTGCCCCGCCAGAGGCGGTAGGCCCAAGGGATGCGGAGGTCTCCGTAGACGAGGTAGAGGACCACCAGATGGAGTCCCCACTTGCCGTGAAAAAAGGAGAGGGGCAGGGCCTGGAAACGGCCCCGCTTCTCCAGAGTGACTAGGTCCAGGACCACCAGGAGACGGGGCTTGGGGCCTTTTTTCTTTCTGGCCCGGTCCAGGGCTTTCTCGGCCTCTTTTCTTGCCAGGCGGATGAGAGCGCGGGTGGGCCAGGGGTAGCGGTTGAGGAAGCGAGAGAGGGCGGAGGGGGACTTGACCTGGCTGTGCTGGGGTCTGGCCTTGCCGTGGCCGTGGAGGAGGAGCAAGAGCAGGGCCTTGAGGGATTCCTGGAGGTGGGGGCTTGGCAAAAGGGCCAGGAGGGTCCAAAGTAGGGACAGGGCCGCTTGGGTCATGGCACCCGTCATCAGACGGGAAACCAGCGGCCCCTTTCAAGTGGTCCTGGCGCATAGGTATCCCCAGGGTGCATAAGTGCAAGTTTTGAGTCAACCGACTTTTTTACATGAGTCATCTAGCCGCTAGCCTTGCAAAACAAGGGTTCGGCGTGGTATAGTCCGTGGGGAAGGGAAATTATAGGGAGGTGAAGGTATGGCTAATAAGAAGACCGTTACGAAGGCCGACCTCGTCAACCATGTGGCGGAGACCACCGGACTGAAGAAAAAGGACGTGAAGGCCGTGGTGGACGCCTTCTTGAGCGAGGTGGCCGATATGTTGGACCGGGACTACAAGGTCCAGCTTACCGGTTTCGGTACCTTCGAGGTGCGCAAGCGCAAGGCCCGCACCGGCGTGAAGCCCGGCACCACCGAGAAGATCAAGATCCCGGCCTCGAAGTACCCGGCCTTCAAGCCCGGTAAGGCCTTGAAGGAGAAGGTCAAGGTCTAAACCCCTCAGGCGGTATCGCGGGGCGGGTTCTTCCCGCCCCGCGATGTTATGTTACGCGCCGCCAAGCGCCCCGCCGGGTGTGGAGCCGCCCGGCTTTGGTTTTACCTTGGGCACCACCCGCAGCGCCTGCCGTTCCTCCTCGTTCTCCAGGGCGGGGGCCTCGAGCGGCTGGCCCTCCACCACCCGCACGAACTCTTCAGCCGTGAGGGTCTCCCGCTCCAAGAGGGCGGTCGCCACCCGCTCGAGCACCTCCTTGTGCTCGAGGAGGAGGCTCCGCACCCGCTCGTACTGCTCGTCAATGAGTTGTTTGACCGCTTCGTCGATGCGGCGGGCGGTTTCTTCGGAGTACTGTCGGGTCTCGTATCCGCCCAGGTAGGTGTCCTCGCGGATCTGGTAGGCCACGTACCCGAAGGCGGGGTGCATGCCCCATTCGGTGATCATGCGTCGCGCCAGGGCCGTGGCCTGGCGGAAATCGTTTTCCGCGCCGGTGGTCACGTCGTCAAAGACGATCTCCTCCGCGGCGCGGCCGCCCAGGGCGACCGCGATCTGGTCGAGGAGGCGTTTGCGGCTCCAGTGGAGCACATCCTCCCGGCGGGGCATCATGAACCCGAGGGCCCGTCCACGCGGCACGATCGTGATCTTGTGGACGGGGTCCGCGTAGGGGAAGAAGTGGGCTGCGAGGGCATGGCCGGCCTCGTGGTAGGCGGTGATGCGCTTGTCGCGTTCGTTGAGCACCATGCTTTTCCGGGCGGGGCCCATGGCCACGCGGTCCGCGGCCTCGTCCAGGTCCTTCATCGTGATCTTCTTGCGGCCCTCACGCGCGGCGAGCAGGGCGGCTTCGTTCAGGAGGTTCTCGAGGTCCGCCCCGACGAATCCGGGGGTGCGTTTGGCGACCAGGGCGAGGTCCACGTCCTCGGCTAGGGGTTTGCCTCGCGCGTGGATGCGCAGGATCTGTTCGCGCCCTTTGACGTCGGGGGCGTCGATGGGGACCTGCCGGTCGAACCGGCCGGGGCGCAAAAGGGCGGGGTCGAGGATATCGGGGCGGTTGGTCGCGGCCATGACGATGACCGAGGTGTCCTTCTCGAACCCGTCCATCTCCACCAGGAGCTGGTTCAGGGTCTGTTCGCGCTCGTCGTTCCCGCCGCCGATGCCGCTGCCGCGCTTGCGGCCTACGGCGTCGATCTCGTCGATGAAGATGATGCAGGGGGCGTGGCGTTTCGCGGTTTCGAAGAGGTCGCGCACCCGGGCCGCGCCCACGCCGACGAACATCTCCACGAAATCCGAGCCGCTGGCAGTGATGAAGGGCACCCGGGCTTCGCCGGCTACCGCTCGGGCGATATGGGTTTTGCCGGAGCCGGGGGGGCCGACGAGGAGCACGCCGCGGGGGATGCGGGCGCCCATCTCGAAGAAGCGGTTGGGGTTTTTGAGGAACTCCACGATCTCCGAGAGCTCTTCCTTAGCTTCCTCTGCGCCGGCCACGTCCTTGAAGGTGACCTTGGGGGCTTCGGCGAGGATACGGGCTCGGCTTTTGGTGAAGTTGAAGGTGTTGTCCGAGGAACCCCCCCGGTAGTTTCGGGAGAAGTACCAGAACGCAGCGAAGACCAGGGCGATTACGACGAGGGGGAGAAGGATGCTCGCGTAGGGGTTGTCCCGGGGTGGGGGCAGGACCTCGACGGTGATGCCGCGGTTGTGCCAGGCCTCCGCGGTGGCGGTGTCGATGGGGCTGGGAGCGTAGGTCACGAACTCGCTGCCGTCCTTGAGCCGGCCGATGATCTGGCTTCCTTGGATGGACAGCTCTTGAACCCGGCCGGCTTGGATCTCGCTGAGAAAGGTGGAGTACTTCAGGGTTTTGGAAGTGCTTTGCGGGCTGCCGAGGCTGATGGCCCACGCGATGAGGATCGCCCCGAACAGGATGATCCAGAGGTTTAACGGAAGTCGTCGCATTGCTCCCCCTATCTATACCTCAGGGTACACCCTGGCCGGACGGGGAAGGTGGCGAAGGGCACAGCCGGTACTTGATATGAATATACTCAATTCTATTGACAAGGATGTTCGACAGTGATATCCTGTCAGGGGAGTTAGGAAAGGGGTGTTGCGCATGGCTAAAGCCGTAGGAATCGACCTGGGAACGACCAACAGCGTGATCGCGGTGATGGAGGGGGGAAAGCCGGTCGTCCTGGAAAACGCGGAGGGCGAACGGACGACCCCCTCGGTCGTCGCCTTCAAGGAAGGGGAGACCCTCGTAGGCCGCATGGCCAAGCGCCAGGCCGTCCTGAACCCGCTGGGCACGATCTTTGAGGTCAAACGCTTCATCGGACGGCGCTGGGACGAGGTCAAGGAAGAAGCGGCCCGGGTGCCCTACAACGTCGAGGAAGGACCGGACGGGGGCGTGCGCATCCGCGTGGGGGACAAGCGGTACACCCCCGAAGAGATCAGCGCCATGGTGCTGCGCAAGCTCGTGGACGACGCCTCCGCCAAGCTCGGGCAGAAGGTCACCAAAGCGGTGATCACCGTGCCCGCCTACTTCAACAACAGCCAGCGTGAAGCCACCGCGAACGCTGGCCGCATCGCGGGCCTCGAGGTCCTCCGCATCATCAACGAACCCACTGCGGCCTCGCTCGCCTACGGCCTCGACAAGAAGGAGAGCGAGACCGTTCTGGTCTTCGACCTGGGCGGAGGGACGTTCGACGTGACCGTCCTCGAGATCGGCGAGGGGGTGTTCGAGGTCAAGTCCACCTCCGGGGATACCCACCTCGGCGGTTCGGATATGGACCACGCCATCGTGAACTGGCTTGCCGAGGAGTTCAAGCGGGAGCACGGCGTGGACCTCAAGGCCGACCGCCAGGCGCTCCAGCGATTGATTGAAGCGGCGGAGAAGGCCAAGATCGAGCTCTCCTCCACCACCGAGACCACGATCAGCCTGCCCTTCATCGCGCTGGACCCGGCCTCCAAGACGCCGCTGCACCTGGAGAAGAAGCTGACCCGCGCGAAGTTCGAGGAGCTCATCCAGCCGCTCCTGCACCGCTTGCGGACCCCGGTGGAGCAGGCCCTTAAGGACGCGGGGCTCAGCGCCAACCAGATCGACGAGGTCATCCTGGTGGGGGGCGCCACCCGCGTGCCCGCCGTGCAGCGCGTCGTGAAGGAGATCATCGGGAAGGAACCCAACCGCTCGGTGAACCCCGATGAGGTTGTGGCGCTTGGCGCGGCCGTGCAGGCCGGCGTACTGATGGGCGAGGTGGAGGACGTGGTGTTGCTCGACGTGACGCCCCTCTCCCTCGGGGTGGAGACCAAAGGGGGCGTGATGACCGTCCTCATCCCGCGGAACACCACCATCCCCACCCGCAAGACCGAGGTCTTCACCACCGCGGAGCACAACCAGACGGCGGTCGAGATCCACGTCCTCCAAGGTGAGCGGCCCATGGCCCAGGACAACAAGTCCCTTGGCCGCTTCCGCTTGGAAGGCATCCCGCCCATGCCCGCCGGCGTCCCGCAGATCGAGGTGACCTTCGACATCGACGCGAACGGCATCCTGCACGTTACTGCCAAGGAGAAATCCACCGGCAAGGAGGCCTCGATCCGCATCGAGAACACCACCACCCTCTCCGAGGAAGAGATCCAGCGCATGATCGAGGAGGCCCAAAAACACGCGGAGGAGGACCGGCGCCGCAAGGAGCATATCGAGCTCAAGAACAACCTGGACACCGCACGCATCCAGGCCGAACGGATCATGCAGGAGAAGGAGGCCAGCCCCGAGGTCAAGTCCCGCCTCGAGGCCGCCGTGCAGAAGGCTAAGGAGCTGGTGGAGAAGGACGCGGAGGACGCCGAGCTTCGTCAGGCCACCGAGGAACTCCTCTCGGCCCTGCAGGCCTACGAGCAGGCTGCGCAAGGGCAAGGCGCGACCGCAGCCTCCGGCGCGTCCGACAAGAAGGACGACGACGTGATCGACGCAGACTACAAGCCGGCGGAGTAACGCCCTGGGGGCCGGCACGCCGGCCCCCACCCCCCTGACAGGAGGTCATTCATGGCGAACGAGAAGGACCTGACCCAGCCGGAGCAAGAACCGGACGTTCAACCGGAGGGCGAGGCGCAGCCGGACCGGGAAGCGCTCGAGGCGGAGCTGCAAGCCGCCCGCGCGGAGCTGCAAGCCCTCAAGGACAAGTACGTGCGCTTGCTCGCGGACTTCGATAACTACCGCAAGCGCACCGCAGCCGAGGTGGAGGCCGCCCGCAAGGACGGCGAGCTGCGCGTGCTGCGCGCGTTGTTGCCGGTCCTCGACGACCTCTCCCGCGCCCTCGAGCACGCCCAGGCCAGCCCCGAGGCGATCATCGAGGGGATCAAGGCCGTGCGGGACGGTTTCCGCCGCATCCTTTCCGGTATGGGGGTGGAGGCGGTGCCGGGCAAGGGCGCGGCCTTTGACCCCCGGTACCACGAGGCCATCGGGGTGCTGGAGGGCGAGGAGGACGGGCGGATCGCCGAGGTCTTCCAGGAGGGATTCACGTACCAAGGGGCTTTGGTTCGTCCGGCCCGGGTGGCGGTGACGAAGAAGAAGGACGAGGATCCCGAGGCGTGACCCTCGCCTGGCGCGGGCTCTTGGGGAGGTGTGCATGAGCTACAAGGACTACTACGCGATCCTTGGTGTTCCCCGCACGGCAAGTCAAGAGGAAATCAAGCGGGCATACAAAAAGCTCGCGCGGAAGTACCACCCCGACGTCAACAAAGAGCCCGGTGCCGAGGAGAAGTTCAAGGAGATTAACGAGGCCTACGCGGTCCTGTCCGACCCGGAGAAACGCCGGGTATACGACGCGTACGGCACGACGCAGACCCCGCCACCCCCGCCCCCGGGTGGGTGGCGCTGGGAAGGCACGGTGGACCCCGGGGAGTTCTCCGACTTCTTCCAAGAGTTGTTCGGTGAGGGCCTGTTCGGTGGCCTGTTCGGAACCTCCCGGGGGGGCCGCCGCAGCGCGAGGGGCGGGGTGAACTACGAGCTGGAGTTCCCGCTCTCCCTCGAGCAGGCGTACCGAGGCGGGGAGCAGCGCATCGAGGTGAACGGCGAACCCATCGTGGTGCGGATCCCGGCTGGGGTGCGCGAAGGGAGCCGGATCCGCCTCGCGGGCAAAGGCGGACCTGGCGTGCCCCCGGGGGACCTGTACCTCACCGTGCGCCTCAAGCCGCACCCCACCTTCCGCCTCGAGGGGGACGACGTGCACGTCACCGTGGATGTCCCAGCCCCTGTCGCGGTGGTGGGCGGCACGGTCCGCGTGCCCACCCTGGACGGCCCCGTTGAGCTCACCCTCCCGCCCCGCACGCAGACGGGCCGTAAGTTGCGGTTGCGTGGGAAAGGCTGGCCCAAGCGCGGCGGCGGTCGCGGGGACCAGTACGTCACGGTGCGGGTGGTGATTCCGGAGCACCCCTCCCCGGAGGAGGAACGGTTGTACCGGGAGCTGGCGCGCCTGTTGAAACGTCAGGGGGTGATCCGCTGATGCTGGTGCGCAGCGAACGCTACGGGATGGGGTTCCTGGAAGCCCAAGGCCTCTCCCGCGCGGCGCTCGAGGCTTACGTTGAGCTCGGGTTCGTGGAGCCGCTCGAGTGGTGCGGCGAGTGGTACTTTAGCCGCGAGGATGTCGAGCGGTTATTCCGCGCCGAGCGGATTCGGAGGGATCTCGGGGTGAACCTGGTGGGTTCGGTCCTCGTCGTGGAGATCCTGGAGCGTTTCGGGGCTTAGCCCGTCGCGTTCTCGTCCGGCTCACGCCGCGGTGGTGCGCCATCGCGGGCGTTTTGTTTGTGCAGCAGGGCGTGGAGGGCCTTCATCGCCCCGAGCGCGCGCGGAAACCCCATAAAGATCGCGGCCTGCAGGATCGTCTCCCGCACCTCCCGTACCGTCGCACCGGCCCGCAGGGCGCCCTCGAGGTGCGTGGCGAGCTCGGGGGGGTTCCCCAGCGCGATCAGGCTGGTGATGGCCAAAAGCTCGCGCGTTTTTAGGTCCAGCCCTTCCCGCGCCAGCACCTCCTCGTACGCGAACTCCGTGATGTACCGGTGCAGGTCCGGGTCCAGCTCCGCCAGCATGCGGTCGATCACCTCGAAACGCTCTCCCCACAACGTTTCACGAACGCTCATCGGCATCCCCCCAGGTGCCCCGGGCCCGGCCCGGGGGCTTCCCCTATGCTACCCGCTCCAGCACGCCCCGCAGATCCCCCAAGGCCTCCCGGTGCTGGCCGTAATGATCCACCCACACCGTTCCCAGGCCCAGAGCCTGGGCGGCTTGGATGTCGGCCTCGAGGCTGTCCCCCACGTGGGTGGCGGCCTCCGGAGGTACGGCGAGGGCCTCCAGGGCGGCCTTGAAGATCCGGGGGTCGGGTTTAGCGACCCCCACCAGCGCGGAGACCGCCAGGGTATCGAAGTGCTCCGCGAGCCCCAGCACCCGCAGGATGTGCGGGAGCAACCCATCCCAGTTGGAAACGACGCCCAGCCGGTACCCTCGGTACCGAAGCGCCTCCAGCACCTCCCGCGCGTGGGGCGCGAGCGGCCATATCGCCGGGTTATCCCACTGGCGTACCAGCTCCTGAGCGACCTTTTCCGCTTCGGGAACCCCTAAGCCCTCCAAAAGCGCGCGGTCAAACGCGTACCAGATGGCCAGCGCTTCCTCGAGCGTCGTGGCGGTGAGGTGGCGTTGCTGGTACGTGGCGAAGGCGGCGCGGGCTGCTTCCTTAAGGCGCGACCAGTCCGCTGGAAGGTTGCGTTCGGCGAGGAAGGGCTCGAGCCAGAGTTTGGGGTGCGTGAGGATGAGCGTATCTCCAATATCGAACAGAACTGCGCGTTTCATGGTTTTACTCTAGATCATTTGAGGGGCGGGGACCGGTTCCTCGAACCCGTTGGAGGGGGACAGCTGGGCAGGCTAAAGGCGAGCGGCTGCGTTCGCTTGACAAGGCGAGAGGGCTCGTATATCATCCTATGTGCCTGATCAGGGTGCGCCCTGAGGGCGAAAAACAAAGCGTGTGGCCCCGTGGTGTAGTTGGTTAACACACCCGCCTGTCACGTGGGAGATCGCGGGTTCAAGTCCCGTCGGGGCCGCCACAGGTGCCGAGGTAGCTCAGTTGGTAGAGCATGCGACTGAAAATCGCAGTGTCGGCGGTTCGATTCCGCCCCTCGGCACCACGCTTTTTATTGCGATCTCGCGGGGCGGCCTCCCAGTAGGCTGAGGGTCCCGCCCAACAGACCGCCAATCGCACCTCCGACCAACCCCGATGCGGCACCGCGTGCGGCGCTGAGGTGGGGCATGGCCCCGCCGAGCACTGTGCCGACCACGAGGCCCGCGGCGATTCCAGCGAGCAGACCCGCGCCGACGGCCACCGCTTGGCGGGGGGTTGCGTTCTGCACGAGCGCGCTGCTGAACGCGCCGACGATGCCGCCGCCTAGACCGCTCATGACCCCCACGACGATCGAGATGGCCCGGAGCACCTCGGGGGTTCCCTCGATGAGCGTTCCAGCAGCGGCCAGCGCCGCGCTGTACACGAGATCCATTCCCGATCACCTCCTTATTCCTTATGAGGAACTCGTGGCTTTTATTCTATTCGATTCGGGCGGCCGTTCTGGGTTGGCCGGGCTGAGGCAGGGCGCTGGGGGGGCTTCGTGGATTAGGGGGGAGCGGCTTTTGCCCTAGGCGTGCGGCTTGACAGGAATTAGGGGGTGTGTTAGGCTTTTAGCTCGGACGGGGTTGGATTCCCCGCCAAGCCCCCAGGGTGCCACCCTAGCTCAACCGGTAGAGCACCCGACTTGTAATCGGGCGGTTAGGGGTTCGACTCCCCTGGGTGGCTCCAGCTGCAGGTGCAGCGCCAAGCGTGGGCAGGTGCCCGAGTGGCCAAAGGGGACGGTCTGTAAAACCGTTGGCGTATGCCTTCGCTGGTTCGAATCCAGCCCTGCCCACCACACGCGGGAGTAGCTCAGTTGGTAGAGCATCGGCTTCCCAAGCCGAGGGTCGCGGGTTCGAGTCCCGTCTCCCGCTCCACGGGCTCGCGTAGCTCAGCAGGTAGAGCACACCCTTGGTAAGGGTGAGGTCGCCGGTTCAAGTCCGGCCGCGAGCTCCAGATTTTCAAGCGGTAACCGTGCCCGCCCGGTCTCCTGAGGAGGGGAGCCTAGCGGGCCGGTTAAACCTGTAGGGAGGACGGTTACGATGGCCAAGGGTGTGTTTGAGCGGACGAAGCCTCACGTGAACGTGGGGACGATTGGGCACGTGGACCACGGGAAGACGACGCTGACGGCGGCGATCACGTTTGCTGCTGCGGCGATGGACCCGTCGGTGGAGGTGCAGGACTACGACCAGATTGACAAGGCGCCGGAGGAGCGTGCGCGGGGGATTACGATCAACACGGCGCACGTGGAGTACAACACGGAGAAGCGGCACTATTCGCACGTGGATTGTCCCGGGCACGCGGATTATGTGAAGAACATGATCACGGGTGCGGCGCAGATGGACGGGGCGATTTTGGTGGTGTCGGCGGCGGACGGGCCGATGCCGCAGACGCGGGAGCACATTTTGCTGGCGCGTCAGGTGGGCGTGCCGTACATTGTGGTGTTTTTGAACAAGGTGGACATGGTGGACGACGAGGAGCTCCTGGAGCTGGTGGAGATGGAGGTTCGGGAGCTGTTGAGCCAGTACGAGTTTCCCGGGGATGAGGTGCCGGTGATCCGTGGTTCGGCGCTGAAGGCGCTGGAGGCGCTGCACGCGAACCCGAAGACGCAGCGGGGCGAGAACGAGTGGGTGGACAAGATTTGGGAGTTGCTGGACGCGATTGACGAGTACATTCCGACGCCGGAGCGGGATGTGGACAAGCCGTTCCTGATGCCGATTGAGGACGTGTTTACGATCACGGGTCGGGGGACGGTTGCGACGGGGCGCATTGAGCGCGGGAAGATCACGGTTGGCGAGGAAGTGGAGATTGTGGGTTTGGGGGAGACGCGCCGGACGGTGGTGACGGGTTTGGAGATGCACCGGAAGACGCTGTCGGAGGGTCTTGCGGGGGACAACGTTGGGGCGTTGCTGCGCGGTGTGGGGCGTGACGAGGTGGAGCGAGGCCAGGTGTTGGCGAAGCCGGGATCGATCACGCCGCACACGAAGTTTGAGGCGCAGGTGTACGTGTTGAAGAAGGAGGAGGGGGGCCGGCACACGGGGTTTTTTTCTGGGTACCGGCCGCAGTTTTACTTTCGGACGACGGACGTGACGGGTGTGGTGACGCTGCCCGAGGGCGTGGAGATGGTGATGCCCGGGGATAACGTGACGTTCACGGTGGAGCTGATCAAGCCGATTGCGTGCGAGGAGGGGCTGCGGTTTGCGATTCGCGAGGGCGGCCGTACCGTGGGCGCGGGTGTCGTCACCAAGATCCTGGAGTAATCCCCGCTTCTAGAGGGGGGAGGTGGCCTCCCCCCTTTCCCCCTGTCTGAAGAGGAGAGCCATGGCCAGCGACGTACGCATCAAAATCCTGCTCGAGTGCACCGAGTGCAAGCGCCGCAACTACGCCACCGAAAAGAACCGGCGCAACACCACGGGGAAGCTCGAGCTCCGCAAGCACTGCCCGTGGTGCAACAAGCACACGGTCCATAAGGAAGTTAAGGCGTAGCCATGGGGCGGATCATCGCTTACTTCCGCGAGGCACGGGCAGAGCTCGCCCGGGTGACCTGGCCGAGCCGGGAGGAGATCATCCAGTCCACCGAGGCGATCCTGCTCTTCACCTTGTTCTCGATGACCATACTCTGGGTCTATGACCTGGTGTTTGGTCAGTTGATGCGGTTGATCATCCGATGAGCATCGAATGGTACGCGGTCCACACCTACGTGGGGTACGAGGATAAGGTCAAGGCCAACATCGAGAAACGGGCCAAGGCCTTGGGCATGGAGGACAAGATCTTTCAAGTCCTCATCCCCACCGAGGAGATCGTGGAGCACCGTGAAGGCGGAAAGAAAGAGGTGGTGCGCCGCAAGCTCTTCCCAGGGTATGTCTTCGTGCAGATGGACCTCGGCGATAACCCCGAGGACCCCAACGAGGCCTGGGAGGTGGTGCGCCACACCCCGGGCGTGACCGGGTTTGTGGGGACCGCGACCCGCCCGGTGCCGCTCACGCCGGATGAGGTGCAAGGCATCCTTGAGGCCAGCGGCGTGGCGGGCAAGAAGGAAGGGCCCAAGCCCCAGGTTTCCTTCAAGGAAGGGGACGTGGTGCGAGTGGTTTCCGGCCCCTTCGCCGATTTTACGGGGGTGGTCAGCGAGATCAGCCCCGAGCGCAACAAGGTCAAGGTGCTGGTGTCCATCTTCGGGCGCGAGACCCCGGTCGAGCTGGATTTCTCGCAGGTGGTCCGCGCGTAACGGCTGGAGTCGGGAGCCGGGTCGGCTTCTGGCTTCAGGCCCTGCAGGCGTGAACACCCCGAATTACGGGGGAGCCTAGAGGAGGTCAAAAAATGAAGAAGGTTGTGGGTATTGTGAAGCTGCAGCTGCCCGCGGGCAAAGCCACGCCCGCGCCCCCGGTGGGGCCCGCGTTGGGCCAGCACGGGGCGAACATCATGGAGTTCTGCAAGGCCTTTAACGCGGCCACGGCGAACATGGGGGACGCGATCATTCCCGTGGAGATCACCATCTACTCTGATCGCTCCTTCACCTTCATCACCAAGACGCCCCCGGCCTCCTACCTGATCCGCAAAGCGGCGGGGATCGAGAAGGGAGCCCAGAAGCCGGGCCGTGAGAAGGTCGGCAAGATCACCTGGGAGGACTGCCTCAAGATCGCTGAGCAGAAGATGAAGGACCTGAACGCGGGCAGCCTTGAGGCCGCCGCGCGGCAGATCGCCGGGTCCGCCCGTTCGATGGGCGTGGAAGTGGAGGGGATGCCCGATGCCTAAGCACGGTAAGCGGTACCGCGCGTTGCTGGAAAAGGTCGACACTACGAAGACCTACGAGATCGACGAGGCGGCCCGGCTGGTCAAGGAGCTGGCCTCCGCCCGCTTCGACGAGACCGTGGAGGCGCACATCAAGCTCGGCATCGATCCTCGCAAGTCCGACCAGAACGTGCGCTCCACCGTGACCTTGCCGCACGGAACCGGCCGCACCGTGCGCGTGCTGGCCATCGCGAAGGGCGAGAAGATCAAGGAAGCCGAGGAGGCCGGGGCGGACTACGCCGGAGGCGAGGAGTTCATCCAGAAGATCCTGGACGGCTGGATGGAGTTCGACGCGGTCGTGGCCACCCCGGACATGATGGGCGCGGTGGGCTCCAAGCTGGGGCGGATCCTGGGGCCGCGCGGTTTGTTGCCGAACCCGAAGGCCGGCACCGTGGGCTTTAACATCGGCGAGATCATCAAGGAGATCAAGGCCGGCCGTATCGAGTTCCGTAACGACAAGACCGGTGTGGTGCACGCGCCCATCGGCAAGGCGAGCTTCGCGCCGGAACAAATCGCGGAAAACCTTCGTGCCTTCATCAAGGCGGTCGAGGCGGCGAAGCCCGAGGCGGCCAAGGGCACCTACCTGCGGAGCGTCTACATCACCACCACCATGGGCCCTTCCATCCGGGTGAACCCGTACTCCTAATGGAGGCCCGACTTGCGGTGCCCGGCGTTCCGCTTTAAGCTAACGGACGGCACCCCGGTGCGGACCGGCTCCGCGCCATGGAATGACGCTTAAGACAGCGGGGGGCACACGGCCTTAAACGAACAGGAAACCCCGCCGAGGCGCTTTGGGGGAGCGTTTCGAGGCCCGAGGTCCGGGGGACCCCCACCCCCACGGAGGAGGAAGACGTGCCGAGCAAACGCAACGTCGAGCTCCTGGCCCGCCTGAAGGAAACCCTGCAGGCTGCGGACGGCTCGTTCTTCCTGGTGAACTATCAGGGCCTACCGGCCGGTGATGAGTTCCAGCTCAGAAAGGCGTTGAAGGAGAAGGGAGCGCGCCTGCTTGTGGCCAAGAACACCCTGATCCGCATCGCGCTTCAAGAGCTGGGCTTGCCCGAGCTGGACGGGGCGCTGGCCGGGCCGACCGCGGTGGTGGTCTTCGAGGACCCCGTCGCTGCGGCGAAAGCCCTGCTAGACTTCGCCGAGAAGAACGAGAAGAAGATCCCCGAGGCTAAGGCCGGCTTGCTGCAGGGTCAGCTCCTCTCCCCGGAGGACATCAAGGCGCTGGCCAAGCTGCCCACCCTGGACGAACTGCGCGCCGAACTGGTGGGTACGCTGCAGGCCCCGATGGCCGAGATGGTTGGCGTGCTGGGCGGTGCAGCCCGCGAGTTCGTAGGCATCCTGGACGCGTACGTGAAGAAACAGAAAGAAGCGGCGTAAGCGAAGGTAGAGGAGGAAGAAGATGGCTCTGGACATCGAACGCATTAAAGAGGAACTTTCCCAGGCGACCGTTCTCGAGCTCAAGCAGCTGATCGACGTGCTGAAGGAGGAGTGGGGCGTGGAGGCCGCCGCTCCCGTGGCCGTGGCCGCGGTGCCCGGTGCGGCCGCCGGGGCTGAGGCCGCCGCTGAGGAGAAGACCGAGTTCGACGTGATCCTCAAGGAGGCGGGCGGCCAGAAGCTCCAGGTCATCAAGGAGGTGCGGGCCATCACCGGTCTGGGCCTCAAGGAGGCCAAGGACCTGGTGGAGAAGGGCGGCGCCATCAAGGAAGGCATCTCCAAGGAAGAAGCCGAAGAGATCAAGAAGAAGCTCGAGGCCGTCGGCGCCACCGTCGAACTGAAGTAAAGCGTCTCGGCAGGTGGTATCCTAGGGTGATGCCCCTGCCGTCCCACCGGGTGTGCAAGTTTAGGGGGTAGCACCGGTGCCCTGGCGAACCAGGGGGTTCGCCAGGGTACCCCCTGCCCCCACCCTCCCGTTTAACGCGCCAGAGGTGAGCGCATGAAGAAATTCAAGCGGTTCGGTCAGATCCAGGAAGTCATCCCCCTGCCGCCCCTTACCCAGATCCAAGTCGAATCCTTCCGCAAAGCCCTCCAGCTCGATGTACCCCCGCACCAGCGGGAGAACATCGGTATCCAGGCGGCCTTCCGTGAGGTCTTCCCGATCGAGGAAGGGGAGCGGGGGCGCGGCGGGCTGGTGCTGGACTTCCTGGAGTACCGTCTGGGCGATCCCCCCTTCTCGCCGGACGAGTGCCGGGAGAAGGACCTCACCTACCAGGCCCCACTGTACGCCCGACTGCAGCTGATCCACAAGGACTCCGGGCTGATCAAGGAGGACGAGGTCTTCCTCGGGGACCTGCCCCTCATGACCCCCGACGGCTCCTTCATCATCAACGGGGCGGACCGGGTGATCGTCAGCCAGATCCACCGTTCGCCCGGGGTGTACTTCACCATGGACCCCAACCGCCCCGGCCGGTACGTGGCCTCGATCATCCCGCTGCCCAAGCGCGGGCCCTGGATCGACCTCGAGTTCGACTCGAGCGGGGCCCTCTTGATGAAGGTCAACAAGAAGAAGTTCCCGGTCGTCCTACTCCTCCGGGTGTTGGGGCATGACGAGGTCAGCCTGAAGCGCGAGCTCGCGCGTTATGGGGACCTGATCAACGCGGTGCTCGACGAGGGCGTGTTCGAGATGAGCCCTCAGGAGGCCTTGTTGCGCCTGTTTACGGTACTGCGTCCGGGGGACCCGCCCAAGCGGGACAAGGCGGTGAGTTACCTGTACTCGTTGCTCGCTGACCCGCGGCGGTATGACCTGGGGGAGGCCGGACGGTACAAGGTCCAGCACAAGCTGGGCGTGGAGATGCCGGACCGCACCCTCCTGTCCTTCAAGGACGGGGAGTTTAAGGACGAGGCCCTGCTCGCGACCTTGAAGTACCTCCTGGGCCTGCAGGCGGGGCTCGAGGGGTACGAGCCGGATGATATCGACCACCTGGGGAACCGCCGCATCCGGACGGTGGGTGAGCTGCTGGCGGACCAGTTCCGCGTGGGGCTGGGGCGCATGGCCCGCGGGGTGCGCGAGCGCATGCTGATGGGTTCGCCGGAGGCCGCGACCCCCGCTAAGCTGATCAACAACCGCCCCCTCGCCGCTGCGATTCGGGAGTTCTTCGGGCGCAGCCAGCTCTCGCAGTTCAAGGACCAGACCAACCCCTTGAGCGAGCTGCGCCACAAGCGGCGCATCTCGGCCTTGGGCCCCGGGGGGCTGACGCGCGAGCGCGCGGGCTTCGACGTGCGTGACGTGCACCGCACGCACTACGGGCGCATCTGCCCGATCGAGACGCCGGAAGGCGCGAACATCGGGTTGATCTCCTCGCTCGCGGCGTACGGCACGATCAACGAGCTGGGCTTCATCATGACGCCCTACCGCCGGGTGGTGGACGGCCGGGTGACCGACGAGGTGCACTACATGACCGCGGACGAGGAGGACCGGTACACCATCGCCCAGGCCAACACCCCCCTCGACGACGAGGGACGCATCGCGACGGAGAAGGTGGTGGCCCGCCGGAAGGGCGAGCCGGTCATCGTGCCGGCGAGCGAGGTCGAGTTCATGGACGTCTCGCCGAAGCAGGTGTTCTCCGTGAACACCAACCTGATCCCCTTCCTCGAGCACGACGACGCGAACCGCGCGCTGATGGGGTCGAACATGCAGGCCCAGGCGGTGCCCCTGATCCGCGCGGACGCGCCGGTGGTTGGGACGGGGATCGAGGACCGGGTGGTGCGCGACTCGCTGACCTCGGTCTACGCCGACGTGGACGGCGTGGTGCGGTACGTGGACGGCGAGCGGATCGTGATCGAGCAAGAGAACGGGAACGTGCGCGAGTACGTGCTCTCGCGTTTCGTGCGCTCGAACCAGGGCACCACCTTGGACCAGCGGCCGCGCGTGAACGTGGGGCAACGGGTGAAGCGGGGGGACCTTCTGGCGGACGGGCCTTCCGCGGATCATGGGCGGCTCGCCCTAGGGCAGAACGTCCTGGTGGCGATCATGCCCTTCGATGGGTACAACTTCGAGGACGCGATCATCATCAGCGAGGACCTCTTGCGCCGCGACTACTACACCTCGATCCACATCGAACGCTACGAGATCGAGGCGCGGGACACCAAGCTCGGTCCGGAGAAGATCACCCGCGACATCCCCAACCTCTCCGAGGCGGCCCTGCGCGATCTGGATGAGGACGGGATCGTGCGTGTCGGCGCGGAGGTGAAGGCCGGGGATATCCTGGTGGGCCGCACCTCCTTCAAGGGCGAGACCGAGCCCAGCCCCGAGGAGCGCCTCTTGCGCTCGATCTTCGGGGAGAAGGCCCGCGACGTGAAGGACACCTCGCTGCGCGTGCCGCCCGGCGAGGGCGGGATTGTGGTGCGCACCGTGCGCCTCAAGCGGGGCGATCCGGGGGTGGAGCTCAAACCCGGCGTGCGTGAGGTGGTGCGGGTCTACGTCGCCCAAAAGCGCAAGCTGCAGGTGGGGGACAAGCTCGCGAACCGTCACGGGAACAAGGGCGTGGTCTCCAAGATCCTGCCGCCCGAGGACATGCCGCACCTGCCGGACGGCACCCCGGTGGATATCGTCTTCAACCCGCTGGGCGTGCCCAGCCGTATGAACCTCGGGCAGATCCTCGAGACGCACCTGGGCCTTGCGGCGCGCGAGCTGGGCTTTACCTTCGTGACCCCGATCTTCGACGGAGCGACGGAGGCGGAGATCAAGGCGTTGCTCGATGAGGCCTTTACGCTGCGCTGGGCGCAGCGCGAGCAGAGCAACCTCGGCATTGATGTGCGCGAGCGCGAGGTGCTCAAACGCGCGGCGAAGCAAGGGCTCGTGCCCGCGGATCTGCCGGAGGTCGAGCAGCTCAGGGAGCTCTTCAAGCAAGGCAAGGTCGTGCTGTACGACGGGCGCACCGGCGAGCCGATCGAGGGGCCGATCGTGGTGGGGCTGATGTACGTGATGAAGCTCTACCACATGGTGGAGGATAAGATGCACGCGCGCTCCACCGGCCCGTACTCCCTCATCACGCAGCAACCCCTGGGCGGTAAGGCCCAGTTCGGGGGGCAGCGCTTCGGTGAGATGGAGGTGTGGGCGCTCGAGGCCTACGGCGCGGCGCACACCCTGCAGGAGATGCTGACCCTGAAGTCGGACGATATCGAGGGACGGAACGCCGCGTACGAAGCGGTCGTGAAAGGCGGGGATGTGCCCGAGCCGAGCGTCCCCGAGTCCTTCCGGGTGTTGGTCAAGGAGCTGCAAGCGCTGGGGCTGGATGTAGAGACCTACGACGAGAACGATCGGCCGATCGATATCTTCGAGGGCCTGGCTTCCCGCAGGTGACGAGGGAGGGCTGATGAAAAAAGAAGTACGCAAGGTTCGCATTGCGCTGGCCTCGCCGGACAAGATCCGCAGCTGGTCGTACGGCGAGGTGGAGAAGCCCGAGACGATCAACTACCGCACGCTGAAGCCGGAGCGGGACGGCTTGTTTGACGAGCGCATCTTCGGTCCGGTCAAGGACTACGAGTGCGCTTGTGGGAAGTACAAGCGGCAGCGCTTTGAGGGCAAGGTGTGCGAACGCTGCGGGGTGGAGGTCACGAAGTCCATCGTGCGCCGCTACCGCATGGGGCACATCGAGCTCGCCACGCCGGCCGCGCACATCTGGTACGTCAAAGATGTCCCCTCCAAGATCGGCACGCTCCTTGACCTGACCGTCGCGGAGATCGAGCAGGTCCTGTACTTCGCCAAGTACATCGTCATCGACCCCAAGGGGGCCATGCTCGGCGGCGAGCCCCTAAAGCGCGGGCAGCTCCTGACCGACGAGGAGTACCGCGAGCTCAAGTTCGGCAAGCAGGAGACCTACGCGATCCCGGCGGGTACTGACGCCCTCGTTAAGGACGGGGATTACGTGACCAAGGGCCAGGAGCTCGCCCCCGGCATCGTGAGCAAGATGGATGGGGTCGCGCTCTACCGCTTCCCCCGCCGCATCAGCGTGGAGTACAAGGAGCGCGACCGCGCCCACCTGACCCTTCCCGCCGCGGCCTGGATCGAGCAGGAACGCTACCGCCCCGGCGAGCCTCTGGCGGAGCTGGACGCGCCGTTTGAGCTGCGGGCCGAGGAGGGCGGCGTCGCCGAGGTGCTGGAGTGGGAGGAAGGCGCGCTCGTACGCCTCCGCGACCCCGAGTCCGAGGAGGTCAGCGCGGTCTACCTGGTTCCCGTAGGCTTCGAGCTTCTGGTGGGGGCTGGTGAGCTCGTCGAGCCGGGGACGGTCCTCGCTCGAGGCGAAGGCCTGGTGCGCATGCCCCGCAACGTGGGCGTGAGCGAGGTCGAGGCGGAGGATGAGGACGGCCAGGTGCACCTCAGCCTGACCGTTGAATGGACCCGCACCGAGACCTACCGGCTCGAGCCGCACATGCACGTGCTGGTGGGCGAGGGCATGGAGGTCCTGAAGGGGGATAAGATCGTTGGGGCGATCGACCCCGAGGAGGAGGTGTACGCCGAGGCGGATGGGGTGGTGCACCTGTACGAGCCGGCCTCGATCGTGGTGATGAAGGCCCGGCTGTACCCCTTCGAGGACGACGTTCTGGTCACGACTGGGGACCGCGTCGCGCCTGGGGATGCCCTCGCGGACGACGGGAAGGTCACCAGCGAGATCTACGGCCGGGTCGAGGTGGACCTGGTTCGCATGGTGGTGCGGGTCATCGAGTCCTACGACATCGACGCCCGCATGGGGGCCGAGGCCATCCAAGCCCTCCTTAAGGAGCTGGACCTCGACGCCCTCGAGGCCGAGCTCGAGGCCGAGATGCAGAACCCTTCGCGGCACAAGCGGGCCCGGGCCCGTAAGCGCCTCGAGATCGTGCGGGCCTTTAAGGACTCCGGGAACCGGCCGGAGTGGATGATCCTGGAGGCGGTGCCGGTCTTGCCTCCGGATTTGCGCCCCATGGTGCAGGTGGACGGCGGGCGGTTCGCGACCAGCGACCTGAACGACCTGTACCGCCGCCTGATCAACCGTAACAACCGCTTGAAGAAGCTGATGGCCCAGGGCGCGCCGGAGATGATCATCCGCAACGAGAAGCGGATGCTGCAGGAAGCGGTGGACGCCCTGATCGACAACGGCCGCCGCGGCGCGCCGGTCACGAACCCCGGTTCGGACCGGCCCTTGCGCTCCCTCACGGACATCCTCTCCGGGAAGCAGGGGCGGTTCCGCCAGAACCTCTTGGGTAAGCGCGTGGACTACTCGGGCCGTAGCGTGATCGTGGTCGGGCCGCAGCTCAAGCTCCACCAGTGCGGCTTGCCCAAGCGGATGGCGCTCGAGCTCTTCAAGCCCTTCCTCTTGAAGCGGATGGAGGAGAAGGGCATCGCCTCGAACATCAAGAACGCCCGCCGTATGCTCGAGCGGCACCGTGACATCAAGGATGAGGTCTGGGACGCGCTGGAGGAGGTGATTCACGGGAAGGTCGTGCTCCTCAACCGCGCGCCGACCCTGCACCGCCTGGGGATCCAGGCCTTCCAGCCGGTCCTGGTCGAGGGGCAGTCCATCCAGCTGCACCCGCTGGTGTGCGAGGCCTTTAACGCGGACTTCGACGGCGACCAGATGGCGGTGCACGTGCCGCTCTCCTCCTACGCGCAGGCCGAGGCCCGCATCCAGATGCTCTCCGCGCACAACCTGCTCTCGCCCGCCTCGGGCGAGCCCATCGCCAAGCCCAGCCGGGATATCATCCTGGGCCTGTACTACATCACTCAGATCCGCCGGGAGAAGAAGGGCGCGGGCCGGGAGTTCGCCACGCCGCAGGAGGCAATCGAGGCGTACGAGAAAGGCGAGATCGCCCTGAACGCCCCGATCAAGATCGCGGGCAAGGAGACCACGGTCGGGCGCGTCAAGTACGTGTTCGCGAACCCCGACGAGGCGCTTCTCGCGGTGCAGCAGGGCCTGATCGACCTGCAGGACGTGGTCACCATCCGCGTCAACGGCCATCTGGTCGAGACCAGCCCGGGCCGGGCCTTGTTCGCCCGTATTGTGGAGGAAGCGATCACCGACGGGGACCCGGACGCCGAGGTGCCCGAGGAGCTGTTGAACTTCAACCTCGTGCAGGAAAAGAACTCGCTGCGCGACCTGGTGTACCGCTCCTTCATGCTGCTCGGCATGGAGAAGACCGCGAAGCTCCTCGATGCCCTCAAGTACTATGGCTTCTACTACTCCACCACCAGCGGGATCACCATCGGGATCGATGACGCGGTCATCCCGCCCGAGAAGCAGCAGTACCTCAAGGAGGCCGACCAGGCCCTCGAGCGCATCGAGTGGGCGTACGCGCGCGGCTTCCTCACCGAGGCCGAGCGCTACCAGCAGATCGTCCAGCTCTGGAGCGAGACCACGGAGAAGGTCACCGCGGCGGTCTTCCGGAACTTCGAGGAGAACTACCCCTTCAACCCGCTGTACGTGATGAGCCAGTCCGGGGCGCGCGGTAACCCGCAGCAGATCCGCCAGTTGTGCGGGATGCGCGGCCTCATGGCCAAGCCCTCGGGCGAGATCATGGAGGTACCGATCCGCGCGAACTTCCGCGAGGGCTTGACGGTGCTCGAGTACTTCATCTCCACGCACGGGGCGCGTAAGGGCGGAGCGGACACCGCGCTTAGGACCGCGGACTCGGGGTACCTCACCCGGAAGCTCGTGGACGTCGCGCACGAGATCGTGGTGCGCGAGGCGGACTGCGGCACCACGGATTACATCAGCGTGCCGCTCACCCACCTCGACGAGCTCTCCCGCACCCGCAAGGTGCGTAAGAAGGGGGATATCGAGCAGGGCCTCTACGGCCGCACCGTGGCCCGCGAGTTCGAGGTGGGCGGCCGGACCTTCCAGGAAGGGGAGCACCTCACCCTTGAGGACGTGGCCTTGATCGTGAAGGCCGCGGAGGCCGGGGAGATCGAGGAGGTCCCGGTGTACAGCCCCCTCACCTGCCGCACGCGCTACGGGGTCTGCCAGAAGTGCTACGGCTGGGACCTGTCCATGGCGCGTCCGGTTTCGATCGGGGAGGCGGTTGGGGTGGTCGCGGCCGAGTCGATCGGCGAGCCGGGCACCCAGCTCACCATGCGTACCTTCCACACCGGCGGGGTTGCGACCGGTTCGGACATCACCCTGGGTCTGCCGCGCGTCATCGAGTTGTTCGAGGCGCGCCGGCCCAAGCAGAAGGCGGTGATCGCCGAGATCGACGGCACCGTCCGCATCGAGGAGGGCGAGGACAAGCTCTCGATCTTCGTGGTGGACGGGGACTTCCAGAAGGAGTACAAGGTGGACAAGGCCGCCCGCCTGACTGTAAAGGACGGCGACTTCGTCACCGCAGGCGCTCCCCTCACGCGCGGCGCGGTGGACCCGCACCAGCTACTCGACGCCAAGGGCCCCGAGGCCGTGCAGCGCTACCTGGTGGACGAGATCCAGCGCGTGTACCGCGCCCAGGGCGTGAAGATCCATGACAAGCACATCGAGATCATCGTGCGGCAGATGCTGAAGTACGTGGAGATCACCGATCCGGGCGACTCGCGCTACCTCGAGGGGCAGGTCCTGGAGCGCTGGGACGTTGAGGCCACGAACGAGAAGCTGATGGCCGAAGGAAAGATGCCCGCCTCCTGGAAGCCGGTCCTGATGGGGGTGACCAAGTCCGCGCTCTCCACCAAGTCCTGGCTCTCCGCGGCGTCCTTCCAGCACACCACGCACGTGCTGACCGAGGCGGCCATCCAGGGCAAGGCCGACGAGCTGATCGGCCTGAAGGAAAACGTGATTCTCGGGAAGCTGATCCCCGCCGGGACCGGCTCGGACCACGTGCGCCGCACCCAGGTGGTGGACGAGCGTACGCTGCAGAGGATCGAGGAGGCCCGCAAGGAAGCCGAGGCAGCGGTGCCGGCCCCGGCGAAGCGTCGCGGGCGGCGCATCCAACCCGGCCAGGAGCTGTAACGATCTGACCCAAAGCCCCGGGGACGCCCCGGGGCTTTTCTTATGGGAGCCATGACCGAGACCCTGTACGCGCAGTTTCGCCAGGTAGGCGCGGATCTGTTCGCGCAACGGCTTATTTCCGCTAAGGCCGGCAACTTCTCGGTGCGTACCGAGACCGGCCTCATCATCACCAAAAGCGGCACGCTCAAGGGGCGACTCGAGCCGGAGGACTTGCTCGAGCTCGGGCTGGATCCGAATCCCGAGCGTGACCAAGGCGCTTCGATCGAGACCGTCATTCACCGGGAGATCTACCGGCAGACCGACGCCCGCGCGGTCGTGCACGCGCACCCCCGCACCGCGGTCGCGCTGTCGCTGCACCTGGAGGTGATCCGTCCGGTGGACCTCGAGGGCCGCTACTACATGCCCGAGGTGCCGGTACTCGCGCCCAAAACGGTCTCCGCTACCCCCGAAGCCGCCCGGGCCGTCGCCGAGGCGTTGCGCACCCATCCGGTGTGCGTGCTCAAGGGGCACGGGGCGTTCGCCAAGGGGCGGGACTTGGTGGAGGCCTACACCCTCATCACGGTTCTGGAGGAGTCCGCGGAGATCCTCCTGTACAGTAAGCTATGGTCAGGCCGTTCGTAACGCACGCGCGTCGTTGTTGGGGGTGCCCGAGACCATGAAGGTACTCTTCGTTGAAGGGCGCGACTTCGAGGCCCTGGCACGCCTGGCGCGTCGGTACCCGTACCCTTACCGCCTCCTCGCCCAACCAGAGGAGGAACGGTACCTCCTCGAGGTTTGGGGCGTGGGGCCGGACCTGGTGGAGGAGGCCACGCGCGTGGAGGGAGTGCGGGCCTGGACCTTCGAGCTCCTCGAGGAGGCCTGGTGCGGGGATGAGGAAGGACGGTAGCGCGATGCGAGAAGAGATTCGTTTGGTGCCGTTAGGGGAGGTCGAGGTTTACCTCGAGGACGTCGGCGCGCTGGACGCGCCCGCCCTCGCGATCGTGCACGGCGGTCCGGGAGGGTCGTCCTACGTCTTCCGGGAGATGCTCGGTGAGGAACTCGCGGACTACCGGGTGCTCTACATCGACCAGCGCGGCTCTGGGCGCAGCCCCGCCCTGCCCCCGGACCCGCGGCTGTTCACCGTGGACGCCCTTGTCGAGGACCTCGACGCCCTGCGCGATGCCCTGGGCCTGGAGCGTTGGGCCCTCCTCGCCCACGGGTTCGGGGCGGTGCCGGCCCTCGAGTACGCCCGCCGCTTTCCCGCCTTCGTGCGTGGCGTGGTGCTCGTGGGGCCTTGGGTGCACTACCCGTGGCTGGCGAAGCGGCTTTGGCGCGCGAGCCGCGCCTTGCAAGACCAGCCCGTCGAGGGGGCACCGGAGGACCCCCAGGCCGCGCTCGAGGAGGCGTTCGCCGAGCTCGAGCCCAAGGCGGTGTTCGACGCGCTGATGTTCCCGAGCGATCACGGTCGTGCGCAGTACGAGTGGGTCGTGGAGGGGAGTGGCCTCATGCCTGGGGCGCACGTGGGGGAGATGTTCGTCGTGAACGGGTTGTGGGCTCTGGACTACACCCCGTACCTGATGGATCTTTCCCTCGCGCCGCATGTGATCGTGGGGGAGAAGGACGGCACCAGTTACCCCGAGCAGGCCGAGGCGGTGGTGGACCTCGCGGGGGGGACGCTCGAGGTCATTCCGGGGGCAGGACACTATCCCTGGATCGATGCGCCCGAGGTGTTCGTGCGGGCGCTCTACGCGGCGTTGGACGCGGTGCTCGAGGAAGAGTGATGCGGTACGCTTGTCCCTATGCATCTGCGTTAGGATGGGAGGCGGTATGACCATAGGTGTCACCGCTGCTTTTCTCGCTGGCCTCTTCTCCTTTCTTTCGCCGTGCGTGCTGCCGCTTGTGCCGACCTACCTGATGTACCTGGGGGGGGAGCGGGGGCGCCCTATCGTGAACGCGATCTTCTTCATCCTAGGATTTAGCCTGGTTTTCGTAGCGTTGGGATTGCCCTTTACCCTGATCGGGGCTGTGCTCAAGACCTACAAGCCGCTTCTGGCTCAGATTGGTGGGGGGCTGGTGATTCTCTTTGGGCTGTATCTTTTGGGGTTGCGTCTTCCGTTTATGGGGCGTGAGATGCGCCTGCGTTACGAAGGGAACGCGGCCCGGCCCGGTGGGGCCTTTTTGCTGGGTGCGGCGTTCGGCGCGGGATGGACGCCCTGCATCGGTCCGATCCTCGGGGCGATCCTTACCCTGACGGTGGTGGAGGCCAGCATGGGGGGAGCGTGGTTACTTGTAGCGTACGCTTTGGGGCTGGCCGTTCCTTTCATGCTTGTTGCCTTGTTCGCAGACCGCGCGACACGCTGGGTGCGCCGGAGCGCTCGGTACACGCGCTGGGTGGAACGTGCGGCTGGTGTACTGATGGTGTTCGTAGGGGTGCTGCTTGTAAGCGGGATCTTTACCCGCCTGAACAACTACTTCATCCGCTTGACGCCGGAGTGGTTGTGGGAGCGGCTGTGACCTGCTGGGGGAGGAGCCTGAGCCTTGAGTGCAGGTACGGGCATCGCAGAGCTTGTGGGGGTGTGGAAGCGTTACGGTCGGGAATGGATCTTGAAGGACCTCAACCTGCGTGTGGCCCCCGGTGAGGTGGTGGCCCTCCTCGGACCGAACGGATCGGGAAAGACCACCCTCCTGCGCATCCTCGCCACCCTCATCCGGCCTCAGCGGGGCGAAGTGCGGCTTTTCGGTCGGCCCGCTCGGGCCCTCGAGGCCGAGCGCGGCGCCCTAGCGTTAATGGCGAACCCCCCCGCTTTTTACCGGCACCTCTCGGGAGAGGAGAACCTCGCTCAAGCCTTGGCCCTCTCCGGTCGGGGAGTGCGCCGGGATGACGTGATGCGCGCCCTCGAGGCGGCCCACCTCCCGCCGGGCAGACCGGTGGCGGCGTACTCGAGCGGCATGAAGAAACGCTTGGCGCTCGCGCGCGTGTGGTTGCTCGAGCCGCGCTTGCTGCTATTGGATGAGCCGGAGACAGCGCTGGATCAGGCGGGCCGGGGGCTGCTCGCGCAGACGATCCAGCGGGTGGCGCAAAAAGGGGCCGTGGTCCTCGCCACGCACGACCAAGCGTTCGCGGAGGCAGTCGCGCACCGCGCGGTGGAGCTGGAGGGACGGGCATGAGGCGGGTTTGGGCGCTTGCGGCGCGGGATTTGAAGCTCGAGCTGCGGGGGCGGGCGGGGCTGCTCGCGGCGTTCTTTTTTATTGGGGTGGTCGTGTTCATCCTGGGGTTCGCGTTGGGGCCGAACCAGGCGGAACTGCGCCGTGCGGGGCCGGGAGTCTGGTGGGTCGCGCTGGCGTTTGCGGGTAGCTTGCTCGCTTCGCGCGCGTGGGCCTTGGAGGTGGAGAACGACACCCTGGATGACCTGCTCCTCACGCCTGGAAGCCGGGAGTGGATCTACTGGGGGAAGTTCTTGTTTTTGTGGGCGCTGATGATGGGGGTGGGGGGGGTTACCCTCCTGCTCGTGGCGGGGATGTTCTTCTTACCGCTGACGCGCGCCCCAGAGCTGTTGCTCACGCTGCTGTTGGGGGGGACGGGGTACGCCGCGATCGCGGTGTTTTACGCGGGGCTTGTGGTGCGCCTGCGCGCGCGGGACGTGCTGCTGCCCCTACTGGTTTTTCCCCTGGTGGTTCCGGTGGTGCTGGGCGCGGTAAAGGCGACGCTGGGGGTGGTGAATGGGGCGGAGATGGCCGAGGTGGCGTTCTGGTGGCGGCTGTTGGGGGTGTTTGATGTCGTGTACTTGACGGCCTGCTCCCTGCTCTTCCCCTGGGTGATCGAGGGGTGATCTGTGAGGACGATCCTCCCTTGACCGCGTTTCCCTAGCCTGGGTAAGGCTAGGGAAAAGGTGAGGGGCTTTACAGGGACTTTATGAGGATGAAGGAGAATGATCATGATGAACCGCGTAGCAAGCGATCGGGGGCTGGACCGCCTCACCCTGGGCCTTCTTGTGGCGGGGTTCGGGGTGCTCGCGGTAGGGCTATACTACGCGCTAGCCGCCCCGCCGGACGTGACCCAAGGATACCTGGTGCGGATCATGTACCTGCACGTGGGCGCGGCTTGGACTGCGTACCTGGCCTTCTTCGTGGCCATGGGGTACGCGGTGGCCTACCTCTGGAAGCAGGAGGACCGGTACGACCGGCTCTCCGCGGCGAGCGCCGAACTCGGCGTGATCTTCACCGCGCTTACCCTCCTGAGCGGCATGCTTTGGGGCCGGCCGACCTGGGGGGTGTACTGGACGTGGGAGCCGCGCCTGACCACGACCGCGATCTTGTTCGTCTTCTACATCGGGTACTTCCTGCTGCGCCAGGCGATCGAGGATCCGGAGTTTCGCGCCAAGGCCGCCGCGGCTGCCGCGATCCTTGGCGTGATCAACGTGCCGATCAGCTACATGTCCGTCCGGTGGTGGCGCAGTCTGCACCAGACGCAGTCCATCGACCTGACAACCGGCCGCGTCTCCATGGACGAGGCGATGCTCGTGGCCTTGCTTGTGAACTTCGCGGCCTTTAACCTGCTGTACCTGGCCTTTCTACGTTTTAAGGGCGTGGTGAGCGCGCTCGAGGCCCAAAGGGAGGAACTCGATGGATAGCAGCGCGATCTTTGTGTGGGCGGTGTATGCGGTGATGTACGCGGTCCTCCTGGGGTATCCCCTTTACCTGTACGTCCGGTACCGGAGGGCGCGATGAGGGCAAAGTACCTGCTGGGGCTCGCGGTCATCCTAGGTGCGATCGGGTACCTGATCTGGGGGGGATTGGGTGAGAACCTGGTCTATTTTATCACCCCTTCCGAGTACACCCAAGCCCCGGAGAAGTACCGGAACAAGCCGATCCGCCTGGGGGGGGTGGTGAAGGCCGGCTCGATCCAGTACGATCCTCAGACCCTTGAGCTGCGCTTTGTTGTGACCGATGGGGTCAGCGAGATCCCGATCGAGCACTACGGCACGCCCCCCGCCCTGTTTAAGGAGAATCAAGGCGTGGTGGTCGAGGGGCGTTTTGAGAACGGGCGGTTCGTGGGGGATAACCTCCTGGTGAAGCACTCCGAGAACTACCAGGCACCCCCAGAGGGGTACACACCCGAGGAGGTGCGCCGCCTGATCGAAGAGGCGGAGTAACCGATCTTGAGCCCGTGCGAGGGGCGATGGGGTGGGCTTGATGAGCCGGAAGCTGACGCGGCGCGACCTGATCTGGATCCTGCCTTCCGGAGTCGCGGCGGGGTTTTTCGGGTGGTTTGGTTGGCGCACAGTCCGGATCCTCTTCCTCAAGGAGCGCGTGCCCGAACCCACCTGGCGGGACGGGGAGCGGGTCGAGGTGGCGAGGCTCGAGGAGCTCGAGGCTCCTTGGGCCTTCAAGTACTTCACCTACCCCACGCGCTTCGGGGAGCTCAAGAGCGTGCTCGTGCGCCTGCCTGGGCCGGTTGTGGGCGGGCTTTCCGTGGGGGAGGCGCATTTCGTGGGCCTCTCCCGCATCTGTACGCACCTGGGGTGCACGGTAAACTACGTGCCGGACCTGGAGGCTGGCGCGATCGCGTACAACTACCGTGCATCCAACCCCTTCCTGGGGTGTCCCTGCCATTTCGGGGCCTTCGACCCGGCCCAGGGAGGAAAGGCCGTGTTCGGGCCGCCCACCCTTCCCCTACCCCGCCTGCGCCTCGAGGCCGCGGAGGGCGTGATCTACGCCACGGGGCACGAGGAACCGTTGTACCCCATAGAGCGCGGTTAAAGCATGCCGCAGCAGCGGTCTGGGCAGTCCGGGGGGAAGCGCCGGCCCGCCGCGAGGGCCGCGCCGTGCCGGAGGTCGAGCGCGGCGCGCGCGGGCAGCGGCGTTCTGAGGTACACCACGCCCATGGGGCGCGGCCCTACGGGGATGAGCTCCTCCACCTCGAAGGCCGGGACGCGCACCACCGCGACCGCGTCCCGCCCGGGCAGGGGCACGAAGAACCGGTCCCCGGCGGGCGTGAACGTCCCGGTGAGCGGCCGGCTCCGCTCAGGGAAACGCACCCGCGCCGCGACCGCGAGCGTCGCCGTGTCCACGACGCTTAGCTCGTCCGAGTTCCGGCAGATCACGAGGCCGAACCGGCCGTCCGGCGTGAACTCGCTCGTGAGGGGGCCGTCCCCCAGCCCGTCTGTCTGGAGGAGGCGCGCGACCTCCACGGGGCGCTCGGGGTCCCGCACGTCCAGGATCGCCTCGCTGTTCTCCGTGGCGTTCTCCACGAACAATAAATCCCCCCGCGGCGAGACGGTCGCCATGAACGGCTCCACCCGCTCCGTCCCCCCCAGGGGACGAAGGGGGAGGCGCGCCACCCGCTCGAAGGGCTCGAGGCGCAGGACGGAGATCGTTTCGCGCCCCCGGTCGGGAGCGAAGGCGTGGTTTCCGTCCGGCGTGACGGTGATGTCGCAGGGTTGCGCGCCCGCGTCGGTGGTGAACGCCGCGACGACCCGACCGAAATCGGGAGCCTCGGGGTCCGCGAGGATCTTGAGGAACCGGTCCACGAACCGCGCGGCCACGATCACGAACCGCCCGTCCGGGGTGAGCTCGGTGTAGTTCTGGCTGGAGCCCGTGGGGACCTCGAGGGCCTGCGCGCCGCTCGAGAGCCAGTAGGCCCGCACCGCGCGGCTCGGCTCGGCGGGCAGGCCCGACCAGATCAAGTCGCGGGCGAAGTGCCAGCGCGTGGCAGGGAAGGCGAAGGGCTCGAGCGGGATGGTCTTCAATACCCGCAGCGTGTGGGGATCGATCAGGCTAGCTGAGCCTCCGCCGCCCGCGTTGGAGACGACGATCAGGTCACGCGCGGCTTCCGCGGCAAGGGCGGGCAGGTACCGGCTGAGCGCGCTGAGCGCGGCGAGCGTGAGGAACGCCCTGCGGTTCAGGGGGGTGAGGGGGTGCATCCGCAGCCTCCTTGAAGCGATGGAGTACCCCTCACCCTAGGCCACGCTCGTGGCCCGCGTCAAGCCGCTACGCGCGGAGCTGCACCCGAACGAACCGGTCCTTGCCGCGTTGCAGCACGAGGGGGCGCTCCAGCGTGAGCTGCTGGTTCGGGTCGGTCACCACCGCGCCGTCCACCCGGAGGCCGCGGTTTTGGATGAGGCGGCGGGCCTCCCCGTTCGAGCGCGTGAGCCCCGCGAGGGTAAAGAGACGGCACACCCAGATCGCGCCGTCCTTTAGTTCCTCAGGCGCGACCTCTACCAAGGGGATGTCCTCGGGGATCCCGCCCTTGGCCACGGCGTCGTACCGCGCCTCCGCGTGCGCTAGCCGCTCGCTCACCTCCGGGTACTGGGAGGCCTTGGGGGCCGGGTCCCGACCGGCGGCCTCGAGGTCGTACCCGAGCGCTTCGTAGAAGGCCCGGTCCATTCGGGCGGGGATCCGCTCGAGGACGTACGCGCCGGTGACGAGCCGCGCGAGCACCCGGTGCGCACCCACCATGCCGCCCGTCTCGAGGAGCTGCTGGACCTCGGCCGCCTCGAGGTCCGTGAGGAGCGTGAAGTACTCGTGCAGCACGTGGTCCGGGACCCGCATGAGTTTTTTGAACATGGAGGTGGGGTCCTCGTTCACGCCGATGTAGTTGTCCAGGCTTTTGGACATTTTTTCCTTGCCGTCCAGGCCTGGCAGGATCGGCATCAGGAAGGCTACTTGCTCCTCCTGCCCGTAGGCGCGCTGGATCTCGCGCCCCACGAGGAGGTTGAATTTTTGGTCGGTGCCGCCCATCTCCACGTCCGCTTGGATCGCGACGGAGTCGTAGGCTTGAGCCAGGGGGTACAGGAACTCGTGCAGGGAGATCGGGGTGCCGGCGGTGTAGCGGGCCTTGAAGTCCTCCCGCTCGAGCATCTGCGCTACGGTGATTTGGGAGGCGAGTTTGATGACCTCCTGGAACCGGAGTTGTCCGAGCCACTCGGAGTTGTACCGGAGTTCGAACACGTCCGGTTCTTGGCGCAGGATCTTCCCGACCTGCGCCACGTAGGTTTGGGCGTTCGTGCGGGTTTCCTCCAGGGTGAGGGGCGGGCGGGTCTTGTTCCGGCCTGAGGGGTCTCCGATCATGCCGGTGAAGTCCCCGATGATCAGGACGATCTTGTGCCCCAGTTCCTGGAACTGCCGCATTTTTCGAAGGACGACCGCGTGCCCTAGGTGTAGGTCGGGCCGGGTGGGGTCGGCGCCCAGTTTGATGATGAGCTTGCGTCCCGAGGCGAGTTTTTCCCGTAGTTCTTCCTCGGGGGTGATCTCGGCGGCTCCGCGTTTGAGTTCGGTAAGCGCCCGGTCGACCGTCATAGCCTCAAGTATACTGAAACCCATGCGGATC
This sequence comes from Marinithermus hydrothermalis DSM 14884, assembly GCF_000195335.1. NCBI lineage: Bacteria > Thermotogati > Deinococcota > Deinococci > Thermales > Thermaceae > Marinithermus > Marinithermus hydrothermalis. The sequence continues at coordinate 440,369 of NC_015387.1, forward strand.
CTGCTCTTCCTAGCGGTGCTGCTGGGCGGGGTGTACTGGTACGCGGAGAACTACGGCCTAGCCCTGGGGTACCCGCCGTTCACCCCGGTGTGGTACTGGAACTACACCGGGGAGAGCGTGTACCGTGTGCGCGTGAGCGGCGTGACGGACGCGGTGAAGGTCAAGCTGCGCGGGGAGCTGCAGGAGGGACGCTTGGAGGTTCGGGTGAACCGGGAGGGGGAGCGGCGGGTGGTGGCTTCCCTCACCTTGCGCGGCCGGTTCGACCGAGTGCTCACCCAGCGAGTGAACGCGGGAATGTACGAGGTCCACCTGCGCGTGACGAACGCGCGAGGCTACGCGTTTTTGGATTGGGTTTCGACGAAGTTCAACCCCTAAGTGAGGGCGGGGGAGGCGCGGCAGTGGTGTGGACAAAAATGAGGAATCGTGTAATATTTTGAGGGTAGGCGCGGGTTTCACCCCGCACGGACCTTGAAAACGCGGGTTTTAGCGTCAGGGACAGGGCTAACGCAATGTTAACTCCCTGCTAATTCCGAGCTATCCACAGGGGATTGCTTGTGGATAACTGGGGGGGTGTCCAAAACGCCCTCAAAAACCCCGTCCAGGACGGGCCTCCGAAACGGCAGAGTTGCAAAAAGGTCAGCCTCGCAAGGGGATTGCAACAACCCAAACAGCGCACGATAACGAACTTTGACCGCATCTATAGCCAAACATCAGCCCCGTAAGGGGATCCCTCAACACCCCCCAAGCACCCCACCCATGATTTGCAAGCGCCTACCCGCCTATGCTAGAGTAGGCGTTGGCTTGCCCGAGGCACGCGGGCACATCGAAGCGAACACACGAGCGAGCAAGGAGGAACATGGCGAACAAAAGCGCACGCACCCCTTCCGCGATGAAGCGGCACCGCCAATCCCTAAAACGGCGGGCCCGCAACAAGGCGAAGAAATCCATGATCAAGACCTTCACCAAAAAGGCCATCGCGGCGGCCGAATCCGGCGACAAAGAAGCCGCCCTCAAGTACATGCGGGTCGCGGAAAGCCTCATTGATAAAGCCGCTAAAGGCCCGACCCTACACAAGAACGCCGCCGCTCGCCGCAAGTCCCGCCTGATGAAGAAACTCCACAAGCTCCTCGGCAGCCTAAGCGCGTAAGGAGGAACCATGGGGCGTGGAGACCGTCGCACCCGTCGCGGAAAACTCTGGCGCGGCACCTACGGAAAGTACCGCCCGCGCAAGAACAAAAAGAAGTAACGAACCCACCTAAACCCAAAGGGGCGCCGCGCGCGGCGCCCCAAACGCATTCACCGCCGGCCCCACGGCTCGAGCACAATCCGTTCCCCATCCACACGCGCGCGCTCCGGGCCCTGGCTCTTAAACCCCTCCTCCGGCGCGCGCGCCACAAGATGCGCAATCCGGAGTTGCTGCGCCTCCAAGGCCAACGCCCACACCGTAGCATCCAGGTTGCCTGAAGCGCCCGCGTGCGCCAAGCCCCGCAGCTTCCCCACCACGATCACGTCCCCGCCCGCCACCACCTCCGCGCCAGGATTCACGTCCCCCAGCACCACCACGGTCCCGGGCGACTCCACGCGCTGCCCGCTCCGCAAGGTACGCCCCACCACCTCCGTGTACGGCACGTACCGCTCCCCGCGCGGGGGGCGCAGCGTCACGGCCAGCCCCCGCGCGCGCGCGGCCTCGAGCAGCGCCTCGAGCGCCTCGCCCCCGACCAAGCCGTTCACCTCGACCTCCAAGGGAAGCGCTGGAAGTTCCTCGATCACACGGCGAAGCTCCTGAGGCGACTCGTTCCCATCCAGCCGCAAGGATAAAGCGTCTCGAGTGGCGCGGACCCGCATCGCTTTACTCTACCTCCACCTTCCAGTACGCAGCCATAACCTTCCGCACCGCAGGCAAAGCCACGCGACTGCCCTCCCCCGCGTTCTCGAAGAACGCCACCACCACCAAGGGCGGGTGAGGGGCGCTAGGATCCGTAGGGCCGTACCCCATGTACCACGCGTGCTCGTACCCCGCGCGTTTCCCCGGGGTTTCCGCGGTGCCGGTCTTCCCCCCGGTCGGAACAGGGAAATCCCCGAGCTGAAAACGCGCGGTGCCTTCCGTCACGGTCTTCCTAAGGCCTTCCTGCAGTACTCGCCAGTACCGGCCCTCCACCTCCGTCACGACCGGCTCCACGGGGTCCGCCCCCACCCGCCGCACCAAGTGCAGCTCGGGCTGTTGCCCGCTCATCGCGATGGTGGCGAGCATACGCGCGACCTGCGCGGGCGTGACGAGCACCTGGCCTTGCCCAATCGCGACGGAAAGCGTCTCCCCCGGGTACCAAGGCTCCCCGTACGCCTCCCGCTTCCACGCGCGCGTGGGCAGCAACCCCTGGCTTTCCGCGATCTCGAGGCCGGTCGGGCGGCCCAACCCCAGCTCGAGCCCCCGCTTCGCGATCACGTCCACCAAATCTCGAGGCCCGGCGTCAATCGCGGCCTGGTAATACCAGGTGTTGCAGCTATTCGCGATGGCTTCACGCACGGTCATGTCACCCATGTCGCGCGGCGCCCAGTTGCGCCGCACCTGCCCCCCGTACACGATGTACGGCGTGCAGCGGTACACGGTATCCGGGCGAACGTACCCGTGCTCGAGCAGGGCGGAGGAGGTCACGAGCTTAAAGGTCGAGCCGGGCGTGTACCGCTGCACCGCACGGTTCAAAAGGGGCAGGTGCGGATCGTTTTGCAGCGCGGCGATCGCGCGCGGGTCGGTGGGACGACGGGTGAAGACGTTTGGGTCGTACGCGGGCGTAGTGGCCATCGCGAGCACCTCCCCCGTCCTGGGGTCCACCGCCACGATCGCGCCGCGCGCCTCCTCCTCAAGGGGAAGCCCCAGCTTACGCCGCCCGGCGTTAAGGTCCTCCACGGCCTCCACCAGGGCTTGCTCCGCAGCGCGCTGCAGGGCCAGGTCGATCGTGAGGTACACGTCCTGACCCGGTACGGGCGGCCGCCGGACCTCCTCGCGGATCCGGCGGCCGCGCACGTCCACCTCGACCAGCTTGAAGCCCCGCTCCCCCCGCAGCACCTCCTCCAGCGCGGCCTCGAGGCCCGCGCGGCCCACCAGATCGTCCGGCTCGTACCCCGCCGCGACCTCCGCGGCGTTCGCGGGCTGCACGTACCCCAGGACCGGACCGGAGATGGGGTTTGGGTAGTACCGCTCGATCCGCTCGCGAAGCTCGAGGTTCTCCTGGCCCGCGGTGAGTTCGGCCAGGGTGGGCACCAGCTCATCCGGGAGGTTGGCCTTGAGCACAACGGGTTCGCCCTCTACCTCGGGTAGGGTCTCGAGGTCCAGCAAGTCCAGGATGCGCCGCTCGAAGAGGATGGGGCCGCCCTTGTACCATAAATCCACGGCGATGCGGTTGTCCGCGAGGAGGACGCCGTTGCGGTCGTACAACCGCCCGCGCGGGGCGGGGATCGTGACGGTCTTGAGGTAGTTGCCTTCGCTTTGGGTGGCGTACTCCTGGTACTGGAGGACCTGGAGCTGGAAGAGCCGCCCCGTAAACCCCAGCAACACCAGGTAGATCAGGACGAGCAATGCACGAACCCGTTCAGGCATGGTGTTCCTCGTAGCGCGGCGCGACGAGGGCCTGAGCGAACCGCAGGTACACCGGCCCGACCCCCAGGGTCAGGATGAGTTCAGGAACGAAGACTTGCGCGAAGGTGAGGGGGCTCAGCACCTCGAACCGCAACCAGTACACCACGATCAAGTACCCTAGCCACTTCGCGAGGAAGCTCAGGAACACGATCATGCCCCGCGCCATGGTCTCCTCCCAGTGCAGCCAGGTGCCCGTCCCGTAGAAGGCGTACACGGCGGTGAGCAACCCCATGGCGTGCAGTCCCGGGTACCCGGCGGAGGCCAGGTCCTGAAACAACCCCAGCCCGAACGCGGCCACCAGGCCTGCCGCCGGGGGGAGGTGGGAAGCCAGGACCAAGGCGAGGAGGAACCACAGGTCCGGGGGGCTCACGGCGTCCGGCAGCACCCCTCCCAGGACGGACTGCAGCACCAGCGTGATCAGTACCAGACCAACGGCTCTCATAACGGGCGCAACACCACCACTTCCTCAAGCAGCGAAAACCGCACCACCGGCTCCGCTACCACCCACCGTCGCAAAGCCCCCGGGGAAGGCGGCAGCACCTCGAGAACACGCCCCACGGGAATCCCCGCGGGGAACAAGCCCCGAAGGCTGTTCGAAACGAGCAGGTCCCCGGCCGTTACCTCCACGTCCAATGGTAAGGAGACCCGCAAGCGCGCTGGAGGCTGGCCCCGCGCGATGCCCCGGCCCGGCTTACCCATGACCTGCACGCCGACGCTGGAGTCCGGATCCACCACGGTACGCACCACCGCCTGGTGCGGGCTCGTCTCGATCACGATCCCCACCAGCCCCGCGCTGCTCGTGACGGGCATACCCACCCGAATCCCGTCGGCCTCGCCCAGCCCGATCACCATCCGCTGGTACAACCCCGACGGGTCCTCCGCGATCACCGGCGCGATCGCCACCACGCCCGGCGCTTGCTCCTGGCGCACCTCGAGCGCGCGACTGAGGCGCGCCACCTCGAGGCGCAACCGGGTGTTCTCCTGCTCCAGCGCGGCCACCCGCTCCTGAAGGGCGCGGTTTTCGGTCTGTAGGTCCCGCCGGTCCGTGAGGGCCTCGAGGCCCGCGCGGAGGTTCTGACCTAAGCGATGCCCTAGGGAAAAGATCGGCGCGATCCGCGCGGAGAACTCCGCGGGCAGCGTGGGCGCGGTACGCGTGGTGAGCGCGGAGAGGACCAATGCGAGCACCGCGAGCGCCAGGTAGATCGCCCTAAGCAAGGGGGTAGCCCACCTCCTTCAACAGCGTCCAGAGCCGGTGCACCGGGAGGCCCACCACGGTGTAGAAATCCCCCTCGACGCGCCGGACGAGGACCATGCCCTTCTCCTGGATGCCGTACCCGCCCGCCTTGTCCATCCCCTCGCCTGAGCGGACGTACCAATCGACCTCCCACGGCTCGAGGTCGCGGAACCAGACCCGCGCGGCCTCCACGAGGCTACGCCCCTCGCCGCCAGGGGTGTACAAGGCCAGCCCGGTGTACACGGTGTGGGCGCGGCCGGAGAGGCGCTCGAGGAAGGCCCGGTTCTCCTCCGGGGTGCGCGGCTTGCCGAGGACGGCGTCCTCGAGAGCGACCACCGTATCCGCCGCGACGACCCACCCGCCGGTCTCCCGCCAGACGGCCTGAGCCTTGGCGCGCGCCAGGTGTTCCGCCTGCTCGGCTGGGGAGCGGCCGGGGGCGAGGGTTTCCTCGAGGCCAGCTGGACGGACGGTGAAGGGCAGCCCGAGCCGCGCGAGGAGCTCGCGCCGGCGGGGGCTCGCGGAGGCCAGCACCAGCGTGGGGGGAGTTAGAGCGGGGTCGCGGTTCGCCACAACCGTTCCGCCTCCTTTCGGTACCGTTCAGCTAGCGCGGGGCTATGGAGGACGAGGAGGTTCTCGTTGTTGCGCGTGTAGGCCGAACGGGAGAAGTTAAAGCTACCCGTAATCACCCAGCTTCGGTCGATCACCATGAGCTTGTGGTGCATCTGGTAGGGGTTGGTATCCTGCCGCAACTCCACCCCGCGCGGCAGGTTTTCCTCCCGAGAGTGGATCAGGTTGCGCGTCTCGAGCAGGACCCGCACCCGCACGCCCCGCGCGTGCGCGGCGGCGAGCGCCTGGATCAAGCGTTCCTCCGTGAGGACGAAGGCCAGCACCCAGACCTCCTCCCGGCTCGCGGCGAGCCGCGCAAGGATCGCTTCGAGGGCCGCCTCACCCCCCGCGGGAGAAAAGTACGCCGTACCCTCGGCGTTCTCGAGCCGGAACGGCACCGCCCGCCCAAGCCCCCGGCGCGTGCCCGTCCAGAGGGCCTCGAACTCCGCCCGGTAGCCTCGAGCCAGGGGGGGAGAGGGCAGGTAGAGGACGTCGTTGTTGTTGCGGAAAAACCCGTTGTAGGTCAGGTTGGCGCTGCCCGTCCAGACGGCTTGGCCGTCGAGCACCACGAACTTGTGGTGCATCAAGGCGTTACGATTGTCGTAACACACCCGCACGCGGGCGATGGCCTCGCACCCCTCCCCGAGGGGGCGCACCGTGCGCCGCACCGTCTCCTGCGAGGGAGTGGGCCGACCTTGGCGTTGACCGTGCGCTGCCGCCACGAGCGCCGCGCGGGCTTCGTCCTGGTAGTCCCGATCCGTGTACAACCGTACCGGCACACCCCGCGCTGCGGCCGATACCAGGGCGTACGCGAGGCGGGTGTTGTCCAGCTCGAGCGCGGCCACCTCGAGGCTCGCGCGCGCCTCGTTCATCCGCGCGATGAGGAAATCCTCGGCGGTGCGCCCCGCCTGCGGCAGGAAGAACAGGGTCGCCTCCCCAGGAGCGGCCGGGGGAGGCGGGGTGGGCTGGAGCGTCTGGTACACCCACGCGGCCGCGAGGGCGAGGAGCAACCAGCCCAGCCGGGCGGAGCGCCGCCGCCGCATCAGTACCCGGTGCCCTCCCCTCCCTGTACGAGCGCCACGCCGCTCGAGGTGCCGATCCGGGTGGCGCCAGCCTCGATCATGCGCCGGGCGTCCTCCGGAGTGCGGATGCCGCCCGCGGCCTTGACCTCGGCGCGGCCCTGGGCGACCTCCACGAGGAGCTTCACGTCCTCTACCGTAGCGCCGCGTGGTCCGAACCCGGTGGAGGTCTTGAGGAAGTTCGCTCCGGCCCGCACGGCGGCTTGTGCGGCGAGGCGCGCCTCCTCAGGGGTGAGGAACCCCGTCTCGAGGATCACCTTCAGCACCGCGCGGGGCGCGGCCGACCGCACCGCGCGCACGTCGGCCTCCACGCCCGCCCAGTCGTGGGCTTTGGCGAGGCCCAGGGGGATCACCATGTCCAGCTCGTCCGCACCGTGCGCCACCGCCTGGGCGGCCTCGAGCGCCTTGATCTCGGAGGGGGTCGCCCCGAGCGGGAAGCCCACCACGCTCGCGACGCGTACCGGAGCGTCGCCTAGCGTTTCCCGTGCGAGCCGGACGTGCGCGGGGTTCACGCAAACCGCGAAGAAGTAATGCTCCATCGCTTCGCGGCATAAACGGCGGATCTCTTCCGGGGTGGCCGTGGGCTTCAGAAGCGTGTGGTCAATGTAACGTGCGAGGTCCATGCCTTTCATGGTAGCGGTTTTTCCGGGTCCAGGCGAGACGCGTACGCGCCGTTCGCTAAAAAGCGCAGCACGCCCGTGGCGATCCCCTCGGCGAGGCGCGCCCGGTAGTCAGGCTGGGCCAGGCGGTGCCCTTCGGTGGGGTGGTTGGTGAAGCCCAGCTCGACGAGGATCGCGGGGATCTGCGCGTTACGGATGACGTAGAACGGGGCGGAGTGCACCCCTCGGTTTTGAGCTTGGGTGTGCTCGAGCATGCCCTCGAGCACCATCTCGGCCAGGCGGCGGGAGAAGTCCTGGTTGGCCTTGGCGACCAGGTCCGCCAGGATCTGCTCCGCGCGGCGTTGGGCTTGTTGCGTCAGGCGTTCGCCGAGCTCGCCGCCGCCGTTCTCCTGGACGGCCTTGGCGAGCAGCCGAGGGTCTTGGGTCGCGCCGAAGTAGTAGACCTCGATGCCTTGCGCAGGGCGCTCGGCGCTGTTGATGTGGATCGAGATGAACAGGGTCTTCGTGAGGTCCGCCATTCCGGCCCGCTTCCCCAGGTCGATGAGCTTGCGTTCCCGCAGGTTCTGCACGTCCGGCGGCGCGAGGTCGGTATCCTCCGCGCGGGTCAGGATCACCTCGATCCCCTGGGCTTCCAGAAGGCGTTGGACGCGCCGGGCTACGTCCAGCGCGACCTCCTTCTCCACCACGAACCCCGTCGCGCCAGGGTCCGGCCCGCCGTGCCCGGGATCCAGGACCACCACGAGCTTGGGGGGGTTCGGTTTGGGCGGCGGGGCGTTCGCGGCCGGGGCGGGGTGGAAGAAGTCCAGCACCAGCCGGAAGCTGCCGTCCTCGTTAGGCAGCACGAACCGCTTGTACTCCACGCCCGGACGCAGCTCGATCACGGCGACGGTCGCGTCGTTATAGTGCTCCACCCGGTACGCCTGCACCGCGGGGTCGTCCAGCGTTTCGGAGCGCGCAGGAGCCTCGAGCGGGCCGAAACGCACGATGACCCCGGTCTCGCTAGGATCGACCCGGTAAGGGGTGCCCATCGGCAGGTCGAAGACGAACCGCGTGAACCCCTCGTGCACCCCGATCCGCGGGAAGCCCTGGGCGGTGGCCAGAACCAGCTGCAATACCCAAAAGATGATAAGCGCCGTCTGCCGCATTCGCGCTCATTATATGGAGGGAGGATGAGAACTTTTCGGCCCCGCAAGGTTTCGTGGGGTTAGGGCGGAACGTGCAAGGGTGAAGCGTTGCTTGGTCGTACGCTCACGCGCTTCATGCCGGGGCGGGTAGCATAGGGAGGATGACGCGGACGCTGTTCTTGCTCGTGCTGCTGTTGGTGCTTGTTGGGGCGCGGTTCGCCGGGTTTTCGGTAGAGTCCTACGGGGACCAGGTGGTGGACCCCATCCAGGGCGTGACCACGCTGCCCGACGGAGGCGTGCTGATCGACAACGAGAACGCCCTGCGCCTCGAGGGAGGGTTCATCGAGTACCAGGAAGGCCGCTTCATCCGGGCGCGCGAAGCCGTGTTCGTCACGGACGGGGTGCGCCTCGAGGCGGCCGAGCTGTACTACGACGCGGAGACGGAGACGGTGCGGCTCACCGGCGGGATGCGCTACGCTTCCGAGCGCTTCGCAGGGCTTTCTGCTCGGGAGGGCCTCCTCTTCCTCGAGGACGAGGTTGCCCTCCTCAAGGGCGAGATCCGCTCCGAGGACCCCGTGCTCGAGGCGGAGGTCATGGTGGTGGATGGGAAGCACGGGGAGGCCTTGCTCTGGGGGCGGTACGTGTACCGGGATCCGGTGCTGGGCGTGACCCTGCGGGGGAACAACCCCGAAAAGCGCTTGCTCCTGCGTTTTCGCGAGGGGGAAGCGTACCCGGAGGCCACCACGCGGGTGCCGGAGGAGGTCCTGGCGCGCCTCGCGCCCTACCTCGAGGCTGAGTAACCGTGCGCCGGCTCATCGCGGGAGGTGCGCTACTCGCGGTGCTGGGTGCGTTCGCCGCGCCCTGCGCGGGGTTCGACCAGGTCCTCGAGGTGGGGGACCCGCCCCTAGTCCTCGCGGGGCAGGAGCTAGCGGTCGAGGAGGGGCGGCTCCGCCTTTTCGGGAGGGCCTGCCTGGGCAGTGCGGACGTCGAGTTGTTTACGGACACGGTGACCCTCGACCCCAAGACGGGGCGGTTGGAAGCGCCCGCCGTGCGGGGGCGGGTGGGGGCGTGGACGGTGGAAGCCGAGCGCCTCGTGGGGGAAGACGGCGCGCTCGTGCTGGTTGAGGCCGTGTTTGTGCGCGGCGAGATCCACCTACAGACGGAGGCGGCGGAGGCCCGCGGGGAAACCGTCCAGCTCACCCAGGTCTTCGTGGAGACGCCGGAGGTCCGCTTCCGCGCAGCGCGCGGTACGGTAGCGGGGGACACCTTCCGCGCCGAGGGCATCTGGGCGACCCCTTGCGTGTACGGGGATGACCTCCGCGTCTTGGGGGACGCCGCGACCTTCAACACGCGCACCGGCCGGCTGGTTCTTATGGAGGCGCGGGTGGACGTGTACGGGCGGACGCTCTTCCGCCCTGAACGGCTGGAGCTCGACCCCGCGCGTCCCCTCACCCTTTCCTTCCCGTTCCGCCTCGCTTACGGGCGCGGATGGACGCTGGGGGTGGAGGATTTTCCCCTCCCCTTGCCGGGAGAGGCGTTCGGCCGCTGGTCCACCAGCCTCACCCTTTTAGCGGAAGGGTTGGGCGCCCGCCCGTTGGGGCCCGCGGATCCCGGCGTGACCACCTTCCGTTTCGGGGTCTCCGCCCAGGAGGCGGGCCGCCGTTTCGCTTTCCAGCTCCAGCGGGAGGAACGCCGGGCGTGGGACGGCCGCCTCACGACAACGACCGTGCCGGAGGCCGAGTTCACCGCGCCGGGATTTCGCTTCGCGCTCGAGCCAACCCAGGCGGAGGCCCGGATTGACCCGCGCCTTCGCTTCGGAGCGGCCACGGTGCGCCCCTTCCTTCGGGTGGCGCAGGAGGCGGAACGGGCCGGGTTGACCCTCGGGGTCGAGGCCCGCTATCCCTTCGAGGACCTCGCGCGCGCGGACGGCCTCGGGTTCTCCCTCGAGCCCTGGACGTTGGGGGCCGCCTACCCGGACCAGGCGGACGCGCCGGGGTACGCGGCGTTTGGCGTGAACGCCGCCCTGCGGTACACGGGAGCTTGGCAGGGGCGGCTCGAGTACCGGCGGGCCTACCCCGTGGGGGTGGCGCGGTTCGGGTACGAGTGGCGCGGCGAGGTGGAGCGGCTGGACCTTGTGGCGCGCCGGGCGGGGATCTCCCTGACGGGCAGGTTCTCGAGGCGGCAGGTGCCGGACCTGGCCGCGCGGGCGCTGGCGCGTGAGGATCTCGAGGTATCCCTCGCCCTGGGGTACGCGGACCGGGGGTGGCGCGTGGAGGCGCAGGGGGATCAGGTGGAGCGCTGGCGTCCGGGCCGTGCGGCCTTGACCGCCGTTGAGCGCACGTACACCCTCCGGCTCGAGCGCGGGTGGCGGGTGGAGGCCCGGTACCTCGAGGCGACGGGGCTTGACCCGGAGGTCACGCCCTTCCGCCGTGAGCTGCAGCTCGCCTACCGCCCCGCCCCGCCCCGGGGGCGAAGCGACCTGACCTTTGCGCCTTCCGTAGGGTATGATTTCTTGCGGCACGGGGTGAGCCGCGCGGGGGTGGAGGTCGCGTACGCGGACGAGTGTTTCGTATGGAAGCTGGCGTATCAAGCGGTGCTCCTACCCCAAGGCGCGGAGGAAGCCGTGGGTAGCCGCGTGCGTTTCGGGGTTGAGCTGCGATGACACGCTTAGACCGTTACATTCTGCGCGAAGCCTTCCCGCCCTTCGCGTTTGGGTTGTTGCTCTACGTCGGCCTCATCCTCCTCTCCAACCTCTTGGGGCGCGCCCAGTGGCTGGTGGGGGTGGAGTTCTGGGGGCTGGTGCGCTGGTTGTGGTACCAGGTCCCGTTCGTCCTGAACCAGACCCTGCCCGTCGCGGTTCTGCTCGCGACCCTCCTCGCGTACGGGCGCTTAAGCCGCGAGAACGAGCTCCTCGTGATCCAGGCCGGGGGGCTGCCCCTATTGCGCACGGCGCGCTGGTTGTTCGTGGCGGCTTTCGTGCTGGTTGGGGTGTCCTTGTACATGAGCGAGACCCTCATCCCCCGGGCGAACGAGCGAGCCGCGGTGCTTTGGTGGGACGAGCTCACCTCCAAGGGCAACGGCCTCGCTCGCCTCGCCGGGCAGGACGTGCCCGTCGGACCGTACCGGCTGTTCTTCGCACGCTACGACTACCGCACCAAGGAGATGGTGGGGGTGCGGCTCGAGCTGTGGCAAGGGGAGACCCTCGCCGTGATCTTCGCGGATCGGGGGCGACTCGAGGAGAACCGGTTGCGCCTCGTGAACTTCCGGCAGTACACCCTGGACCTCACCCGCCTGCCCCTGCCGGATTTCGCGAGCCTGGAGGAGGCCGAGCAGCACCTGCGGCGGCTCGTGCGCATGCAGAACGTCGCCCGCGATCCTTCCAGGACCCTGACGGTCCTCTTGCCGAAGACCCGTTCTCAGCTCCTCGCGCAGCACGGCGGGGGCGGGTTTGAGGACGCGAACCCCATCAGTTACTGGTACGAGCGGATCCAGAAGACGGTGAACTCCCCGCGGGAGCACCTCGAGGCCCGCGTCCAGTTCCACTCGATGCTCGCGGTGCCCTTCGCGAACCTGGTGGTGCTTGTTTTGGCCCTACCCATCGCGGTGCGCAAGGCCGGGAGTACCGGCCTCGCGTTCGGGTATTCCCTAATCGTGACGATCGGGTACTACCTGGTCTTCACTCTGGGTAAGCTGCTCGCCTTGAACGGCGTGGTGCCCCCGGAGCTCGGGGCGTGGGGCGCGAACCTCCTGGCCTTGGGGCTCGCCTGGGTGTTCGGGGAGGGGGTGTACCGCTGAGCTTGCAGCCAGGGCGGGGTGCTCGTAAGAATGAGGCCGGGATCATGATCCCGGCCTTAGCCTTGGGAGAGCGAACGTATGATATCGGTACTGGATCTCAAACGCGAGTATGAAGCCCTAAAAACCGATATTGACGCGGCTATTGCGCGCGTTTTGGCCTCCGGCGCTTTCGTGGGCGGGGCGGAGGTGGCGGCCCTCGAGGCCGAGCTCGCCCGGTACCTGGGGGTGCCGCACGTGGTCACGGTTGGCTCGGGCACCGACGCGCTCACGATCGCGTTGCGCGCCGTGGGGGTCGGGCCGGGGGACGAGGTTATCACCACGCCCTTCACCTTCATCGCCACGATCGAGGCGATCCTCCACGCGGGCGCCCGGCCCGTACTGGTGGACATCGACCCCGAGACCTTCAACCTGGACCCGGAGGGTCTGGAGGCCGCTCGCACCGAACGCACGCGCGCGGTGCTGCCCGTGCACCTGTACGGCCAGCCCGCCGCGATGGACGCGATCCGCGCCTTCGCTGAGCGGCACGGCCTGGTGGTGGTAGAGGACGCCGCCCAAGCGATCGGGGCGCGGTACGGGAAGGGCCGGGTCGGGGCGCTGGGGCACGCCGCGGGGTTCAGCCTCTACCCCACGAAGAACCTGGGGGCTTACGGGGACGGCGGGTTTATCACGACCCGCGACCCCCAAGTGGCCGAGGCCGCGCGGAGCCTCGCGGTGCACGGCCAGGCCGGCCGGTACCACCACGTGCGCCGGGCGGGGTACACTTCGCGCCTGGACGCCCTCCAGGCCGCGATCCTGCGCGTGAAGCTGCCGCACCTCGAGGCCTGGAACGCCCGCCGCCGCGAGATCGCCGCCGCGTATCGCGCGGCCCTCGAGGACGTGGTGTGGGTGCCGCGGGAAGCGCCGGGCGTGGTGCACGTGTGGCACCAGTTCACCGTGCGCACCCCGGAGCGGGACCGATTGGCGGCGCACCTCAAGGCCCGCGGGGTGGGCAGCGCGGTGCACTACCCGGCCCCCGCGCACCTGCAGCCCGCCTACCGCGATCTGGCGGCGGAGGGGAGCCTACCCCAGGCCGAGCGCGCCGCGCGGGAGGTGCTTTCCCTACCCCTGCACCCCTTCCTTACGGACGCGGAGGTGGAGCGCGTCATCGAGGCGGTGCGTCGCTTCTTCGGGTAAGCGGCGGGGGAGTTATCCTTCCTCCGGCGCGACGCGGCGCGCGCGGGGGCGCGGCTCGAAGGCGCGGGACTCGGGGAGGAGCTTGCGTTTCTTGGCCCGGCGGTAGGCCTGGTCCCACAACCGGCAGAACGCGCAGGTCTCGCCCGTGGTGGGGGCACCGCAGCGCTCGCACTCCTTCAGGGCGACCTCCTGGGCTCCCAGCCCCTCCGCGAGGATCGGCTGGATCTTCTTCAGGAACTGCTCGAGGAAAGCCTGTTTGGTTCCTGGCATGCGTTCCTCCAGCCGGTTCAGGGCCTCCTTGTACAGGAGGCTCTTGGCCCCGGTGGCGTTCGGGCACTCCTCGTGCTGGTACGCGATGCGGCGCAGCAGCGCGTAGCTCGCGACCTCCCGCTCAGTGAAGAGGTAAAAGGGCTTGATGCGCCGCGCGAGCCCCTCCCGTTCCGGAAGGACCGGCCCCTGGCGCGGCAAGGCGTCGGTCTGCCAGCGGAGCACGTTCCCGAGGAGGACCGCGGCTTCGTCATCCAGGTTGTGCCCGGTCGCGACCACGTTGAACCCCTCCTCACGCGCGACCTCGTTCATCAAGTACCGCTTGGAGAGGCCGCACCCCGAGCACGCGACCCGGCCCGTCGCTAGGGAGAGCTCGGGTACCCCCAGGCCGTACGATTCCGCGAGGTCCACCACGATCAAGGGAAGGCCCCGCTCCCGCGCGAAGCGCGTGGTGACCTCGTAGGCTCGCTCGGAGTACTCCCCGATGCCGAGCTGGATGTGCAGTCCCGTGGCCTCGTACCCGAGCCGCGTGAGTACCTCCCAAAGCGCGAGCGAGTCCTTCCCGCCGCTGATCGCAACCAGGACCCGGTCGCCCTCGCGGATCATCTTGTGCCGGCGGATGGCGCGCGCGGTCTGCGCCTCGAACCACTCCAGGTAGTGCGCGGCGCACAGCGCGAGGCCGTGCCGGCGCAGCTCCACCTGCGCGTTCTGCGTGCACTTACGGCAGCGCACCGTGCCCCCCGGAGATCGCCGAGATGACCTCGATCGTGTCCTCCTCGCGCACGCGCGTGTCCCGGGTCAGGAGCTCCTCCCCCCGCACGACCACCACGGTCTCGGGGTTGATGCCGAGCTCCGCCAGGACCTCCTCGAGCGGACGGTTCCCCGCCACCTCAAGCTCTCGCTTCTCGGGTGCACGCACAATCACCTTCACAATTCCTCACCCTAGCACACCCCGCGCCTCCCCTTCTTTAACCGGCCGACGGACGCCTCCTGCGGGGGCTGTTCGCCGGGCACGGGCGGACGTCAAAGCCAATGCCTGGGGTAGGGTGTATATTCCCCCTAATGACGCCGAGGACCCTCACCCACCTGCTGGCCGTGGCCCGCGGGGACCGACCCGCGGACCTCCTGATCAAGAACGCACGCGTGGTGAACGTCTTCACCGGGGAGGTCTACCCGGCGGACGTGGCCGTGGCCGGCGCCTGGATCGCGGGGGTCGGTACGGGGTACACCGGCCGCCGCGAAGTGGACCTCGCCGGACGGTACCTGGTACCCGGACTGATCGACGCGCACCTGCACCTCGAGTCCAGCATGGTCACCCCCTATGAGTTCGCCCGCGTGGTCGTGCCCCGGGGCACGACCACCGTGGTCGCGGACCCGCACGAGATCGCGAACGTCGCGGGCCTCGAGGGGATCCGCTACATTCTGGAGGCTTCTGAGGGGCTGCCGCTCTCGGTCCTCGTGACGCTGCCCTCCTGCGTGCCCGCCACGTCCCTCGCCACGAGCGGGGCGCGGCTGGAAGCAGCGGACCTCAAGGCCTTCGCGGACCACCCGCGCGTGCTGGGGCTGGCGGAGTTCATGAACGTGCCCGGAGCGGTGCGGGGAGAGCCGGAGGCGCTGGCGAAGCTTCTCGCCTTCCGCGACCGGCACGTGGACGGGCACGCGCCCGCGGTGCGGGGGAAGTGGCTCCAAGCGTACGCGGCGGCGGGGCCCAGGACGGACCACGAGTCCACCACGCCCGAGGAGGTCCGGGAGAAACTCCGGGCCGGGCTGCACGTCTTCCTGCGGGAGGGGACCGCGGCCCGGAACCTCAGGGACCTCCTCCCGGCCCTGACCCCGGAGAACGCCCGGCGCGTGGCGTTCTGCACGGACGACCGGCACCCGGAGGACCTCCTCGAGGAGGGGCATATCGATCACGCGGTCCGCCTCGCGGTCGCGGCGGGGGTGGACCCGGTCACCGCGATCCGCATGGCGACCCTGAACGCCGCGGAGGCTTTGGGCCTTAAGGACCGGGGGGCCATCGCGCCGGGGCGCCGCGCGGACCTCGCGGCGACTCCCAGCCTCGAGGCTTTCCGGGCCGAGTGGGTGATGAGCGGGGGGCGGGTCGTGGCGGTGGACGGGGCGCCCCAGGGGGACGCCTGGGTGCCGCCGCAGGTGGACGCGAGCGCGGTGCAGGGCACGGTGCGCGTGCGGGTGGCGCGGCAAAACCTGGAGATCCCGGCGCGGGGCCGGCGCGTTCGGGTGATCGGGGTGGTGCCGGGCCAGATCGTGACCGAGCACCGGATCGCGGAGGCCCGTATCAAGGACGGGTTGGCGGTGGCGGATCCCGGGCGGGACCTCCTAAAGCTCGCGGTGGTGGAGCGCCACGGCCGGGGGGGCGGGGTGGGGCTTGGGTTCGTGGCGGGCCTAGGCCTGAAGAAGGGCGCGATCGCGGGCAGCGTGGCGCACGACGCGCACAACCTGATCGCAGCTGGGGCGGATGATCGCTCCATGCGCACCGCCCTCCGGGCGGTCGCGCGGTTCGGGGGTGGGTACGCCGCCGCGCTGGGGGACGAGGTGCTCGCCGTGGTGCCCCTCCCGATCGCGGGGCTGATCTCGAACTGCTCCGCGGACCGGGTGCGCCTGCAGATGCGTGTTTTGACCGCGGCGACGCGCGAACTGGGGTGTGGTTTGCCCGACCCCTTCATGCCGCTCTCCTTCCTGGCGCTCGAGGTCATCCCCAAGCTGAAGCTCACGGACCAGGGGCTGGTGGACGTCGAGCGGTTTCAGCGCGTGGACCTCTGGGTGGATTGATCACCCCCAGTACGCGCTGGCGAGCTGCAGCAGCCGTTCCGCGACCTGCCGGTTCCGGCGCTCGATCTCCTTCCGGCGAGGCGTTTCGGGCGGGGTTCCTGGCGGGTCGTGCAAGGTGGGGGTGAGGGGGTGGCCTGTCCGCTCCTGCCACGTGGCGCGCCACGCCTCGGGCAGGGCCTTGGGGAGGGGGAGCTCGAGGAGCACGTGGTACAGCAGGGCCCAGACCCGTACCGTTGCGTCCAGGGCGTACCCGCCGCCCAGCGTGAACAGGGCCCGCCCCCCGGTGTGCGCCCTGGCCAGGTCCAGCACGCGCTGAAAGAGCTGCTCGTAGGCCTGTGTGGTGAGCAGCAGGTCCGCCAGGGGGTCCATGTAGTGCGCGTCCGCACCGCACTGCACCACGAGCACGTCCGGCCGGAAGGCCTCGAGCGCCGCCGGGGCCACCCGCTCGAAGACCTCGAGGTACGAGGCGTCCTGGGTGAAGGGTTCTAGGGGCAGGTTGAGTTTGAGGCCCGCTCCGGCCCCGCGTCCCAGCTCGAGGACCGTGCCGGTGCCGGGGAAGAGGTAGCGACCGGACTCGTGCAGGCTCAGGGTGAGGACGTTCGGGTCGTCGTAGAAGATCCACTGCACGCCGTCCCCGTGATGCACGTCGATGTCGATGTAGGCCACGCGCAGCCCTTGGTCCGTGAGGTAGCGGATCGCGACCGCGAGGTCGTTGTACACGCAGAACCCCGAGGCCTTGTCGTACTGCGCGTGGTGCAGCCCGCCCCCCAGCTGCAGGACGCGCTGCGTGCGTCCGGCGGCGATGAGGCGCGCTCCCTCGAGGGTGCCGCCCACGATCCAGCGGGCCGCCGCGTCCATCTCGGGAAAGACCGGGGTGTCCGTGGTGCCGAGCCCGTAGTGGTGCAGGTCGGCCGGGGGCGCGCCGCGGGCGGCGGCCTCCACGCGCGTCACGAAGCGCTCCGCGTGCACGCGGAGCACCTCCGCCCGCGTGGCCTGGGGCGGGGTGTGGAGGGGCGGGGGGTAGCCGAGGGCGTGCAGCAGGTCCAGGAGCATCTCCAGCCGCACCGGGCTGAAGGGATGCTGGGGACCGAAGTTGTAGCTGAGGTACGCGGGGTGGTAGATTACCGGGACCATGGTTTTTCCGGCGGCCAGACCACGCGGAACCCGGCCTGGCGCAGCGCGTGCGCGAGGGGGCGGGTCTGCTGGGTGTTGACGCGCAGCACCACGTGCGTCGCGTCCTCGTCTGCGGGGTAGGTGAGGGCGGAGTGGATGTTGAGTCCCCGGTCGGCGAGGAACCGCGTGAGCTCGGCGAGGCGGCCGGGCTCGTCGGGTAGGCGGACCTCGAGGCGCCCGCTGGGTTTGGCCGCCCCGGTCATCTTGATGAGCGCGTCCAATAGGTCGATTCCGGTCACGATGCCGACGAGCTCGCGCCCTTCGAGGACGGGCAGGGAGCCGATCTTGTGCTGGCGCATCACCTGAGCGGCTTCCTCCACCGGGTCCAGGGGGTCCGCGGTGAGGACGGGGGCGGTCATGACCGCCTCGACCCGTGCCGTCTCGGTGAAGGGGACGGGCGCGAGGCGGCTCGTGGCCAGGCGGATGTCGCGGTCGGTGAGGATGCCGACCAGCCGTCCCTGATCCATGACCGGAAGGTGCCGGATGCCCTGCCGCCACATGACCTCGTTGGCCTCGGCCAGGGTCGCGTCGGCGGCGATCGTGATGACGGGACTGTGCATCACGTCACGAACCAGCATGATGCCTCCTTTAAGACGGGAACGACCACGGCGCGGCCTCCGGCGGTGGCGAACGGAAGCGCAGCGCGTGGAAGGCTTCGATCACGTGCTTGGGGGTGCGCGGCCCGATGCGGGCCATCAGGGTGTTCTCCAGGTACCCGCGGATCTCCGGATCGTCGGTCGTGAAGGGCACGAACCCCACGCTGCCGTAGAGGGCCTCGAGCCGCTTGCGGTACTGGTACGCGCTCAACCCGGTGTGCTCGAGATCGTAGTGCCAGTAGTACAGGGTGGCCACCACGACCTTGTCCTCGAACCGGCCGGTGGCGAAGCTGGCCTCGAGCAAGTGCCGGGCGAGGCCATACCCCCGCCAGGGCGGGGCGACCTCGACCGCGCCCAGCTCGTAGATCCCGCCGGTGGGGTCCTCCCCCCAACGCTCGAAGGCGCTCGGGCGGTGGAACGCGGCGTACCCCACCAGCTGCCCGGCGGCCTCCGCGGTGGTCACGCACCCGTCGGGGCTGGCGGCGATCTCGAGCAGGGCTTCTTTCTGCCGTGCGGCGGGCCGGAAGGCGCGCAGGCCGGGGTGCGCCTCGAGGGGGCGGAGGGCCTCCGGGGTGGCCGCGGCCTGGATGACCACGGGGCCTTTGGGGGTGGGGACCCGGCGCATCACCCATACCTTATCCGACTCCGGTTGGGGCATTTACCCCTCCTATGGGGTGGGTTACCGTCCTTGGCCGCGGCGGGCGCGGCGCCACGCCCCCCAGTACCCCACCAAAAACCCCACCAAAAACCCAAAGACGAGCACCCAGCCGGTGGTGGTCAGGCGCCAACCGAAGAACCAGTACACCGCCAAGGGGTGGAAGTTGATGCCGTAGGTGCGGGTGCGTTCGTACACGTCCGGCGGGATGACCCGGAAGTTCATGTAGAGCAGGACGATAAGGAGCACCCCCAGCAAGGCCAGCACCACCCACCGGAGCTGCGCGCCAACGGAACGCATGCGTTTTTCGCGTTGCATACTGTTAGCATATCCCGTCGCGTAATATGATGGGCGGGATGCTGAACGACACCCGTGTGTTCGAACTCATTGCGGCCGAGGAACGGCGGCAGCGCGAGGGGCTCGAGCTCATCGCCAGCGAGAACTTCGTCTCCCGGCAGGTGCGCGAGGCGGTGGGCAGCGTGCTCACCAACAAGTACGCCGAGGGGTACCCGGGGCGCCGCTACTACGGGGGCTGCGAGGTCGTGGACGAGATCGAGCAGCTCGCCATCGACCGCGCCAAGGAACTCTTTGGCGCGGCGTGGGCCAACGTCCAGCCGCACTCCGGCTCCCAGGCCAACATGGCCGTGTACTTCGCCCTACTGGAGATGGGGGACACCATCCTCGGCATGAACCTGGCCGCGGGGGGGCACCTCACGCACGGCAGCCCCGTGAACTTCTCCGGGAAGTACTTCAACGTGGTGGCCTACGGCGTGCACCCCGAGACCGAGGTCATCGATATGGACGAGGTGCGCCGTTTGGCGCTCGAGCACAAGCCGCGGATGATCATCGCGGGGGCCAGCGCGTACCCGCGCATTTTTGATTTCGAGGCCTTCCGCCGCATCGCGGACGAAGTGGGCGCGTACCTGGTGGTGGACATGGCGCACTTCGCGGGCCTCGTCGCGACCGGCCACCACCCCAACCCCGTGCCGTGGGCGGACGTGGTGACCTCCACCACGCACAAGACGCTGCGTGGCCCGCGCGGCGGGTTGATCCTCTCGCGCGACCCGGAGCTCGGCAAGAAGATCAACAAGATGATCTTCCCGGGGATCCAGGGGGGGCCGCTCGAGCACGTGATCGCGGGGAAGGCCGTGGCGTTTTTCGAGGCGATGCAGCCGGAGTTTAAGGAGTACTCGGCGCGCGTGATCGCGAACGCCAAGGCGCTCGCGGGGGCGCTGGCCGGGCGGGGGTACCGCATCGTCTCGGGCGGTACGGACAACCACTTGTTCCTGGTGGACCTGAGGCCCAAGGGCCTGACGGGCAAGGAGGCCGAGGAGCGGCTGGACGCGGTGGGGATCACGGTGAACAAGAACGGGATTCCGTTCGATCCCCATCCGCCCCGCATCACCTCGGGCATTCGCGTGGGCACCCCGGCCATCACCACGCGGGGGTTCACCCCGGAGGAGATGCCGGTGATCGCGGAGATGATGGACCAGGCGCTCACCGAGGGGCCTAGCGAGGCGCTTCGGGAGCGGGTGCGCGAGCTTGCCTTGGCCCACCCGATGCCTTAAATCGGGTAGGTGAAGGTCACTAGGGTGCGCGGCCCGGTGCGGGCGGCCACCTCGGGACTCAGGGGGCTGACAACGCCCCCTTCGAGGTTTAAGCGGCGGCGCAGCTCGCGCTCCAGGCGGGTGACGTGCTCCTTGGGGACCTCCCCTGCGGCGATGTGGGCCCGCACCCGCTGCTTGCGGTGCGTCCGTTCGCTGGTTTGCGCCAAGGCCAAGGGCACGGCCTGCTGCGGCACGGGGAGGGGCGGGAGGAGGAACTGTCCGTTGCGCAGGGTGAAGAGCGCCCAAAGGGAGAGCGCCCGTCCTAACAGGTCGCCGCCCGGGGGTAGCCAGCCGGCTTGCCGCAGGCGCTCGGGTTCACCGGAGACGAGGAGGAAACTACCCTGCCCTTGGAGGCGCTGGATCTCGTGGAGCACCGCGTCAGGGGTTTCCTGGGTGCGGGCGATTTCCGCGGCGCGCAGGGCCATGGCGGCTAGGCCTGCGGAGACGCTCTGGCTGTCCACTACGATGACCCGTTGGGGCGCGACCTCCCGGGCGACGCGTTGGGCGTGCTCGAGGTAGGGGGCGAACTGGGGGGAGGGGTGGATGGAGATGAGGGCGTCGTAGAGGCCGAGGTAGCGCCGGTAGAGCGCGGCGAGGTCGTCGCCCACTCACCAAAGCCCCACCCCGGCTGCTTGGGCTTGTCTTGGGGTGAGCCCGCTCGAAGCGTCCGTTATGATCCCGATTTCCATACTTTCAATCTAATGCAGTTGGTAGGGAGTAATGTCCTTATTTGGGGTGGGTGGGGTTCGCGCGCCGTCCCTTGGCAAACGCGCGCGGAGCGGGTAAACTTCAGTTGCCTCATCTCATCACCTCCTTTGCGAGTGCCCGGCACCCCAGCCGGGCCGGCATACCCCGAGGCGGCTGGGGTACAATGAGCGGTTAGGAAGGAGTCGGTGGGCCTGGCCCACCCGCTTTCGTGAAACCATGAAGAAGGTCGTGATCGTTGGACGCCCTAACGTGGGTAAATCGAGCTTGTATAACCGCCTCCTGGGCCGGCGGGATGCGGTCGTGGCCGACGAGCCCGGCGTGACCCGAGACCTGAAGGAGGCCGTGATCGAGACGGACCGCGGCCGGTTCAAGCTGGTGGACACCGGCGGGTTGTGGTCGGGGGACGCGTGGGAACCGAAGATCCAGGAGAAGGTGGACCGCGCCATCCAGGACGCGGATCTAGTCCTGTTTCTGGTGGACGGCCGGGCGGACCCCACCCAGGCGGATTTTGAGGTGGCGGACTACCTTCGCCGCCAGCCGACACCGGTGCTGCTCGTCGCGACGAAGGTGGACGACCCCAAGCATGAGCAGTACCTGGGGGAGTTGTACGCCCTGGGGTTCGGCGCGCCGATCCCGACCTCGGTTGAGCACCGGCGGGGGCTGGACGCGCTCGTGGACGCGATCTGGGAACGCCTCCCCGTACGCCAGGACGAGGACGCCGAGCCCGAGGTCGAGGCCCTTAGGCTCGCGATCATCGGGCGGCCCAACGCCGGAAAATCCAGCCTCATGAACGCCATCCTCGGGGAGGAGCGCGTCATCGTCTCGGAGCAGCCCGGCACCACGCGCGACGCGATCGACGTGGAGTTCGACTACGGCGGGCAGCGCTTCGTGCTGGTGGACACCGCGGGGATCCGCAAGCGGCCCGAGACGGCCGTGGAGTACTTCGCCATCCAGCGCTCGCACCGCGTGATCCGCGAAGCGGACGTGGTGGTGCTCGTGGTGGACCCCTTCGAGCTCGGGGACCGCGAGCTCAAGATGGCGAACGAAGCCCTGGAGGCCGGACGGCCCACGATCCTCGCGGTGAGCAAGTGGGACCGGGTCCCCAAGGACGAGGCCCGGCGGGTGCGGGCCGAGATCCGGGAGAAGCTCGCGCACCTCGAGCGCCTTCCCCTGATCTACACCTCGGCCGTGACGGGGCAGAACCTGCACAAGCTCCTCTCGGAGGCGGTGCGGCTGTACCACCTGGCCCGCACCCGGTTCGAGACGAGCGAGCTCAACCGCTGGCTGGACGTGTGGTTGATGCGCACCCGCGTCCCCAACTTCAAGGGCAAGCCCTTGAAGATCTTCTTCGCGACCCAGCCCGAGGTCGCCCCGCCGACCTTCGTGTTTTTCGTGAACCACCCGGAGTTCGTGACGCGCGCTTTCGAGAACTACCTAAAGAACCGGATCGGGGAGGACCTAGGGCTTCGGGAGATCCCCTTCCGGCTGGTCTTCCGCGGGCGGCGCGAGTAACGCCTCGAGGCCCTCCACCGCCCCCATCCGCAACGCGCAGTGCGCAAGGGGGGTGAGGGGGGTGGGCTCGGGGTTGATCTCGATCAGGTACGCGCCGCTCCAGCGCGCGTACCGCCCCAGGCTCGCGGCGGGCTCCACCGCCGCGCTCGTTCCGATGACGAGGGCCACCTCGGCCTCGGCGAAGGCTCGCTCGGCTGCGGCGAGCGCCTTTTCGGGCAGGAACTCCCCGAACCAGACCACGTCCGGCCGCATGCGGCTCGTGCAGCGCGGGCAGGTGGGGGGCGGGGTGAACGCCTCCGGCGGGGGGAGGGGGACGCGCGCGTCGCACCACTCGCACCGCGCGCGGGCGATGTTCCCGTGCAGCTCGATCACCCGCCTCGAGCCGGCGCGCTGGTGCAGCCCGTCGATGTTCTGCGTCACGAGCACAAACCCCTCGCCCTTCTCGGCCTCGAGCCGGGCCAGCAACTCGTGCGCCCGGTTGGGGCGGGCCGCTTGGATCTTCCGGTACCGCCAGGCGTACCACGCCCAGACCCGCTCGGGGTCCCGAGCGTACGCCTCGGGGGTGGCGTAATCCTCGATGCGGAACTCCTTCCACAAGCCGCCGGGGTCGCGGAAGGTGGGGATGCCCGAGGGGGCGCTGATGCCCGCGCCGGTCAGGACCGCGACCCGCGTGGCCTCGCGGAGGCGGGTTTGGGCTTCCTTTAGCATCGGTACCCAGTGTAGCGCGAGGAGGGGTAGATTATGGGTATGCGCCTCTTCACGGCGGACGCGATGCGTAGGGCGGACCGGCGCGCGGTGGCGCTGGGGTACCCGAGCCTGTTGCTGATGGAGGCCGCGGGGCGCGCGGTAGCGCGCGCGGTACGGGAGCATTTCCCGGACGCGCGCGCGGTTTGGGTGGTCGCGGGTAAGGGCAACAACGGCGGGGACGGGTTCGTCGCCGCGCGCTGGCTCTTCCTTTGGGGGTACAGGGTCGCGGTGTACGCTCCGGACGGGCAGGCGGGCGACGCGGCCCAGGCCCGCAAGGCCCTCGAGGCCCACGGCGTGGCGGTGCGGCCGCTGGAGGCGCTGGACCTCGAGGGCGCGGAGGTGGTGGTGGACGCCCTCGTGGGAACCGGGCTTTCCCGCCCGCTCGCGGGGGTGTACGCCGAGGTCGCGGCGCGGGTGAACGCGAGCGGGCTGCCGGTCGTGGCGGTGGACCTGCCCTCGGGGGTGCCGTTTACGCCCCACGTGCGCGCGGACGTGACCGTGGCGCTCGCGGGGCTGAAGCGCGAGCACCTCTTCTACCCGGCGCGCGCGGCCTGCGGGCGGATTGTGCTGGACGGGATCGGGATGCCGGAGGCGGCCCTGGAGGCCCCGGAGCTGCCCGAGCTCTTGACCCCGGAGGCGATGCGGGCGCTGCTGCCGGAACGGCCGGGCAACGCGCACAAAGGCTCGGTGGGGCGGGTGCTCGTCGCGGGGGGGTACGCCACCTACACCGGCGCGCCGGCCCTCGCAGCTTTGGGCGCGTACCGGGCGGGTGCGGGTCTCGTGACCCTCGCCTACCCGGAGGGCGTGCCCCTCGAGCCGCTGCTGGAGGTGGTGCGCCTTCCGCTTGCGGCGTGGCGGGCGGAGGCGCTGCGCGCGGCCCGGGCCGAGGCGGTCGCGGTGGGGATGGGGGCGGGGCCCGGCGGTCCGGAGGCGGCACGGGCTGCGCTCGAGCTGGGCCTGCCCGCGGTGCTGGACGCGGACGCGCTGGTTCCGGAGGTGGTGGCGGCCTGCCGGGGGCGGCCCGTGGTGATCACGCCGCACCCGGGGGAGGCCGCGCGCTTGTTGGAGCGTCGCGCCCAGGAGATCGCGGCGCACCCGCTCGAGGCCGCGCGGGCCCTCGCGGAGCGGTACGGGGTGACGGTGGTCCTCAAAGGAGGGCCGACGGTCCTGGCCGAGGGGGCGCACCTCGCGGTGAACACCACCGGAAGTGCGGCGATGGCCACGGGCGGGATGGGGGACGTGCTGAGCGGCGTGATCGCCGCCTTGCTGGCCGCGGGGCTGCGGCCGTGGGACGCGGCGCGGCTCGGGGTGTACTGGCACGGTCTCGCGGGGGACCGGGTGGGGCGGGTGGGGCTGCTCGCGCACGAGGTGGCGGAGGCCTTGCCCCAGGCGCGGGAGGCGCTCATCTCCGACGCGGTGCGGCCGTTCTGGGTATAATTCCCAGCAAATGTGGCGCGTGCACGTTCCGGCGACGCTGGGCAACCTGGGCAGTGGCTTCGACGCCCTCGGGGTGGCCCTCGACCTGTGGCTCGAGGCCGAAGCCACCCCGGCTGAGGCGGATGCCTTCCTGTATGAGGGGGAAGGGACGGTGCCCGGCACGCCGGACAACCTGGTGCATCGGGGATGGCGCGCGGCCTGGGCGGCCTTGGGCGAGGCGGCTCCTCCGGTCTGGATCCGTGTCCGGAACCCCATCCCGCTCGCGCGAGGGATGGGCTCGAGCGCGGCCGCTTTGGTGGCCGGTGCGGCGCTCGCGGACCGGGCGAGCGGGGGCCGGCTTGGGCGGGACGGCGTTTTCCGCGTGGCGGCGCGGCTCGAGGGGCACCCCGACAACGTCGCGCCGGCGTGCTACGGCGGGTTTGTGGTGGCCCTCATGGAGCCGCCGCTCGCGGTGACCGTACCCGTGCCGGAAGGGCTGGTGTTCGTGCTGGGCGTGCCGGACTACGCGGTGCCCACCGAAGCGGCCCGCGCGGCGTTGCCGCAGACGGTACCCTTGGAGGACGCGGTGTTCAACCTGGCGCGGGCCGCGCTCTGGCCCGCGGCGCTCGCCGCGGGGCGGCTCGAGGCGTTGCGGGAGGCGAGCCGGGACCGGTTGCACCAGTTTCAGCGCGCGCACCTCATGCCGGGGCTCGTGGCGCACCTGGAGGCTGCGTACGCCGCGGGGGGGCTCGCGGCGTTTGTGGGGGGGGCTGGGCCGACCCTTGCGGTGCTCACCCGGCCGGAGCGGGTGGCGGCGGTGCGCCGCACGCTGGTGGGGTATGTTGGGGAGCGGGGCCGGACGTGGGTCCTGGGCATTGGAGGGGGATACCGGTGGAAGGAAGCCTAGCGACGATGTCCTTGGTGGACGTGCTCGAGCTCGTCCACACGAGCCGCAAGTCGGGCGTGCTGTACGTGGAGGAACGGGTCCCTCTGGTGCTGCGGTTTATGCGAGGAGAGGTGGTGGGAGGCGGCATTTTGGACTGGGAGGGGTTCGAGGCCGTCTCCACCTTTCCCTTGCACCCTCAGGAAGGCCGTTTCCGCTTCGAGCAAGGAGTGCAGGACGGCGCGGTGTGGATGCCCTTCCGCACCTTTTTAGGGGAGTGGGCCCGCTTGAACGACGAGTGGGCTCGTTTTCGGCAGCTGGTGCCTTCTCCCAGCCGGGTGCTGGAGGCGTTGCGCCCCGTGGAGCCGTACGCGGTCTTTGTGGGGGGGCGCAGCGTGCGCGGCGCGGCCAAGGCGTGGGGGGTGCCCCTCATCATCGCGATGGAACGGGCGTGGCGCGGGGTGCACGAGGGGGATCTGGTCCTTCTCCAGAAGTACAACTGGTTCTCCATGCGCATCCGGCACGCTAAGGGCCGGCGGACGCTTCCCAACGCGCAAGACGCGCGGGATCTGCCGCGCTACCTGGACGGGACCCGCAACCTGGGGGAGTTGATCCGCATGGGGTTCTCGGTGGAGGAGGTGCGGGCCTACCTGATCGAGGCCATCCGGAGCGGTGAGCTGAACTTTCCCGGGCGGGGCTGGTTGTTGCGGGACCTGACCTGGGAGGCCGAAGCCCCCTAATTGTAGCGGGTATAATCAAAGTTATGCAGAGCTTAAGGGAACGGCAGAAGCAGCGGCGCCGCGAGCGCATCTACCGCTCGGCGATCCAGCTGTTTAAAGAGCTGGGGTTTCAGCAAACCACGGCGGCCGAGATCGCCAAAGCCAGCCACGTTTCCCGCGGCACCTTCTTCAATTACTACCCGTATAAGGAAGCGGTACTCCTCGATTACGGCAAGGAGCTTCTAGACCGGATCTGGCAGGAGAGCAAGGCGGAGCTCGAGGCGGGCGCGCCGCCGCTGGAGGTCCTGTACCGTTTTTGGGAGCGCCTCGCGGAGGCTTCGGAGCACGAGATCGGCCGCGAGCTGCTCAGCCACCTGGCGCACGAGTTGGTGAACCCGGACCCCGAGCGGGCCCGCGCCGCGTACGAGGCGTTGCCGCTTGGAGAACGGCTTGCGGAGATCCTTAAACCCCTCAAGGCTGCCGGGAAGCTCCGGACGGACCTTTCCCTCGAACGCATGGCCAACTCCATCGCGGACACCTACCTGCTCGCGGTGCTGCGCTGGGCGGGGCACACCCCGCACCGCAGCTTGAAGGAGGAGCTTTTTAAATTCCTCGCGATCGTGCTTGAGGGCGTTTTGGCACGGTGACCGGCCTGATCCCTACCCCGGTAGGGCTGCTTTGGGTGCACGCGACCGCTCGGGGTTTGGCGCGGGTCGAGCTGGGGGTCTTGCCTCGCCCTGAGGAGGGTGGGGCGGGGCAGGTGCATTTCCAGCGGTTTAAGGAGGAGGTAGCGCGGTACTTCGCGGGGGAAGCGGTGCGCTTCGCCGTTCCCTTGGACTACCAGGGCCTGCCCGAGGCGCGGGTGCGACTGTACGAGGCGGTGCGGCAAATTCCCTTCGGCACGACCACGAGTTACGGCGCGGTCGGGCGCATGGTGGGCCTCAGCGCGCGGGCGGTGGGGGCCGGGCTCGGATCCTGCCCGTTCTTTCTCGCGGTGCCCGCGCACCGCGTGGTGTACGCGGACGGGCGGCTCGGGGGGTTCGCGGGGCGTGAGGGGGTGAAGCGCTGGTTGCTGCGCCACGAGGGGGTGCACGTCTAGGCTATAAGGGCCGGCGGATCGCGCTCAGGGCCTCCAGTACGTCCCGTTCGGTAAAGGGTTTGGGGATGTGCCCCACCCGCGCGGCGCGGGCCCAGAGACCGCGCGGGGGGGTTTCGCTGATCACCCAAAGAGGCGTGTACCGGCCCTCCGGGAGGGCCCGGATCTGCCGGACGCGGTCCGCGACGGCGTCCCCCTGGATCAGGATGCCGTGCGGTCGGTGCCGGACGAGCATGCGCTTGGCGGTCTCCAGGTCCGGCGCGATCAGGGTACGGTAGCGCTCGCGCTCCAGCACCACGAACAGCAAGCGCCGCACCAGGCTCGAGTCCGCCAGCACCAGGATCAAGGGGTCCTCGAGGAGCAGGGTTGCGGGTTTTAGGAGGCCGCGGCTTTTGAGCTCGTAGAGCACGTGGTAGGCCTCCTCCTCGGCGAGTCCCGACTCGAGAGCGATCGAGCGCGCGCGCTTGATGCCGTCTACCAGCTCGAGAAGGGTCCAGGCTTCCGGGCTGAGGGCGTGCCGGGTGGGGTCCCCGGCGAGGACGAGCACCTCGTCGGGCGCGACCTGGCCGCGCCGCCACTCGTCGAGCCTTCGGGCAGCCTCGAGGACCGCCGCGGAAGCCTCGAGGGTGTAGGCCAGGGGGATCTGGGAGGTGTTGGGCGGTGGGGGTTCTGCGGTGAAGCGGCCTTCCTCCCAGGTGAGCATGGTGGCGAGGGCCTCGAGGACCTGGGCCGAAAGCGCCTCGTGCAGTTCAGCTTCGCTGATGAGCCCCTCTTGCAGGGCGAGCTGCCCCAGGGGGGTGCCGGGATTCTCGCGGCGCTGCTTGAGGACCAGGCGCTGGATGTCGTCCAGGTTCAGGTGGCCCAGCCGCACCAGGTACTCCCCCAGGTGCGGCCCCGGCTCGGTGCGGGCGTAGGCCATCCGGCCCAATGCGAGGTGCGCCTGCCCCGTTCCGTGCGGCGTCTCGAGGGTGACGACGGCGCTTTTGCCCGCGGCTTCCAAAGCGCGCAGCAGTTCCCCCAGCTCGATCTCGCCGATGCGCCCTTGGATCATGCGCTTTACTCGAACAATCCCCGCTCCCCCTCCGGGACGGGCAGGCCCAGGTGCCGGTACGCCCGCTCGGTGGCCACGCGGCCGCGGGGCGTGCGCTTGATCAAGCCCAGCTGGATCAAAAACGGCTCGTGCACCTCCTCCAGCGTCTGAGGGTCCTCGCTGAGCGCGGTAGCGAGCGTCTCGAGGCCCACCGGCCCGCCCGCGAACCGCGTTAGGATCGTTTCGAGGATCTTCCGGTCGCGGGCGTCCAGGCCTAAGGCATCCAGGCCCAAGGCGTCCAGGGCCTCCCGGGCGCGCTCGAGGGTCACGCGGGGGTCGCCCGCGACCTCGGCGAAGTCCCGCACGCGGCGGAAGAGGCGTTTGGCGATGCGCATCGTGCCGCGCGCGCGCCGCCCGATCTCCAAGGCCGCCTCGTGCTCGATCTCGAGCCCCAGCAGCCGCGCGTCGCGCGCCACGCCTTCCGCGAGCTCCTCGGGAGTGTAGAACTCGAGGTGCTCGATGATACCGAACCGGCTCCGCAAGGGGCTGGAGATCAGGCCGGGGCGGGTGGTGGCGCCGATCAGCGTGAAGCGCGGCAGCTCGAGCCGGAGGGTGCGCGCCGCGGGACCCTGGCCCAGCACGATGTCGATCTTGAAGTCCTCCATCGCGGGGTACAGGTGCTCCTCGGCGGTGCGCGACAGCCGGTGGATCTCGTCGATGAAGAGGATGTCCCCTTCCTCGAGGGAGTTCGTGAGGATCGCGGCCAGGTCCCCGGGTTTTTCGATCGCGGGCCCGGAGGTGACGCGGATGTTCACCCCGAGTTCGTTGGCGATCACGTGCGCAAGCGTGGTCTTGCCTAGGCCCGGGGGGCCGAAGAGGAGCATGTGGTCCAGGGGCTCCCCACGGGCCTTGGCGGCCTGGAGGTAGACCCGGAGCTTTTCCTTGAGCCGCGTTTGGCCGACGTACTCGTCCAGCGTTTGTGGACGGAGGGTGAGGTCCTCCACGGCCCCATCATACCCCAGCGTTCGCGGGGCGCCCGACGGGGTTTAGGAGGCTTGCCCGTTCTCGAGGCGCCGCACCAGCTCGCGCACCTCGTGGGCGCGTTCCTTGTCCGCGACGAGCACGGTCTTGCCGAGCTGAGCCACGATCAGCCCGGAGACCCCCAGGGTGGCGACCAGCCCGTCCTGAGCGTAGATCACGCACCCGCGGGTCTCGACGCCCACGTGCCGTCCCGTGCCCGCGACGGCGTTGTCGTACTCGTCCAAGGGCAGGGTGCGCTCGAGGGCCCGCCAGGTGCCCACGTCGTCCCAGCCGAAGCGGGCGGGGATCACGCGCACGTGCGGGGCCTTTTCCATGATGCCGTAGTCGATGGAGGTCTTGGGGAGCGTGGCCCAGTGTTCCGCGAGCACCTCGGGGTAGGCGTCGGTCCCGATGGCCGCGCGGAGGGCGCGGTAGGCCCGGTAGTGCTCGGGGAGGTGCGCCTCGAGGAGCGCCTCCATGGTGGGGACCGCGAAGGCGAAGATGCCCGCGTTCCAGAGGTACTGTCGCGACTGCAGGTAGTGCAGGGCCGTCGCGTACGTGGGTTTTTCCACGAAGGCCTCGGCCCGGTGCCAGCCGTTCTCGCGCGCGCCGAGCCGGATGTAGCCGTACCCGGTCTCCGGCCGGGTCGGGGGGATGCCGAGCGTCACCACGTGCGGGGGATCGGCCGCCTCGAGGGCCGCCGTGAGGTCGTTTTGGAAGAGTTGGGTGTCGTTGACGTAGTGGTCCGCGGGCAACAGGACCAGCCGCGCCTGGGGGGCTTCGTGCGCCACGTGGGCCAGGGCGAGGACGAGCGCCCCGGCGGTGTCGCGCGCGCTCGGCTCGTAGACCACGCGGGCCTTGGGCTCGAGCGCCTCGACCGCCGGCTTGAGGTCCTCGCGGAGGAGGAGGAGGGTGCGCTCCTCGGGGAAGAGGCCCGCGAGGCGGTCCAGGGTGGCCTCGAGCAGGCTCTTGCCGTTGAACAGGCGCAGGAAGGGCTTGGGGTGTTCGGGGGTGGAGAGGGGCCAGAGCCGTTCGCCCCGTCCCCCGGCCATCACTACGGCGTAGGCGTCCACGTCTCACCTCCTTTTCGGTTAGGCGCTGAGCGGCATGGGTTGGGCGAGGAGCTCCCGGTAGCGCTGGCCGATCGTGCGCCAGGTGAGGCGGCGGCCGTAGGCGTAGGCCGCGCAGGAGAGGGCCTCGATGCGTTCGGGGTGGTCGAGCAACTCGGTGATCGCGTCGGCCCACGCCGCGGGGTCGTTCGGCGGCAAGAGCACGCCCCGCTCGGGCGTGAGGGTTTCTTTGGCGTGCAGGAAGGGCGTGGCGAGGATGGCCTTGCCCAGGGCGAACCCGTAGGAGAGCACCCCGGAGGTGATCTGCCCGAGCCGGGGGTAGGGGAGGAGGTACAGGTCCGCCGCGCCGATCAGCTGGCGGAGCTCCTCCTCGGGCAGGAACCGGTCGTAAAACCGCACCGCGTGCGCCACGCCGAGCCGCTCGGCCAGCGCGGCGAGGGACTCGCGGTAGGCCTCCTCGTGGGCGCGGCGCTGGTAGGGGTGGGTGGCTCCGGCGATCACGTAGGTGGCGTTAGGGTGGCGTTCCAGCACCCGGGGCAGGGCCTGGATCACGGTCTCCAGGCCCTTCTCGGGGCGGATCAGGCCGAAGGTGAGGAGGAGGGGGCCCGCCTCGAGGCCGAGGGCCCGTTTGAGGGCGGCGCGGTCGGGGTAGGGGAGGTCTGGGATGCCGTGCGGGATGACGGCGATGCGGTCCGGGGGGATGCCGTAGGTTTGCGTCAGGATCGCGCGCCCGCTTTCGGCCATGGTCACGACCCGGTGGCTCAGGCGGGCCAGGGTGCGCAGGATGCGGGCCTGGTCCGGGGTGGGCTCGGGGAAGATGGTGTGCAGGATCGTGACGAGGGGGGTGCTGAGCGCCTGGGCGAACTCGAGCACCCACGCGCCTTCCGGGCCGCCGAACAGGCCGTACTCGTGGTTGAGGAGGACGGTCTCCGCCTCGCGGGAGAGGGCCTCGGCGAGGGCGCGGTAGGCGGGGCGGTCCGTTTTGGGGATGCGCCAGCGCACCTCGGGGGCGCGTACCCGGTCCAGCTCCTCGGGGTGCGCGATCAGCGCGATCCGCACGGGGAGCCCAGCCTCTTCTAGTGCCGTTTTGAGGTCCCGGTCGAAGGTGGCGATGCCGCAGTGGATGGGGGGGTAGGTGCCAACCAGTGCGACCATACCAACCTCCGCACCCTAAATTATATAAGTTGATAATGTGTCAATCAATATTTTATATCATGAATCATTCACCCTTGAGGGCCGCGGCCACCAGCTCCTCGAGCGGCGCCGTCGCCAGGCCGATCACGCGGTCCGCGCCGCCGTAGTACACGTACACCGTTCCCTCC
Organism: Marinithermus hydrothermalis DSM 14884; assembly: GCF_000195335.1. NCBI lineage: Bacteria > Thermotogati > Deinococcota > Deinococci > Thermales > Thermaceae > Marinithermus > Marinithermus hydrothermalis. Next base: position 472,245 of record NC_015387.1, read on the forward strand.
ACCACGGGGTTCGCGCAGGCGAACACCACGTTCGGCACGTCGCCCCGCAGCTCCCAGACCTCCTCCGGCTCGAGCACGAACCCCTTGGGGCGGGCGACGACCCGCGTGGGGTCCTCCCGATCGAGCAAGGCCAGGCCCAACCGGTAAGTGTTGCGCGCGTCCACCCCGTGGTAGATCAAAAGCCACCCCGCCTCCGTCGGGATCGGCGGGCCACCCGCCCCCACCCGCGCCTCGTCCCAAAGCCCCGGGCGCGGCTCGAGGATGGGCCGGTGCCCCTCCCAGTGCTCCAGGTCCTCGGAGAACGCGATCCAGATCGCAGGGGGGCGCCGGTGCAGCATCACGTACCGCCCCCCGACGCGCTCCGGGAAGAGGACGTGGTCCTTGTTCTCCATCTCGGGCAAGGCCACGCCGCGCCGCTGCCAGTGGATCAAGTTCGTGCTCTCCGCGAGGTACGGCTGGATGCCTTGGCGCGAGTACCCGGTGTAGGTCATGAAGAACCGGTCCTCGAGCCACACCACCCGGGGGTCCTCCACGCCGCGCCACTCCAGGTCGTGCTCCGGCTCGAAGATCGGGTCCTCCAAACGGTTGAACCGCACCCCGTCCACGGAGACCGCGTACCCGAGGCGCGAGATGTAATCCAGCCCCTGGGCGCGGTAGATCATGTGGAACAGGCCGTTCGCGTACACCACCGCCGGGTTAAAGACGTTCAGCGCCTGCCACGGCGAGGCCGGGTTCGGCAAGAGGATCGGGTTTTGGGGATGGCGTTGTAAACGCACCATGCCTTCATTAAACCAGCCTGGCCGGGCCTATGCTGGAGAATAGGTGATCGTCTACCTGGACCAGAACTACGCCTCGCGGATCGCGAAGCACCTCCTGGGCCTACCCCACCACGCGCACTTCGGGGTGGTGTGGGAAGCCCTCCAAGCCGCGAACGTCCTCGCGCCGCCCAGCCCCTTTCACGTCCTCGAGCTGCACGGCGGGTACCTGGCGCCCGTCTTTGAGCGGATCTTCGCCGCGCTGGGGGACGGGCTGTGGGTCCGCCCCTGGCAGGAGGTGCTCTACCGCCAGTACCGGCGGGACGGGATCTGGCTCGAGGACTGCCTTGGACGGGAGGGCGGGTGGGACCGGCCCGCGGACCTCGCCCCGCTTTGGGGGTTGATGGACCTGGAGCTCGAGGGGACTTTCGTCGCCCGGACGGCCCAGGTGACGGAGATCGTGACGCGCTGGTTGGGCCTCAAGGGCCCCCGAGCGCGCACCCTGCCGTTCGTGCAGGTCCTGGCGCGGCTCGTCGCGCTGCACTCCCTCGAGGCCACGCGCCGCCCCCGCCTTTCGGACCTGGTGGACCTCGTGATGGCCGCGACCCTGCGCCCCTACGTCTCCGTGCTGGCCACGGACCGGTACCTCAAGGAGGCGCTGACCCGCCTCGGGTACGGCCAAGGCGTCTACTCCGGGCGCCGCCGGGAGGTGCTGCGCCTCGCTGCGGACCTCGCGCGGGGCGCGTGGGAGGGCGGGAGCTCCCGGGACTAGAATGGGAGCATGGCCAAGCTCACCGTTTTGGACCTCAAGGCGAAGAAAGGCCCCGGAAGCCTGGTCATGGTGACCGCGTACGACTACCCCACCGCGCGGATCGCCCAGGAGGCCGGGGTGGACCTGATCCTGGTGGGCGACTCCCTCGGCATGGTGGTCCTCGGGTACGACTCGACCGTGCCCGTCACGATGGAGGAGATGCTGCACCACGTCAAGGCCGCACGGCGCGGAGCCCCCGAGACCTTCCTCATCGCGGACATGCCCTTCCTCTCCTTCGCGACCCCCGAGGCGGCCCTGGAGAACGCGGGGCGCTTCCTCAAGGAGGGCGGGGCGGACGCGGTCAAGCTCGAAGGCGGCCTCGAGGTCGTCCCCGTCGTCGAGGCGCTCGTCCGGGCGGGCATCCCGGTCCTGGGGCACGTGGGCCTCACCCCGCAGACCGCCTCGAGCCTGGGAGGGTACCGCGTCCAGGGCAAAGACGCTGAAAGCGCGCGCCGGATCGTGGAGGGCGCGCGGGCCCTCGAGGCGGCCGGGGTCTGGGGGGTGGTGCTCGAGATGGTCCCCACCCCGCTCGCCCGGCGGGTGACCGAGGAGCTCACCGTGCCCACGATCGGGATCGGGGCGGGGCCGGTGACGGACGGGCAGGTGCTGGTCTTCCACGACCTGGTGGGGATCTTTGACCGCTTCAAGCCCAAGTTCGTGAAGCGGTACGCCGAGGCCGGTGCGCTGATGCGCGAGGCGGTGGCCGCGTACGCGCGGGAGGTGCGCGAGGGCGTCTTCCCCGACGAGGCGCACAGCTTCGGCATGCGGGAGGAGATCCTCAAGAAGGTGTATGGCGACTAGGCGGGTGCGCTACCCGATCGCGGTCGTGGGGGCGGGGGCGCTGGGGCGGCTGTTCGCGGCAGGGTTAGCCCGGGTGGGGCCCGTCGTGCTGGTGGCGCGCGACGCGCAGCGCGCGGCGGCGCTCGCGCAGGGGTACACCTGGGTCACGCTGGAAGGCGCGCGCCGGGTGCGCCCCCCGGTCGCCCACCCCGGGGCCCTTCCCGAGGCGGACTGGGTGGTGCTCGTGGTCAAGGGGCCGGATACCGCAGCCGCGGCGCGCCTCGCCGGGCGCATGCGGCCTAAAGGTGTGCTCTCCCTGCAAAACGGCCTGGTGGAGGCGACGCTGCGCCGCGCGCTGCCCGGCCTGCACGCCGCGCAAGGCGTGACCACCGAGGGGGCGTACCGGGAGGGGGAGCGGGTCGTGTGGGCGGGGCGCGGCGAGACCCTCGTGCCCCCCGGGTTCGAGCCGATAGCGCAGGCCCTGGCGCAGGCGGGGTTTCGCGCCCGGGTGGAGCCCAGCATTCACGAGGCCCGCCTGAAAAAACTCCTCGTGAACCTGGTGATCAACCCCCTCACCGCCCTCGCGCGGGTGGAGAACGGCCGGGTGGCCGAGCCGCCCCTCGACGCGCTGGCGCGCCGCCTGATCGCCGAGGCCCTCCCGGTGCTGCGTGGTGAGGGCCTCGAGCTCACCCCCCGGGAGGCGGAGGCGTTGGTGTTTGGGGTGGCGCGGGATACCGCGCGGAACCGGAGCAGCATGCTCCAGGACGTGCTGGCCGGGCGGCCTACCGAGCTCGAGACGCTCACCGGCGCGTTCGTGGCGCTGGCCGAGCGGCGGGGCCTCGAGGTCCCCACGCACCGGGCGGTGTACGCGTTGCTTCAGGCTTGGGAGCAAGCCCGCGGCTTGGGGGATGACGCATAATGGGGAGCGTGGAGGTGCGGTTCAGCGCGGAGGGCGTACGCTTGGATCAGGCGGTTGCGGAACGGACGGGCGCCTCGAGGGCCAAGGCCCAGGCCTGGATCGCGGCCGGGTACGTGCGGGTCGATGGGGTGCCCGTGACCAAGCCGGGGAAGCGGCTTAAGGGCGAGACCGTGGAGGTCGTGGCCCCGCCCGACCCCCCGCCCCGGGTCGCGCCGGAACAGCGGGACCTCGAGATCCTGTACGAGGACGAGGACATGGTGGTGGTGAACAAACCGCCCGGCATGGCGACCCACCCCGCTCCGGGCCTGACGAGCGGCACGCTGGTGAACGCCCTGATGGGGCGGTACGCGCAGGCCGCCGTGGAGGGCGAGCCTCCCGAGCAGGTGCGGCCGGGGATCGTGCACCGGCTGGACCGCGACACCTCGGGCGTGATCGTGGTGGGGCGGCACGACGCCGCCGTGCGACGGCTGGCGGACGCGTTTAAGAACCGCTTCGTGTTCAAGCGGTACGTGGCGATCACCGTAGGCCAGCCCCCGGAGATGACCCTAGTCGCGCCGATCGGCCGGCACCCGGTGGAGCGCCACAAGATGCACGTGAGCGGCGTGAACGCCCGGTACGCGGAGACGGACTTCAGCCTGCTCGCCACGGTGGACGGCCACGCCCTGGTGGACGCCCGCCCCCACACCGGCCGCACGCACCAGATCCGCGTGCACCTCAAGCACCTGTACGCCCCCATCCTGGGGGACGAGCTGTACGGCAAGCCAAGCCCCTACATCTCGCGCCAGGCCCTGCACGCCTACGAGCTGCGCATCCCGCACCCGCGTAGCGGTCGGATCATGACCTTCGTCGCGCCGGTCCCGCGCGACATGGTCGCGGCCTGGGAGGCCTTGGGCGGCCGGTGGCCGGACGGCCTCGAGCGCGCGGACGTGGCTCCGCCCGCGGGAGGGAGCGCTTAAGAGCCGCCCGGCGCGATCCGGTACACGGTTCCCGAGGCGTAGTCGAGGACGTACACCTCGCCCTGGGCGTCTTCGCCGAACGCGCTGATCGCGAGGTCGGTCTCGAGAAGGAGGGCGTTATGCCAGCGGCCGTCCTTGTTCCAAGCGCCCCAGATCCGCCCGGAGCAGAAGTCCCCGTACAGATACACCCCCTCGAGGCCCGGGATGGCGCGTCCCCGGTACACGTACCCGCCGGTGATCGAGCAGCCTTGGGTGTGGTCGTACTCGAGGATGGGGAGGACGAGCCCTTCCTGGGCGCACCCCTCGGGTGGCGTGAAGCAGTGGCGGCCTTCCATGACGCGCCAGCCGTAGTTCTGACCGCCGGGGCTGCCCGCCGGTTGGAGGTTGACCTCCTCCCAGCGGTTCTGGCCCACGTCCGCGATGTACAGGTCGCCGGTGGCGCGGTCGAAGCTGAACCGCCAGGGGTTCCGGAGCCCGTAAGCCCAGATCTCGGGGCGGGCGCCGGGAACGCGGCGGAAGGGGTTATCGGGAGGGATCCCGTACGGGGTGGTGTTCACGTCGATCCGGAGGAGTTTGCCGAGTAGGGTGTCCAGCCGCTGCCCATTGTTGAGGGGGTCGCCGCCGCTCCCCCCGTCCCCGGTGCCGATGTACAGGTACCCGTCCGGGCCGAAGGCGAGTTGCCCGCCGTTGTGGTTCCCGAAGGGCTGGGGGAGAGTGAGGAGCACCGTGGCGGAGGCGGGGTCGGCCCGCGCCGGGTCCGCCGAGACGCGGTAGCGCGCCACCACCGTGTTCCCCGCGGTGTCGGTGTAGTTCACGAAGAAGAACCCGTTCTCGCCGTACTGGGGGTGGAAGGCGAGCCCTAAAAGGCCCCGCTCGCCGCAGCAGGAGACCCGTTCCGAGAGGTCCAGGAACGGAGTGGGGCGCAGCGCGCTGCCGTCAAAGACCCGGATCCGCCCCCCCTGCTCCACGAGGAAGAGCCAGTCGGGGCGGTTCGGGGCGACGGCCAGGGCCACGGGGCGGGTGAGGCCCGTGACGACGGGCTGGAGCGCGATCTGAGGCAGGGGCGGTTGCGCCAGGCTACTGGCGGCCACGAGTGCCGCGCCGAGCGCAACGCATCGTTTCAACCGGATCATGCGGCACCTCCAAAGTGCTCCCGAGGGCCCGCTCCCGTCCGAGAAGGGGTCCTCGGGACAGATCGGGCCGGGTTAGCGGGGGATGACGAGCACCATGCCCGGCTCGAGCCGGTCCGGGTCCTCCAGCACCCCGCGGTTCGCTTCGAGGATGTCCGTCCAGCGCGTGGCGTCCCGGTAGAAGAAGGCGGCGATGCTGGAGAGGCTGTCCCCGGCCTGCACGGTGTACAGGCCGCGGGCGTTCGCGAGCTTGTCCGCGATGCGCTGGGCGGCCAGAAGCTGCGCCTCGAGCACCCCGGCCTCGGCGCTGGCGACCGTTTCCCCTGGAGGAAGGGGGTAGGCGCTTAGGAGCGCACGCGCGAGGTTCAGGGCGAGCTCGAGCTCGTCCGCGACCGCTTCCAGGCTTCGGGAAGCGCGACTGGCGGTGCCTTCGAGCGCGGCGAGCCGGGCTTGGGCCTCTTCGAGGGCGGCTTGGACCCGCGCGTGCTCGGCCTGGAGGGCCTCGAGCTGGGCTGCGAGCTCCGGTGCGCGGCCGGCCTGGCTGCGGGCTTCCTCGAGCGCGGCCTGCAACTGGTCGCGCTCCGCCTGGAGCCGTTCGAGCTCCTCGGCGAGGGCCTGCGCCTCGGCGAGTTGGGCCTCCAGCTCCTCTACGCGCGCGGTGCTCTGCTGGGCGTTTTCCTGGGCCGCCTCGAGCTCCTCGGTGAGGGCGGCGACCTGGGCCTGGAGCGCGTCGCGCTCCGCTTTGACCTGCTCGAGCTCCTGCCGGAGGGCGTCGCGCTGCGCGAAGAGGGCGGCGGCGGCGGCCTCCACCTGTGAGATCCGCGTGGTTTTCGCGGCGAGTTCGGCCTCGAGCTCGGCGATCCGCAGGTTGCGCGCGTTCAGGGCCTGCAAGAGGGCCGTGACTTGCTGGGCGCGCTGCTCGAGCTCGGCTTGTAGGGCTTCTATGGACGGCGCTTGGGGTGCCGCCTCTTGGGCGGGGGTGGGAGCGGCCAGCAATAGGCCGAGTGCGATCGCGAGGCCGGCGGCACGGGTGCGCCAGGGATTTGGTTGCATACGCTCCTCCTTTAGGTGGTGTTCCTCTCTCATTGTATGCTCAGGAGAGGGGCGGGGCTGGGGGCGGTTCCACAAATCACGGGGTGTTGGGGTTCTTACCTACTTAATACTTCGATCCGCCCGGAGCTTCTGTTTTTCCGGATACCGCAAGTTGATTTCGCGCGGGATGAGCACTTGAGCGAGAAAGCATGGAACGCAAGCGATTGGACGTCCTGCTTGTGGAGCGGGGGATGGCTGCTTCCCGCGCCAAGGCCCAGGCCTTGATCCGGGCGGGGCGGGTGCGGGTCGCGGGCCGCATCGTGACCAAGGCCAGCGCGAAGGTGAGCCTGACGGATCCCATCGAGGTGCTCGAGCCCCTGCGGTACGTGGGCCGCGGGGGGTACAAGCTCGAGGCGGCCCTGGAGGCGTTTGGCGTGAACCCGAGGGGGTGGGTGTGCGCGGACGTGGGGGCCTCCACCGGGGGGTTCACGGACTGCTTGCTGCAGCGCGGCGCGGCGCGGGTGTACGCGATCGACGTGGGGCGGGACCAGCTGCACCCTGCCTTGCGGGCGGATCCGCGCGTGGTGGTGATGGAGGGGGTGAACGCGCGTTACCTGGAGGCGCTGACCGAGCGGGTGGACCTCGTGGTGATGGACGTGGCCTTCATCTCCCAGACCAAGCTCCTCCCGGTTGTGCGGCGCTGGGTGAAGGACGACGGGGCTCTGATCACCCTGGTGAAGCCGCAGTTCGAGGCGGGGCCTGGCGCTACGCGGTCGGGAGTGGTGCGGGACCCGGCGGTGTGGCGGCGGGCGTTGCGGGGGGTCGTGGCCTGCGCGGAAGGGGTGGGGTTGGGGGCGTTGGGCCTCATACCCAGCCCCGTGCGTGGCGGGGACGGCAACCAGGAGTTCTTGCTCTACCTTCGGCCCGGAGTACGGGGCGACGTGGATGTGGACGGCGCGGTGGCGGCGGCCCTGGCCTTATAGGGGGTCGTCCTCGAGGACGAGGGTTTTGAGGTAGAGCGACTCCGGCACGTGCAGGCTCCAGGGGTGGTCCGCAGGCTGATGGGTCACGCACCGCACCGCGAGGCGCCGGCCCGTGTCGGCCGCGGCGCGTCGCGCGACCTCCAGGAGGTCCTCGAGCCGCAGGTGATACGCGCAGCTCGAGAGCCAGACCGTGCCGGCCGGCGCGAGCATCCCCAGCGCGAGGCGCGTGAGGTCCACGAGGTGGCGCTTGACGCGCGGTAGGGCGCTGGGCTTTTTGACCAGGGTGGGGGGGTCGAGGAGGATGTGGTCGAAGCGCTGGCCGCGCTCGGCGAGCTCGTGAAGGATCGCGTGGGCCTCCCCGGCGCGGAGGTCCACCGTGAGCCCGTGGGCGCGGGCGGTCTGGTCCAGCACCCCGAGCGCTTCGAGGTCCTTGTCCACCGCCAGGGCGTACGCGCCCTTTCGGGCGGCGCGCAGGGCGAACCCGCCTACGTAACTGTACACGTCGAGCACGCGCTGGCCGGGCTGCACGAGCGCCTCGAATCGGCGGCGGTTTTCCCGCTGGTCCAGGTAGTACCCTTTGGTCTGGGCCATCGCGAGGGGGATTGCGAAGACCAGCCCGTCCTCCTCCACCTGGAGGGTGGGGGGGACGTGGCCGTACAGCACCCCGGTGCGGGGCTCGAGGCCCTCCAGGCGGCGGGCTTCTACGTCGCTGCGTTCGTACACCCCTTGGGGTTGGGTGACCTCGATGAGCGCGGGGAGCCAGGTGTCCCTCAGGGCTTCCATCGCGCGGTTGCGGACCTGGAGGAGGAGGACCTCGCCGAACCGGTCCACCACGAGGCCTGGGAGGCCGTCGGCCTCGGCGTGTACCAGGCGGTGGTAGGGGCCAAGGCCCTCCCGGCGTGCTTGGGCGCGGCGGAAGCGCTGGACGAAAAAGGCGTGGTCTAGGGGGCCGTCGTCGAAACGGTAGACCCGGAGGGGGGCGGGGCTTTGGGGGTCGTAGTACCCGACGCCGATGAGGGCTCCGCTGGCGTCCAGCACCTTGCAGGGGCCGGGGGCGCTTGGGGTTTGGGCGAGCTCGTCACGGTAGACGGTGGGGTAGTGGTTCTTGACCTTCCGTTCTTTTCCGGGTTTTAGAACCGCGCGTTGCACCTTTTTAGCATAGCAACGCTTTTCATTACGGGCGCTTGTCTTGCGGGAGGGGGCTCGTTAAGATGGGGGTGCGTTAATAGTTTTCGTTCACTATTGTCCGTTTATCCGGCATAGTGAACAAAAGCACAAGCGAGGAGGAGGGGACCCAAGTAACAGGGTAAGTGAACAAAAGCACAAGCAAGGGAGGGCGAGAACTTGTCACCGGTAACCGAGTACATCAACATCCTGATCTACCTCGGGGTAGCCCTGTTCATCGGGGTGGCGGCCCTCTTGGCGGGCGCGCTGCTCGGGCCCAAACGGCCCCGCCCCACCAAGCTGATGCCCTACGAGTCGGGCAACGACCCCATCGGGCGCGTGGAGCGTTACCCGGTCCACTTCTACGTCGTGGCCATGCTCTTCATCATCTTCGACGTCGAGGTGGCCTTCCTTTGGCCGTACGCGGTGAACGCCGGACCCCTAGGCGTAGGCGGCCTGATCGCCGTCATTGTGTTCGTCGGCATCGTGATGGCCGGCTTCGTCTACGAGTGGCTCAAGGGGGTGATGAAATGGGACTAACCGACCTGTTTGAGCGGGACGTGCAGGAACTAGAGCGGCAGGGGGTCTTCTTCACCACGCTTGAGAAACTCGTCGCCTGGGGGCGCTCGAACAGCCTCTGGCCGGCCACCTTCGGCCTCGCGTGCTGCGCGATTGAGATGATGGCCTCGACCGACGCCCGTAACGACCTAGCCCGCTTCGGTTCCGAGGTCTTCCGCGCCTCGCCCCGCCAGGCGGACGTCATGATCGTCGCGGGCCGCCTCTCCAAGAAGATGGCGCCCGTCATGCGCCGGGTGTACGACCAGATGCCCGACCCCAAGTGGGTCATCTCCATGGGCGCGTGCGCCAGCTCGGGGGGCATGTTCAACAACTACGCCATCGTGCAGAACGTGGACTCGGTCGTTCCGGTGGACGTCTTCGTGCCGGGCTGCCCGCCCCGCCCCGAGGCGCTGATCTACGCGGTGATGCAGCTCCAGAAAAAGATCCGGGGGCAGGCCTACGACGAGGCCGGCAACAAACTGCCGCCCGTCGAGGCGTGGGTGCGGGGGTGACGCATGCAACGCTTGCAGCGCGTTCTTGAGGAAGCCCGCGCCCAGCGCTTCGAGATCGAGGAAGCCCACGGGAACACCTGGATCACGCTGCCCCGCGACGGCCTCGTGGACCGCATGGCCCACTACAAGACGCTGGGCTTTAACTACCTCGCGGACATCATAGGGATCGACTACCTCACCTACCCCGACCCGAAGCCCGAACGCTTCTGCGTCGTCTACGAGCTGGTCTCCCTCCCCGGCTGGAAGGACGGGGACGGCAGCCGATTCTTCGTGCGGGTCTACGTGCCCGAAGCGAACCCCGTCCTGCCCACCGTGACCGGGATCTGGGGCAGCGCGAACTGGCTCGAGCGCGAGATCTACGACCTGTTTGGCATCCGCTTCGAGGGCCACCCGGACCTCCGGAAGATCCTCACCCCCGAGGACCTGGACGGCCACCCCCTGCGCAAGGACTTCCCCCTCGGGGAGACGCCCACCCTGTTCAAGGAAGGGCGGTTCATCGACCCCGCGGCTTTCCGCGCGGGGCTCACCGGCAAGGATCCGGGCCTCACCGGGTGGCGCGGCGGTACGCGCAAAGGGTACCAGCAGCTTTTCCAGGACGTTCGGCGCGCGGCTGAGCTGGAGAAGGAGGGAGAGTGAGCCGCTTAGAAGAACCCAAAGAACTCCGCACGGAGGTCATGACCCTGAACGTAGGGCCGCAACACCCCTCCACGCACGGGGTCTTGCGGCTCGTCATCAAGATGGCGGGGGAGGAGGTGCTCGAGGTCCAGCCGCACGTGGGGTACCTCCACACCGGCTTCGAGAAGAACATGGAGCACCGCACCTACCTGCAGAACATCACCTACACCCCCCGCATGGACTACCTGCACTCCTTCGCGCACGACCTCGCGTACGCCCTCGCGGTCGAGCGGCTCGTCGGGGCCGAGGTCCCGCCCCGCGCCCAGACGATCCGCATCATCCTGAACGAGCTGTCCCGCATCGCGAGCCACCTGGTCTTCACCGGGACGGGGCTGCTCGACTTCGGGGCCCTCACGCCGTTCTTCTACTGCTTCCGTGAGCGCGAAGCGATCCTGGACCTGTTCGAGTGGGTGAGCGGGCAGCGCTTCCACCACAACTACATCCGCATCGGTGGGCTCAAGAACGACCTGCCCGAGGAGTTCATCCCCGAACTCAAGAAGTTCCTCGACACCTTCGACTATCGGGTGGACGAGTACGAGGGGATGTTCCGCGAAAGCCCCATCTTCTATGAGCGCGCCCGCGACGTGGGCGTGATCCCGCCGGAGGTAGCGATCCACCTGGGGCTCACCGGAGGCTCGCTGCGCGCCAGCGGCGTGAACTACGACGTGCGCAAGGCCTACCCTTACGCGGGGTACGAGACCTACGAGTTCGACGTGCCCCTCGGCGAGCGCGGGGACGTGTACGACCGTATGATCGTGCGCATTCAGGAGATGCGCGAGTCCGCGCGCATCATCCGCCAAGCCGTGGAGCGCCTCGAGCCCGGCCCCATCCGGGACCCGAACCCGCAGATCTCCCTGCCGCCCCGCCACCTGCTCGAGACCTCGATGGAGGCGGTGATCTACCACTTCAAGCTGGTGACCGAAGGGTTTCACCCGCCGAAAGGCGAGGTGTACGTGCCCACCGAAAGCGCGCGGGGAGAGCTCGGGTACTACATCATCTCCGACGGGGGGTCGATGCCCTACCGCGTCAAGGTGCGCGCCCCGAGCTTCGTGAACCTGCAAAGCCTGCCCTACGCCTGCGAAGGCCACCAGTTCCCCGATTTGGTCGCGATTCTCGCCAGTCTCGACCCGGTAATGGGCGACGTGGACCGGTAAGGAGGAGTGCATGGGCTTTTTTGACGACAAGCAAGACTGGCTCGAGGAGGTGTTCCGCCAGTACCCGCCCGAGGGGCGGCGCAGCGCGATCATGCCGCTGTTGCGGCGGGTGCAGACCGAGGAGGGGTACGTCTCCGAAGCGCGCATCCGCGAGATCGCCGAGCTCGTGGGTACCACGCCCACCGAGGTCAAGGGCGTGATGAGCTTCTACAGCTACTACCACGAGCTGCCCACGGGCAAGTACCACCTCCAGGTGTGCGCCACGCTCTCCTGCGCCCTCGCCGGCGCGGACGAGCTTTGGGATTATTTGGTGGAGACCCTGGGCATCCTGCCCGGGGAGGTCACCCCGGACGGGCGGTTCTCGATCCAGAAGGTGGAGTGCCTCGGCAGCTGCCACACCGCGCCGGTGGTCCAGGTGAACGACGAGCCCTACGTGGAGTGCGTCACCCGCGCGCGGCTCAAGGCCCTCCTCGAGGGCCTTAAAGCCGACCGGCCCCTCGAGGAGATCGAGCTGCCCGAGGGGTGCGGCCACGTGGTGCGCCCCGAGGATGAAGCCGCGGCCGCGGTGGGCCCCGCGGAACCGCTCGCGAAGCCGGAGGAGGGGAAGGCGTGAGCGTCGCGGAAAAACCCATCACCAGCGGGCACGACCCCCGCTTCGTGCGCACCCTCTACGCGCACGTCGGCCGGCCGAACTCCTGGACGCTCGAGTACTACCTCGCCCACGGGGGGTACGAGGCCGCGCGGAAGGCCCTGACCCGGATGACCCCCGACGAGGTGATCGAGGAGGTCAAGAAGTCCGGGTTGCGGGGCCGGGGCGGCGCGGGGTTCCCGACCGGGGTGAAGTGGTCCTTCATGCCCAAGGAACCCAAGACGCAGCACTACATCGTATGCAACGCCGACGAATCCGAGCCCGGCAGCTTCAAGGACCGCTACCTCCTCGAGGACGACCCGCACCAGCTCATCGAGGGCATGATCATCGCCGGGTACGCGATCCGCGCCACCAAGGGGTACGTGTACGTGCGCGGGGAGTACCGCCGGGCCTACGACCGCCTGACCGCGGCGATCCGGGAGGCGTACGCCAAGGGGTATTTGGGCGAGAACCTCTTCGGGTCCGGGTTCAGCTTCGACCTCTACGTGCACCGCGGCGCGGGCGCGTACATCTGCGGCGAGGAGACCGCCCTGATGAACTCCCTCGAGGGGCTCCGGGCCAACCCGCGCATGAAACCGCCCTTCCCAGCGCAGTCCGGCCTTTACGGCAAGCCCACCACGATCAACAACGTGGAGACCCTGTGCTCGGTGGTGCACATCATCGAGCGGGGCGCGGACTGGTTCGGGCAGATGGGCACGGAGCGCTCCAAAGGGCACAAGCTCTTCCAGATCTCCGGCCCCGTGCGGCGCCCTGGCGTGTACGAGCTACCCCTCGGCACGACCTTCCGCGAGCTGATCTACGACTGGGCGGGCGGCCCCACCGAGCCCATCAAGGCGATCATCCCCGGCGGGTCCTCCACCCCGCCCGTGCCTTGGACCGACGAGGTGCTCGACTCGCCCATGGACTACGAGCACTGCCAGCGCCTGGGCACCCTCCTCGGGACCGGCGGGGTGATCCTGATCCCCGAGTCGGTCTGCATCGTGAACGCGATGTGGAACGTGACCCGGTTCTACGCGCACGAGTCCTGCGGCAAGTGCACCCCCTGCCGTGAGGGGGTGTCCGGGTGGCTGCCCAAGCTCTTCGAGAAGATCGAGCGGGGACGCGGCGAGCCGGGGGATGTCGAGCTGTTGGAGAACCTGCTCGACAACATCGAGGGCAAGGCCTTCTGCCCCCTGGCCGACGCAGCGGTCTGGCCGGTGCGGGGGTCTCTGAAGCACTTCCGTCACGAGTACGAGCACCACATCGAGCACGGCACGTGCGTGGTGCCCAGGACGAGCCGCTGGAGGTGAGCATGGTACGCGTCAAGGTCAACGACCGCGAGATCGAGGTTCCGCCGGGAACCTCGGCGATGGACGCGATCTTCCACGCTGGGTACGACGTGCCCCTCTTCTGCGCGGAGAAGTACCTCTCGCCGACCGGGTCGTGCCGCATGTGCCTGGTCAAGGCCGGTGCGCCGCGCAAGGGGCCGGACGGCGACTGGATCCGGGACGAGAACGGCGAGGTCAAGATCTTCTGGTTCCCCAAGCTCATGGCGAGCTGCACCCTCCAGGTGAGCGAGGGCATGGTGATCGACACCCTCTCGGACGAGGTGAAGCGGGCCCAGTCCGGGATGGTGGAGTTCACCCTGTTCAACCACCCCCTCGACTGCCCCACCTGCGACAAGGGCGGCGCGTGCGAGCTCCAGGACCGCAGCTACGAGTACGGCCTGTACGAGACGTACCACGCCAAGCGCGAGGAGATCCGCGAAGGGCTGGGTCCCGAGCTGCCCGTCTACACCCGCTACGAGTTCACCCGCCGCCACACCGACAAGCACCACCCCCTCTCGCCCTTCATCACCCTGGACCGCGAGCGGTGCATCCACTGCAAGCGCTGCGTGCGGTACTTCGAGGAGATCCCCGGAGACGAGGTGCTGGACTTCATCGAGCGGGGGGTGCACACCTTCATCGGCACCGCGGACTACGGCCTGCCCTCGAACCTCACCGGGAACATCTGCGACATCTGCCCGGTCGGGGCGCTGCTCGACCAGGTGGCCCGCTTCAGGGGGCGCAACTGGGAGTACGACCGCACCCCCACCACGGACCTCACCGACGCCTCCGGCAGCGCGATCTGGGTGGACGCGCGCTCGGGCCGCATTGAGCGCGTGCGTGCCCGTGAACTCCCCGAGACCAGCGAGATCTGGATCTCGGACGCGGCGCGCTTCGGGCACGAGTGGGTGGACCTCAACCGGATCAAGACCCCCCTCGTGCGCAAGGACGGCCGCCTCGAGCCCGCCAGCTGGGACGAAGCCCTCCAGGCGATGCGCGAGGGGCTAAAGGGCGCGAAGAAGGACGCGGTTGGGCTCTACCTCGCGGGGGACAGCACCCTGGAGGAAGGGTACGCCGCCGCCGAGCTCGCCCGGGCCCTCGGCACGCCCCACCTGGACTTTGAGGGGCGCACTGCCGTGGCGGCCTCGAGCTTCCCCGCCCTGACCTACGACGAGCTGTTGGAGGCGGGCTTTGCCCTGGTGGTGGGGGACCCCACCGAGGAACTCCCGGTGCTGCACGTGCGGCTCCAGCAGTTCCTCAAGGGCCTGAAGCCGCCCCACCGTTACAACCACGGCACGCCCTTCGCGGACCTCTCCATCAAGGAACGCATGCCGCGCCAAGGGGAGAAGCTCGCGGTCTTCGCGCCCTACCCCACCGCCCTCATGCGCTGGGCGGGCGCGAAGGGGGTGTACCGGCCGGGCGAGGAGGCCCGCCTCCTCCAGGCCCTCGAGGCGGCTCTCGAGGGACGCTCCCTCCCCGAGGGGCTGGACGGGGTGCGGGAGGCCGTTCGGGCCGCGGCGGAGCGCTTCAAGGCCGCTGAGGGCCGGGTGCTCGTGCTGGGCGCGGGCGTGCTCGAGGACGTGGAGGCCGCCCAGGCCGCGCAACGGATCGCCGCGGCCTTCGGCGCGCGCGTCTTCGCCCTGACCCCTGCACCGAACGCCCGAGGCCTCGAGGCCGTCGGGGTCTGGCCCGGCGAGGGCGGCGCGGCCTTGGGGGAGGCCGGACCGCAGGTGGCCTTCTACAGCGGGGTTGAACCGCCGGAGGACGTGGTGCGGGCCCAGGCCTACCGGGTCTTCCACCTCACGCACCTCACCCCCCTCGCCGAGCGGTACGCGGACGTGGTGCTGCCCGCGGAGACCTTCTACGAGAAGCGCGGCGCGATGGTGAACGTCGAGGGGCGGGTCCTCCCCCTCCAGCCCGCCGGAGTGGATAACGGCGAGGCCGAAGGGGTTGTGCAGGCCCTCGCGCTCTTCGCGGAAGCCCTCGGGGTCACGCCGCCCGTGCGGCTCGTGCGCCAGGTCCGTCGGGCCCTCAAGGAGCGCTACCGGCTGGACCTCGAGCACCTGCCCGAGTCGGGCGTGCTCTGGCGGCCCAAGGCTCCCCGGACGCCGCGCGCCCTCCGGGCGGAGGCCGGCACGCTCTACCTTAAGCCCAGCATGTGGCGCCACCACCAGCTGCAGGGCCCCACCGTGCAGAAGGCGCTCGGCCGGGCTGTGCTCGAGGCGCACCCGGCGACCGCCCGGGCGCACGGTTTGAAGGACGGGATGGCCCTCGAGGTGGAGACCCCCTACGGGACGCTCGAGGCGGTCGTGCGCGTGCGGGAGGCGTTGCCGGAGGGGTTCTTGTACCTGCCGGCGTACGGGAAGGGCACCGCGCGCCGGGTGCCGTTTAAGCTGCTGGTGCCTCAAGGGGCGCCTCAAGGGGGAGGGGAGGCGTGATGGAGTTCGTCTGGACCGCGGTGAAGGCGCTTCTCGTCGTGGTGGGGCTCTTGACGGCGTTCGCCTACATGACGCTCGTGGAGCGCCGTTTGCTCGCGCGCTTTCAGCACCGGCTGGGGCCGAACCGCGTGGGCCCCATGGGGTTGTTGCAGCCCTTGGCGGACGCGATCAAGAGCATCTTCAAGGAGGACATCACCGTCCGTGAAGCCGACCGGTTGGTGTACCTCCTCGCGCCTTTGATCTCGATCACCTTTGCGCTGGTGGCTTTCGGCCTGATCCCCTTCGGGCCGGAAGGCGCGTTCTTTGGGCTGGACCCGTGGGTGCTCGACATCGACATGGGGATCCTGTACCTCTTCGCGGTGAGCGAGATGGCGGTGTACGGGGTCTTCCTCGCGGGGTGGGCCTCAAACTCCAAGTACAGCCTGCTGGGCTCGCTGCGCTCGGCGGCAGCGCTCGTGAGCTACGAGCTGGGCCTGGGGATCAGCCTGCTCGCGCCGGTGATCCTGGTAGGGTCCTTGAACCTGCGGGAGATCGTGGAGTGGCAGGCCCAGAACGGGTGGTTGATCCTTTGGCAGTTCCCGGCCTTCCTGGTCTTCACGATCGCCACCATGGCCGAGGCGGCGCGGACGCCGTTCGACCTGCCGGAGGCCGAGCAGGAGCTGGTCTCGGGGTACAACACCGAGTACTCCTCGATCAAGTGGGCCCTCTTCCAGATGGCGGAGTACGTCCACCTCATCACCGCAAGCGCCCTGATCCCCACGCTCTTCCTGGGGGGGTGGCACGCGCCCGCCTTCTTGCCGGACATCCCCTTCCTGTGGCTGTTCGTGAAGATGGCCCTGTTCCTTTTCCTCTTCATCTGGATCCGCGCAACCTGGTTCCGCCTGCGCTACGACCAGCTGATGCGCTTTAGTTGGGGCGTGTTGTTGCCGGTAGCGCTGGTGTGGTTCGTGGTGACGGCAGCCTGGGTTGTGTTCAAGGGAGGTGTCGCATGAGCGTAGCCGCGCTGGCGAAGAGCCTGGGCATCACGCTGAAGCACCTCTTCAGCAAGCCGGTGACGATCCCGTACCCGGACGCGCCGGTGCCCTTGAAGCCGCGCTACAAGGGGCGTCACGTGCTTACCCGCCACCCGAACGGCCTCGAGAAATGCATCGGGTGCAGCCTGTGCGCCGCGGTCTGCCCGGCGTACGCGATCTACGTCGAGGCCGCGGAGAACGACCCGGAGAACCCGGTCTCGGCGGGGGAGCGGTACGCGAAGGTCTACGAGATCAACATGCTGCGCTGCATCTTCTGCGGGCTCTGCGAGGAGGCCTGCCCCACGGGCGCGGTCGTGCTGGGCAACGAGTTCGAGATGGCCGACTACCGTTACTCCGACCACATCTACAGCAAGGAGGACATGCTCGTCGAGGTGGTGGGCTCCAAGCCGCAGCGGCGCGAGGCCCGCATCACAGGAAAGCCGGTCAAGCTAGGGTTCAAGGTGCCCTACGTGCGGCCGGAGCTGGAAGGGGTGAAGTACGAGTGAGCCTCTTCGATCTCGTCGCCGGCCTGTTGCTCATCCTTACAGCAGTGGCGGTGGTGACGCTCCGCAACGCGGTGCACGCCGCCCTCGCCCTCGCGGGGAACTTCCTGGTGCTCGCCGCGGTGTACATGGCGCTGGACGCGCGGTTTCTAGGCTGGATCCAGGTGATCGTGTACGCTGGCGCGATCATGGTCCTGTTCCTCTTCGTGATCATGCTGCTGCTCGCGGCTCGAGCCGATACGGGCGTGGACCCCGTGCCCAGCCTGAGGCCCTTCGCCGGGGTGGTGGGGGTGCTGCTGCTCGTGGGGCTGGGGTACGCCGTCACTACCTTCGAACCTGTTCAATCCCTTGTGGAGACCGCGCCGCTGCTCGCGGGTGGCACGGCCCAGGTGGTGGGCGAGGCCCTCTACGGGCCCTGGCTGTACGCAGTGGAGCTTATCGCGGTGCTGCTGCTCGCCGCGACGGTCGCCGCGGTCGTGATGGTCCAGCCTGAGGTGCGCCGCCCTCGAGTCAAGCCCCAGGTGGCCGAGCGCGAGCGCGAGCTCGAGGAGGTGACCCGATGACCTACTACCTGCTCCTCTCCGCTGCGCTCTTCACCATCGGCGTGTACGGCCTGCTCGTGCGGCGCACCGCGATCCTCTTGTTCCTCTCCATCGAGTTGATGCTGAACGCGGCCAACCTCGGCCTCGTCACCTTCGCGCGCGCGTACGGGGATATTGCCGCGCAGTCGGTGGCCTTCCTCGTGATCGCGATCGCCGCGGCTGAGGTCGCGGTGGGCTTGGGCATCATCGTGGCTGTCTTCCGCACGCGGGCCTCGACCGTGGTCGATGAGCTGCGGCACCTCAGGGGGTAAGGCATGCTGCTCTTGACGATCCTCTTACCGCTGTTGGGGTTTGTTTTGCTGGGCCTGTTTGGCCGGCGCATGCGGGAGCCCTGGCCGGGCGTGCTCGCCTCGGCGCTGGTCTTCGCGAGCTTTGCCCTCTCCGTAGGGCTGCTCCTTGGGGGCGGGGCCCGTTTCGTCCTCGAGGACTGGCTGCCGGGCATTCCCTTCAGCTTGGTCCTGGACTCCCTCTCCGGCTTCATGGCCTTGATCGTGACCGGGATCGGGTTCTTGATCCACGTGTACGCGATCGGGTACATGGCGGGCGACCCGGGGTTCAGCCGCTTTTTCGCGTACCTGAACCTGTTCATCGCCATGATGATGACCCTGGTCCTGGCCGACGCGTACCCGGTCATGTTCATCGGCTGGGAGGGGGTGGGCCTCGCCTCCTACCTCCTGATCGGGTTCTGGTACACGGAGCGCACCAACGCCGACTCGGCCCGCAAGGCCTTCATCGTGAACCGCATCGGCGACCTGGGGTTCTTGCTGGGCATGGCGATCCTGTACACCACCTTCGGGACCCTTTCGATTAGCGAGCTGCGCGAGGCCATCGAGGGCAGCCTGGTCCTTCCGGCGGGGCTTTCGCTCGCGGGGGCCTTGCTCTTCATCGGGGCGATCGGGAAGAGCGCCCAGGTGCCCCTCATGGTGTGGTTGCCGGACGCGATGGCGGGCCCCACGCCGGTCTCCGCCCTGATCCACGCGGCCACCATGGTGACCGCGGGCGTTTACCTCCTGGCGCGCTCGAGCTTCCTGTACGCGGTGCTGCCGGACGTCTCGTACGCGATCGCCGTGATCGGCCTCATCACCGCCCTCTACGGGGCGCTCTCGGCCCTGGGGCAGTGGGACATCAAGCGCATCGTCGCGTACTCCACGGTCAGCCAGCTCGGGTACATGTTCCTCGCCGCGGGGGTGGGGGCGTACTGGATCGCGCTGTTCCACGTGATGACGCACGCCTTCTTCAAGGCGCTGCTCTTCCTCTCCTCCGGTTCGGTGATCCACGCCTTGGGAGGCGAGCAGGACGTGCGCAGGATGGGCGGGCTTAAGGCGCACTTACCCCGCACGCACCTGCACGGTCTCATCGGGGCGCTGGCCCTCGCGGGCTTCCCGCTCCTCTCGGGGTTTTGGTCCAAGGACGCGATCCTCACCGCGACGCTCACCTACCCCTTCGGCGGCGCGGGCTTCTACGCCGTCGCGCTCTTCACGGCCTTCCTCACCGCGGTGTACGCGATGCGCTGGTACGTCCTGGTCTTCCAGGGCACCTACCGCGGCGCGGCGCACCCCCACGAAGCGCCCCGCGTCATGACCCTGCCCAACGACCTCCTCGCCCTAGGGGCGCTCTTCTCGGGCTTCCTCGCCCTGCCCGCGCCCCTGTGGAACCGCCTCGAGCCCTTCCTCGCGACCTCCCTGGCGGAGCTCGAGGCGCGCCACCTCGAGCTCGCGACCGAGTGGGGGCTGATCCTGCTCTCGGCTCTGGTCGCGCTCGTGGGGGTGTTCGTGGGGTACCGGACCTTCACGGCCGCAAGGCTGCCGCGCTGGTACGAGACCTTCCAGGCCTGGAGCGCAGAAGCCTTCTACGTGGATCGCGTCTATAACGCCGTGATCGTGACGCCCCTCAAGGAACTCGCGTACGCGCTGGGCCTGGCGGACCGCGCCTTGGACGCCGGGTACGTGCGCGGCGCGGGCGGTGTGGGAGTGTTGGGCCGGGCGCTTGCGGCCCTCCAGCACGGGTACGTGCGGGTGTACGCGGCCTTCATGGCGTTGGCCCTCGCGGTCGTTCTTCTGTGGGGGGTGGTGCGGTGATTCACCTCTTCGTCTTCCTACCGGCCCTCGCGGGCCTCGTGGCCCTTTTCGCGCCGGGCATGGCGCGGCGCTTGGGGATCGTAGCCTCCGGCCTTACCTTCCTGATCGGCCTGGGCCTCTTCGCGCAGTACCCCGGTGAGGGGTACGCCTTCGTCACCCAGACGCCCTTGCTCGAGCCGGTCGGGGTGTACTACGCCCTGGGGCTGGACGGAACCTCCCTGGCGCTGGCCCTCGCCATCGCGTTGGTGACCTTCGCGGGCCTCATCGTGCTGCGGGACGTGCCGGGGCGCATGGTGGCCCTGGCGCTTTTGATGGAGACGGGCCTCCTCGGGATCGTCTCGAGCCTGGACCTGATCCTCTTCTACGTCTTCTACGAGGCGACCCTGATCCCCAGCATGCTGATGCTGGGCTTGTTCGGGGGGCAGAACCGGGTCCGCGCCCTCGTGAAGTTCGCGCTCTTCACCCTGACCGGTAGCCTCCTGATGCTCGCCGCGATCCTCGCGGCGCGGTATTTGGGCGGCGCGGAAAGCTTCCTGCTCGAGGACCTCCTCGCGCACCGTCTCGATGGGGCCGCGGCAGTCTGGGCCTTCGCCGCGTTCGCCCTGGCCTTCCTCGTGAAGACCCCGCTCTTCCCGGTGCACACCTGGCTTCCGGACTTCCACGCGGAGAACCACCCTTCGGGCCTCGCGGACGTGATGGGCACCCTGTACAAGGTGGGCCTGTACGGCTTCTTCCGTTGGGCCATGCCCTTGTTCCCCGCGGGGTTCGCTGAGTTCCAGGGGCTGCTCCTCGCGCTCGCCGCGGTGACCGCGCTGTACGGCGCGTGGGTTGCGTTTGCGCAGACCGACTGGAAGCGGCTTTTGGCCTACGGGGCGCTTTCGCACATGGGGGTAGGGGCCCTGGGGCTGTTTAGCGGCACGGAGGAAGGCGCGATCGGGGCGATCTTCCTGCTCGCGGCCTCCTCGGTGTACACCGGCGCGCTCTTCCTCTTCGCGGGCATGATGCACCGGCGGTTCGGCACCCTCGAGCTCACGCCTACGCGCGGCTTGGCGCAGCACGCGCCGGCCCTCGCGGCCTTCACCTTGATCCTGGTGCTCGCGATGGTGGGGCTGCCTGGCCTCGCGGGCTTCCCCGGGGAGTTCATGAGCCTCTTGGGGGCGTGGCAGGCCTCGCCGTGGCTGACCCTCGTAGGCTTTTCCGCGGTCATCGCTTCGGCAGCGTACGCCCTCACCGCGTACCAGCGGGTCTTCCACGAGACGCCGGAGCGCCCCGCGGGGGACCTTTCGCGGCGCGAGTGGGCGTTCGCGGTGCTGGCCACCTTGGGGATCGTGCTGCTGGGGGTGTACCCGAAGGTGTTTAGCGCGGTGATCGAACCGAGCGCGCAGGTCTTCGCGCAGCTCGTGGGGGGTGGGTTGTGAGCGTTCTGATCACGCTGTTGCTGACCGCTCTCTTGGCGACCTTCGCGGGGTTTGTGATGCCGAGCAGCGAGGTGCGCCGCGTGAGCGGGATCGGTTTCGCGCTGGCCCTGGTCTTCCTCGGGGTGAACTGGGGCGAGGACCAGGTGCTGTTTAACGGGTTGTACGTCTTCGATGCTTTCGCTCGAGGCATCACCCTGGTCGTCCTCCTCGCGGCCTTGATGGCGGTGCTGGTGGGCACCCGGTACCTGGCCGCGACCCAGGCGGAGCGGTTCGAGTACTACGCGCTATTGGGGTACGCGGTCCTGGGCGCCCATGTGATCGGCGCGACCACCAACCTGGTCGTGATGCTGATCGGGATCGAGATCCTTTCGATTCCCTTGTACGTCCTGGCGGGGTTTAGGCGCGACCTGGAGTCCTACGAGGCGAGCGTGAAGTACTTCCTGCTGGGCGCGGCGGCCTCGGGGATCTTGTTCTACGGGATCGTGCTGCACTACGGCGCGACCGGGGCCTTCACGGTGGGCGCGGCAGGGGAGGGCCTCCTGTACTTCGCCGCCATGGCCTTGATCCTGACCGGCCTGGGGTTCAAGGTGGCCCTGGTGCCCTTCCAGTGGTGGACGCCCGACGTCTACCAGGGCAGCCCCACGCCCGTCACGCTCTTCATGGCCTCCGGGGTGAAGGCCGCGGCCTTTGCGGCGCTGGCGCGCGTGCTGGTGGGCAGCGGCCTCGAGGGACCCTGGGGGGCGTTGTTCGCGTTGATGGTGGCGCTCACCGTGCTGTTTGGGAACCTGGCCGCGCTCGTGCAGAACGAGGCCAAGCGCGTGCTCGCTTACTCCTCGATCGCGCACGCGGGGTACGCCGCGCTGGCGCTCTTGGGGCCGGACGCGGGGCCCGCCCTGGGATACTACCTCTTCGCTTACGCGATCTCGACGGGGCTGGCCTTCGGGGTGCTCAGCGTGGTGGATGAAGGCAAAGGCGTGCCTTACGGTGCGCTGCGCGGCCTGTTGCAGCGGGCGCCACTGCTTGGGGTGGGGTGGGTGTTCGCGATGCTTTCGCTCGCGGGGATCCCTCCCTTCGTGGGGTTTTGGGCCAAGTACCTGGTGATCCTCGAGGCCGCTCGTGGCGGCGCGTACGGTCTGGTGGTCTTCGCCTTGTTGACCTCGGTCGTGGCTGCGTTCTACTACCTGCGCCTGCTTGCCCTCGCCGCGTTTAGCGCGCCCGCGAGCATGGAGGTGCCCGCCGCGCGGAGCGGGGCGCGGTTTGCGCTGGTTGTCGCGGCGGGGCTGGTGGTGCTGTTGGGCTTGTGGGCGGGGCTGGGGTTTGGCCTCTTCGCGAACGCGGCGGCGCTCGCCCCCTAGGCCCCTTCCCGCGTGGGAGCGCCTTCCCCGGTTCGCCGGGGAAGGCGCTGTTTTTGGGCTTGCCCCGCGGCCACGAGGAGCGGATCCCAGACCGGGGAAAACGGCGGGGCGTACGCCAGGTCAAGGGCCGCTAGGTCCTCCACCGTGCCCCCCTGGTGCAGTAGCGCTGCGAGGGCGTCGACGCGCAGCACGGCGTCCCCGCGCCCCACAAGCTGCCCGCCGAGGAGTGCCCCGGTGTCGCTCCGGTAGATCAGCTTCACGTACAGGGGGCGCGCGTCCGGGTAGTAGTGGGCGCGGTCTTTCGCCTGGATCCAAACCGTCGCCACCGGGTACCCCCGGCTTCGGGCCGCGGCTTCCGAGAGGCCGGTCGTGGCGACGGCCAGCTCGAAGACCTTGGTGACGGTGGTGCCCACCACGCCGGCGAACGCGGCGGGCTGGCCCGCGATCACGCTGCCGGCCACCCGCCCGTGCTTGTTGGCCACGTCCCCCAGGGGGAGCCAGTACGCCTCGCCGGTAACGCGGTGGCGCGACTCGGCCACGTCCCCCGCGGCCCACACGCCGGGGTGGCTGGTGCGGAGCTGGGCGTCCACGCGCACGGCCCCGGTGGGTCCGAGCTCGAGCCCCATCGCCTCGGCGAGGGCTACGTTGGGGCGGACGCCGACCGCGAGGACCGCGAGGTCCGCGGGGACGGTGCCGGCGCTGGTCTCCACGGCCTCCAGCCGCCCCTGGCCGGTGAAGGCCGTGACCGTGGTGCCGGTCAGGACCTCGACCCCGTGCCGCTCGAGCTCGGCCTCCACCAGGGGGCTGACCTCGGGGTCGGCCTGAGGCAGGACGCGGGGCTGGGCCTCGATGAGCGTGACGGCCTTGCCGCGCGCGCGGAAGGCCTCGGCGAGCTCGAGGCCGATGTACCCCGCGCCTACGATCACGGTGCTCCGCGCAGTCTCGAGGGCAGCGTGGAGGGCCAGGCCGTCCTCCAGGGTGCGCAGCACGTGCACGCCTTCCTGGTGCGCTCCGGGGATGGGGGGACGGATGGGGGTGGCACCGGTGGCGAGGAGGAGGTGGTCGAAGGGGTGCCAGAAGGTGCGGCCCTCCGCGTGGTCGTGCACCTGGACGCGGCGGCCCTCGAGGTCCACCGCCGTGACCTCGTGCCGGGTGAGGACAGCGATCCCCTGCTGTTTGAAGGCTTCGGGGGTGCGGGCGATGAGGGCTTCCGCGCGGGGGATGCGCCCCGCGAGGAAGTAGGGGAGGCCGCAGGCCCCGTAGGAGACGTGGGGGCTTTTTTCGAAGACGGTGATCTCGAGGTCGGGGTTGGTGCGTTTAGCTTTGGCAGCGGCGCTCATTCCGGCGGCCACGCCGCCGATGATCACCAGGCGGCTCATGCCCCTATTATACCCCTAGGGGGATAGGGGTATTCCCTGTTTGGGTTTGCTCACCCGCGCAGCGCCTCGGGTACGTACGCGCAACGCGGCTCGGGACCCAACGGGTCCCCGGTCTCGGCCCAAGCCCGGGCGCGGCTGCCCCCGCAGATCTCCCGGAACTCGCACACGCCGCACTTGCCTTTGAGCTTGCTCTTGTCGCGTAAGTCACGGAACAAGGGGCTTTCGCGGTAGATCTCCAGCAAGGATCGTTCCCGGATGTTCCCCGCGGAAAGGGGAAGGAACCCGGAGGGGTACACCTCCCCGGTCGCGCTGACGAACACGAACCCGTACCCGTCGTGCATGTGCATCCCCCGCCCCTTGCGCACGAGGGCGCGGTCCGTGCCTCCCTGGGCCTCCCGCATCTGCAGCACCACCCGGCGGAAGTGCGGGGCCTCGGTGGTGCGGATGTGCACCGGGTAGGTCTTGGAGGCCTGGTACAGCCAGGCCAAGGTCTCCTCGTACTCCTGTGGGGTGAGCTGCTCGAGCAACGCCCCGCGCCCCACGGGCACCAGGAAGAACACCTCCCACGCCGCGATCCCGAGCCGCGCCCCGAGCTCGGCCAGCTTCGGAAGCTCCGGCCGGGTCGAGCGGGTCACGGTGGTGTTGATCTGCGTGGGGAGGCCCACCTCCCGCGCCCACTCCAGCGCCGCGACGGCCCGCTCGAACGTGCCGGGCACCCCGCGGAACACGTCGTGCGTCTCGGGGCTCGCGCCGTCCAGGGAGATCGCCATCTGGTGCACCCCGAGCGCCTTGAAGCGCGCCACCACCTCCCGGGTCAGCAGGGGCGTGACCGCGGGCGTGATCCCCACTTTGACGCCCAGCTCACGGGCGCGCTCCAGGATGACCCAGAGGTCCGGCCGTTTCAACGGATCCCCCCCGGTGGGGAGAAGGATGGGCTTGGGTTGGTAGGTCGCGAGTTCCTCCAATAAGGCGAGCGCCTCGGTGGTGGTGAGCTCGCCGGGAAGGGGGTCGGGCTCGGCGCTGGCCCGGCAGTGCTTGCACGCGAGATCGCACGCGTGCGTCATCTCCCAGGCCACCAAGAACGGGTAGCGGTCGAAATCGGGCCTCATGCCCTCATCTTCCCCGCTACCCCCAGGGTACAGGTGTCCCTACCGCCCCAGCTCGCGATAGATCTCGCGGCTGATCACGATGCGCTGGATCTCCGAGGTGCCCTCGTAGATCTCCGTGATCTTCGCGTCCCGGTAGTACCGCTCCACCCGGTACTCGCGCGCGTACCCGTACCCGCCCAGGATCTGCACCGCCTGGCGCGTGACCTCCACCGCCGTCTCGGAGGCGAACAGCTTAGCCATCGAGGCTTCCTTGCTGAACGGAAGGCCCCGGTCCTTCCGCGCCGCCGCGTTCAAGAGCAGCAGCCGGGCGGCCTCGATCCGCGTCGCCATGTCCGCGAGCTTGAAGCTCACCCCCTCGAACGCGCGCAGCTTCTGGCCGAACTGGGTGCGTTCGTCCGCGTAGTCCCGGGCGATCTCGTACGCGGCTCGAGCGATCCCCACGGCTTGCGCAGCGATCCCGATGCGGCCGGAGTCCAGCCCGGAGAGGGCGTACTTGAGGCCCATGCCTTCCTCGCCGAGACGGTTCTCCTCGGGGACGAACACCTCGTCGAACCGCACCTCGGTGGTGTGCGCCGCGTGCAGCCCCATCTTCTCCTCGGGCTTCCCGAAGGACAACCCCGGCGTGTCCTTTTCCACCAAAAAGGCGGTGATGCCCCGGGCGCCCTCGCCGCCGGTGCGGGCCATGACCACGTAGAGCTGGGCCTGGCCGCCGGAGGTGATCCAGGACTTGACCCCGTTCAGTACGTACCCCCCGTCCACCCGCTCAGCGCGCAGCTTGAGGGAGGCCGGGTCCGACCCGGCGTGTGGCTCGGTGAGGCAGAACGCCCCGATCCACTCGCCCTGGGCCAGCGGGCGCAGGTACTTCTCCTTTTGCGCGTCGGTACCGAACTTGAGGAGCATGTACTGCGGCAGGCCCGAGGTTACGGAAAGGATGACCGCGACCGAGGGGTCCGCCGCGGCGATCTCCTCCATCGCCAAGGCCCAGGTCACCGTGTCGAGGCCGGCCCCACCCCACGCCTCGGGGGTGGTCATGCCTAGGAGGCCGAGCTCGGCCATCTTCCGGAGCTGGGGCCACGGGTACTCCCCCGAGGCGTCGTACTCCGGGGCCAGGGGGTACAGCTCGTTTTTGGCGAACTCCCGTACCGTCTCAAGGACCAGCTTTTGTTCCGGCGTGAGCTCGATCATCCTGCATATCGTATCACGCCTTTGGTGAGGAAAATGCGTTATACGGCGACCCGCTCGCGGGAGGCCTCCACCAGCTCCGCCAAGCGCGACAAGGCCCGACCGTACTTCTTCGCGTACGCACCGTAGCAGTAGGACTCCGGAAACAGACGGGAAAGCGGCTCCCCCGACACGAACAACTCGAGCCCCAGGTCGTAAAGCTTGTCCACAAAGTGCACGAACCGAAGCGCGTCCGCCTCGTGGGGGATGGGCTCGAGGTCCGCGAGGTACACTGCCTTGAGCCCCGCGAACAACTGCCGGTACCGGATTGGGTGCAGCGTGCGGAGGTGCGCGAGCAGCTCCGCGAAGGTATCCAAGGTCGCGGGGCGCGTTTCCTCCGCGTAGCGGGCCTCGAGCGCCGCGCGGGAGAGCGGCGCGGGCGGGTGTGCGGGGTCGCGGTGCCGGTAATCCTCGCCGTCGATGTGCAGCACCTCGAAGGCCGCGGCCAGCCCCTGGATCTGGTGCCGGAACTGCTCCGCGTTGAACCGGCCCTTGCCCAGCGCGCCGGGCGGAGTGTTCGAGGTCGTCACCACCCTGAGGCCCCGCCCCATCGTCTGCTTAAGGAAGTTCGTGACCATCTGGGCGTTCCCGGGGTCGTCCAGCTCGAACTCGTCGATCATCAAGAACCCAAGCCCCGCGAAGGTCTCCACCGCCCGGGCCATGCCCATCAGCCCGATCGTGTACGTGAGCTCCTCGAACGATAGGTACGCCTTGGGGGCTGGGGCCTCCCAGTACGTGGCGACGAGCAGGTGGGTCTTGCCCACCCCGAACCCCCCGTCAAGGTATAGGCCTTTAGGGCCCGGCAGCCTCTTGCGGAACCACCCCCGGGGTTTGAGCCGCACCCAGCGCCGAAGCCGCTCCTTCGCCGCGGCCTGCGAGGCATAACGGGGATCCGGAGTGTACGTATCGAACGTAGCCGTTTGGAACCGTGGGGGGGGCGTGAAGCTGGAGAGCAGTGTGGAGAGGTCCACCTCCGGCGTGCGATCCACGAGCCGCATCCCGGCCATCCTATCACACGAAGGCTTCACCGCCCTCTTAGGGTCGATCGGTAGACTACGATCGTCCAACCCGGCCCGCGCCGGGACGCTTGTGGAGGCACACCCAGCGATGCAGAAGCCCCGGATCACGCTCACGCTCGCCGCCCTCGCTGGCGTGACGGCGGTCACCCTCGGCGCATGGCTTCTTTTGGACGGCCGGCGCGCTCCGCCCCAACCGAGCTCGAGCCCCGCCCCGACCGTGACCACACCCCCCCACGAGCTCCGCTCCCGTCCGCGTAGTGGTGCCCTCGAGCGCACCCCCACCCCCCGCCGAGCCCCCGGCCTCCCCGACCCCAGCCCAGGCCCTTAGGCTCGAGCGCGTGCACTTCACCCAAGCCGCGCCCGGCACCGTAGGGGCGTGCGGGATCGAGCTGCGTCCCTGGGCCCACGTGGCCTTAAGCCCGGATCTTCTCGAGCGGTACCCCTGCGGCACGCGGGTGCGCGTGATCCTCGACGAGCCCGTCGCCGACCGCCGCGCCTTCGAGGCCGTGGTGGGGGACACGATGTCCAGCCGCTGGGAGAAGACCGTCGGGGTGTACGTGGGGCCGGACGAGCCGGCCGTCGCGTACGGCGTGACCACCGGCCGCCTCGAGCCGCAAACCCCCTAGCCTGGCTGGGGGCGCGCTACGAACCGGAGGAAGTGCACGCTGGGCGGCGTGCGGCCCAGGAGACGGAGCTGGGTGGCGAGCTGCCCCCGGTGGAAGTGCGCGTGCATCACGAGCACGAACCAGATCTCGCCCACCGTGCTCTCGAACGCCTCGCCGCGCGCGTTCGTGTACCGGATCGTCGCGGCCGGGTCCGCGCCCTCGAGCCACGCCGCCCGCCGCGCCCGGAGGCGCTCCCAGTGCCGGTGCACCTCCGCCAGGTCCGCCCACGCTGCGCCCAGGGACCGCTCGGACGGCCGGTTCTCGAACCGGTCCTGCCACGCGATCTCCTGGCTCACCATGTGCGCGGTCGTGGCGAGGACGCTGGGAAAACTCCCGCCCACCGCGCGCCGCGCCGCTTCGGGCTCGAGGCCCAGCAAGACCGGCCACCACGCGTCCCAGATCGCTTCGTGCATCTCGATGAGGCGCTTGAGCCCCGCGCGGGTGATTCCCATGGTGCTTATTGTGTGAGGGAAGACGCCCCGGGCCCGGACGGGCGCGTACCCTAAGGGTGTACCACGCTCGTCGCGCAAGCGGCGGCACCCCCGGCCCCGCCACCTCCCGGGGGTGCTGCCGTGGAAAACGTGTGCTTCCTTAATCTCCTCCTCACTAGCAGGAAGTATGGTGAAGCAGAGGGGAGCCGGTAGCTGCCCTCCCGGACCCCCTCCTTCCGTTGCGATGCCCCCGACCCCATGCTGCCCGGGGTCGGGGGGTGTTGGTGTACGGCGCCCGACATTTCCCCGCGCCCCCTAATCGTGGCTCGAGGATCAAACGCGAGCGTCGTACTCGAGCTGGATCCGCGACAAGGGAAAGATCACGTAGCGGACCTCGAGCCGTCCGTCTTCACTTTGAACCGCGTAGTGGTAGGTGAGCACAGGGTTGGCCGTGACCGGCGACTCGGTCTGAGCTAGGGTCACCCCGCCCCAAGTTTTTGCCCTAGAATGAGCGCGGTCTTTCCCTTCGCCGTGGCCCTCTTCGGGCTCTACAACACCGCCGTAGTCTACTGGGAGCTCACGAAGCCGGGGTCTAGGGTCTGCCCCAAATGCGCCTACACGCGGATGGTGTTGGGGACGGTGCTTGCGGCTTGGGGGGCGTACGAGGGGGTGAGGCGGCTTGGTGTGTAAGGCTGGGAACGTAGCGGAAGGGGGGGAGCCCGTATAATGGGGGCGGTGAAGCAGATCGAGGTGCCCGACGACCTCTTCGAGGAGCTTGAGCGCTTTCGTCGCAGCCTGCGAATTTCGCGCGTCGAAGCGCTGCGGCTTTTGTTGGGCAAGGAGCGCGCTAGGCGGCGCTTCTTGGCGCTGAGCAAGCGCCAGGCGCAAAGGGCAAAGGGTCTTAGCGAAGACGAGGCTATGCGGCTCGCCGTCGAAGAGGTTCGCAGGGTGCGTTCGCTTCACCGCTCCCGCAAACGGGCAAAGTAGTGCGGGTTGTCTTAGATACGAATGTTTACATCGCTGCACTGCTCACCCCTTATGGGGTGCCATGGCGTGTACTTGAGCTTTGGTATGAGGGTCAGTACGAACTCGTGATCTCCCAGCCAGTTTTTGCCGAGCTGCAGGAGGTCCTTGGAAGGAAAAAGTTCGCCAAGCGAATCGACCCGCTTTTAAGTGACGCGTTGCTCGAAGATCTTAAACGTTTGGCGACCTGGGTGCGATTAAAAGCCCCCGCTAATGTGAGCGTGCGCGATCCCAAGGACCTCATGGTCTTAGGAACCGCGCTCGGCGGGAAGGCCCGTTTCATCGTGACGGGTGACGAGGACATGCTCGTGTTGCGAAGCTTTCGGGGGATCCGCATCCTTACGCCCAAGGAAGCCCTGGAGGTGATCCGTGGCCGGTAGGCAGACCTTCCGCATCCTGATCGTGGGCAAGTCGGGCTCCGGGAAGAGCACGCTCGCTAAAGAGATCATCCGCCGCATGGAGGGGCGATACCGTCAGTTGATCGTTGTTAACCGCAAGCGGGAGTTCGCCGAATTCACCGAAAAGGGCTTTAGTGTCGGCGAGACCGGCGACCCCGATCCCGTTCTCCGGCGTTACCGCCGCATTCATTTCCACGTGACCGGTTACGATCCCCGGCCCTTTTTGGACGCCCTCGGCCAGGCCATCATGCGTCGGCGCGACGTGCTCCTGGTCGTTGACGAGGCCCACCAGTACTTTGAGAGGGGCAGGGTCCCAAAGGCCCTCTTCGAGGTCCTGACCGGGGGCCGCGAGTTCGGGCACAGCGCCATCTTCGTGACCCAGATGCTGCGGGGGGCGGTGGGGGGGATCGACCCCGGGGTGCGCCGCCAGGCCACTCACCTCGTCACCTTCCGCCTCACCGAGCCCGGCGAGGTCCAGGCCCTCGCCGAGCAGTTCCCGGAGCTCGGGGAGGGTGTCAAGAAGCTCGCGCGCCCCGATGACGGCTGCCCGCCGGAGTACGGCGTGAAGGACCTGGACCGTGAGCGTGCGGGCCTCGTGCGCCGCGACCCGAGGGACCCCCGGCGGCGGGTGTGGGTGGAGCTAGCTTAACGCGATAACCATCGCGTTTTGGTCGGAGCGGCCCTGAAAAGTGGCCACTCCGGCCTTGTTTTTGGGGCGCGTCCCGGGCCAAAGCTGAGGCGAGCGAGGAGGGACGCATGGCAAGGATTAAGGGGCTATCTCTATCTCAGGCTCAAGACGGCCTCCAGCTGATGCGGCGCGCGGGGGATGAGTTTTTCTCTCCTGCCACGCTTGGCCTGGTGGGGGGGATCATCGGGGAGTACGCGCTGGAGCGGGGGCTGTTCACGGTTGGCCGTGGGGTGTTCGGGGATTCCAGCCAGGGGCTGGACGCGCGGCAGGTGCTGGCGCGTCAGCTGGCGCGGCTGGCCATCGGGATCACCGGGGCGGCCATCGCGGTGAGCGCTAAGGAAGAGGCGGAGAAGGCGGTCGGCGTCGGCATGATGGGCGAAAGCATCATTAGCCTCCTCAAGGGGGCGGGCGTCAGCTTTGGAGGGTAGGGATGATGGAAACCCGTAAGGAAACCATTACGAAGGCGAACCCGAACTTTACGGTCGTGGGTCAGGGCGTGGCGGGCCGCAAGGTGCAGGTTGCGGGGTATACGGTTCCCGACAACACGGCCGTGGGGGTCCCGAACGGCACGCAGCTGATCATGAAGCTGTTTGACGCGAGCGGGAACGAGATCAGCCGGGATAGCTACGTGTTCTTCTACGTGAAGCGCTCGGGGTTCGACGGGATGCTTTAGGTGTCATTAAGGTGTAAAAACACACTGCCCCCTAGAGGGAGGGGGCAGATTATCTTGGAGCCGGCGGCCGGATTCGAACCGGCGACCTACCGCTTACGAGGCGGTTGCTCTACCGCTGAGCTACGCCGGCGCGCAGCGCCATTCAGTATAGAAGAGCGCAGCCGGATTGTCCAGACCATGTAGTCGGCCAACACATCTGAGACTCCCTGGGGACCGGCTCCTCTTGCATCATAGCCAGGAACTCCAGGGGAGCCAGACCGTTTAGGGCCCGGTGCGGTCTCCTTCGGTTGTAGTGGTCCAGGTAGGCGTCGAGTTTTTGTTGAAGCTCGGGGATCTTCGACGGCAGGGGTCGGGTGTAGAACTCATCCCTAAAGGTCCGCTGCATCCGCTCCACGTGCCCGTTCAGCTTGGGGCTTTTGGGCGGCAGCACGAAAAGCTGCAGGCCCAGGCGTTGGCAGGTCTCTTCAAACTCGGCCATGAACTCACTTCCGCCGTCAACCTGAATGGCTTTGACGGGGAAGGGGGCTTGCGCAACCCGGTGAGCCAGGAAGCTGGCCGCCAGGTTGGCCGTGGCTTTGGTGTGGACTTCCGCAAGGGAGAAACGTGTGAAGAGGTCGACGGCCGAGAAGTGCTTGATCGTCTCCCCAGGGCCCAAGGTCACGGTCAGGGTATCTACCTGGATAAGGTCCCCAGGGTGGTGGACCTCGTACCCCTTGGGCTTTTTCTGGGCGTAGGGGCGCCGGGTCTTCCTCTTTACCTTTCCCCGCCGGGCCCGCGCCAGAAAGGCGGCTACCCTTTCCACCCGGCCGTGCGCCTCCAGGTAGGCCAGGATCCGCCCCACGGTGCGCTCGCTGACCTCAAAGCCTTGCCTCCTCAAGCTCAGCCAGATCGGCCAGCGCCCCCAGGTGGGGTTTTGTTTCCTCAGGGCTTCAATCTCGATCAGCAGCGTTGGGGTCCAGTAAACCTTCTGTCGTAGACGCTTGGGCCTCTTGGGTTTCGGGACCAGCCCTTTGAGCCCCTCCGCCTTGAGCCTCTTTCTCCAACGGTAGTAGGTGGCCCGGCTGATCCCCACCAGCTCCTGGATCTCGGGCCAGTCCACCCCGTGTTCCCTGAACGCCTCGACCTGTTTGAGCTTTCGCACGCGGGCCTGGACCCTGGGGTCGCCGGCCCCTGCTTCGGTGAGTTGTTGGGCCTTCCTCGCCCCTCTCCACACCTCTCGGCCAACCGTGGTAAGCTGCATCCGTGGGGACCTCCTCTCTCCTGGAGTGGTCCCCACATTCTTATCGATTCGGTCTCACATGTGTCTGTCCGGGTTCAGACCAGCCGCTTCGTCGAGCTGCGCCGCCAGAGGACCTCGAGGCCTCCCGGACCAGTCCCGGCGTGCGGTGGAAAAACCGTTCCCCGCCCTTGTGGCGGGGAACGAAGCATGCACGCCGTGGTGGGCCCTGCAGGGCTCGAACCTGCAACCAACCGGTTATGAGCCGGCTGCTCTCACCGATTGAGCTAAGGGCCCAAGCCCACCCCCCTAATCTAGCAGCCTCACTCCTCCTGGGCAACCGGCGCGAGCCGCTGGAGGGCCTCGAGCGCCTCCGCCTCCGGCACCCGACTCAAAAACACGACCCGTTCGCCCTTTCGCCACGTCTGCCCGCTGTGCGCAACCTCCACGTTACGCCCTTGGATCCGCACCAGCGGCAGCAGTTCCGGGGGCAGGCGCACCTCCCCGAGCGGTACGTTTGGCCACTCCTTCGGCACCGCCCACACAAAGGTCTCCACCGGCTCGTAGTTCAGCGCGTGCTCCCAGTCCCGGATGTCGATCGGCCGGCCGAACGCGATGCGCCCCCCTACCTGTTCCACGAGTTGCGGCCCCGCGCCTTTTTCGGGCGTGTCCACCACGGGGTAGGCCCGCGTGATATTAAAAGCCTCGCGCGCGAGCTGTACGGTGAGCACGTTCACCTCGGGGTTTGCGGTCGCGGCGAGCAGGCTCTCGGCCTCGTCCGCCCCAGCGCGCTCGAGCACCTCCTCCTCCAAAGCGTTCCCCTGGTGGGCCTCGAGGCCTTCCCGCTGCGCGGCGTACACCAGGCTGAGGTTCCGGTCGATGACCGTGACGCGGCGCCCGTGTTCCTCCAGGATCCGGGCTGTGTACCGCGCGAGGGGGCCTGCCCCGACCACGAGGGCGCGGTGCCCTGTGGTGCTTTTGAGGCCGAGAAGGCGCGCGATGGGGTTCGCGGTGAGGCCCTGGAGGGTCACGGTCAGCGCGATCGTGAGGAAGGTCAGGGCGAGGAGCCGCTCCCCGTCCGTGAACCCCGCGGTCTCGAGGGACAGCGCGAACAACGAGGCGACCGAGGCCGCCACGATGCCGCGCGGCCCGATCCAGGCGATGAAGAGTTTCTCCTGCCAGGTGAAGCTCGAGCCCCGCATGGCGAGGTACACCGCGGCGGGCCGTACCACGAACATCAGCGCCAGGACTGTTGCTACACCGCGCCACCCTTCGGCCGCGATGACCTCGAGGCGCAGGTTGGCCGCGAGGAGGATGAAGAGCAGGCTGATGCCGAGGACGGTGAGTTGTTCCTTGAACTGCCGGAGGCGGCGCTCCTCGGGGACCTCTCCGCGCTGGAAGCTCAGTCCCATGGCGACCGCGGCCATGATGCCGGCCTCGCTGAGGAGGGATTCCGCGATCGCGAAGACCAGCCAGACCCCGGCGAGTGCGACTAGGTTCCGCAGCTCCGCGGGCACGAGCCGGCGCACCTTGAAGAGGCGGGAGAGGATTGCCCCGCCCGCGTACCCCACCACGCCCCCCACGAGGAGCCGGCCCGCGTACGCCCAGAACGCGCCCCAGAGCGTGAGCGCTTCCGCGCCGTAGATGCTGATCACCACGTCGAGCACGGCCACCGCGAGGATCGCTCCGATCGGGTCGATCAGGATGGCCTCGCCCTCGAGGGTGGTCTTGAGGCGGCGGGGGACGCGCATGCGTTTGAGGAGGGGTTGCACCACGGTAGGGCCGGTGACGGTGACGAGCGCGCCGAAGAGGAGAGCGAGGGGGAAGGGGAAGCCCGCGATGAGTAGGGCTGCGAGCGTCCCTCCGACCCAGGAGACGAGCACGCCGAGCGTGACGAGGCTGCGCACCTCGCGGGCCGCCTGGCGCAGGTCCCCGAGGCGCAGGTTCAGCGCGCCTTCGAAGAGGATGATCGCGACAGCTAGCTTCACGAGGATGCCCAGGCCTTCCTCGAGCTGGCTGGGGTGCACGAGGTTCAGGCCGTACGGCCCGGCCGTCACGCCGAAGGCGAGGAGCAGCACGATCGCGGGTAGGCGGAAGCGGTGGGCTAGGATCTGCGCGAGAAGCCCCAGCCCAATGGCCCAAGCGATGGTTAAGAGCACCGCGGATTCACCGTGCATACCGCTCCTTTAATTATGGGGAAGTGTCGGGCCGCGCCTCTTCTTCCGGGGCCGTCGCGCCGCCCAGCACGCGGTCCTCGATCTCCCCGATGTACGCGGCCAAGGTGTTACCGGTGCGCTCAATGACCTGGTTGATCTGGGCCTCGGCCTGTCCGAGCCGCCCCTCGAGGCGCTCGATGGCGGAGCCCAGTACGGCCTCGGTTTGCTCGATCTCGGTGCGGAGCCCCCGGGCTTCGGCCTTGAGGGCCTCCTCGAGCTGCGCGGCTAGGGCACGCGCGTGCTCGCGTGCCTTGGCGTGCTCTTCCTTGAGGGCCTCGAGCTCCTCTTGGAGGTACTGGCGGAGTTTCGTGAAGCGGGAGGCCTCCTCGTTCTCGAGGAGCTTACGGGCGGCGTGCAGCTCGCGCGCGTAGCGGCGGACCTCCATGAGGGCCGCGGCTTCCACCCCGATCGCGAACATCAGGTACAGCAGGGTGAGGCCCCCGATCACGCCCAGGAGGGTCATGCCCAGCGGGGCTTCCACCTGGGTGAATAAAAGGTTGAGCGTCGAGGGGGTGTTGAACAACTCCCAGTTCAGTCCGGCGAACAGGATGAGCAAACCCAGGATTAACAGCACGGTGACCGTGCGGTAATTCATGAACTCCCCTCCTCTCCAGCAGCGTGGGGCATAGCGCGATTATAGCAGGTCAGTACACGGGCTCCAGCGCCGCGGGGCGCAGCGCGAGCTCCTCGAGGCGCGCGTCTTGAGGCAGGCGCAAGGCGAAGCGCAGGGCTTCCGCGACCGTTGCCGCTTTGAGGTACGCTTCCTTCCCCGATGCGCCTTCCTCGCTTCCCGCAAAGTACGTGTCGGTCGCGCCGGGGCGTAGCTCGAGCACGCGCAGTTCGGGGTGTTCCAGCTGCAGCGTGCGCGCGAGGGCGCGCAGGGCGAACTTGGTGGCGCAGTACGGGCCGCCGGTAGGGAAGACGCGGGTGGAGACGTCGGAGGAGACCATCACGACAAGGCCTCGAGCGGCCTTAAGGGGCTCGAGGAAAGCCCGCACGGTGAGCCACGCCCCAGTGACGTTCACCGCGAACAGCTGCTCAAACTCCTGGGGGGTGAACGCCTCCAGCGGTTTGAACAGGCCGATCCCGGCGTTGACGATGAGCGCATCCACACGCCCGAAACGCGCCAGGGTCACTTCCCGGAAGGCATCCACGCTGCCGGGAACGGTGACGTCCAGGGGGTGCGTGAGGGATGGGGCGTCCAGGGAGGCCGCGACGCGCTCGAGGTCGCTTAGGGTGCGCGCGCCGAGGGCGAGCGCGTACCCTTCCTCGGCGAGGACACGGGCGAATGCGGCGCCAAGGCCGCGGGAAGCTCCAGTGACAACGGCGACTTTGGGGTTTGGCATGCTCCACTCCTCTCGTACAGGGGCTAGGGGATGATGCGCGTTCCGCTCGTGTTGTTCAGGGCATTCCGGGCGTGCGCGGGGGTTCCGGAGGCGATGCGGACCCAGGGTGCGCCCGCTTCGAGGGCCGCGAGGGCCGCCTTGACCTTGGGGATCATGCCCCCGGCGATCACGCCGTTTTGGATGAGGGTGTGCACCTCGGCCCGCGTCAGCTCGGGGTAGAGCGAGTTGGGGTCCGTGGGGTCGGCGAGCACGCCCGGCACGTTCGTGAGGAATACCACGGGGGCGCTAAGCGCGCCTGCCACGGCACCCGCTGCGGTATCCGCGTTGATGTTCAAGGGGCCGATCTCGTCCATCCCGATGGGCGCGATGACCGGGGTGAGGCCCGCCTCGAGGAGCGCCTCCAAAAGCGCCGTGTTGACGGCGGTCACCTCCCCCACCCGCCCGAGCGCGGCGTCCTTGGGGCGGGCCTTGAGGAGGGCCGCGTCCCGCCCGGAAAGCCCCAGCGCCTCCCGGCCAAAGCGCGTGAGCAAGCTGGCTAGGACCTTTCCGGTTTGCGTGAGGACCTGCTCGATCACTTCCATCTGCTCGGGAGGCGTGACCCGGAGGCCCTGGTGGAAGCGGGTCTCGAACCCCAGCCGCTCGAGCCACGCGCCGATGCGTGGCCCGCCCCCGTGCACCACGATGAGGGAACCGGCGCTTTGAGCAAGGGCCTGCATGAGCGCTTCAGCCTCGCGTAAACTCCCCCCAACCTTTACGACCCGCATGTTCCTCCTCCCCACGGCGTTCCGGCCGCGCACGGGTTCATTGTAGGCTAGGGCGGGATGCCAGGGGACGCGGTGACCGTTGGGGAGTTGCGTGAACGGGTGTGGAACGCGCTCGCGTTGCACCGCGCGGCCGCCTACCCCACGCCCCCCCACGGGCACCACCCGAACTTCGTGGGGGCCCGGCGCGCCGCGGAACGCTTGATGGCGCACCCCGCGTGGGCGCGGGCCGAGGTGGTGCTTGCGGGGCCCGACCAGGTGCTGAAACCCTTGCGCGAGGCCGCGCTCCGTGACGGCAAGCGCCTCGTTCTGCCGCACCCGGACCGCGCGGGGCGCTTCCTCTTGCTGGACGGGGTGCCGCCCGAAGCGCTTCGGCGCGTGCGCGACGCGCCCAAGTACGGCCAGCCCGTGGCCCTCGAGGCCCTCCCGGTGGATCTGGTTCTCGTGGGGAGCGTCGCGGTGGACCCGGCCTTCGGCTGGGTGGGCAAGGGGTACGGGTTTCCCCCGCGGCGCCTCGAGGTCGGTGCGCCTTGGGCGACCCTCGTGCATCCCTTGCAGTTGCTGCCGGAGCTGCCGGTACCGCCCGAGCGCCGGATCGACCTTATCGCGACCCCGTACGAGCTTCTCGAGCGCTAGGGGTTCGATTCCCCCAGATGGCGAGCGCGACCCCGGAAAGGAGGATCGCGGCGCCCAGCAGGACGGTGCGCCCCGGCACCTCCCCAAAAACCAGGTACCCGAGGAGGCTCGAGCCGACCGGCTCGAGGAGGATCACCAGGGTGACCAGCGTGGGGTTCATCCACCGCACGGCCCAGTTGAAGCTGGTGTGCCCGATGAGCTGGGAGGAGACGGCCATGGCGAAGGCCCACAGGTAAAACCCGGCGGGCCAGCCTAGGTAAGGGGTTTGGGCAAGGGCGGGGAGCGGCAGCAGAACGAGCGCGGCGGTGCCGTAGGCGATGGCCGCGTACTGCCCGATCGAGAGGCCCCGCCGTTGGGCTTCGCGCCCGAGGAGGAAGTAGAAGCTTGCGGCGATCGCTCCTAAAAGCGCGAGTGCGTCCCCCAAGAGGGGGTTGCGTGCGGTGTGCGGGGCGTTGCCCGCATCGCCCAGCCCGATCAGGATGCCGCCGGCGAGGGCGACGCACACC
Source organism: Marinithermus hydrothermalis DSM 14884 (assembly GCF_000195335.1). Taxonomy (NCBI): domain Bacteria; kingdom Thermotogati; phylum Deinococcota; class Deinococci; order Thermales; family Thermaceae; genus Marinithermus; species Marinithermus hydrothermalis. The sequence goes on from NC_015387.1 coordinate 510,321, forward strand.
CCAGCGAGGGTGGTGCGGCTCAGGCGCTCGCGCCACCATATCCACCCGATAAGGGCGACCCATACGGGGTTCGTGGTGACCAGGGTCACGCTCGCGGCGATCGAGGTGTAGGCGAGGCTCGTGATCCAACTCGCGAAGTGCAAGGCGAGGAAGACCCCCGCAAACACCGCGTACCGCACCGCACCGGGCTGGAGTCTTGCTGGCCTCAGGCCCCGCCAGGCAGGCAAGAGGAGCAGCGCGGCGATCGTGAGGCGGGTCGCGGCGAGGAGCAGGCTGATCCCGGCCCCGCTTGCCCCCGCCGCTTGGAAGGCCAGCCGGATGAAGATCGCTGCGGCGGAAACGGTCAGTACCCCAGCCGTTAGGGCCAAGGTGAGCTGCCAAACGGAGGGGCGCATGGCGCAAATTATACCCGTTCCATCGCAGTGGGTTGGGGTATGCTGGTGTTAACATGCAGCCACAGGAGCGCTACCGAGGGGCCCTATTGGGCTTGGCTGTAGGGGACGCGTTGGGCGCGGCGGTGGAGTTTAGTTCGCCAGGCAGTTTCCCGCCCCTCGAGGACCTCGTGGGGGGCGGGCCGCACGACCTGAACCCCGGCGAGTGGACGGATGACACCGCGATGGCCTTGTGCCTGGCGGAGAGCCTGGTCGAGGTGGGGGGGTTCGACCCCAAGGACCAGCTCCGCCGGTATTTGCGCTGGTACCGGGAGGGGCACTGGAGCCCCAAAGGGTACTGCTTCGATATCGGGGGCACCACCCGCGAGGCCCTGGAGTGCTTCGCGGCCACCGGCGAGCCCTACCCTGGCCCCACCCACGAGTTCTCCGCGGGGAACGGCTCCTTGATGCGCCTCGCTCCGGTGGCCCTAGCCTACGCGGCGCGGCCGGAGGAGGCGCTTAAGTACGCGGCCTTGAGCTCACGGACCACGCACGGAGCGCGGGCGGCGGTGGACGCGTGCCGGTACTTCGCCGGGCTGCTGGTGGGGGCGGTGCGGGGGGAGGAGAAGGCGCGCCTCCTCGAGCCTGGGTACGCCCCGGTCCCTGAGGCGTGGGTGCGCGAGCCGTTGCACCCCGAGGTGGCTGAGGTCGCCCAGGGGTCGTTCCAAAAGAAGGAGCCCCCACAGATCCGCGCTTCGGGGTACGTAGTGCGCACCTTGGAGGCTGCGCTGTGGGCGTTCGCGGAAGCGCGGGATTTTCGCGAGGGGGCGTTGCTCGCCGCGAATCTCGGGGAGGACGCGGACACCGTGGCCGCGGTGTACGGTCAGATCGCCGGGGCGTACTACGGGGAGGAGGGAATCCCGCAAGCGTGGCGGCAAAAACTCTACGCGCGCGAGGCGATCGAACGCCTTGCCGATCGCCTCTACGCGCTGAGTTGGGAGAGACTAGACCCCTAGGGCTGCAAAGACCAGCAGCAAGAGGTTCAACGCGACGATGATCGCTGCGCTCACCCAGGCGAGGAGCTTCACCCAGAAGGGGTTGGTGAGAGGGCCCATGAGGTTGGGGTCCGAGGTGAAACGGACCAGAGGGATCACGGAAAACGGCAGCTGCATGGACAGGATGACCTGGGAGAGGACGAGCAGGGTGACCGGGCGCACCGAGAGGAAGACCGCGACGACGGCGGGGGCCATGGTGAGGAGGCGGATCATGAGGCGCAGTAGGGCCCTGTTACGCACCCGGATGTTGAGGAACCCCTCGAAGACCACCTGTCCGGCCAGGGTGCCCGTGGTGGAGCTGGAGATGCCGGAGGCGAGCAGCGCGATGGCGAAGGTGAGGGCCGCGGCCTTGCCGAGCAGCGGTGCGAGGGTTAGGTAAGCCTGGTCGATCTCGGTCACGAGGAGGCTGTTTTCGTGGAAGACTGCGGCGGCCATGACCAGAATGGCCCCGTTGACCAGCCAGGCGGCGCCAAGCGCGCCCACCGTGTCTATGATGCTCCACTTCAGGATCCGGGCCTTGGTGTCGGGGGTGGAAAGCCGCGTCTTGACCTGGGCGGAGTGCAGGAACAGGTTGTGCGGCATGACCGTGGCCCCCAGGATGCCCATGGCGATAAACAGGGCGGTCGTGCTCCTTAGGATCTCGCCGTTGGGTACGAAGGCGTGGTAGGCGACCTGAGCGAGGTCGGGCTGCGCGAGGAGGATCTCGATGACGTAGGCGAGGCCGATGGTGATCACGAACGCCAGGATCGTGAGCTCCACCCAGCGGAACCCGAAACGCTCGAGCCACAGGATCAGCAGCACGTCGAAGACGGTGAGGAGCACCGCGAGGGTGAGCGGAATCCCGAAGAGCAGGTTGAGGGCGAGGGCGACCCCCATGAACTCCGCGAGGTCCGTGGCCATCATGGCCACGAAGGCGGTGATGAAGAGAAACCGGGCCACGGCGGGACGGTAGCGCTCCCGCATCATCTGGGCCAGGTCCCGTCCGGTGGCGATGCCGAGCTTGGCGGCGAGGACCTGCATCAGCACGGCGATGGCGCTCGAGAGGGTGACGACCCACAAGAGGGCGTACCCGTATCGGCTGCGGGTCATGTAAAAAACTCGGTTGAGTAAGAGGGGAGCCCTTAGTCTGGTTCTGCCATGAAGCCGACTGAGGACTCCCCGAGCTCCATCGTACCCTGTCCCCACTGCGGAGCCACCCGTGAGGAGAGCGGGGGCTACCGCAGACGCAAGCTGCGCACCTTTCGGGGCATCCAGGAAGTCAGAGTCAAACGGATCCGCTGCGCCCAATGCAAGCGCCAGAAACGAGCTCTCTACCCGGAGGACTGCCCTAGAAGCCGCTGGTACGCGATCTCCATCCAGGAGCACTTCCTCATCCTCGCAAGCCATCGCGCCCCTGAAAGCGTCCAAAACGATCTCGCCAAGAACCTGGGCTTCCCCCTCACCCGTCCCACCCGCCTCCGCTGGCTCAGGTCCGCGGGGGCCAGGGCCAAACGGCTCCTTCAGCGGGAGAACCGTCTTCTCCGAGGGCGGGTGTACTGGGGGAGTGTGGATGAATGGGCCTTTGGCCGGGGCCCCAAGGGGTACGGGTACCTTTACTTTGAGGCTTGGACGGGTTGCCCGCTGTGGGGAGACCTTGGCCATCGGCGGCGTTACGAGCGGGTGCGGGAGCTCCTTTGGAGGTTACCTCCAAGGCTGGGGGTGGTTTCGGACGGGGCGCAGGAGGTAGGGGAGGCGTTGGGCTGGTTGGGGCGGAGGCTGCTTTGGGCCCGGTGCGCTTTCCACCTGATGCGGGAGGTACGGGCCAAGGTGGACCGGAAGGCGTGGGGGGAGATACGGGAGGGTCTGAGGGTGCTGCGGGGGCTTGGGGCCTGGGGGAGAGGGGAGGCGTTCTTTTGGAAGGAGCTTCTGCCCCGGTGGGGTAAGGCCTTGGAGGGCTGGGTGCGGGCTTGGGAGGGGTTGCAGGAGGCTTGGGGGGCCGAGGTACCGCCTCCTTGGACAAACAACGTGGCGGAGGTAGGGCATGGGCGATTGTGGCGGCGGCGCAGGCGGAGGGTGTTGCGGAGCCTGGAGGTGGGGGAATCCTGGTTGATGGTGGGGCTTTACCGGATGCGGCATCGGCGGATTGGGGAAAAGAGCCCCTGGGAAAGGCTTACGGGAACTCTTTCCCCAGAGTGCTGGTGGAGGCCCCTGGTGGGGAGGATAAAAGGGTCAACTCAAAACTTGCACCTCCCGCATATCCCGCATAAACCTTCACCCCCTCCCCCCGGCGGCCAGAGACCCAGGGCATAGAGCTCCCGCAGGGCGACCTGCACCACGAGCTCAGGCAAGAGAACCCGCGCCGCCCGCTCCCTGGCCTCCCGCCAGCTTCCTTCCCCCTCCATGCCCACCCAGTGGGCCAACAGGTAGGCCAGAAGGGAAAGCACCAGAAAACGGTGCACCCCCAAAGCCGTCCGCTGCCCAAACTGCCCCAGGGAGAACTCGCTTTTCGCGGCGCGGAAGAAGTGCTCTATGGCAAACCGCCTCTTTCCCCAAGTGAGCGCCGTCCGGGGCGTGGCGGGAAAGGTGGCCACCACGTACCGCCACTCCCAGCCCCCTTGGGGCAGGGGGTAGCGGTACCAGGCCACCCAGACCGGGAAGGAAAGCCCCCAAAGGTAGACCCGGCTCCCCTGCCGCCTGAGGTCCCCAAGCCTCCCCCCTTCCCGCAGCCTCCGGTCCCGCCGCATCCCCACCACCGCTTCAAAACCCAACCGCTTCACCCCGAAAAGGAACCGGGTGGTGCCAAAGGCCGCATCCGCGGCCACCCGTATCCGGAAGGCCCGGCGCATCCAGGGGGGCAGAGAGGCCAGGAGGCTTAGGGCCAGGCGGGAGAGGGCCTTCTCCCCCTTGCCCCGCCAGAGGCGGTAGGCCCAAGGGATGCGGAGGTCTCCGTAGACGAGGTAGAGGACCACCAGATGGAGTCCCCACTTGCCGTGAAAAAAGGAGAGGGGCAGGGCCTGGAAACGGCCCCGCTTCTCCAGAGTGACTAGGTCCAGGACCACCAGGAGACGGGGCTTGGGGCCTTTTTTCTTTCTGGCCCGGTCCAGGGCTTTCTCGGCCTCTTTTCTTGCCAGGCGGATGAGAGCGCGGGTGGGCCAGGGGTAGCGGTTGAGGAAGCGAGAGAGGGCGGAGGGGGACTTGACCTGGCTGTGCTGGGGTCTGGCCTTGCCGTGGCCGTGGAGGAGGAGCAAGAGCAGGGCCTTGAGGGATTCCTGGAGGTGGGGGCTTGGCAAAAGGGCCAGGAGGGTCCAAAGTAGGGACAGGGCCGCTTGGGTCATGGCACCCGTCATCAGACGGGAAACCAGCGGCCCCTTTCAAGTGGTCCTGGCGCATAGGTATCCCCAGGGTGCATAAGTGCAAGTTTTGAGTCAACCGACTTTTTTACATGAGTCTCGGCTGCCGGCCTCGAGGGAGGTGGCCCAGTTGCCGGGGTCCATATACCCGACCGAGACCAGGAAGGCTGGTCCCAGGTAGAACCAGAAGGGGCGTTTGAGCGAGATCTCCGCGTTCACGTGGCACCACCTACCCTACGTTCACCAGGAACGCGGTGGTGTACATGACGGCAAGCCCTAAGGCGAAGCCGGCGAGGCTGGCGGGGGAGAGCCAACGGCCTTGGGTGGTGCGCGCCAGGTACGCGCCGACCTCGACGATGACCTGAAGGATCGCACCGGCCCCGATCCCGAGAAGGAGGGCGGCCCAGTGGGGGGCGAAGGCGAACGCGCCAGCCCAGGTGCCGAGCACCGCGGGCAGACCCGCGAGCGCGGCGAGGCCCACGAAGTGCACGAGCCGCACCGGGTGGCGGGTGAGGGGGGCGGCGATCCCGATCCCTTCGGTCAGGTTGTGCAGGGTGAAGCCCACGACGAGGAAGGCGCCGAGCGCGGCCTCGCCGGCGGCGAACGCCGCGCCGATCGCGAGCCCTTCGCCCAGGTTGTGCAGCCCGATACCGAACGCGAGGTACGTGGCCAGGCCGAGGCCCTCCGGGGCGCGGCCGCCGCGGCGGCCGAAGGCGAAGAGGGCGAGGAAGCTGAGGAGTGCGGCGAGCCAGACCAGGGGGGTGGCCTGGAAGGCCGCGGCCGCGCCTTCGGCGAGCTCGAGGCCTTCCTCGAGGGTGTCCACGAGGAGGAAGGCGAGGAGCCCCATGGTGAGCGCGAGGATGAAGCGCAGCCCGTGCGCGCGGAGCGTGCGGAGGTAGGGGTAGAACAACAGGCCCAGGCTGACCGGGACCACCCCGACGTACAGGCCGAGGAGGGCGTAGGCTAGGACGCGCGCGGGCGTCCAGCGGGGGCTTTCCACGGCGACGGGGATCTCGTGCTCGAAGGTCATGCCGGTGCGGGTAACGAAGGTGATGAAGTGGGCCTCGCCCTCGACCCAGGGGTACGGGAGGGTGATCCAGGCGGTCTGGAGGCGGCCCAGGGGACCGGGAGGGTCTTGGGTGAATTCCCAGTAGGCCCCGTCCACCTGGATTTGGGCAATCGTGAGAGGCTCGGACCCGTCGGCCCGCACCTTGAGGCGGATCCCGGTCTCGTCCAGGACGGTGCGCTCGACGGTGAGGGCCTCGAGGGGCGGGGCGGTGACGCCTAGGGGCTTGAGGGGGTCGGTGGTGAGGAAGAGGCCGAGCAGGCCGAGGAGGATGGCGAAGGGCAGGACGGCCCAGAGCCAGGTGTGGTGGGTTGGGGAGCGTTCCGGCATCATTCGATCACCTCGAAGTTACCCATCCAGCCGAGCTCGGCGAACTCGGACTGGTGCGCGTGGAACATGTAGAGGCCCGGTTCGAACCCATTGAAGGAGAACTCGAGGATGCCGCGTTGGCCTTGGCACTGCATGATGGTGTCCACGGTCTTGAGGGTGGGGGTGAGGGTGGTGCCGTGGTCGTAGTAGTCGAAGAAGTTGGCGTGGAGGTGGAAGGAGTTGATGGGGTCGAACTCGGTGGCGTTGATGAGGTAGATCCGGACCGGGCGGTCGCGCTCGATCCGGATGGGGCGTTTCATGTAGGCGTGCGCGACGGTGTTGACGGCGTAGACCTCGTTTTCCTCGTCGAAGTTGGTGTCGAAGCCGTTCATGACCATGACGAACTCCTGCCACGCCTGGTTTTCCGGGGTGCCCAGTAGGCGCGCGCGAGCGGCGGCCTGGTATTCGGGGTGGCGTTCGGGGTCGGGATCGATGATGAACGCGCCGTAAAGCCCCTTGTGGATGTGGCGTTTGAGGGGAATCGCGTGGCAGTGGTAGAGGTGGCAGCCGAAGGGGTAGGCGTCGAACTCGTAGGTGAAGGACTCCCCTGGGTAGATCATGCCGGGTCCGGTGCCGGGCACGCCGTCCATCGAGGCGGGGTGGATGCCGTGGAAGTGAATGGTGTGCGGGTGGCTGCCCGCGTTGTGGAAGTGGACGCGCACGCGGTCCCCTTCCGTGACCCGGAGGGTGGGGCCGGGAACCTGGCCGTTATACGTCCAGGCGGGGAAGTAGACCCCTGGGGCGATCTCGATCTCCTTGTCGACCGCGACGATATTGAACTCGCGCAGGGTCTGGCCGCTAGGGAGTGTGGAGACCTCGCCGGTCTCCCAGTGGGTGAGGAACGCGTACGGGTCGAACCCGTTCTTTTCGTGGTCGACCTCGCCCACGGTGGTCATGCCGCCGTGGCGCGTCTGGTGGGTTCCTGGGGCCTGGGCGTGCCCTTCGTGGGCGAGGGCGAAGGGCCGGAGCAGCTGGGCGCCTAGGGCGCCGAGCCCGGCGAGAAGGCTGCCTTTCAGTAGGGCTCTCCGCGATCGGTTCATGCTTCGTCCTCCGCGATCCAGAGCGACTTGGTGAGGGGGAGAGGCAGAAGGAAGCGCTCGCCTTGCACGCGGACGCGCAGCCCGTTCGCGCTGCGCTCCACAACCTCGACGCGCGCGCCGGGGATGAGGTGCAGGTGCGCGAGGAGGTTCAGGGTGTCCTTATCTTGGGCGGTGACCCGGATCAGCCGGCCCCCGCGCCCGGGGGGCAGGTCGGTGAGGGGGGTGAGGTCCGGGGTTTCGGGGAGGGAGAGGTCCGCGGTGGGGATGGGGTCCCCGTGCGGATCGTGCGTGGGGTGGCCGAGGAAGGCGGCGATGCGGGCCTCGAGCGCTTCGGAGATGTGGTGCTCGAGGCGTTCGGCCTCGTCGTGCACCTCGTCCCAGGAGTACCCGAGGGCCTCGGTGAGGTAGGCCTCGAGGAGGCGGTGATGGCGCAGGATCTCGAGCGCCACCTTTTCCCCGGCTTCGGAGAGGCGCACGCCGCGGTAGGCGGTGTACTCCACGAGCCCCAGCTCGGCGAGTTTTTTGAGCATGCCGGTGACCGAGGCGGGCTTGACCTGAAGGCGTTCGGCCAGGGCTTGGGTGGTGACGGTAGGCTCGGTCTCGCTGAGCAGGAGGATCTGCTTGAGGTAGTCTTCCTGGGCTTCGCTGAGCTGGGGCCGTTGGGTTTTAGTCATGCCTAAAACCTCCTCCTCTTAATATTAGGTAAGACTAAAAATATTGTCAACGTTAGGTCCTGCAAACATCTCGTTATTACCGCGAAAATGAGGGGTATAGTAGCTGCGCTGATGCGACGCAAGAAGTTTAGAGCTACCTAAAAACCAGGCCAGGACTCCTGGCTTTGGGTGGTATCCTGAGGGAAGGGACGGATATGCTTGAGAAGCTGAAGCAACTGGAAACCGAGTACCAAGCCCTGGAGGCGCAGCTGGGAGATCCGGGCGTCCTCGCGGACCCCAAACGCTACCGCGAGCTCAGCCGTCGCTACGCGGAGCTGGGCGAGATCGTCCGCGTCTACCGCGAGTACACCAAGACCCTGGACGACCTCGAGCAGGCCCAAGCCCTCCTCGACGACCCCGAGCTCGGGGAGATGGCCCGCGCCGAAAAAGAAACGCTCGAGGCGCGGCGAGACGAGCTCGAGCGCGAACTCGAATTGCTGCTTCTCCCCAAGGACCCCGTGGACGCGAAGAACGCAATCGTCGAGATTCGCGCCGGAACCGGGGGGGAGGAGGCCGCGCTTTTTGCCGGGGACCTTTACAACATGTACGTGCGCTACGCCGAACGGCTCGGCTACACGGTGGAGGTGCTGGACAGCCACCCCACCGACCTCGGCGGCTTCTCCAAGGTCGTCTTCCAGGTGAACGGCAGCGGGGCGTACGGGGTCTTCAAGTACGAGTCCGGCGTGCACCGCGTACAGCGCGTGCCCGCGACCGAGACCCAGGGACGCATCCACACCTCCACCGCGACCGTCGCGGTGCTGCCCGAGGCGGAGGAGGCGGACTTTGAGCTGGACATGTCCGAGATCCGCATCGACGTGCAGCGCGCCTCCGGCCCGGGTGGCCAAGGGGTGAACACCACGGACAGCGCTGTGCGGGTGGTGCACCTCCCCACCGGGATCATCGTGACCTGCCAGGACTCCCGCAGCCAGATCAAAAACCGCGAGAAAGCCCTCACCATCCTGCGCAGCCGCCTCCTCGAGATGAAGCGCGCCGAGGAGGAAGCCAAGCTGCGCCGCACCCGCCTTGCACAGATCGGGACCGGGGAACGCTCCGAGAAAATCCGCACCTACAACTTCCCCCAGTCCCGCGTCACCGACCACCGCATCCACTACACCACGCACAACCTCGAGGGCGTCCTCGCCGGCGAGCTGGAGGAGTTGACGAACGCCCTGAAGAAAGCAGACCAGGAACGCATGCTCGAGGAGCTGAACCAAGAGGCGCATGGACGGGCTTAGACGCGAACTCCTGGTAGCCTCCGGAATCCTGATGGACTCGAGGGGACGGGTGCTGCTGGTCGCGAACGACTGGGGGCGGCGCGGGCGGGTGCGGTACACGCTACCTGGGGGAGTGGTCGAGCCGGGCGAGACCGTGGTGGACGCGGTGGTGCGCGAGGTGCGCGAGGAGACCGGGCTGCGCGTGATGCAGATGGAGCACCTGGCCTACGTGGTCCAGGTTGAGGATAAGCGCAAACGCGAGCGCACCGTGGTCATGACCTTTAAGGTGCGTTGGGACGGCCTCCTGAACCCCCGCGACCCCGACGGCCACATCGTCGAGGCTCGTTTTTTCGACCTGGAGGAGGTACGGGAGCGCCTCTCCACCCACACCCCCCTATCCGAACCCCTCCTCTACTACCTCGAGACCGGCTCGGCCGGGCGGTTCTACGCGTACACCGGATGGAGTACGCGCGGCCACCGGGTGTGAGGCCGGACCGGGTATAGTGTTCCAAGCGAAACCGCCGGGCTGGTCCGGAATGCGGGGGGAGTGAGCCGTGGAGCACACGAGCGTGGAAGACCTGATGCGCGCAGGCCGTCTTGAAGAAGCCTTCGCCCGCGCGATGGCGGGTGAGGCGGGACCCATCGAGGCCATCCGGGCCGCGATGGACCTACGCGAACTCGTTTGGGCTAAACGCTACGCCGAGGCCCTGCGTTTCCTCGAGATGGAACGCCGGACGCTGGAGCCATACCTGGACGTGGACCGGTTGGGCGCGGGCCTCGAGGCCTTTCGCGCCGGCGGTTCGGTCGAGGCGTACCTGGACGACCCCCTCTTGGGCGGGGAGGCTTGGGTGCTCGAGGGACTCCGCCGCGTGGAGGCGGGGGATCTCGCTGGGGCGCGCGCGGCCTTCGAGCAGGCGGTGGCCCTGGACCCGCGCCACTACCGCGCCGTGACGAACCTCGCGAACACCTACCTCGAGGCGGGAGAGGTGGAGGAAGCGATCCGGCTCTACAGGAAAGCCATCAAGCTGAACGAAGCGTACCCTGAGGCCCACGAGAGCCTCGCTGCGGCGTACCGCAAGCAGGGCAAGCTGCACGAGTCCGTCACGCACTTCAAGCGCGCGCAGCGCCTCCGCCTGCGGCCCCGGCAGGGCCCCCGAACCGGAAAAGAACCGGCGCGCCCCGGGTTGTTCGGCGGTCGCTGGTGGGTTTGGATCATCCTGATTGTTGCGGCGTACCTGTTGTTGAACCGTTAGGAGGCCCCCGTGGAGTTTTCCGGAAAACACGCGGTGATCACCGGCGCTTCGAGCGGGATCGGACGGGCGATCGCCCTCGAGCTCGCCCAGCGCGGCGCGCACCTGCACCTGGTGGGGCGCGACCCAACCCGGCTCGAGCAGGTGGCCGAGGCCGCGCGAGCGGCGGGCGGAACGGCTCGCGTGTACCGCGCGGACCTCGCGGAGGACGCGGCCCTCGAGGCCCTCGCGCGCGACCTGGCCGCTTTGGAGCGGGTGGACGTGCTGGTGCACAGCGCGGGGGTCGTAGCGCTTGGGCCGGTCGCCACGGCCCCGGTAGAGAAGCTGGACTGGCAGTACCGCGTCAACCTTCGCGCCCCCTTCGCGCTGACCCAGGCGTTGCTGCCCGCCCTCGAGCGCGCGCGGGGCCAGGTGGTCTTCATCAACTCCGGGGCGGGCCTCCGCGCGAACGCGGGGTGGAGCCAGTACGCCGCGACGAAGCACGGCCTCAAGGCCCTCGCGGACGCCTTGCGGGCCGAGGTCGCGCCGCGCGGCGTGCGGGTGATCAGCGTCTACCCGGGCCGCACCGCGACCCCCATGCAGGCCGAGGTGCACCGCGCCGAGGGGAGGGCATACCACCCCGAGCGGTTCGTGCAGCCCGAGGATGTGGCGCTGGAGGTCCTCGCGGCCTTGAGCCTCCCGGCGCGGGCGGTGGTGACGGACCTCTCCATCCGCCCGGCCGTCGGGTAGTGCACGGCGCGACGCGGGGCGGGCGACGACGGGGGTAGACTGGGTAGGAAGGAGGCGGTATGCGGCGCGAACCCCGGATCGGTGAGGTGGCCAGGGCGCTGGGCTTGAGCCCCAAGGCGATCCGCTACTACGAGGCGATCGGGCTGCTGCCCCCGCCCCGGCGGACGCCCGCAGGGTACCGCGTGTATGGGGAGGCCGACCTCGAGCGCCTGCGCTTCGTGCAGAAGGCCAAGGCCAGCGGGTTGACGCTCTCGGAGATCCGCGAGGTGCTTACGCTTTGGGAGGCCGGCACGCCGCCGTGCGACCGGGTGCGTGCGCTTTTGGACCGGAAGATCGCGGAGGTGGAGGCTGAGATCCGGGCGCTCCTGGCCTTCCGCGCGGAGCTGCGCCGCTTGCGGAGGGCCGCCTCGAGGCGCGGCCGGGAGCAGGCTGTGGTCTGCGCGATCCTCGAGCGGACGGCTGGGTAGGGCTTGACCTTCCCGCTGAGGGGAAGGTGTAGGGTCGCCTTAAGGGAGGCGACCCTACATGATGGAACGAGTGCAGCCCATCAACGCACTTCGACGAATTCCTGGAGCGCGCCTGTGCCTCGTGGTTCGGGGATTGGGGGTGGCGGATGGCCGCGCGAACGCCTGAGCGAGTCGAGACCCTCCGGTTCAAGGTCGGGGGGATGTCCTGCTCGTTCTGTACCGAGACGATCCGCAAAGCGTACGCCCGCACGCCGGGCGTGCTCGAGGTGCACGTCAGCCTGGCGCACGAGGAGGTCCTGCTGCGCTACGCACCGGACGCGGTGCAGCCCGAGGCCCTCGAGGCCCTGCTTGTGCGCCTAGGGTACACGGTGCGCGACCCCGATAAGGTTAAAGCGTACGAGGAGCAGCAGCAGGAACTGGTGCGCGCCCAACGCAAGCTGCATTGGGCGGCGGTTTTCACCGGAGCGAGCGCGCTGTTGATGCTTTTGGCGTGGTTACGCGCGGTGCCCGCCCCCCTCCTAGAGCCCGTGATGCTCGTGGCGATGCCGGCGTTTGCGGTAGCGACCGTCTTCGGGGTGGGGGGGTACATCCTTCGTAAGGCGTTCTACTCGCTTGTGCGGGGTATTCTGAACCAACACGTTCTCCTGGAGCTCGGGGCGCTCTCGGGTCTGGTGGGGGGGGTGCTGGGTCTCGTGGGGCGGTTTTACGGCGTTGAGGCGCTACGCTTCCCCGCGGCGGATTTCTTTGGCGTGGCGACCTTCGTGACCACCTACCACATCCTTTCGGAGTACACCTCGCTTTTGGTGCGCGTACGGGCCTCGCGCGCGGTGGAGAAGCTGCTCTCCCTCCAGCCTGACACGGCACGGGTCGTCCGGAACGGGAGGGTGGTCCTACTCCCAGTGGATGAGGTGCGCGTGGGGGACCGGGTGCGGGTGCGGCCGGGGGAGGCGATCCCGGTGGACGGCCGGGTCCTCGAGGGGCGCTCCGGTGTGAACGAGAGCCTGGTCACGGGGGAGGCGATCCCGGTGGAGAAAAGGCCGGGGGATGAGGTGGTGGGCGGCTCGATCAACCAGACGGGCAGCCTGCTCATCGAGGTGACCCGGGTCGGGGAGGAGAGCTTCCTGCGCCGCGTGGCCCGGTACATCGAGGAAGCCCGGGCCATGAAGCCCGGGATCCTCCAGCTCGTGGATGTGGTTCTGAAGTACTACGTGCCCGGCGTGCTGGGAATGGCGCTCCTGGGGTTTGCGGTCTGGACGCTCGGGGCCTGGGTCGTGACCGGGCAGCCGGACGTGCCCCGCGCGATCTTCGCGACCCTCGCGGTCTTCGTGATGGGGTACCCCTGCGCCCTGGGCATGGCAACCCCCCTCGCGATGATTCGGGGCGGGGGGTTGGCCGCCGAACGGGGCATCCTGATGCGTTCGGCCGAGGCCTTCCACGCCCTGAACGTGGTCCAGAAGGTCGTGTTCGACAAGACCGGAACGCTCACCAAGGGCAGGCCCGAGGTGACCGATGTGTGCGCCTACGGTGTGATGGAAGATACACTCCTGGGCCTGGCGGCCAGCGTGGAGGATGCCTCCGAGCACCCCTTGGCCCAAGCGGTCGTGGCCCATGCACGTGCAAAGGGCGTGGAGCCTAGACTCGCCGCCGCCTTCGAGGCGATCGTCGGGAAGGGGGCGCGGGCGGTCGTCGAAGGACGGGCGGTGCACGTCGGCAGCCCTGCGTACTTCCAGGAGCTTGGCGCGGAGCTGAACGCGGTGGCGCGGGACCTCGAGCGCTTTCAGAACGAGGCCAAGACGGTCATCCTGGTAGGTACGGAGGCCGGGGGGCGCCTCGAGGTGCTCGGCCTCCTCGCGATCGCCGACACCCTGAAGGCAGACGCCCATAAGACCGTGCAGCGGCTGAAGGTGTTGGGGCTGGACCCCATCATGATCACCGGGGATCACCGCCGCACCGCCGAGGCCGTCGCGCGGGCCGTGGGGATCGAAGAGGTCCTGGCCGAGGTGCTGCCCGATCAGAAGGCCGAACGGGTGCGGGCCCTGCAGCGACAAGGGGTGCGGGTGGCCTTCGTGGGGGACGGGATCAACGACGCTCCAGCGCTCATGCAGGCCGACGTGGGGATCGCGATCGGCGCGGGGACCGACATCGCCATCGAGTCCGCTGACGTGATCCTGACCGGCGAACGGCTTTGGGGCGTGATCGAGGCCTACGAGATCGGCCGGAACGCGTACCGCAAGACCGTGCAGAACCTCGCGCTGGCCTTCAGCTTCAACGGGGTGGGGGTACCCGCGGCGGCCACGGGGCTCGTGCACCCCGTCTGGGCCATGATCGCTATGGTGGCCAGCGTCAGCGCGGTCCTCCTGAACTCCTTCGGCGGTCGGCTCCTCTCCCGTGTTCAGCACCTCGGGCTACGGCCTGCCGCGGCCCCTTCTGTAACGCGGGTGACACTCACCTCGAGGGCGATCGGGTGCGAGCGGTGCATCCGCCGTATTGCCAAGGCCCTCCTGGCCATGGAGGGCGTTGAGGCCGTGGAGGGGGACGCGACCGCGAAACGGGTCACGGTGACCTACCGCGCGGACCGCTGTTCCGAAGAAGACCTCCGCGCCCGGATGCGCGCGATGGGGTACCCGGTGGAAGCGTGAGCCTAGGGGAAGGGGCGTGCCTCTTGCCACCGCACGCGCTCGCCGTCGAAGTGCCCGATCAGCTCGAGCCAGCCCCGCGCGAGGCCCTGGGGGGGTGGGGGCAGCGCCTCGGGCACGAACCGGAGCCTGACGCCGTCGAAGAAGGCGACGACCCGCACCAGGCCACCGGCTTCGGGCGCGGACTGTACCGCGAACAGACCCCCCTCGCTCAGCCAGGCCTCCACGTCGCCGCTCGAGCCCGCGCGCACCAGGACGGCCGGCCCCCGGTAGTACGCCCAATCCGGCGGCTCGAGGACCTGGACTTGCTGGGCTACGAACACCCGGCCGCGCCAGTATCCCTCGGCCTGAATGAGCATCCCCGGGGCTGCAAGCGAAAGCCACGGGGCGTCGCCCTCCACCCGCGTGCTGCCGAGCAGCAGCGTACGGCCGTCATTCACCGTGACCCGTGCCACCAGGCTTTGCACCTCGCGTGCCCGTTCCGGAGGTTCGGGTTCGGGAGAGGGGGCAGGCTCAGGTTCCGGGGTGGGGGCGACCGGTGGGGCTGGTGGAGTGGGTGGGGCGGGCGCGGTCGGCGCCGGTGGGGGGCGCTCGGGCACCGGGGGGGTGGGCGTGGCCAGCGCGCTCCCCATAACGATAAAGAGCCAGAGCCCGCTAAGCCTCCGCACGTCGCGCCTCCACTTCCCGCGCCGTGCCCTTGGCGCGCGGCAGCACCAGCCGGGCCTCGAGGCCGGGCTCGGCGCGCCTGAGCTCGAGCCGACCTCCGAGCGAGCGCGCGATGTGCTGTACCAGTGCAAGCCCCAGCCCCAGCCCGTCTGTGCCGCGGTGAGCGCGGAAGAATGGTTCGGTGATCCGCTCCAGCATCTCCGGGGCGACGCCCGGCCCGTAGTCGCGAACTGTGATCGTGACCTCCGTGGTGTTCGCGTCGAGGGTGCAGTCCACCGGCCCCGGCGCGTACTTCAGGGCGTTGTCCAGCAGGTTACCTAGGGCTTGCTGGACGAGGTGGGGTTCGCCGAGTAGGGCGAGGGGGGCGAGGGGCGGGGTTGAGCGGACGCGGGCGCGCGCCGGTGGGGGCAGGGCCGCGAGCGTCCGCTCGACCAACGCCCACGCGGAGAGGGGCTCGAGCCGGGGTGGGGCGGTGCGGGTGAGAGCTAGCAGGCTGCTCAAAATGCGCTCCATGCGCTCCAGGGTGGATTTGAGGGTGGGGATCACCCGCTCGGGGGGCAGTAGGCCCAGCTCGAGGGCCTCGACCTGGGCGCTCAGGGTGGTGAGGGGGGTGCGGAGCTCGTGCGAGGCGTACCGGGTGAAGGCCCGCTCGCGTTCGATGAAGGCTTGAAGGGCTTGGGTCATGCGGTTGAAGCTCTCGGCGAGGTGCCGAAGCTCATCGTTCCCGGGCGGTGGGGGCACGGGTTCGGGAAAGCGCTGGCGGGAGAGCTGCTCCATGGCGCGGGTCAATCCCCGGATGGGGCGCATCAGGTAGCGCGCGAGCAGCGCCGCGAGGAAAAGAGCGAGAAGGAGGGTGAGGGGCAGGACCCACAGGCTGGTGCGCAGGTACTCCCCGAGGGCGCGGCGGACCTCGAGGGCCTCGAGCGCGACCTCGAGGCGGTACCCGTTCGTGAGGGAGAGGGTGTACCGGGCCCAGTCCGGCGCGGCTTCGGGGAAGCGCCCGCCATACACCAGGTACACCCGTCCGTCCTTGGTGAGCCGGGCCCGGCCATTGCTCCAGCGACCGTAGAGCTCCGGCACCCGGTCGGGACGCCACGCGGGCCTAAGGCCCTCCAGGTCGATGGCTCGAGCCGTGTCCTGCGCGAAGCGCTCGAGGTCCTGCGTCAGGGCGTCGCTCAGCGTCCGCTTGAAGGAGAGGTACCCGGCCCCCGTCTGCACTCCCACGGCGAGGAGCATGGCGGCGGTCATGCCGAGGAACAACCGCGTGCGCAGGTTCATGGGTCACACCCCTAGCCGGTACCCTCCCGGTACGGTCTCGATCACCTGCGGGGCCAGCTTCTGGCGGAGGCGGTGCACGTACACCCGCACGATGCGCGGCCCGGAGGTCGTGCCCGGGAAGCACCGCTCCAAGAGCTCCTCGACGGTGAAGGTTTTCTCCGGGTAGAGCGCGAAGTGCTCGAGCAGCGCGAACTCCTTCTCGGTGAGGACGACCGATCGCCCGTCGTAGCGCACGCGGCGGGCGGCGAGGTCCACCTCGAGGGGGCCCCGCACGAGCCGGGACTGCTTGGTTTGCGCTTCGCGGCGCAGCAACGCCCGTACGCGGGCTAGCAGCTCGCGGAGGGCGAAGGGCTTCACGAGGTAATCGTCCCCGCCGAGGTCGAGCCCCGCCACGCGGTCCTCGAGGGCGTCCCGGGCGGTGAGGAACAGGATGGGGCCCTGGTACCCCGCCTCGCGTAACTGTTGGGCGAAGACGAAGCCGCCGTTCTCGTCCTCGGGGAGCATCACGTCGAGGATCGCGAGGTCGGGCTCGCCGTCCGTCAGGGCTCGCCAGGCCGCCTCGAGGTCCGGGGCCCAGGTGACCGCGTACCCTTCGCGGGTGAGGAGGGCGCGGAGGGGCTCGGCGACCGTGGGTTCGTCCTCTACGAGCAGGATCCGCATGCCCTTCTCCTTCCTGGACGCGGCCGCGCCTTGGCCTCGAGGGTAGCCGCAGGCGGTAAACGGGGGGTTAACGCGCGGCGACGGCCTTCCCCGGCCGTTCATCCAACACAGCGTCCGGGATGGCCTCGAGGGCGCGCTGCACGAGCTCGGGGCCCGCGGTGGGGTCCAGCAGGCCTTCCGAGAGCACGCGCCGGAAGCGGCGTCCGCCGGGCGCGCCCTTGAAGAGGTTCAGCAGGTGGCGGGCGATGCGCCGTAAAGGCACGCCCTCCATGAGGCGCGCCTCGATGTAGGGCAGCATCGCCATCACCACCTCGCGCCGGCTGGGGGCGCGGTCCAGGCCGAAGACCTGCTGGTCCGCTCCGGCCCACGCCCACGGGGTCTCGTACGCGGCGCGGCCGATCATGACGCCGTCCGTGTGCTCGAGGTGCGCCATGGCGGCGTCGAGCGTGCGCACACCGCCATTTAGAACGATCGTGAGTTCGGGGAAGTCCTGCTTGAGCCGGTACACCTCCCCGTAGCGCAGGGGGGGCACCGCGCGGTTTTCCTTGGGGGAGAGGCCCTGGAGCCAGGCCTTGCGGGCGTGCACGATGAAGACCGTGACCCCGGTCTCGGCCACAGTCTCCACGAAGCGGGCCAGGTGACGGTACTCGTCGAGGTGGTCGATGCCGATGCGGTGCTTGACCGTGACCACGGGCGCGGCCTCGCGCATCGCCCGGGTGATTTCCCGCACCCGCTCGGGGTCCGCCATCAAACACGCGCCGAACCCGCCCTCCTGCACGCGGTTTGAAGGGCACCCCACGTTCAGGTTGATCTCGTCGTACCCCCACGCGACCCCGATCCGGGCGGCCTCAAAGGCCAGGTCGGGGTCACTCGAGCCGATCTGAAGCGCGAGGGGATGCTCCTCAGGGTGGAAGGCCAACAGCCGAGCGCGGTCCCCGTGGATCAGGGCGCGGTCCACGACCATCTCCGTGTAGAGCCGGACCTTCCGGCTAACCTGGCGCATCAGGTAGCGGAAGTGCCGGTCGGTCCAGTCCATCATCGGGGCGATGGACAGGGTGTGCGGGTTGGGAGGCGGTGCGTGCGGCATGGCGCAGGCGTTACACGCGCACCTCTTCGGGCGCCTTCCGCTTCGGCTCGCGGAACTCGATCTGCTCCCACTCGCCTTCCTCGATCACCTCGAGGTTCGGGTTTTGCGCGCGGAAGTACGCGACCACCTCCTGCACCAGGTCGTCCGGGGTGGAGGCAGCGGAGGTGATCCCGACCGTGCGCACGCCCGCAAACCACTCGGGGCGGAGGTCCTGCGCGGTATCGATCCGTTCCGCGCGGCCCACCAGGTTCCGAGCGAGCTCGAGGAGGCGCATCCCGTTCGAGGAGTAGTTGCTGGTCAGGACCAGGAAGAAATCCACGTGCGGCGCGATGCGTTTCACGGCGTCCTGGCGGTTTTTGGTGGCGTAGCACAGGTCGTCCCGGCTCGGCACGACGAGCTTGGGGAAGCGCTCGCGCAGGATCGCGATCGTCTCGAGGGTGTCGTCCACGCTGAGGGTGGTCTGCGTGAGGACGACCACCCGGTCGGGGTCCGGGACCTTCACGGTGCGGGGGTCCGCGAGGCGGGGGTCCTTGCCCACGTGGGTGTGCACCGCGACCAGGATCGTGCGGTCCGGCGCTTCGCCCATCGTGCCCTTGACCTCCTGGTGGTCGGCGGAGTCGCCGATCAGGAGGATCCAGTACCCTTCGCGCGCGTAGCGCTTGGCCTCGGAGTGCACCTTGGTGACGAGGGGGCAGGTCGCGTCGATCTGCCACAGCCCCATCTCCGCGGCCTGCCGGCGCACCGTGGGAGGGATGCCGTGCGCGGAGAACACCACGGTATCGGCTAGGCGGCGCTCCTTGCGCAGCGCCTCGATCTCCTTGAGGTCCTCCACGAAATGCACGCCGTACGCCTCGCGCAGGCGGCGCACCACCACGTCGTTGTGCACGATAGAGTGGTAGACCACCAGCTCTCCCTGGTCTTTAAGCTCCCGCGCGGCCTTCTCCACCGCCTGGATGGCCATCACCACCCCGGCACAAAACCCCCGCGGTTTGGCCAGGTAGACCCGCTCGACCATGGGGCTCATTCTACCCTCTGGGCCGGGCGGGCGCTACACGGCGGCGTACCGCCCGCCCGGCAGCGCCTGGGCGAGGCCCTTGAGCTCGAGGGCCGCGAGGCCCGCGAGCACCTCGCCGGCCGTGAGCTGTAGCTCTTCCGCCAGCTCGTCCGGTAGGGCTTCGCCCGCCGCGCGCAGTGCCGCGTACAGCCGGGCCTCCGCCTCGGTAAGCTCGGGCCGGAGCGCGGGGGTTGGAGCGAGGTTCAGGGCTTCGAGGACCTCTGCCGCGTTCGTGACGAGCCCCGCGCCTTCCTGGATCAGCCGGTTGGGGCCGGCCGCGCCGGGGTCGGTGGGGCGGCCGGGCACGGCGAGCACCTCCCGGCCGAGCTCGAGGGCCAGCGCGGCGGTGATGAGCGCCCCGGACTTTGGAGGAGCCTCCACCACGAGCACGGCCCGGGCCAGGGCGGCGACCACGCGGTTACGACGGGGGAAGTACTCGGGCCGGGGGGGTTCGCCGAAGGGCAGCTCGCTCACGAGCGTGACGCGCTCGGCGAGCGCCTGGTTCTCCCGGGGGTAGATGCGGTCCAGCCCGCTGCCCAGGACCCCCACGGTGAGTCCGCCGCCCTCGAGGGCCCCCGCGTGGGCTTCGGTGTCGATGCCGCGCGCGAGGCCGGAGATGACCGCCACGCCGGCCTCGGCCAGGGCGCGGGCGGTTCGGCGCGTCCAGGCCTTGGCCCAGGGGGAGGCTCGGCGGGTTCCCACGATCGCGACGCTTTGCTCGTAGGGGGGCAACGCCCCCCGCACGTACAGCACGAGCGGCGGGTCCGTAAGGTGGCGCAGCGCCTCGGGGTAGTCCGCCTCCCACAACCCCAGGATCCGCGCGCCGTGGGCTGCCGCCTGGGCTCGAGCGCGCTCGGCGACGCCGTCGGCCAGGGTTTCGGCGTACGCCGCGGCGATCCGGGGGCCCAGCACCGCCCGGACGCGCTCCGGGGAGGCCGCCCCCTCCTGAAAAGCCCGCATGAACCGCGCCGGGCCAACGCCAGGGGTTAAGGCCAGGGAGAGCCAGTCCACATCATGAGTATAAAAGGAGGTGCCCGCGGGAACGGTTCGGGTGAACCGGGCCGGAGGTTGCGGCTATACTGAGTCGATGACGAACGCGAAGACCTACTCGGGGTTCGTGGCGATCGTGGGCAAACCCAACGTGGGCAAGTCCACCCTGCTCAACACGATGCTGGGGGTCAAGGTCGCCCCCATCACCCCCAAGCCCCAAACCACTCGCAAGACGGTGCGCGGCATCTACACCGAAGGCAACCGGCAGATCGTGTTCGTGGACACGCCCGGCCTGCACAAGCCAGCGGACGCGCTCGGGGAGTACATCAACGAGCAGGTGTACGAGGCCCTCGCGGACGTGAACCTGATCCTGTGGCTGGTGGACCTGCGCCACCCCCCCACCGACGAGGACCGCCTCGTCGCGCGGGCCCTCGAGCCGCTCGTGGGGCGGGTGCCGATCCTCCTCGTGGGGAACAAGGTGGACGCGGCTAAGTACCCGGACGAGGCCCTCGAGGCCTACCGCGCCCTCCTGCCCCAGATCGAGGAGGTGCGAACGCTCTCCGCCTTGGACGAGCGCGACGTGGCCAACCTCCGCGCGGAGATCCTGGCTCTTTTGCCCGAGGGGCCCTTCTTCTACCCGGACACCTTCACGCGCAGCGACCAGCCGCCCGAACAGTGGGCCGCGGAGATCGTGCGAGAGGAGGCGATGAAGCGCCTCCGGGAGGAGGTCCCGTACGCGGTCGCGGTCAAGGTGGAGACCTTCGAGGAACGGCCGAACGGGGTGGTGTACATCCAGGCCGTCCTTTACGTGGAGCGCGAGGGGCACAAGGCGATCGTGATCGGCAAGCAGGGCCGCATGCTCAAGGAGATCGGGCGGGCGGCGCGCAAGCAGCTCGAGGTCTTCCTGAACCGCAAGGTCTACCTGGACCTCGAGGTGCGGGTGTACCCGAACTGGCGCAAGGACCCCGAGGCGCTCCGCGAGCTCGGGTACGAGTAACGGGCAAACCCCCATCATGAACTTCACTACATATACTGCGTCCCCTACGCTGTAGGGTTAGCTAACGGAGGAGGCATGCCCTGGCTACTACCCAAATCCATCACTCCGGAGGCCGACGAGTGGCTCGAGCGCTGGCTGGGTGAACTCACCGAGCGCCTCGCGGACCCCGCGACCGACCGGAACGCCCTGGTGGCGGAGATCCTGAGCGAGGTGCTCTATGCCCGGCCCTACGAGGAACTTAAGGAAACGGCGCCCCTGGCAGCCTTAGCGCTGGACCCGCGGAACGTCACCTTCGAGGCGGAGTACTACGCGGCGACCGACCCCGAGAAGTTCGCGCGCGTCAAGCCGCTCCTTTGGCTGTGGAAGACGCTCGACCTCACGCCCCTAGGGCAGTCCATCCACTCGGGGGTGCGGATCCGCCGGGCGCTCGCGCCCTTTATCTTTAAGCGCGTGGGCAAAAACCCCAAGTTCTTCCAGAACGTGGAGTTCAGCGTGGGGTACAACCTCGAGCTCGGGGACGACGTGGTGGTGCACCGGCACGTCCTGCTGGATGATATCGGCGGGATCGTGATCGGGGACGGCGCTTCGATCTCGGACTACGCGAACATCTACAGCCACACCCACCACGTCCTGGCCTCCCCGGACGTGACCTTGAAGCAGACCATCATCGGGAACGGCGTGCGCATTACCTACCACGCCACGGTCCTCGCCGGGGTGCGGATCGGGGACGACGCGATGGTAGGGACCGGCGCGGTCGTGACCCGGGACGTGCCCCCGCACGCGATCGCGCTGGGTATCCCGGCGCGCCCCCGGCGCTACAAGGTGCGGCACGACTGCCCCTACTGCCGCGCGGAGGCACCTCACCCCTCGGACGAGGTGCCGAAACTCCCGGACCGCAAGCCCAACCCCGACTACCCGGACTTCCTGCCGCCGGGGTTCGGCACGCGCGAGGCCTGACGGGACCGCAAGGCCCGGATGAGTTCCTGCGCCCAGATCACGACCTCCCGCGCGGTCTTGCGGGAGGTCGCTCGGCTCAGGTCGTAATCGGCGCGTTCCCGCAAGCGCTCGGCCTGGCGCACCCGGCGGGCCCAGGCCGCGAGGTCCGTGCCCTCGGCCTCCTCGCTGAAGGTGCGGAGCAGGGCCTTGCGGTGCGGGAAGCTGCGCCCGGCCTCGAGGTAGTACGCCACCAGCGCCCAGTGCATCGCGTAGTACGCCCGGCTCAGGCTAGCGCGCGGGCTGTGCCCGAGGAGGAGCCGGGCCGCCTGGAGGTCCTCCTCGGCCCGCCGCCAGGCTTCGTGGCGCAGCTCGAGGGGCATGGTCTCAGGCGACCGTGACCTCGAGCCGGTCCGGGTAGAAGGCCAAATACCCCGCGATGGGCTGCGCGTCGGGCTGGTCGGGCTCCGGGTAGCTCCAAGCCGCGTTCTCCGCGGTGTGGTCCCCCACGCGGACCGTCCAGTAGCGGGCGAGGCCCTTGTAGGGGCAGCGGGTTTGGTGGTCCGTGGGGGTGAGGTACTCCATGCGCACGTCGCGCGGCGGGAGGTAATAGACCGGCGGCAGGCCGGTCTCGTGGAGGACCAGCGCATGGGTGGAGTCCGCCACGACCGTACCGTTAAACCGAACCGTTACCCGGCGCGCTGCGGGTTCCACGCGGAGGCGCTTCATGCCTTTACTGTACCCGCGCAGCGCGCCGGGGGCGTGTGGCGGTTGACGTTTTCTCGGCTCAGGTGTCCTCTAGGGCGAGCTTCTCGAGCTCCCCGTCGGGCTGGCCCGCCGGGTAGAGGCCGTTGAAGCAGGCGAGGCAGACCGGGCCGCCGATCGCGCGTTTCACGCCCGGCTCGCTGAGGAACGCGAGGGAGTCCGCCCCAATGTACGCCCGGATTTCCTCGACGGAGTGCGTCGCGGCGATGAGTTGCTTGCGGGCCGCGGTGTCGATCCCGTAGTAGCACGGGTAGCGGATCGGGGGGGAGGAGATCCGCACGTGCACCTCCCGGGCGCCGGCCTCCTTCAGCATCCGCACGATGCGGCCCGAGGTGGTGCCGCGCACGATCGAGTCGTCCACCAGCACCACGCGCTTGCCCCGCACCGCGGAGGTCGCGGCGAGCTTCAGCTTGACCTTTAAGGCCCGGGCCTCTTGCGTGGGCTGGATGAAGGTCCGGCCCGCGTACGGGTTCTTGTAAAGCCCGTAATCGAAGGGAATCCCGGAGGCGCGGCTGTACCCGATCGCGGCCCCGATCCCCGAATCCGGCACGGGCACGACCACGTCCGCTTCGACGGGGGCTTCGCGCGCCAGCTCCTCGCCCAGCCGGATGCGGGCCGCGTGCACGTCGATCCCGTCCAGCGTCGCGTCCGAACGGGCGAAGTAGATCCACTCGAAGGCGCAAGGGGTGGGGGCGGGCTCCAGGACCTGCCGGCTTTCCAGCTCGCCGGTCTCGGTAGAGACCCACACCAGCTCTCCCGGCCGCACGTCGCGCACGAACTGCGCCCCGATCAGGGGGAAGACCACCGGCTCGGAGGCGAACACGTACCCGCCGTTCTCCAGCCGCCCGATCACCAAAGGGCGCACGCCGTTCGCGTCGCGGAACGCCAGGAGGGTCTGCCGGTTCATCAAGGTGATGGAGAACCCGCCCTTAAGCTCCCGCATCGCGCGCGCGGTGGCCTCCACCAGGCTGAGCTGGCTGTAGCGGGCGATCAGGTTGATCATGACCTCGGTGTCCCCCGTGGTCTGGAATACCGCCCCCTCGCTCAGCAGGCGTTGCCGGATCTCCAAGGCGTTCACGAAGTTCCCGTTGTGCGCGATGGCCAGGATGCCCTTGCTCGAGCGCACCGTGAGCGGCTGGGCGTTAAAGCGCAGGTTCGAGCCGGTGGTGGAGTACCGCACGTGCCCGATCCCCAGCCGGGCCCCCTCGAGCTGGAGTTTCGCGAGCCGCTCGGGGGTGAAGACCTGACTGACCAGCCCCAGGTCCTTCTCGAGCCGCACCTCCTTCCCGTCGCTCACCACGATGCCAGCGGCCTCCTGCCCCCGATGTTGCAGGGCGAACAGCCCCAGGTGCAGCAGGCCCGCCACGTCCACGGGCTCCGGGCTCCAGACGCCCAGCACGCCGCACTCTTCGCGGGGTTTATCAAGGTTGAACTCGTCCACGCGCCTCACCCCAGGATCTCACGGAGCGGCTGCTCCCACGCCTCGCGCAGCTCGGTTACGTCCCAAGAGAGCCGCGCGCTTGGAAGGAGGACCTCGAGGCGCGCCCCGCCCACCTCGCCGAGCACGTGGTGGGGCAGGCCCTCGGCCTCGAGCCAGGCCGTCACGTCCTGCAGGTGCAGCTTGTCCACCGTGAAGAGGACGCGGCTCGCGGCCTCACCAAACAGGAGGGCGTCGGGCCGCAGCTCGTCCCGCAGCTCGACGGTCGCGCCGAAGCCGTAGGGGAAGGTCATCTCCGCCAGGGCGACGAGCAGCCCACCGTCCGCGACGTCGTGCGCGGTCTGGACCCAGCCCCGCTGGATCAGCTCGCGGATCGCGGCTTGAACGGCGCGTTCGCGCTCGAGGTCCAGCCGGGGTGGGCGTCCGGCCTCCAGGCCGTGCACGCGCCAGAGGTACTCGCTCGCGCCGAGCTCCTCGGTGTTCTCGCCCAGCAGCACGATGACCTCGCCAGGGGTTTTAAAGCCCATCTCCGCGCGACGCTCGAGGTCCTCCAGCACCCCCACCACGCCCACCATCGGGGTGGGGGGGATGCGGTAGGTGGGGCCCTCGTTGTAGAGGGAGACGTTGCCGCTCACCACCGGCACCCCGAGGGCGAGCGAGGCCTCGCGCAGCCCCTCGATCGTCTCCGCGAGTTCGTAGTACCCTTCGGGGGTCTCGGGGTTCCCACAGTTGAGGCCGTCCGTGTACGCGAGGGGCGTGGCCCCTACCACGCTCACGTTGCGGCACGCCTCCGCGAGGGCGTGCATCGCGCCAAGCCGGGGCGCGAGGAGGCTGTAGCGGGGGTTCGCGTCCACCTTGACCGCGATGGCTTTGTTCGTGCCCTTGACGCGCAGGATCGCCGCGTCCCCCTTGCCCGGGACGAGCACGGTGTTCGTGCCGACCTGGTGGTCGTACCGTTCGTAGATGGGGCGGCGCGAGGCCAGGTTGGGGCTCTGGAGCATCCGCACCAGGGTGGCCTCGAGGTCCGCGGGGATGGGCACGCGGGAGACGTCCGTCTCGCGCCGCTTCCGGATCTCGGGGTCCTCCCGGCCGACCCGCACGTAGGTGGGGGCCTCGGCGAGCGCCTGGACCGGCACCTCGGCCACGACCTCCTCCCCGTCCTTGATGCGGAAGACCGGCTCCGCGATCGTGCGGCCCACCGGAACGGCGTCCAGCTCGTACCGGGCAAAGAGGGCCTCGAGCTCCGCCTCCTTGCCCTCCCGCGGCACGAGCACCATGCGCTCCTGCGACTCGGAGAGCATGACTTCCAAAGGCGTCATGCCCGCCTCGCGCCGCGGCACCTTGCGGACGTCGAGCTCGATCCCGAGCCCCGAGTTGCGCGCCATCTCCGCGAGGCTCGAGGTCAGCCCCGCCGCGCCCATGTCCTGCACGCCCTCGACCAGGTCCCGCTGGATGGCCTCGAGGGTTGCCTCTAAAAGGAGCTTCTCCATAAAGGGGTCGCCGACCTGGACGCTGGGGCGCTTGGCCTCGTTGTCCTCCTCGAGCTCCTCGGAGGCGAAGGCCGCCCCGCCGATCCCGTCGCGGCCGGTCTTGGCTCCAGCGTAGTACACGGGCCGCCCGAGGGAGGCCCGGCTTTTCTTGAGGTCCTCCTCGCGCAACAGCCCCACGCACATCGCGTTCACCAGGGGGTTCTCCTGGTAGCTGGGGTGGAAGTACACGTCGCCGCCCACCGTGGGCACGCCGACGCAGTTCCCGTAGTGCGCGATGCCCGAGACCACCCCGGAGAGGAGGTAGCGGGTGCGGCGGGCGGCGGCCGCGTCGCCCTCGAGCTGGCCGAAGCGGAGGGCGTCCAGCACGGCGATGGGCCGCGCGCCCATGGCGAACACATCGCGCAGGATGCCGCCCACGCCGGTCGCAGCGCCCTGGAAGGGCTCGACCGCGGAGGGGTGGTTGTGCGACTCGATCTTGAAGGCGACCGCCCACCCGTCCCCGATCCGCACCACGCCGGCGTTCTCGCCCGGCCCTTGCAGCACGTGCGGCCCTTCGGTGGGCAGGCGCTTGAGGAGGGGGCGGGAGTTCTTGTAGGCGCAGTGCTCCGACCACATCACCTTGAAGAGGTGGAGCTCGAGCCGGTTCGGGGCGCGCCCCAACAGCCGTACGATCTCGCGGTACTCCTCTAGGGGAATGCCGACCTCTTCCAGCCAGGGGTTGAGCGTTTCTTCCATCGCCATACGGGTCCTCTTAGCGCGCGACCTTGGTGAGTTTCGGCAAGAGCTCGACGAGCTCGAGGTGGTTCTGAACGCGGGCCGTGGGTTCGGGGCCGCCGTTGCGCCGGGCGTGCCCCGTGTAGAGCACCGCCCAGGGGTAGCCCGCCTGGAAGGCGCCGGAGATGTCGGTGCGGGGGATGTCCCCGATGTGCAGGGCGTCCTTGGCTTCGACCCCGAGCGCCGCGAGGGCCGCGTCGAAGGCCTCGCGGCTGGGTTTGACGCTCCCGGTCTCATCCGAGAAGGAGTAGGCCTGGAAGTACCGGTCCAGCCCGTGCCGCTTCAGGTGCTCGCGCAGCACCCGGCCGGGGGTAAGCCCCGTGTCGGAGACGATGGCGAGCGGGTAGCGCTTCGCGAGCTGGGGGATCGCCTCCAGCACGCCGGGCAGGGGCTGGAGTTCGCCCGCGAGGGCGGTCTCCTCGAGCCGGCGCGCGGTCATGGCGATGAGCCCCTGGTCGTGGGGAACGCCGAGGAGCTTGAAGATGTGCGTGACCCGGTCGTAGGTGGTCATGACCTCGCCGGCCTGCCAGGCCTCCTCGAAGGCCAACGCGGCCTGGCGGTAGGCTTCACGCACCTGACCCTCATCCGCGGGAACGCCCGCCTCGGAGGCCGCGTCCAGCAGGATCTCGTACCGCTTGGGCATGACCCGCGCGGGAAACTCCGGGCTTTCGACGAACAGCGTCCCCCAAAAATCGAAGGTGATGGCCTTCATCCCACAACCTCCAAACTCATGCGCAGCGCTTGAAAGAGCCTCGAGCCGTCCTCCGAGCCTAGGGCCGCTTCGACCGCACGTTCCGGGTGCGGCATCATTCCCAGCACGTTGCCGCGCTCGTTCACGATGCCCGCGATGTGGTTCAGGCTGCCGTTGGGGTTGTGGGCCTCCCCCAGCTCCCCGTTGGGCCCCGCGTAGCGGAAGACCACCTGGCCCTGGTCCTCGAGCCGCGCGAGGGTCTCGGGGTCCGCGTAGTACCGGCCGTCCCCGTGCGCGATCGGGATGCGGAGCACCTCGCCCGCTTGGTAGAGGTGGGTGAAGGGGGTGTCGGTGCGTTCGACGCGCAGGAAGACCTCCTTGCACACGAAGTGCAGGCAGGTGTTCGCGAGGAGCGCGCCCGGCAGCAGCCCCGCCTCGGTCAGGACCTGGAAGCCGTTGCAGATCCCGATCACGGGGTGCCCCCGCTCGGCGAGACGGCGCACCTCTTGCATCACGGGGGAGAACTTCGCGAGCGCGCCGGAGCGCAGGTAATCCCCGTACGAAAACCCCCCGGGCAGGACGACCGCCTCGAAGCCCGAGAGGTCGGTCTCGGTGTGCCAGACGAGCTCGGCCTTCACCCCCGCCCGTTCCAAGGCCCAGACCTTGTCCCGATCGCAGTTCGAACCGGGGAACTGCACGACCGCGACCTTCACGCTACCTCCACCGCTTTGAGCTGGTAGGTGAAGACCTCCATCACCGGGTTGGTGATCGTCGAGGCCATCCGCTCCACCTGCTGGCGGGCCTCCTCCTCTGAGGAAGCGTCGAGCTCGAGCTCGATCACCTTGCCCACCTGGATGTTCCGCGCGTTGAACCCGAGCCGGTTGAGCACGCCTTCCAAAGCCCGGCCTTGGGGGTCGAGAATCCCTTCCTTAAGCTCCACCAGGATCGTCGCGTGGTAGGTCATCTCCAAACTCCTTCCCGTTCTACTGGGGCTCGGCCTGGGTGGCCGCCCGGACGCGCTTCAAGACCTCCTGGTACGCTTCCTCCACGCCGCCCAGGTCGCGGCGAAACCGGTCCTTGTCCATTCGTTCGCCGGTGCCGACCTCCCACAGCCGCACGGTGTCCGGGCTGATCTCGTCCGCGAGGACGAGCGCGCCGTCGGAGGTGCGGCCGAACTCGAGCTTGAAGTCCACGAGCTCGAGCCCTTGCCGCGCGAACAGGTCCTTGAGCAGCGCCCCGACCCTAAGCGCCTCGCGCCGCAGGGTCTCCACCTCCTTTGGGGTGGCGAGGCCCAGCGCGACGGCGGCCTCCCCGGAGATGGGGGGGTCGTTCAGGGCGTCGTTCTTGAGGCAGAACTCCACCAAAGGCGTCCGGAGGGGCGTGCCTTCCTCGATCCCGTACCGCTTGGAGAACGAGCCCGCGGCGCGGTAGCGCACGATGACCTCGAGCGGCACGATCTCCACCCGCCGCACCAGCATCTCGCGCTCCCCGAGTTGGCGCACGAAGTGCGTGCGCACCCCGTGGGCCTCGAGGTACGCGAACAGCGCCGCGGACACCTGGTTGTTCACCGCGCCTTTGCCTTGGATCGTGCCCCTCTTGGCGCCGTTGAACGCGGTCGCGTCGTCCTTGAAGTACACGCGCACGGTGTCCGCTTCAGGGCCGGGATAAATGATCTTCGCCTTACCTTCGTAGAGCTTCGTCTCCATCATCAGTCCCCAAGCACCTTCGAGCCGCCCGCTTGTCTCCTTGGCTCCCATTCTACAGCCCGAACCGAGCGTAGATCGCGTCTACATGGCGCAGGAACCATTCCGGATCGAACGCATCCGCAAGCGCTTCGGCGGAAAGCGGGTTTTCCGGATCGGTCCGCAGCAGGTCCCGGAAGGCCTGGCCCGTCTCCCAGCTCTTGAGGGCGTTGCGCTGCACGAGGCGGTAGGCGGCCTGACGGTCCAGCCCGTGCTCGATGAGGAGGTTCAATACGCGCTGCGAGTAGACCAGTCCCCGCGTGAGCTCGAGGTTGCGCTTCAGGTTCGCCTCGTGCACCACGAGCCCCTGCAGCACCCGGTGCATGCGGCGCAGCAGGTAGTGCGCCAGGGTGGTGGAGTCCGGGAGGATGACGCGCTCCACCGAGGAGTGGCTGATGTCCCGCTCGTGCCAGAGCGCGACGTTCTCCAGCGCGGCCTGCAGGTTCGATTTCAGCAGGCGCGCGAGGCCGGAGATGTTCTCGAGCGCGACGGGGTTCTTCTTGTGCGGCATCGAGCTCGAGCCGGTCTGCCCTTCCGCGAAGGGCTCCTGGGCCTCGAGGACCTCGGTGCGCTGCAGGTGCCGGAGCTCGACCGCGACGCGCTCCAGGTTCGCTCCTAGGATCGCGAGGGCGCTGAGGAGCTCGGCGTGCCGGTCGCGGGGCACCACCTGGGTGCTCACGGCTTCCGGCACGAGCCCGAGCCGTTCGGCGACGTAGGCCTCGATCTCGGGGGGCACGTGCGCGTAGTTCCCTACCGATCCGGAGATCATCGCGACGCGGATCCCTTCGCGGGCGCGCCTAAGGCGCTCCTGGTCCCGCTTTAAGGCCGCGTAGAAGGAAAGGAAGCGCAACCCGAAGCTCGTGGGTTCGGCGTGCACCCCGTGCGTGCGGCCCACGGCGGGCGTGTGCTTGTACCGCACCGCGAGGGCCTTCAGGTCCTCCAGCACCGGGGAAAGGGCCTCGAGGACGAGGTCCACGGCCCGCACGAGCAGGGCGTTTTGCGCCGTGTCCACCACGTCCGTGCTGGTCAGGCCCAGGTGCAGGTACCGGGCGATCGCCTCGAGGGCGGTCCACTCCACGAGCGCGCGGGTGAAGGCCACGATGTCGTGCCGGGTCTCGGCCTCGATCTCGGCCACGCGCCGGGCGAAGGCATCGTCGATGGGGCGGGCCTCGAGGGCCTGGCGTAGTCGGCGCGCGGTGCCTGGGGGCACCTCGCCGAGTCGTTCCCACGCCTCCAGCGCGAGGGCTTCGACCTCGGCCCACATGCGGTACTTGTTGGCCTCGGTCCAGAGCGCTTTCATCTCGGGGGTTTGGTACCGTTCGATCATCTGGCCTCCATCCAAACGCAAAGCGGCCCGGCGGCACGCCAGGCCCACGCACGCCTCAACGTGAGGCGGGAATTTCGGGGAACGAACGCCAATCGGTGGGTCACGCCGACCACTCGCCGTCCTTCGCTGCCTCACTGGACAGCCTGGTGGACGGCACCCCGAGCCTATCACGCGCTACGCGCGCGACGCAACTAGGACTCCGTCCCCGCCTCGCCTTCGCCAAGCGCGACGTACTGGACGCTGTGCGCGGGGATCAAGAAGGTGTGCTCGCGCAGCGTGACCCTCAAGGGACGGCCTGCCTCGAGCCGCGCCTCGATCTCCGCCAGGGCTTGCTCCGCGTCCTTTAGGCTGTCGTAATGCCCGTACGGCAAGCGGTCTACCGCCGGAGGGTTGAACACCCCGACGCGCCAGCCGCGCGGGCGTTCGGGCACCCGCCGTTGCTGCCGGTCTTCCTCGGTAAGGTGGTCGTTGGGATACAACCAGACCACGATGGACCAGACCTTGGCCATCTTTTCCCCCTTACGCCCAGTATACCCGTACGTCGCGCCGGCACGCGGTTGGGCGGCGGTCGGGTGATATCGTGAGGGTTGATGAAGTTCGCCCACCTGCACCAGCACACCCAGTACAGCCTGCTCGACGGGGCGGCGAAACTCCAGGACCTCATCGAGTGGGTCAAGCAGGTTACGCCCGACGAGCCGGCTCTCGCCATGACCGATCACGGGAACCTGCACGGGGCGGTGGATTTTTACAAGAAGGCCACCGCAGCGGGCGTCAAGCCCATCATCGGGTACGAGGCGTACGTCGCGGCCGAGTCCCGCTTCGACCGGAAGATGGGGAAGGGGCTGGACGGGGGGTACTTCCACCTCACGATCCTCGCGGAGAACTTCACCGGGTACCAGAACCTCTGCCGCCTGGCCTCCCGCGCCTACCTCGAGGGCTTTTACATGAAGCCCCGCATCGACCGCGAGCTCCTGCGCGAACATAACGAAGGGCTGATCGTGCTCTCCGGCTGCCTCGGGGCGGAGATCCCCCAGTTCATCCTCCAGGACCGCCTCGACCTGGCCGAGGACCGGCTCAAGGAGTACCTGGAGATCTTCGGGGACCGGTACTTCATCGAGATTCAGGACCACGGCCTGCCCGAGGACAAGAAGGTCAACGCCGTCCTCAAGGAGTTCGCCCGCAAGTACGGGATCGGCATGGTGGCCACCAACGACGGCCACTACGTGAAGAAGGAGGACGCGGAAGCGCACGCGGTGTTGCTCGCGATCCAGTCCAAGTCCACCTGGGACGATCCGAACCGTTGGCGCTTCCCCTGCGACGAATTCTACGTCAAAAGCCCCGAGGCGATGCGCGCCGCGCTGCCCGCGGAGGAGTGGGGGGATGAGATCTTCGACAACACCATGGAGATCGCGCGACGCTGCAACGTCGAGCTGCCTGTCGGGGACAAGATGGTCTACCGCATCCCGCGGTACCCCCTCCCCGAAGGGCGCGACGAGAACCAGTACCTGCGCGAACTGACCTTCCGGGGGCTGCTCGAGCGCTACCCGGACCGCGTAACCGAGGCGCTCTATCGCGAGTTCCTGAAAAAGCTCGGCCGCACCCCGCACGGGGACGCACAGGCCCTCGCCGCGGAGATCGCGTTGCTCCCGAAGGAACTCCGCGAGAAGGCCCAGGCCTTCTTGCCCAAGCTCGAGGAAGGCCTCGAGTGGGACGGGTGGGCGATCCTCGCGCGCGCCGAGTACGAGCTCAGCGTGATCGAGCAGATGGGGTTCCCCGGGTACTTCCTGATCGTGCAGGACTACATCAACTGGGCGAAGAACCAGGGGATTAGCGTGGGGCCGGGGCGCGGCAGCGCGGCGGGCAGCCTCGTCGCGTACGCGATCCGCATCACGAACATCGACCCTTTGGAGTTCAACCTGCTCTTCGAGCGGTTCCTGAACCCCGCGCGCGTGACGATGCCGGACATCGATACGGACTTCTCCGACGTGCGTCGCGACGAGGTCATCCAGTACGTGCGCGAGCGGTACGGGGAGGACAAGGTCGCGCAGATCGCGACCTTTGGGACGATGGCCTCCAAAGCAGCCCTAAAGGACGTGGCGCGGGTGTTCGGCATGCCGCACAAGCGCGCGGAGGAACTCGCGAAGCTCATCCCCGTCCAGTTCGGCAAGCCCATGCCGCTCGCTAAGGCCGCCGAGACCATCCCCGAGATCCGGCAGGCCATGGAGCAGGACGAGCAGGTACGGCGCGTCTTCGAGGTGGCCCGCCGCCTCGAGGGCCTGAACCGGCACGCCTCGGTGCACGCCGCGGGGGTGGTGATCGCTGCCGAGCCGTTGACGGACCTGGTCCCTTTGATGCGGGATACCTCCGGGACCGGCGTGGTCACCCAGTACGACATGGGCTCGGTCGAGGCCTTGGGCCTGTTGAAGATGGACTTTTTGGGGCTCCGCACCCTCTCCTTCCTGGAGGAGGCCAAGCGCATCATCCGGGAGTCGAAGGGGGTGGAGCTCGATTACGACCGGATTCCCCTCGACGACGCGAAGACCTTCGAGCTCTTGGGGCGCGGTGAGACCAAGGGGATCTTCCAGCTGGAGTCCAGCGGGATGAGCAGCACCGTGCGTGGGCTCAAGCCCCGCCGCATCCAGGACATCATCGCCCTCGTTTCCCTGTACCGGCCGGGCCCCATGGAGCACATCCCCACCTACATCCGGCGCCACCACGGCCGCGAGCCCGTCACGTACGCGGAGTTCCCCCACGCCGCGAAGTACCTCGAGCCCATCCTGCGCGAGACCTACGGCATTCCCGTCTACCAGGAGCAGATTATGCAGATCGCCAGTGCGGTTGCGGGGTACAGCCTGGGCGAGGCGGACCTGTTGCGGCGCGCGATGGGCAAGAAGAAGGTCGAGGAGATGCAAAAGCACCGGGTGCGCTTCGTCAAGGGGGCGGCCGAGCGCGGGATCCCGGAGGACGAGGCGAACCGGCTCTTCGACATGCTCGAGGCCTTCGCCAACTACGGGTTCAACAAGAGTCACGCCGCGGCGTACTCGCTGCTCTCCTACCAGACCGCGTACGTCAAGGCCAACTACCCCGTAGAGTTCATGGCGGCTTTGCTTACGGTGGAGCGCCGCAACTCGGACAAGGTCGCGGAGTACATCCGGGACGCGCGCGCCATGGGGATCGCGGTGCTGCCCCCGGACATTAACCGCTCGGGGTTCGACTTCCGCGTCGTGGGGCAGGAGATCCTCTTTGGGTTGAGCGCGGTGAAGAACGTCGGGGAAGGCGCGGTTCGGCACATCCTTGAGGAGCGCGATCGGGGTGGTCCCTTCAAGTCGCTCGCGGATTTCTTGAAGCGCGTGGACCTGCACCAGGTGAACCGGCGCGCGGCGGAGTCCTTGATCAAGGCCGGGGCGTTCGACGCGTTTGGCGAGCGGGGGCGGATGCTCGCCGCGCTCGAGAGCCTCATGAAGTGGGCCCAGGCCGAGAAG
Source organism: Marinithermus hydrothermalis DSM 14884 (assembly GCF_000195335.1). Classification (NCBI taxonomy): domain Bacteria; kingdom Thermotogati; phylum Deinococcota; class Deinococci; order Thermales; family Thermaceae; genus Marinithermus; species Marinithermus hydrothermalis. The sequence continues at coordinate 543,934 of NC_015387.1, forward strand.
GAAAGCCAGGCGGCGGGGATGATGGGCCTGTTTGCGGGGGCCTCCACCGAGCCGCCGCTGCCGGAGGTGCCGCCCTTGGATGAGGTCACAAAACTCCGCTACGAGAAAGAGGCCCTCTCGATCTACGTGACTGGGCACCCCCTGTTGAACTACGAGGGGTTGCGCGAGGCCGCGACCTGCACGATCGAGGAGCTGCCCCGTTGGTACGCGGAGCAGGGGAACGGCCGCCGCGCACGGGCGTTGCTCGCGGGGATGGTGGAGTCCGTGGTGCGCAAGCCCACCAAGTCCGGGGGGATGATGGCGCGCTTCAACCTGGCGGACGAGACCGGCGCGGTGGAGGTCGTGGTCTTCGGCCGCGCCTACGGTCGGGTCTCCCCCCGCTTGAAGGAGGACCAGCCCGCCCTGCTCGTGGTCGAGGTGGAGGCCGAAGGCGAGGGGGAGACCCTCCGGGTGATCGCACAGGACCTGTACCTTTGGGAGGAGCTCGAGGGGCTGCCCCAGGTGCTCGAGCTGGATCTGGACCTGGCCCTCCTCGAGGATGAGCGGGTTCTGGAGCTCAGGAGCTTGTTGGACGAGCACGCGGGCACCCTGCCGGTCTACCTGCGCGTGCGGGGGCCGGGGGGGTGGGTGCTGTTGGAGGCCCGCGAGGTGCGGGCCGCGCCGGAAGCGCTTGAGGCGTTGGGGCGGATGGACTGGCTCACGGCCCGCACGGTCCCGGACCGGGAGGCATTGCTGTACGGACAGCTTGGAGGGGACGGCGCGGAGGAGGTGGTGCCGTTTTAACCCCACCGTAGCGAGCGCCACGGTGGGGGGACGAGACCCGGAGGATCTCGCTTACGCCTGGGTTTCCTGCTCGAGGAACCGCACCAGGCTGCGTACGCCGAACCCGGTGCCGCCCGCGGGGCCTAGGGCGTGGGGGCGTTCCGCGAAGGCTGGGCCGGCGATGTCCACGTGAACGAACGGAGTGGTGGCGAACTCGGTGAGGAATAGCCCTGCGGTGATCGCGCCGCCCCAGCGGACCCCGGCGTTTTTGAGGTCGGCCACGTCGCTTTTCAAGATCCGGCGGTAGTCCTCGTCGAGCGGCATGAGCCAAACCTTCTCCCCGGCCTCCTCCGCGGCGCGGACGAACCGCTTGCCCAGCCCTTCGTCCGCCGCGAAGACGCCGGCGATTTCCTCGCCCAGGGCGATCACGCAAGCGCCGGTCAGGGTGGAGAGCTCCACGATCGCGTCCGGCTTCTCCTCCGAAGCGTACGCCAAAGCGTCCGCGAGGGTGAGCCGGCCCTCGGCGTCGGTGTTCGTGACCTCGATGGTCTTGCCGTTCATGGCGCGGATCACGTCGTCCACGCGGTAGGCTGCGCCGCTCACCATGTTCTCCGCCGCGGCGATGTAGGCGCGCACCTCCACCTCGAGGCCGAGCCGGGCGGCGGCCAGGACCGCGCCGAGCACCGCGGCTGCGCCGGCCATGTCGGCCTTCATGCTCCGCATGCTCTCGCGGGGTTTTAAGGAGTACCCGCCGGTGTCGAAGGTCATGCCCTTGCCCACGAGGGCAACCCGGCGTTTGGGGGTGCCCTGGGGACGGTAGACGAGCTTGATGAAGTGCGGGGGGTTGGCCGAGCCTTGGGCGACCGCGAGGTAGGCGCCCATGCCCCGCGCCTGGATCTCCTCAGGACCCAAAATCTCGCACTCGAGCCCGTGCGCCTCGGCCAGGGCCTGGGCGCGGCGGGCGAGTTCGGCGGGGGTCAGGACGTTCGGGGGTTCGTTCACCAGGTCGCGGGCGTACCAGACGGCTTCGGCCACCGTCTGGGCGCGCTCCACCGCTGGGCCGAAGGCGCGGGCCAGGATGAACCGGACCTTGCGCTCCCGCGCGTGGGTTTTGTACTTGTTGAACGCGTACCCCCCGAGGAGGATGCCTTCGGCTAGGGCGTACGAGACCTCTTTTTTCCCGAAGCGTTCGGCTAGGAAGGCTTCCACGACGGCCTCGCGCAGGCCGGTCGCGGCGACGGCCTGCGCGAGGCGCGCGCCCGCGCGGCGCACGTGCTCGAGGGTCAGGCCGCGTTTTTTACCCAGGCCGAAGAGCATCGCGAACCCTTCCTCGGTCTTGACCAGAAGGGTTTCCCCGAAATCCCCCGCGAAGCGGGTTTTCTTCAGGGTTTCGGAAAGCGCGCCCGCGAGCTCTCGATCCAGCAGAACGCCTTCCTCGGTGAGCTCCCCGGCGAGCACCCCCACAACCCTAAGGGGCGCGGGAATCTCAAACACTTTCCGTCGAGCCGACTTAATACGAATGTTCATAGCGTTATGAGCATATCACGCCGTTTGTGGCAGAATGAACACCATGAAGCAGATCGGCGGTTCGGCTGCCTTGGAGGGTGTGATGATGAAGGCCTCGGACGCGTGGGCCCTCGCGGTGCGCCTGCCCGACGGCAGCATTCACGTGGAACGGCACGAGGAAACGGCGCTCGCTCAGCGGTTCGCGTGGGCGCGCTGGCCCCTCGTGCGGGGCGTGGTGGCCTTGTTCGATGCGTTGTCCGTCTCGTACCGCGCGCTTTCCCGCAGCGCGCAGCTGGTGGGCGAGGAGGAGGAGGAGCTTTCCCGAGGGGCGTTGTACGCCACCATGGCCGTGAGCACCCTGATCGGGATCGCGTTGTTCATCCTGCTGCCCGCCGGGATCTCGCGCGTGTTTGTGGACGCGGCGGCGCACCCCGTGCTGTTTAACGCCCTCGCCGGAGTGTTCAAGGCCCTGATCCTCGTGGGGTACCTGGTGATGATCGGCCGCCTCCCGGATATCCAGCGGTTTTTCATGTACCACGGCGCGGAGCACAAGGCGATCGCCGCGTACGAGGCGGGCTTGGAACTCACGGTGGAGAACGTGCGCGCCCAACCCGCGTACCATCCGCGGTGCGGCACGACCTTCATCGCCTTCGTCATCCTCTCGAGCATCGTGGTGTACAGCCTGCTCCCGCGCCCGGACGTGCTCTGGTGGCTGTTCTTGGGCCGGGTCGCTCTCCTGCCCGTGGTGGCCGGGGTGGCGTTTGAGCTGCTGCGCTTTTCCGCGACGCACACAGACCCCATCTCCCGCGCCTTGCGCTGGATCGGGTACCGCTTCCAGATGCTCACGGTGAAGGAACCCACCGACGACATGATCGAGGTGGCGATCGAGAGCACCAAAGCCGCGGTCGCGGCTCGAGCGAAGGCGGTCGCGGTGGCCTAGGGGGCGCGGTGCGGCTGGAGACCCTGGCGATCCACGCAGGGCGGGCGGTGGACCCGGCCACGGGAGCCGTCCGGCCCCCGATCCACCTCTCGACCACCTTCGAGCGGGACCCGGACGGGGGGTACGCCCGGGGGTACGTGTACGCCCGGTACGGCAACCCGAACCGCGCCGCGCTGGAAGAGGCCCTCGCGGCCCTCGAGGGCGGCGCGGCCGCGCTGGCGTTCGCCTCGGGGTCGGCCGCGACGATGAGCGTCTTCCAGGCGCTTGAGCCCGGGGATCACGTGGTCGCGCCGCTGGACGCGTACCACGGGACCGTGGGGTTGCTGCGCGAGCACTTTACGCGCTGGGGCCTCGAGGTCACCTTCGCGGACCTTACCGATCCCGAGCAGCTCGAGGCGGCCCTCCGGCCGAACACGCGGCTGGTCTGGGTTGAGACGCCGTCCAACCCCTTGCTGCGCATCACGGATATCCGCCGTGTGGTGGAAGCGGCGCACGCGGTGGGGGCGCGGGTCGTGTGCGACAACACCTGGGCCACGCCGGTGCTGCAGCGGCCCTTGGCGTTGGGGTGCGACCTCGTGGTGCACGCGACCACCAAGTACCTGAACGGGCACGGGGACGTGACGGGCGGAGTGGTGGTGGCGCGCGAGGTGGACGCGTGGTTTGAGCGCCTCCGCGCGATCCAGGTGCAAGGCGGGGCGGTGCCGAGCCCCTTCGACGCCTGGCTCGTGCTGCGCGGCCTCGCCACGCTGCCCTACCGCGTGCGGGCCCACACGGAGCACGCGGCGCGCGTGGCGGCCTTCCTCCAGGCGCACCCCGCGGTGGAGGCGGTGCACTACCCGGGGCTTGCGGACCATCCCGGCCACGCGGTGGCCGCCCGGCAGATGGAGGGGTTCGGGGGGATGCTGGCCTTCCAGGTGCGGGGCGGGCGGGAGGCCGCCCTTGCCGTGGCGGCGCGCGTGCGGCTCATCACCCGCGCCACCAGCCTGGGGGGGGTGGAGAGCTTGATCGAACACCGCGCCTCGATCGAGGGGCCCGGGACCCGCACGCCGGAGAACCTGTTGCGGCTCTCGGTGGGGCTGGAGCACCCGGAGGACCTGATCGCGGACCTCGAGCAGGCCCTGGAGGCCGCGGTGTAGCGCGTGTGCGCTGGCTTTCCTTTCCCGCGGGTGGTCGGGGTACAATACCCTTTTGTGAGCGAGCGGCGTAAAGGGCGTGTGCTGGCGGCGATGAGCGGAGGGGTGGACTCCTCCGTGACCGCGGCGCTGTTGAAAGAACAAGGTTATGAGGTCATCGGGGCCATGATGCGGTTTTGGCCCGATAACAAGCCCGAGGACTGCTTCAACACCTGCTGCAGCCCCGACGCGGCTTATGAGGCCCGCCGCGTCGCGGACCAGATCGGGATCCCCTTTTACCTCCTCGACTACCGCGAGGTCTTCGAGGTGGAGATCATTCAGCCCTTCCTCGAGGGGTACCGCCGGGGGGAGACCCCCATCCCGTGCGTGTGGTGCAACACGCGGGTGAAGTTCGACGCCCTCCTCAAGAAGGCCCGCATGCTGGGGTGCGACTACGTCGCGACCGGGCATTACGTGCGCCGCGTGGAGGGGCCCCAAGGCATCGAGTTCCACCGCGGCGGCGACCCGAGGAAGGACCAGACCTACTTCCTGTGGGGCACGCCCCGCGAGGCGATGCCGCACATTCTCTTTCCCGTGGGGCACATGCAAAAGCCCGAGGTCCGGCGGCTCGCGGAGCGGTTCGGCCTCATCACTGCGAAAAAACCCGAGAGCCAGAACATCTGCTTCGTGCCGGGCTCGGTGCGCGCGTTTCTCGAGGAGCACCTCGGCGGACAGCCGGGGCCCGTAATCGACCTGGAGACCGGCGAGGTGATTGGCGAGCACGCGGGCGCCCAGTTCTACACGGTCGGGCAGCGCAAGGGCCTCGGCTTGTGGAAGACGCACCTCGAGCGGTACGTGGTCGAGGTGCGGCCCCAGACGAACGAGGTGATCGTGGGGCCGCGGGAGGCCTGCCAGTGGCGGGGCCTGGAGGCGCGCGAGATCAACCTACTGCTGGATCCTGAGACGCTGCCCGAGGTGGTGACCGCCCAGGTGCGCTACCGGCAGCGGCCCGCCCGGGCGCGCGTGCGGGAGCTGGGGGCGGGGCGGTTTGTGCTGGAGTTCGACGAGCCGCAGTTCGCGGTGACGCGAGGGCAGTCGGTGGTGCTGTACGACGGGGACCGCCTCTTGGGAGGCGGGGTGATCCACCGGCCGCTGGGGAACGCGTTGGGCCTCGAGGTTCCGGCGGTGCAAGCGCTGGGGTAGCCAGTCCGGCGAAGGAAAGCGTCCGCGCCCCCCGGCCATGGCCGGGGGGCGCGGGTGTGGGGCGCTAGGCGTGGGTGGGGTCGGGCTGAGCTTCTTCGGGCAGCTCGAGGGCGGGGAAGAGGTGCCGGTGCTGCAGGGTGCGCACGGCGAAATCGTAGGTGAAGTAGCTGTACGCCCAGTTCGTCATGACCATGAAGCGGTTGCGCCCGCCGGTGAGGTACATGAGGTGCACGCCGAGCCACGCCACCCAGGCGGGGAAGCCCGTGAGCCGGACCCGCCCGGTCTCGAGCACCGCGTGGTTGCGGCCTAGGGTGACCATGTTCCCCTTGTCCTTGTACTGGAAGGGACGGAGGGGCTGGCCGCGGAGGTGACGGCGGATGTTCCGGCCGGCGAGGGTACCTTGCTGGATCGCGACCTGAGCGACCTGGGGGTAGGGGCGGCCGGTCTTGGGGTTGATGAGGAGGTTCACGTCGCCCACGACGTAGACGTGGGGGTCGCCCTCCAGGTGCAGCTCAGGGGTGGTGGGCACACGCCCGTTGCGTTCGGCGGGCAGGCCGGGCAGCGCGGCGCCCGCGACGCCGGCGGACCAGACGGTGGTGAAGCTAGGGATGAACGCGCCGTTCTTGAGCTTCACGCCGCTCGGGGTGACCTCCGCGACCATGGCGCGGGTCATGACCTCGATGCCGAGGCGCTCGAGGAAGCGCTGGGCGTAGGCGGAGGAGGCGGGGCTGAGGTGTGCCAGCACCCGCGGTCCCGCCTCGATCAGAAGGATGCGGATCTCGCGCGGATCGAGCTCGGGGTAGTCGCGGCGGATCACGTGGTTGCGCAGCTCACCGAGCGCGCCCGCGAGCTCCACGCCCGTGGGGCCACCACCCACGATGACCCAGGTGAGGAGGGCGCGTTTACGCTCGGGGTCCGGGGTGTGCACCGCCTCCTCGCAGGCGGAGAGGATGCGGTCACGGATCTCCTTGGCCTCCTTGAGGGTCTTGAGGCCGAAGGCGTGCTCGGCAACCCCGGGGATGCCGAAGTCGTTGGATTTGCTGCCGGCAGCCACGACCAGGTAGTCGTACGGGATGGGCTGCCCCTCGACCCAGAGGGTTTTCTCCTTGAGGTCCACCCCCTCGGCCCGACCCAGGTGGAAGCGGGCTCTGGGGAAACGGCGTAGGTACGCGCGTATGGGGAAGGCGATCTGGGTGGCCTCGAGCCCCGCAGCGGCGACCTGGTAGAGGAGGGGCAGGAAGACGTGGGAGTTGCTCTGGTCCACCAGGGTCACGCGAACCGTGGGGTCTTTGGAGAGCTCCCGTACCGCGTTCAAGCCTCCGAAACCCGCGCCGACGACGACGATGTGCTTCTGCATGCTAGTCCCTCCTGGAGCCGGTATCCCCGGCCTCCGGGACAAATGTACCATCTTTCACAAGCTCTGCCTAGGCCAAAGCTTACATTTCCGTTAGGGACGAACGTCCCGGTACAGGGCCCGGTAGACCGCGTAGGCCTCCAGCACCTTCGCCACGTACTCCCGCGGCTCGGCCCGCTCCTGAAAGCGCATGAACTCCCACCACCCTCCCAGCCGCGTCACCCCGCGCTGCGTGTACCCCACGCCGCCGTTGTACGCGGCCACCGCGCAGGCCAAGACCCCGCTGCAACGGTCGAGCAGCCAGCGCAGGTACCGTGCCCCGTACCGGATCGCGGCCTCGGGATCGTGCGGATCCCCTGGTGCCTCGCCGAGCATCCGTGCCACGTCCTCCCACGTCAAGCGCACGAACTGCATCAGCCCCCGCGCTCCGGTCGGGCTCACCGCCTGGGGGTCAAAGCGGGACTCCACCCGCATCACCGCCCAGATCAGGTACGGATCGATCCCCTCCCGGGCCGCGTACCGCTCCACCCACTCCCGGTACGGCCGCGGGTACCGAAGCTCAAGGACCTCCCGCCCCAAAAGGGGCAGCCGCTCCGCCTCGCGCACCGCCTCCCGGTACGCCCCCAAGCGGTAGAGCGCCTGAGCGAGCGCGAGCCGCTCCTCGGGCGACCGCTCCTGTTGCAGGGCGTACCGCACCTCCCCCAAAGCCCATGCTCGCTTTCCGGACGCCTCGAGCGCCCAGACGCGCTCGAGCACCTCAGGCGGGCGGGGGGTGGCCGGGGACAGTTCGGGGAGGGGCACGGGTTTCCCCACCATCGCGCCGAGACCGCCGTTTAGCCGTTCCCAGGCCGATTCCGCCAGGGACTTCAAGCCGTTCCGCTGGGCCAGCACCCAGGCCCGAAGCGCGGCGTCGTCCGCGTACACGGACGCGCCCCGAGCGAGCTCGAGGTACACCTCGAGGGCCTCCTCCGTCGCCTCCATGGCCTCCAGTAACCCGGCCGCGCGCCAGCGGCCCTCGGGCGTGCTGTTCCGGTACGCCTCAACCGCGGCGCGGAGCCGCCCCTGCCGCTCGTGCACGTACCCTTCCCCGTAGCGTCCTTCCGGCCCCGGGTAGCGCTGGAACGCCGCGAGGGCTTCGTCCCACCGGCCGAGCTGCACCAGGACCCACCCCAGGCCCAGCCAGCCGCGGGCGTTCGTTCGAGCCCACGCTTGGTAGGCGGGCAGGGCCTCGACGTACCGCCCCAGGCGGTACAGGGCCCGGGCCCGTAGGTCGGGACGCACCCCTTCGGGAAGGACCTCGAGCAACTCGGCGTAAGCCCGGCCAGCGAACAAGGCCTCGTACACCGCGTCGCGTAGGGAGGGGTGGGTTTGTGCGAGGCGTTTGAGCGCCCGGAGGGCCTCGGCGTCGGGCAGGGAACGCCCGTAGGCCTGCACGGCCTCCGTCGCGCGCCCGGCGGCCTCGAGCAGCCGGGCGGCGCGCACCCAGGCGGCGGGGGTGTCCTCAAAACGCGCGTAGATGAGGGCGTACTCGGCGCGTCTCTCGGAGGGAAGTTCGGCCGCTTCGGCTAGGGCGTCCGCGGCCAGGACCCGCACGTACCCCTCGCGCGTGCTTAGGGCCTGGAGGACCTCGAGTTGCCGGGCGGACAGGGCCCGCTCGAGCTGGGCGTAGGGTTCAGGCAGGCGCTGGGCCTTGCAGGACACAAGCGAAAGAAGCAGTACGCCAAGACCGGCCCCCCACCACCGCATACCCTTACCCTAGGCCAGCTGGGGAAGAGAATCGTGAGGTGTTTGACAGCCGGGCGGGGAACCCCCTAATATAAGTGCGGCTTTGGGGCGTCGTCTAATGGCAGGACAGCGGACTTTGGATCCGCCGGTCGTGGTTCGAGTCCACGCGCCCCAGCCACTTTTTTATTTCCCATGGCGGTGTGATCCACCTCCTAAGCCCGCACCGGTCCCGGGGCCTAGACTGAGGGTATGAGCCCGCGCGAGGCGGTAGTGCTCAGCGAAAACCCTCCGGTCCGCGCGCACCTCGAGATCCTGCTCGAGGCCGAGGGGTTTCGGGTCGCGGCGTTTGAAGGGGTTCAGGAGGCGATGGAGCACTTAAAGCGCACCACGCCGGACCTGGTGGTGTTGGACGAGGGGCGGGCCGTGGATGCTTTGGGGGTGGCCTGGCGTCTCAAGCGCGTCCGGCGGTTGAAGGGGGTGCCTGTGGTGATCCTCGCCGCTCGCGAGGACGACCGCACGCGCGTGACCGCGGAGCTCGCGCGGGTGGACCGGGTGATCTCCAAGCCCCTCGAGGAACGCAAGGTGCGGGCGGCGCTTCGTGATCTTTTCAGGTTCACCGGGTAAACTGGCCCTGTGAAGGTTGCGCGCTGGCTTCGGACCGGCAGAGTGTGGCGCTACCTGCTACTCGCGGTAGCGGCAGGCGTGGTGGGCGGTGGCGCGGCCGCGCTTTACGTCGCGTGGCGGTGGAGCCAGGACCTGCCCAGCCTCGAGGCGCTGGAGAACCTGAGCCTCACCGCGACCACGACCGTGTACGCGCGGGACGGGACGCCCATCGCCACGCTCGCCTCGGTGGAAGACGGCCGGGCGATCAACCGGTCCCTGGTGCGGCTCTCCGAGGTCTCGCCCGCGGCGGTCGCTGCGGTGGTGGCCTCCGAGGACCGCCGCTTCTTCCAGCACTACGGCATCGATTGGATCCGCCTGCTGGGCGGTTTGTACAACACCCTGCGCGGGGACCTCCAGGGTGGTTCGACGATCACCACGCAGGTCGTGAAGAACACCGTGCTGCGCGAATTGGCCACCACCCGCAGCCTCGAGCGCAAGTTCAAGGAGTTCCCCCTGGCCCTCGAGCTCGAGCGCCGCTACAGCAAGGAAGAGATCCTGGAGATGTACCTGAACGTGGTGTTCTGGGGGGGGAACCTCACGGGGATCCGTGCGGCGGCCGAGGCCTACTTCGGGAAGGACCCTTCCGAACTCACGCTCGCCGAGGGGGCGTACCTCGCGGTGCTGATCCCCGCGCCGAACGAGCGGTACAAGGACCTCGAGGGTGCCCGCCGGCGGATCCGGCGCCTGCTGGACCAGATGGTGGAGGACGGGTGGATCACGCCGGCGGAGGCCGAGGCCGCCTGGCGGCAGCCTCTGGTGCCCAAGGGGTGGGAGGCGCGCTACGACGCGGAGGGGAACCTGCTCGAGGCCCGGCTCGTGGACCCTTCCGCCCGCGTGATGCCCGAGCTCGCCGCGACTATCGCGCCGCACTTCGTGTTCGAGGTGCGCAAGGAGCTCCTGCGGCGTTTCGGGCCACAGAAGGTGTTCGGTCAGGGAGGGCTGAGGGTGTACACCACGCTGGACCTCGGGATGCAGAACGCGGCGGAGGCCGCGGCGGCCGAGGCGGTGGAGGCCGGGCGGTTGCCGGACGGAGCGCAGCTCGCGATCGTGGGCTTGGACCCGGAGGACGGCCGGGTGTACGCCATGGTGGGGGCCCGGCCCGGAACGGTCGGGGAGTTTAACCGCGCTACCCAGCTAGGGGACGGGATCGGGCGCAGTCCAGGCTCGGCGGTGAAGCCCTTCGTGTACGCCACGGCCCTCGAGGCGGGGTGGACGCAGGCCACCACGGTCGAGGATAGCCCCGTGGAGTACCCGGACCCGACCGAGCCGGACGGGGTGTGGAGCCCGAAGAACTTCGACGGCACCTTCCTGAATCGGCCCGTAACGATCCGGTACGCCCTGGATCGCTCGTTGAACGTGCCGGCGGTGCGTACCGCGGAGGCGATCGGGTTGGAGCGCGTGGTTGCGAAGCTGCGCGCGGCGGGGTTTACCGTGCCGAAGCACCCGGGGCTCGCGGTAGCGATCGGCGGGGTGGAGGTCACGCCTCTCCGGCTCGCGGCGGCGTACGCGAGCTTCATCAACGGAGGGTACGTGGTCGAGCCGCAGTTGATCGAGCGCGTGGAGGACGCGGAGGGTCGGGTGCTTTACCAGATGACCCCGACGCGCAAGCGGATCTGGGATGAGGTGGTGGCCTACCTGGGGTGGGACATGTTGAAGGGGTACGTGTACGACCCTATGGGGGGCTTGGCGCGCCGCGCCCGAATCCCGGGGCGCGTGGTGGGCGGGAAGACCGGGACCTCGAACGAGGCGCGCGACCTGTGGTTCGCCGGGGTGACGCGGGGCCTTTCGGCGGTGGTCTGGGTCGGCCGGGACGACAACAAGCCCCTGGTCTTGAACGGGCGGGCCCCCTCCTCCTCCGTAGTGAACCCCCCGATCTGGAAGAACTTCGTGGAGGAGGCCCTGCGGGGCCGGCCCGGCCAGGACTTCCCGCCGCCTAAGGGGCTTGTGGGGGTGAGCATCGACCTGCTCTCTGGAGAGCCGAGCCCCCAGGGTACCCTGGTCTTCTTCCGCGCCGAGCGCGTGCCTGCACGAGCCGCGGTTCCCGTGGGTGCGCACGTGCTGGTCGGGCTCGAGCCGGACCGCGACTGCATCGCGGGGGTGGGGGTGCCTTCGGAGGCGGTTCGCTGGAAGGCGGTCCCCCCGGACGAGGTAGACCGCTACCGTTGCCGCTAGGACACACCCCCGCCGGATGGCGGGGGTGCGCTAGGGACGCTTACTGGCAGTTCGGGCACAAGCCGCGCAGCTCGATCCGCGGGTCGCCTACGAACCAGCCGGTCTGCTCTTCGACGGAACGGGCGATCCCCTCTCCGTTGAAGGAGGGGAGTTCTTCAGCGAGCACGTCCTGGATCCGGCCGCAGCTGACGCAGATCAGGTGGTGGTGTCGTTCGGAGAAGCCGTCGTACCGGGTGTGGCCCTGCTGGTCCTTGAACTCCCATAGCAGGCCGGCCTCGCGCAGCACCTGGAGGTTCAGGTATACGGTAGAGAGCCCGATAGAGTACCCCTTTTTCTTGAGCCCGTGGTAGAGCTCCTCAGGGGTGGGGTGCCTCAAAACTTGCACCTCCCGCATATCCCGCATAAACCTTCACCCCCTCCCCCCGGCGGCCAGAGACCCAGGGCATAGAGCTCCCGCAGGGCGAGCTGCACCACGAGCTCAGGCAAGAGAACCCGCGCCGCCCGCTCCCTGGCCTCCCGCCAGCTTCCTTCCCCCTCCATGCCCACCCAGTGGGCCAACAGGTAGGCCAGAAGGGAAAGCACCAGAAAACGGTGCACCCCCAAAGCCGTCCGCTGCCCAAACTGCCCCAGGGAGAACTCGCTTTTCGCGGCGCGGAAGAAGTGCTCTATGGCAAACCGCCTCTTTCCCCAAGTGAGCGCCGTCCGGGGCGTGGCGGGAAAGGTGGCCACCACGTACCGCCACTCCCAGCCCCCTTGGGGCAGGGGGTAGCGGTACCAGGCCACCCAGACCGGGAAGGAAAGCCCCCAAAGGTAGACCCGGCTCCCCTGCCGCCTGAGGTCCCCAAGCCTCCCCCCTTCCCGCAGCCTCCGGTCCCGCCGCATCCCCACCACCGCTTCAAAACCCAACCGCTTCACCCCGAAAAGGAACCGGGTGGTGCCAAAGGCCGCATCCGCGGCCACCCGTATCCGGAAGGCCCGGCGCATCCAGGGGGGCAGAGAGGCCAGGAGGCTTAGGGCCAGGCGGGAGAGGGCCTTCTCCCCCTTGCCCCGCCAGAGGCGGTAGGCCCAAGGGATGCGGAGGTCTCCGTAGACGAGGTAGAGGACCACCAGATGGAGTCCCCACTTGCCGTGAAAAAAGGAGAGGGGCAGGGCCTGGAAACGGCCCCGCTTCTCCAGAGTGACTAGGTCCAGGACCACCAGGAGACGGGGCTTGGGGCCTTTTTTCTTTCTGGCCCGGTCCAGGGCTTTCTCGGCCTCTTTTCTTGCCAGGCGGATGAGAGCGCGGGTGGGCCAGGGGTAGCGGTTGAGGAAGCGAGAGAGGGCGGAGGGGGACTTGACCTGGCTGTGCTGGGGTCTGGCCTTGCCGTGGCCGTGGAGGAGGAGCAAGAGCAGGGCCTTGAGGGATTCCTGGAGGTGGGGGCTTGGCAAAAGGGCCAGGAGGGTCCAAAGTAGGGACAGGGCCGCTTGGGTCATGGCACCCGTCATCAGACGGGAAACCAGCGGCCCCTTTCAAGTGGTCCTGGCGCATAGGTATCCCCAGGGTGCATAAGTGCAAGTTTTGAGGTGCACGTTCTTACGGTCCAGGTAGGCGAGGATGCGTTCCCGGGGAAGGGTGTGCCGCAATCCAGCGTTTTTTAGCCTTTGGCGATAAATTTCCCGATCTTTAGTTCTAGCCATACTCTCCCCCTTCCTTTCCCTTTGCGTCATTATACATTAAAGTCCTTCCATTTGCGATGGGTTCCTAACTGTTTAATCGGTATAATTTAAGTGCGCATGGAGGTCTCATGAAGGATCGTCCCGCTTACCGCTTCCTTTACCTGCTCTACGCTCTCGGCGTCCTGCACCTACTGGGGCTTACGGTCCTCGAGGCGTACCGTGCGTACACGTACCGCCAGGAAGCCGCGCGCATCGAGGCGGAGAACGCCGAGATCGCGGCGCGCATATCCCTGTTGGAGGAAGAACTGGCCCACGCGGCCGACCCCGCCTACCGCGAGGCCCTCGCCCGGCGGCTAGGGTACGTGAGAAAGGACGAGGTGCTGTATGCTCGACCGGATCATTGAGCGCTTTCTCGAGGACGAGGGCCTGACCGAAGGCCTCACGGACGAGGACGCGCGGGAACTCCTGTCCTGGTTGGTGGGGCTCGTGGAGGAGATGGAGCATCCCGAGGGCGCGTACGTCGCGCAGCTGCACCGCATTGGTCGGCAACTCGCGCGGATCAGCCGCCGGTACGGCGTCCCCATTGAGGAGCTCATCGACCTCGTCGAGCTCGCCTGGGAGGAGCCCGGGGAGGACCCGAGCGGCGGAGCGCGTCCGATGCGGGCGTAGTACGATAACCGTGTGATTCGTGTGGTGCTCGTTGGTCCGCGGGAGGCCGCAAACGTTGGGATGGTCGCCCGGGCCATGAAGAACTTCGGGCTTAAGGAGCTGGTGCTCGTCGCTCCGGAAATCCGGGACATGAGCGAGGCGTACCGCCTCTCCTCCCGCGCGCACGACGTGCTCGAGCGCGCGCGGATCGTCCCCACCCTGGACGAGGCCATCGCCGACTGCGTGCTCGTCGCGGGCACCACCGCGCGCCGGCGGGAGCGGTACGCGGGCCTCGCGGCCACGCCGCGCGCAGCGGCCGGCCTGATCCGGGCCGCCGCGGCGCGCGGGCCGGTCGCGCTCTTGTTCGGCCGGGAGAACTTCGGCCTGTTCAACGAGGAGCTCGACCGGTGCCACTACGTGCTGCACATCCCCACCGCGCCGGACTACGCGAGCCTGAACCTCGCGCAGGCTGTGCTCCTGGTGGCTTACGAGCTTTTCCAAAGCCAAGCCGGGGCCTTACCCGAAACCGATCCGGCCCCCGCGGCTTCCCTCGAGGCCTACTTCCGCGACCTCGAGGCGTACCTGATCGAGATCGGGTACACCGACCCGCCCCGGCTGCCCAGCGTGATGCGGCACTTCCGCCGTATGGCGCACAAGGCGCTGTTGACCGAGGAGGAGGTGCGGATGCTCAGAGGCTTGTTGCGGCAAAGCCGGTGGGCCATGGGGAGGCGCCGTGATTAAGGGTGAACCGTACGCTGGCCTGTACCAGCGCGTGCGCCTCGCGCGCGCGCTCTTGCCCCCCGCGATCGTAGTGGTCGTGGTGTTGTTCGAGCTTTGGGTCTGGCCGTACGCCGAGATGCGCTGGGCTTTCTGGCTCCAGCTCGCCTTCTACGGTCTGATCGGCCCCTTCGTCACCTGGGTCACCCTGGACTGGATCGCGGAGGAGGTGCATAAACGCGAGACCACCGAGCGCGCCTTGCTCGAGGCGAACCGCCGCATCAACGCGGTGCGCGAGGTGATGCGGCGCTCCCTTCTCGCGGAGAACCTGGAGGAGGCGATGCGGTCCGTCGCTTCCGCCATCCGGGAAGCCCTAGGCCGGGAGGTGGCCCTCGAGCTCGAAGGGTTTCGCTGGGCCACCCCCGGCTTCACCGCGCCCCCCGCGCAGGAGATCCAGCTGCACCGCTCGGGGGGGCGGCTGCTTTTAGCGAGCGCGGCGGACCCGGACTTCCTCGAGGTGCTCGCGGGCGAGGTGGACAGCGTGCTCGAGGCGGCCAAAGCCCGCACGCGTGAGTTGTTGACCCTGTTTGAGGTGGACCAGGCCCTGCGGGCCGAGGCCAACCTGGAGAAACTCCTGGAGGGGCTCCTCGAGAAGATCGTTCGCTGGGCGGACGCCGAGGGAGGCGCGGTCTACCTGCTGGATGAGGAGGGGTTGCTGCACCTCTGGGCGCAGCGGGGGATCGACGTGCCGCCCCAGGCCTTCCTGCCCGAGGGGGCGTGGGCCGAGGCCCTGGAGGAAGCGACCTTCGTCGCGCCGCGCCGGCTCGCCGTTCCTTTGCGGGAGAAAACCCGCGTGGGGCTTCTCGTGCTGCAAGGGCCGGAGGAGCAGATGCGGGAGAAGCTTCCCTTCCTGCGCATTCTGGCGGGCCAGGTCACGCTCGCGGTGCGCAACGCGCAGGCGTACCTGCGCGCCGAGGAGCTCGCGATTAACGAGGAACGCAACCGCATCGCCCGCGAGATCCATGACGGCATCGCCCAGGCCCTCGCCTTCATGGCCCTAAAGCTCGACCTCGCCACGCGCCTGTTGGAACGGGACCCGAAGACCGCCCTCGCCGAGATCCAGACCGTCAAGGACACCCTCCGGCAACAGATCCGCGAGGTGCGGCGCAGCATCTTCGCCCTCAGACCGATCGACCTCGAGCGCTACGGCTTCCTGGACTCCCTCCGCCGCTACGCCGAAGCCTTCGCGGAGCAGGCAGGGTTCCGGGTGCGCCTCGAGCTGCCCGAGCGCGTGAACCTCTCGCAGGCTTCCGAGCTCGTCCTGTTCCGCGTGCTGCAGGAAGCCCTGAACAACGTCGCCAAGCACGCCCAGGCCCGCACGGTCACGGTGCGGCTCGAGCCGGTGGGCGCGAAAGGCGCGTGTCTCGAGGTTCGGGACGACGGGAAGGGGTTCGATCCCGAGGCCACCCAAGCGAGCGGCCTCGGGGGGTTCGGCCTTACCCAGATGCGCGAGCGGGTCCTGGCGCGCGGCGGTACCTTCGAGGTGCACAGTGCGCCCGGTGAGGGCACGCGCGTGCGGGCCAAGCTCTTGTACTAGGGAGGCCAAGTGACGTATAGCGGCGCGGTGCTCGCGGGGGGACGGTCCCGCCGGTTCGGGACCGACAAGGCCCGGTTCATCTGGCGCGGCAAGCCCCTGCTCGCCTGGGTGTTGGAGGGCCTCGAGGGCGCCGCGGAGCGCTTCATCGTCGCGAACCGGCCGTACCCGGAGTTCGGGGTGCCGGTGCAGCCGGACCTCCTCCCTGGGGGGGACAGCCTCTCGGGGTTGCACGCGGCCCTGGCGCGCGCCCGGTGGGACTGGGTTGCCGTCGCGGCGTGCGACCTGCCCTACCTCACGCGCGCCTACTGGGACCACCTGTATACCGAGGCCCAGCGTGGCGGCGTGCGGGTCGTGGCGGGCGTGGGGCCCGAAGGCTTTCCCGAGCCCCTCGCAGCCCTGTACCACCGCTCCTTGAAAGAGGAGGTCGAGCGCCGCCTCCGTAGCGGTCAGCTGCGGTTGGGACGGCTGCTCGAGGGTGAGGGGGTACGTCTCGTGCCGTGGGCGGTGCTCGAAGCGCGCTTCGGCCCGCGGTTGTTTACCAACGCCAACACCCCGGGGGACCTCGGGGCGGTATAAGGGTATAGGGAGGCAGGGATGCCAGCAACCGTGACGGTAGAGGTACGACAGGTGGGGCCCGCGACCTCCGAGGGACGGGTGCGCACCCACACGGTGCGGATCGACCGGCCGCTGGAGAAGGGCGGCGCGGACCAGGGTCCGATGGGTGGGGAGCTCTTGCTGCTGGCGCTTAGGGGGTGCTTCATGAGCAGCCTGCTCGCCGCGATTCGCGCGCGTGAGGCTGCGGTTACGAACGCACGCGTCGAGGTGGTGGGTACCCTGGCCGAAGCGCCCCCGCGGTTTTCCGCGATCGAGCTGCGGGTGCACGCGGACCACGCGGACCGCGCCTTGATGGAGAAGCTCGTGCAGATCTCGGAGCGCGCCTGCATCGTGGCGAACACCCTCAGGGACGCGGTGGCGCTAAGCGTGCGTTTGGTTTAGGTGCGCGGGACGTGTTGGGGGTTAGGGCTCCCGTTCAGTTACGCTCGTCTTGTCGGGGTCGGTGCGCCATCCCTGGGGGTGGCGTTTGGCTAAGGTGGAGGCTTGGCTTGCCAGGTTGATTAGATCGTCAGCGGTGGCCGCTGAGTTGGCGGGGATTCTTCCCTCACGCCGTCCTCCGGAAAGGCCCAGGGAGATGCCCAAGGGAGGCAGGCCGTCGATTTGGAGCGCGCGTACCGCAGTGATAAGAGCGTCAAGGTGTGGAATGACCTCCCGGCGGGGTTTCGGCAGGAGGATTGCAAATTCGTCCCCTCCGTACCGAAAGGCTTCACCCTGGTGGTTTTGGGCAAAGTGTTGAAGCACCTTAGCCACGGCCTTAAGCGCCCGGTCCCCGAGCACGTGCCCGTACTGCTTATTCAGAGTACCGAAATCATCGAGGTCCGCGAAGAGGAGGGTGGGATCCTCGCCGCGGGAGAGGATCTCCTCGAGACGGTAGCGCAGAAGATCCGCGCGCGGCAGTCCCGTGAGCGGGTCGTACTGGCTGCCCAGGGCGTGCATCAGCGTTTTTATGGTGAGGATGCCCACAGGACGCGCTGCCTCGACCACCACGATTCGCTCGACGCCAGCAGCCTGCATGCGCGTGTAAGCGGTAAGGATGCTCTCCTCGGGTGTGATCGTGATGGGGTTCGCGCTCATTGCGTCCACTACCAGACGGTTAGGGTGTGCGCGGCGGGTGTCTCGGGAGGTCAGGATACCGACGAGCCGTTCGCCTTCGACCACGGGCAGGCCGCCGATGCCCTGCTCCTCCATAAGGGCTGCGGCTTCGCTCACGCTCCGGTGCGCTTCGATCACGATCGGGTCAGGAGTCATGAGATCCGCCACACGCTGCATCGCGCCCATTTTATCCGAGGTGAAGCCCTTCCCGGATACTACGAGAAGGAGAGGGTGCGGTCCAGGAGAATCTCCAACTCGATATCCACCCGAAGCACGTCCTCCGGACTGATGAATTGGGCAAACTCCTCGAGCAGGATACGCGCGAGGTGTTTCCCGTCCAGAAACCGCAGATGCGCCTTGCGCACCAGGATGGCTTCGACAGGCTCCGCGTCGCCCTCGACCCGCAGCAGGGTGTACTGCCCTGGAGCGATGGCCTCGGCCATGCGGCGGGCCGCCTCCGGGCCGATGGGGGCTAAGCGGCCGATCAACAGGGCGTCCCGTATGGGCGGGATTTCAAAGCGCTGGGCTCGCGCGCGTACGCGCAGGCTGCGTTCGCCGTTGAACATAGAGGATTGGCGCATACCTTGACTATACGGGATATTGGATGTGGGCACTGGTTCTATAGTTGAGGTAAGGTGTGGCGCGCCCGCGTTTTGGGGGCGGCGCCCTCACACCTCGACCGGCACGCCGTACTGCGCCACCCGCACCGCCTGCCCCCGCGCGTGGAGGCGCTTCCCCAGGGCGTGCAGCTTCTCGAGCTCCCCGTGAACCAAGAGCACCCGGGGCTCCTCGGCGAGCCAGTCCAGCAGCTCGTCCTGCCCCGCGTGCCCGGAGAACCCGCCCAGGGTGTGCACCGAGGCCCGCACGGGCACCTCGTGCCCATAGATGCGAACCGCGGCGGGCCGCTCGAGGATCCGCGCGCCGAGCCCGCCCCGGGGCTGGTACCCCACGATCACCAAGGCGCTTTTGGGGTCCGGCAGGTGGTGACGCAGGTGGTGCAGGATTCGGCCGCCTGAGAGCATCCCGCTCCCCGCGATGATCACCGCGGAGCCCGCGAGGTCGTTCAAAGCCTTGGACTCCTCCACGCTCCGCACGTGCTCGAGCTGCCTTGGGCGGAACGGGTCCACCCCCTGGCGGTACAGGGCCTGCACCTCGGGGCTGAACGTGTCCACAAGCGCGGTGTAGACCTCGGTGATGCGGGTGGTGAGGGGGGAGTCCACGAAGACCGGCACCTCGGGGATCCGGCCCTCCTGCTCGAGCTCGCGGATGTGAAACAACAGCTCCTGCGCGCGTTCCATGGCGAACGAGGGGATGAGCACCTTCCCGCCCGCAGCGAGGGTTTTGGTGAGGATCTCGGCGAACTCCTCGAGCGTGGACTGGAACGGCCGGTGGGCGCGGTCGCCGTAGGTGCCCTCCGAAAGGACCAGGTCCGCGCGCGGCGGGTAGTCCGGGTCCGGCAAGAGCTCCTTGCGGCGGTTCCCCAGGTCCCCGCTGAACACCAGCCGCTTCCCGTCCGCGACCACCTCGACGAAAGCGCTGCCCGCAATATGCCCCGCGTTCCGGAGCGTCACCGTGAACGGCCCGAACGCGCGGGGGGTGTAGTAGGGGAGGGGCTCGAGCCGCCCCACCGCCTCTTGCAGGTCCGCTTCCGTCCAGAGGAGGGGCGGGGGCTCGAGGCCCTTGCGCAGGGCGCGTTCGTGCTCGTGCGTCATGACGCCGAGGGCGTCCTCCAGGATGAGGGGCACGAGCCGCAGGGTGGGCGGGGTCGCGTACACCCGCCCCGCGTACCCCTGACGCACCAAAAGGGGCAGGCGGCCCACGTGGTCGAGGTGCGCGTGGCTCAGGACGACCGCGTCCACCTCCCGGGGAGCGAAGGGGAAGGGCTCCGTGTTCTTCTCCTCATCCGCTCCTTGGTACAAGCCGCAATCCAGCAGCAGCCGGTACCCCTGGTGCTCGACGAGGTGGGCACTTCCGGTGACCGTACCGGCGGCTCCGCATGGGTATAAGCGCATGCTTTTACTTTACTCCTCGCATGACCTTTCCTTGGCCGTTTCTTCCCTAGACTGAAAGGGGATGGCACGGGTCCTCCTGGTGGAAGACGAGGAAAGCGTCCGCGTCGGCCTTCGGCTGGGGTTAAGGCAGGCCGGGTTCACGGTCCTCGAGGCCGCCACCGCTGCCGAGGGGTGGGCTCAGCTCGAAGGGTGCGACGTGGTGGTGCTGGACTGGATGCTTCCGGACGAGCCGGGGATCCGGTTCCTCGAGCGCCTGCGCCGCACGCCGCGGTTCGAGGGGCTTCCGGTTCTGATGCTCACCGCGCGCGCCGCGGAGGCCGACCGGGTGGAGGGGCTGACGCGCGGGGCGGACGATTACCTGGTGAAGCCCTGCTCGCTTCCGGAACTCGTCGCGCGCCTCAAGGCCCTCTTGCGCCGCGCGGGGCGGCGGCGGGTGGTGGAACGGCCGGGGCTGGTGCTGGACCTGGAGCGCATGGAGGTGCGCGTGGAGGGGCGGCCCGTCGAACTGACCCGGAGGGAGTTCGACCTGCTCGCGCACCTCGCACGCCACGCGGGCCGGGTCTTTACCCGTGAGGAGTTGCTGGAGCAGGTGTGGGGACCGGACTTCTTCGGGACCGCCCGCACCGTGGACCAGCACGTGGCGCAACTGCGCGAGAAGCTAGGGGACGCGCCGAACGCACCGCGCTTCATCGAAACGGTCCGGGGCAAAGGGTACCGCTTCAAGGAAGGAGGCTAGGCGCGCGGTGCACCCGTACCAAGCCGCTTTGGAGGCCGCGCGGGAGGGGGTGTTGCTCCACGAGCAGGGCGCGGTGACCTACGTGAACCCCAGCGCGGAGCGCATCCTTGGGATTCGGCGGGAGCGGGTCGCGGGCCGGCCCTTGATCGTCGCGTTGCGGGATCACCGGCTGGAGGCCCTGGCCCTCGAGGGCGGGGAAGGCACCCTCGAGGTGCGCGGCCGGGTCCTCGAGGTGCGCGCGGTGCCGGGGGTGCTCCTGCTTTGGGACGTGACGGAGGTGCACCGGAGGCTTGAGGACCTCGAGGCCGCCCGGCACGCGCTCGCCCACGAGTTCCGCACCCCCGTCGCGGGGATGGCCGCCCTCCTCGAGGCCCTGGAGGGCGGGCTTTCCGCGGAGGAGGCGGCCGAGGTGCGGCGGCTTCTACGGGCCGAGGTGGACCGGCTCGCGCGGCTGGTGGAGGGGGTGGATTTTATGGCGCCTCAGAGGGAGCCTTGCTTCCCGCTCGCCGAGCTCAAGCCGAGGCTGGAGCGCTTCCTTTCCGGGATGCTCAAGGCGCGCGGCGCGCGGCTCGTTTGGGACGCCCCACACCGCGTGCGGGCTGATCCGGACGCGGTGTACCAGGTGCTGCTCAACCTGGTGGAGAACGCCTTGAAGTACGGACCGCCCGGGGAGGTCCTCGTGGTGAGCGAACCCTACGAGGGCGGGTTGCGCCTCGAGGTGCGGGATTACGGGGCGCCGCTCGAGGAGTACAAGGGGTTGTTTCAACCGGGGCGCCGGGGGGTGCACGCGGCGAGCGTGCGCGGCAGCGGTTTGGGGCTCGCCTTGGTGCGCCGCGTCGCGCGCGGGTGGGGTGGGGAGGCCTACGGCCGTGCCTGGGCTGAAGGCAACGCCTTCGGGGTGACCTTTCCCCCGGAGCGGGTAGGCTAGGGAGAAGGAGGAACTGATGCGTGCACGTGAAGCACTGGAACGCGATCTGAACCGGATCACGGAAGAGACCCTGCGGATGATCAGCATGGTGCGGGAGATGCTGCGGGAGGCCACCGAGGCGTTGGTGGAGGCCGACGTGGCCAAGGCCCAGCGGGTGGTGGAGAACGATCGGGAGGTGGACGCCCTCGAGCTGAGAATCGAGAACGAGGCCCTCACCGCCATCGCGCGGCACCAGCCGGTGGCCACGGACCTGCGCTTCATCGCCACGGTGTTGAAGGCCCTCACGGACCTCGAGCGCGTGGGGGATTACGCGGCGCACGTGGCGGAGGACGCGATGCTGCTCGCGAGGGAGGCGCCGCTGAAGCGGTACGTGCTGCTGCCGGAGATGGCGAAGCGGCTGGACCAGATGCTGGACGCGCTGGCGAAGGCCTTCGCGGAGGCGGATGGGGCGGCGGCGCAGACCGTACTGCGGCTGGATGATGAGGTGGACGACCTGTTTGAGCAGATCACCCGCGAGCTGCTTACCTACATGATGGAGGACCCCCGCACCATCTCGAAGGCCCTGACGTTGATGCGCGTGGCCCGCAGCTACGAGCGGCTCGGGGACCATTTGGAGAACGTGGCGGAGCGGGTTTTGTTCTGGCTGACCGGCCGTATGGAGAAGCACCCGGAGGACGCGCGCGGCTGACATGCGCTTGACACGCGGGCGTTAGCTTCAGCGTGGGAGGTAATGGAGATGCGGAACCTAGCGATTCCCGTAGCGTTGGTGCTGATGAGCGGGGCGCTGGCCCAGGGGGATATCCGGGTGGACGGTTCCTCGACGGTCTACCCCATCACCCTGGCGATCGCGGAGGAGTTCGCCATCGAGAACCCCAAGGCCCGAGTAACGGTGGCCTTTTCCGGGACCGGCGGGGGGTTCAAGAAGTTCTGCGCCGGGGAGACGGACATCAACGACGCGAGCCGTCCGATCAAGCAGAGCGAGATCGAGATGTGCCGCGAGAACGGCGTGGAGTTCATCGAGATTCCGGTGGCCTTTGACGGGGTGACCGTGGTGGTGAACCGGGAGAACACCTTCGCCGAGTGCTTGAGCGTGGAGGAGCTGCGCAGGATCTGGGAGCCGAACTCCACGGTGCGGTACTGGAGCGACGTGCGCCCCGAGTGGCCCAAGGAGGAGATCGTGCTTTACGGTCCGGGTACGGACTCGGGGACCTTCGATTACTTCACCGAGGCCGTGGTGGGGGAGACCGGCGCGATCCGCACCGATTACTTCCCCTCCGAGGACGATAACGTCCTTGTCGCTGGGGTGGAGGGCAGCCCGTACGCGATGGGCTTCTTCGGGTACGCCTACTACGTGGAGGAGGCGGACCGCTTGAACGCCATAGCCATCGATAACGGTCAGGGGTGCGTGGCGCCCACCGAGGAGACCATCAACAACGGCACCTACGCGCCGCTCTCCCGCCCGCTCTTCATCTACGTGCGCAAGGACGCTCTGGGGCACAACCCCCTCCTCGTGGAGTTCGTGCGCTTCTACCTCTCCGAGGACGCTCGGGAGTTCATCGCGGACACCGGGTACGTCCCGCTTCCCGACGAGGCGTACGAGCTGGCGCTGGAGCGGTTCGAGCAGCGCGTAACGGGCAGCCTGTTCAACCAGGCCGAGCTGGGCAAGGGGGTGCTCGAGATCCTGCGCGGCGAGTAACGTCTTGACACTCACCTGACATACGCAACGGTAGAGTAGGGCCCAGGGCTTGGCGCCCTGGGCTTTTGGGTGTGGAGGCGGCATGCGAAGCGATACGCCTAACCGTGCGAACCTAGACGCCTTGCGCCGCAAGGCCGGGCGGCGCTGGCAAGAACAGCTGATCGGCGGGGTACTGTTTGCCTTCGCGGCGGTTTCGATCCTAACGACCCTCGCCGTGATCGTGTTATTGGCGAACGAAACGGCCGGGTTTTTCCGCGAGGTCTCCCTCGTGGAGTTCTTCACCGCGCGCGAGTGGACCCCCTTGTTCGCGAACCCGAGCTACGGGATCCTTCCCCTCGTGACCGGTACCCTGCTCGTGACGGGAATCGGCCTCGTCGTGGCCCTCCCCCTGGGGCTCGCCGCGGCGATCTACCTCTCCGAGTACGCCACGGACGAGACCCGGCTGCGGGTCATGCCGATCCTCGAGGTCCTCGCAGGGATCCCCACGGTGGTCTTCGGGTACTTCGCTCTGCTGTTCGTCACACCGTTGTTGCAGGAGTTTATTCCCGGCCTGAAGCTCTTCAACGCCCTCTCGGCGGGGCTTGTGATGGGGTTCATGCTGCTTCCGATCGTCTCCAGCGTTTCCGCCGACGCCATGCAGGCCGTGCCGCGCGCCTTGCGCGAGGCGGCGTACGGTCTGGGGGCCACCAAGCACGAGGTGGTCCTGCGGGTGGTGGTACCGGCCGCCCTTTCCGGCATCGTGGCTTCCTTTATCCTCGCGGCCTCCCGCGCGATCGGCGAGACCATGATCGTCACCCTCGCCGCGGGGCAGCGGCCCTTGTTCACCCTGGACCCCCGCGAGACCATCGCCACCATGACCTCCTTCATCGTGCAGGCTGGGACCGGCGACCAGCCCGCGGGTTCTTTGGCCTCGCGCGCCCTGTATGCGGTGGCCGCTACGCTGTTCCTCATGACGCTGGGCCTGAACATCCTCTCGCAGAAGGTCGTGGAGCGCTTTAGGGAGAGGTACGAATGAACCGCACACCCCTCTTGGCCAGTCCGGAAGAACAGGCGCGCGCCCGCCTGCGGCGGCGCAAAGGCGCGCTGTTCGGCGCCCTCACCTTCCTCCCGGTCGTTCTGGCGCTGGGCCTGATCGCGGTTCTCCTCTTCGATGTCGTCACCGGCGCGGTCTCCTGGCAGGTCATCGAGCCTTCGCGGCGCTCGAGCGGTCAGACCTTCGCCCTCACCGAAGCCCTAACCAAACGCCAGGTGATCGCCCTCGAGCTCGCCGCGCGCGGCTTGACGGAGGAGGAGATCCAGGCCTTCATGAACGACCCGGAGGCGATGCGCAAGTTCGAGGCGCGCAACCGCGTGGAGTTAATGTGGTACACGGAGGACGGCCCGTTCCGCTGGGTCGTGACTACGAGCCGCGACAAGCGCGTCGCGAACTACCCGCTGCTCGAAGGGTGGCGGCGGCTGGCGGAGATCCGGTCGGGCCTCGAGCCGGGCCAGCACCTGGTGCTGAACCCCTGGCTGGACCTTTCCTTCTTCTTCCGGGACGCCTCGCGCACGCCGCTCATGGCGGGGATTCGGGCCGCGCTTGTGGGGACCCTTTGGGTCATGGCCTTGACGGCCTTGATCTCGATCCCGGTGGGGGTAGGGGCGGCGATCTACCTCGAGGAGTACGCGCCGGACAACCGCTGGACCCGGTTGATCGAGGTGAACCTCCGGAACCTGGCGGGGGTGCCGAGCATCGTGTACGGCGTGCTGGGGTTGAGCTTGTTCGTCCGCGCGTGGGGGCTGGGGCCGAGCGTGCTTTCGGCGGCCCTGACCCTGTCGCTCCTCATCATGCCGGTGATCGTGATCGCGTCCCGGGAGGCGATCCGGGCGGTGCCGAACTCGTTGCGGCAGGCGGCGTACGGCCTGGGGGCGACGCGCTGGCAGGTGGTGAGCCGCGTGGTGCTGCCCAGCGCGGTGCCGGGGATCGTGACGGGGGTGATCCTCTCCGTGGCGCGCGCGATCGGGGAGACCGCCCCCCTGCTTTTGGTGGGGGCTGCGGCGTTCGTGCCGTTTTTGCCGTCGGGACCGCTTTCCGAGTACACCGTGATCCCGGTGCAGATCTACTCCTGGGTGACGGAGAACGACCCGGAGTTCGCGCACGTGGCGTCGGCCGGGATCCTGGTGCTGTTGGCGGTGCTTGCGGTGCTGTATAGCGCGGCGTTCTACGTGCGCCGTCGCTTTGGGAGGAAGTGGTGAGCGTGATTCAAGCGGTGGATAAGAACCACGAGACGGTCCGGACGGACCCTGTGCCGGAGGACCAGGCCGCGATCGTCGTGGAGAACCTGAACCTCTACTACGGGAACACCCAGGCCCTCCACAACGTCTCGATCCGGTTTCCTAGAAACCAGGTGACCGCGATCATCGGCCCGTCGGGGTGCGGGAAGTCCACCCTGCTGCGGTGCTTGAACCGCATGAACGACCTGATCCCCGGCGTGCGCGTGGAGGGGCGGGTCCTGTATGAGGGGGTGGATATTTATGACCCGCAGGTGGACCCGGTCGAGGTGCGCCGTCGCATCGGCATGGTCTTCCAAAAACCCAACCCCTTCCCCAAGAGCATCTACGACAACGTGGCCTTCGGGCCTCGCTTGAACGGGTACAAGGGCGATTTGGACGCCCTGGTGGAGAAGGCGTTGCGGGGCGCGGCGCTTTGGGATGAGGTCAAGGACAAGCTGCGCCAGAGCGCGCTCGGGCTTTCCGGGGGGCAGCAGCAGCGGCTGTGCATCGCCCGGGCGATGGCGACCGAGCCGGACGTGATCCTCATGGACGAGCCCACGAGCGCGCTGGACCCGATCGCCACCGAGCGGATCGAGGGGCTGATCCAGGAGATCAAGCAGGACTACACCGTGGTGATCGTGACGCACAACATGCAGCAGGCCGCGCGCATCTCGGACCGCACCGTCTTCATGCACCTCGGCGTTTTGATCGAGGAAGGGCCGACCGAGCGGATCTTCACCAACCCCAAAGACCCCCGCACGGAAGCGTACATTACAGGCCGGTTCGGGTAGCGCCCCGTATAATGACGGTGCAGTGCATGCGTGGAGGGCTTGGATCGCGTGGGGGGCGGGGCTCATTGCAGCCCTCCTCGCCACCTGGGGGAGTATTTCCGGGTGGCCAGGATGGCCGGTCCTAGCCGCGATCCCGATCGCGCTGCTCGCCGCGGGGTACGGGCCGGTGTGGGGCCTTGGCCTCGCGGCGGGGATGACGGGCCTGGGGTGGGCGTTGTGG
Source organism: Marinithermus hydrothermalis DSM 14884 (assembly GCF_000195335.1). NCBI lineage: Bacteria > Thermotogati > Deinococcota > Deinococci > Thermales > Thermaceae > Marinithermus > Marinithermus hydrothermalis. Next base: position 570,332 of record NC_015387.1, read on the forward strand.
GAGGAGTCGAGGGTATGGTCCTTGGCCGCCGTAGGGCTTACGGGCGCGGCGGCGGGCCACATGCTGCGGCGCGCCCAGCGGGAGCAACGCACAGCGACCTGGTCCTTGCTGCTCACGGTGCTCGAGGAACTCGCGGGGTGCGAGGACCGGAACGAGGTGCTGGCGCGCCTTCCGGGCCTTTTGGGGCGCTACCTCAACCTGAACGGCAGCGCGAGCGTCCTCGTGCCGAGCACGGACGGGGAGGGGTTGCGCGTTCTTGCGGTGCATGGGTTTTCCCCGGAGGAGGTCGGGCGGCTCCCGTGGCGTTCCGTGACGGGGCGAGCCTTCCACCGCCGCGAGGCGGTGTACGTCCCCAACGTGCACCGCGATCCCGATTACATCGGCCTGGCTGGGAAGGCGGCCCGCCCGCGGTGTGAGCTGGCCCTGCCGCTCTTGGAGCGTGACGAGCCGGTCGCGGTGCTCAACATCGAGTCCGCAGACCCCCTCACGCGCGCGGAACGGCAGGCCCTCGAGCGCTTCGTCCGGACGGTGAGCCGGTTCCTCACCACGCTGGCCGAGCGCCGCGAGGCGGTGTTTCTCGCCCAGCTCACCCAGGCGCTGGCCCAGGCCGACGCCCTCGAGGCTGCCGCAGACCGGGCGCTCGAGGTGCTGCTCGCGGCGGTGGGCTGCTCCAGCGGGGGCCTCCTCCAGCTCCGCGCGGGGCGTTTCGTACCGCTCGCCTTGCGGGGCCTTCCGCCCGAGCAGGAGGCCGCGGTGCGCGCTGGGGTGCCGCTCGGTAGCGGTTTGGTTTCGGAGGTGTACCGCGAGAACCGGGCGATCTTCGTCGAGGATTACCCCGCGTACCCTCAGGCGATCCCGGAGTTTGTGAGGGCGGGTGCGCGGGCGGTTGCGGCGCACCCGGTGGTGGGGGCGGGGGAGGCGCGCGCGCGGGTGATGCTCGTGTTGCAGGACACCCGGATCCGCTCCTGGAGCGCGGAGACCCAGAGGTTTTTAGGCGTGGCCGCCCGCGTGCTCGGCTTGATGATCGCGCAGTTTCGCGCCCAGGAGCGCCTCGAGGCCCTCTTGGAGTTGGAGCGGGGCCTTTTGGACCTCTCCCCCGAAGGGATGTACGCGAGGCTCGTGCAGGCTGCGGTGGACCTCGTGCCGGGCGCGGAGGCGGGAAGTTTATTGCTGCAGGAGAGCGGCCGGTTCCACTACCGGGCTGCGGTGGGGTACGACCTCGATCGCCTCGAGCCGATCACCTTCTCGGAGAAGGAGATGCTCGAGTGGTACGGAGAGGCCCAGGGTTGGCGGGAGGGGCGTCCGCGCGTTCTGGCGGAGGAGAGCGACGCGGGCGAGATCGAACGAATCAGCCACCGAACCGGGCTGCCCGAGGCGGCGGACGAGGCGGGGCGGCTCTCGGAGATCCGCGCGAACCTGTGCGTGCCCATCCCGTACCGCGGCGCGGTCCTCGCCGTGCTGAACCTGGACGCGTTCACGGACCCGCGGGCCTTTGACGCGGCTTCCCTAGAGGCGGCGCGCGCCTTCGCGGTGCAGGCCGCGGTGGTGCTGCACGAGGCCGCCCAGCGCCGCAGGCTGGAGGCCGCCGCCCTCACGGACGCGCTCACCGGGCTACAGAACCGGCGGGCGTTTAACCAGCGGATGCCTGAGGAGCTCGAGCGCGCCCGCCGTTACGGCCACCCGCTGGCCCTGTTGATCCTGGACCTTTCGGGGTTCAAGCGGGTGAACGACGAGCTGGGGCACGCCAAGGGCGACGCGGCTCTGGTGGCTGTGGCCCGCGCGATGCAGCACATCCGGCGGGACGGGGACCTGCTGTACCGCTGGGGCGGGGACGAGTTCGCGGTCCTCATGCCCCACGCGGACCTCCGCGGCGCGATCGCCGCCGCAAGCCGTTACGCGGACGTGATCTGCGCGGTGGAGGTCGAAGGGCGCCAGCTCGGGGTGAACATCGGCGCGGCGGCCTACCCCGAGGACGGGAAGGATATGGACGCGCTGCTCTCGGTCGCGGACCGGCGAATGTACGCCGCCAAGGCCCAAGGCCTGCGCTACCTGCCCCGCTCCGCCGAGGAGGCCTGGGAGGCCTGAACCTCTGCAAGCCGGCCGTCCTCGAGCCGCAGGACGCGCTCGGCGTGCGCGGCGACCCTGGGGTCGTGCGTGACCAGGATCAACCGGCGTTCCCCCGTGACGTGCCTGAGGAGGAGCTCGAGCACCCGTTCCCCGGAGGCCGAGTCCAGGTTGCCCGTGGGCTCGTCGGCGAAGACCAGGGGCGGGTCCGGGGCTAAGGCGCGGGCGATCGCCACGCGTTGCTGCTCCCCGCCGGAAAGCCGGGTGGGCAGGTGGTCCGCGCGGTGCGCGAGCCCCACGGCCTCGAGCACCTCGCGGGCGCGCTCGAGGCGCTTGGGGCGCGGCCAGCCTGCGAGGAGGAGGGGGAAGGCCACGTTCTCCAGGGCGGTCAGGGTGGGCACCAGGTTGAACTGCTGGAAGACGAACCCCATCGTGCGGAGCCGCAGCTCCGCGCGGGCGTCCTCCCCGAGTTGGGAAAGGCGCACGGCACCGTAACGGACCTCCCCGGCGGTGGGCACGTCGAAGCCCGCAAGCAGGTTGAGGAGCGTGGTCTTGCCGGACCCGGAGGGGCCCACGACCGCGGTCACGCCCGTGGGGAAGCGGTAGGTGAAGTCCTCGAGGGCGGTGACGGTCGCGTCCCCTTGCCGGTACCGCCGCGTGAGGTGCAGGGCTTCAAGGTCAGCCATCAGATCCTCCCTAGGGCCTCCACGACCGGGATGCGGCTCGCGGTGCGGGCGGGGAAGAGGCCGGAGAGAAGGCCCAGCGTGAGGGCCACCCCCAGCGCGAACAGGGCGAGCCGGGGCGTGACCGCGGAGAGCGCGATCCCCACCGCTTCGGTGGTGTACAGGTTCACGGCCCACGAGCCCAGGCTGCCGAGCCCCACCCCGAGCAGGCCGCCCGTGAGGGAAAGGGCGAGGGATTCGGCGAGCACTAGGCTGAAGATGAAGCGGCGCTTCGCGCCGATCGCGCGCATTACCCCGAACTCGCGGATCCGCTCGTACACCCCCATCATGACCGTGTTGGCGACCAGCAACCCCCCCACGACGAGCGCGACCAGGCTGATCCCGAAGCGCACGATGTCCGAGATCCTAAGGGCGCGCTCCGCGAACCGCATCACCTCGCTCATGGTTTGAGCGTCCAGGCCCGGAAGCAGCGCCTCGACCTCCTCGGCGACTTGCTCCGCGGGCACGCCTTCGGCGAGGTCGAGAAGCACCAGGCTGTAGTTCGTGGTGTCCAGCACCGCCCGCAACGGCGCCTGCCGCACGAAGATCAGGCTGTCCGCGAGCCCCCCAGATTCTTCTAGAATGCCGGCCACCCGCACGCTGACCTCGCGGTTGAGCCGGAGTTCCTTGCCGAGCTCGAGGCGGTGCCGCTCGGCCACGAGCGCGCCCACCACCGCGCCGGCGTCGGGGTCCAGCGTGCCTTTTTGGACCTTGAGGTTCGGGAAGATCGCGGTGGGCAGCACCCCGTCGGGGAGCCCCTCGAAGAGGAACTGGTCCCCCGGGCCGAACCCCCCGCGGAACAGGAGGAGGAGGGGAATGACCTGGCGGATCCCGATCCGCTCGGCCTCCGCCTCCAGCCGCGCGACCTCCTCGGGGCGGATCTCCGGGAGCGGTGCGGAGAAGCCGCTCGAGCCTTCCGGCAGGACCTGGATCTCCGGGCCGACGCGGGCGATCTCCGCGATGAGCGCCTTGCGGAGCCCCTCGCCGAAGGAGAGGAAGAGCACCATCGCGCTGGTCGCGACGATGATGCCGAGAAGGGTCAGCCCGGTCCGGACCGGCCGGGCGAGGAGGTTGCGGCTGACGAGCGCAGCGATTTCCATTTTCCTCTAATCTACCCGAGTTGGGGGGCGGAAACGGAAAGCCCCGTTATAATCCGAGGTGATGCGCACGGCCGAGATCCGCGAAAAGTACCTGAAGTTTTTCGAGAGCAAAGGGCATCTTGCGCTGCCCTCCTTTAGCTTGATTCCCGAGGACGACCCCACCCTGCTCTTCACCGTGGCGGGCATGGCGCCCTTAAAGCCCTACTTCCTCGGGGCTCGGCCGGTCTTCCCCGGCCACGAGGGCGAGCACCGCCGGGTGGTCACCTGCCAGAAGTGCTTGCGCGTGGGGGATATCGAGAACGTGGGCCGCACCGCCCGGCACAACACGTTCTTCGAGATGCTAGGGAACTTCTCCTTCGGGGATTACTTCAAGCGGGAGGCCATCCTCTGGGCCTGGGAGTTTTTAACGAGCCCCGAGTGGCTGGGGCTAGATCCCGACCGGTTGTACGTCACCGTCTTCGAGGACGACGACGAGGCCTACCGCATCTGGCGGGACGAGGTCGGGGTACCCGAGGAGCGGATCGGGCGGTTCGGGGAGGACGAGAACTTCTGGCCAGCGAACGCGATCAGCCAGGGCCCGAACGGCCCCTGCGGCCCCTGCAGCGAGATCTTCTACGACCGGGGGCCCGGGTTCGGTTCGGCGGACGAAACCGGCCCCAACACCGGCAGCGGGGACCGGTTCGTCGAGGTGTGGAACCTGGTCTTCACGCAGTACAACCGCACCGGCCCCGTGCCCGGCCCGGGGCAGCTCGAGCCTCTCCCTCAAAGGAACATCGACACCGGGATGGGCCTGTACCGCGTGGCCGCGATCCTGCAGGACGTGCAGGATTTCTACGACACCGACACCTTCCGCCCCATCATTGATCGGGTCGTGGAGCTGTCGGGCCGGCCGTACGAGGGCGCGGCCTCCGTCAGCCACCGGGTCATCGCCGACCACGTGCGCGCGGTGGTGGCGGCCCTCTCGGACGGCGCGGTCTTCTCGAACACCGGCCGCGGGTACGTGATCCGCCGCCTGCTGCGCCGCGCGGTGCGGCACGGGTACCTGCTGGGCCTGCGCGAGCCCTTCATGTACCGCCTCGCGCCCGTGGTAGCCGAGGTGCTCGGGGACTACTACCCCGAGATGCGCGATAACCTGCCCGCCACCGAAAAAGCCATCCGCCTCGAGGAGGAGCGCTTCCTCACCACGCTGGAAAGCGGCATCCGCCGCCTCGAGGACCTCCTCCAGGGCATCCCCCAAGGCGGCGTGCTTTCGGGCGAGGAGGCCTTCCGCCTCTACGACACCTACGGCTTCCCCTGGGACCTCACGGTGGAGATCGCCGCCGAGCGCGGCGTGCGGGTGGACCGGGAGGGGTTCGAGCGCGCCATGGCCCGCCAGCAGGAGCGGGCGCGTAAGGCGAGCGCGTTTACCGGGGAGGTGTTCGTCAAGAGCGCCGAGGCCCTGGACACCCTTGTCGCCGCGCGCGGCGCGACCGAGTTCACCGGGTACACCACCCTCGAGGACGAGGGGGAGGTCCTGCTCATCCTCGAGGGGGAGGCCGAGCTCGAGCGGGCCGAGGCGGGCCGGGAGGTTCAGGTGGTGCTGGACCGCACCCCCTTCTACGCCGAGGGCGGCGGGCAGATCGGGGACTTCGGGTACCTGGAGTGGGCGGGCGGACGCGCGCGTGTCGTGACCACGCGGAAAAGCCCCCAGGGGATTCACCTGCACCAGGTGCGGGTCGAGGAGGGGGTGCTCGAGCCGGGCCGTCGGGTGCGGGCGGTGGTGGACCCCGCGCGGCGCGCGACGGAACGGAACCACACCGCGACGCACCTCCTGCACGCCGCACTGCGCGCGGTGCTGGGGCCGCACGTGCGCCAGGCGGGGTCGCTCGTGGCGCCGGACCGGTTGCGTTTCGACTTCACGCACCCCGAGCCCCTGAGCCTGGAGGAGCTGGAGCGCATCGAGCGGCTGGTGAACCGCTGGGTGCAGGCCGACTTCCCCGTCACCTGGACGTACAAGCCCCTCGAGGAGGCCAAGCGCGAGGGGGCGATGGCGCTGTTTGGGGAGAAGTACGCGGACGTGGTGCGCGTGGTGAGCGTCGAGGGCAGCCCGGACGTGCGGGGGATCCTGGATGCGCCCGTGACCTCGAAGGAGCTTTGCGGCGGGTGCCACGTGCGCCGCACCGGTGAGATCGGGTACTTCGTGATCCGCAGCGAGGAGGCCTTGGCCGCGGGGGTGCGCCGGATCGAGGCCCTGACCGGCGAGGCCGCGGTCGCCTTCGCGCGCGGCTTATTGAACCGCACCCAGGCCCTCGCGCGCGAGCTCGGGACGACGGTGGAGGCGGTGCCCGAGCGCGTGCAGAAACTCCAGGAGGAGCTCAAAGCGCGCGGCCGCGAGATCGAGCGCCTCAAAGCCGAGCTGGCCCGCGCCCAGCTGGGGACGGGGGGCAAGGCCGAGGCGCGGGAGGCCGGCGGGTGGCGGTACCTCGCCGCGGAGCTGTCCGGGCTGGACATGAACGCCTTGCGGCGCGCGGCGGACGAGCTGCTGGAAGCGCGCGGGGTGGACCTGGTCGCGGTCGGCGCGGACGGCATGCTCGTCGTGAAGGTCAGCCCCGCCGCGCAGGAACGCGGCCTGGCCGCGGGGCGGGTGATGAAAGCCCTGGCCGAAGCTGCGGGCGGGCGCGGCGGCGGCCGGGAGGCGCTCGCGCAGGGGGGCGGGTTCGACTTGAAACGCGCGTTCGCCGCGCTCGAGGAGGTGCTGCGGAGCCAGTCATGAAGGTCGTGGCGCTCGACGTGGGGGACGCGCGGATCGGCCTGGCCGCGGGGGATACCGAGACCCGCTTCGCCTTCGGCCGCGGGTACCTGCAACGGACGAGCCTCGAGGCGGACGTGCAAGCCGTGGCCGCCTTCGCCGCGCGGGAGGGCGCGCAGCGGGTGGTGGTCGGCCTGCCCCTCCGCACCGACGGCAGCTTGAGCGCCCAGGCCGAGAAGGTGCTGCGGCTGGTGGAGGCGCTGCGCCGGGCGGGCCTTGTGGTCGAGACGGTGGATGAGCGCTACACCACCCAGCTCGCCCAGGCCCGCGTGCGCGCCTTGCCTAAGCGGAAGCGCCGGGAGAAGGGTCGGTTGGACGAGGCCGCCGCGGTGGCCATCCTCGAGACCTACCTGGGCGGCCCTCTCGCTTTGGGCTGCGAGCCGTGATGCGCGATCCCCGCTTGCCGTACCCCGTGTACCCGGCCCTGCCCGCCCCGGGCAGGGGACAACCTCCCCCGCGAGGACGGCGCTTATGGGTGGCGGGGCTAGCAGCGGCCGTGTTCCTGCTTGGGCTGGGGGCGCTGGGGTACGGGTACTTCCTGCTCGGACCGACCGGCGTCACGGCCGTGGTGCGGATCCCGAGGGGCGCGGGCGCGTACCAGGTGGCTGAGGTGCTGGAGGCGGCGGGCCTCGTGCGCGACGCGACCGCCTTCGCCCTGTACGCCCGCGCTACCGGAAAGGCTGGCGCGCTCCGGAGCGGCGTGTATCGCCTCGAGGGGCGGGGCGTGCCCCAGTTGCTCGAGGACCTGAGTGGGAGGCAAGCGCCCTTGGCGGCGCGCCTCACGTTCCCCGAGGGGTGGCGCGCTGTGGAGTACGCGGCGCGCCTCGAGGCGAACGGGTTTGACGGGCGGGCGTACCTCGAGCGGGTGCGCGACCCGCCCGCGGAGCTCACCCCCGAGTATGTGGAAGGCCCCACGCTGGAGGGGTACCTCTTTCCCGCGACGTACACCATCCCGCTGGATGCGACCCCGGAGGAGATCCTCCGGATGATGCTCGAGCGCTTCGAGCAGGAGCTCACACCGGAACGACGGGCGCGGCTTGCGGAATTGGGGTTGAGCGTGCACGCCTGGGTGACCCTCGCGTCGATCGTGCAGGCCGAGGCGGGCAGTGTTGAGGAGATGCCGTATATCGCCGGGGTGTTCCTCAACCGCTTGGATGCGGGGCTACCCTTGCAGTCCGACCCGACCGTAGCGTACGCCTTGGGCAAGCGCCTCCCGGAGCTGGACCGGTTCGCGGGGGATTTCGAGGTGGACTCGCCATACAACACCTACAAGCGCGTGGGCCTGCCTCCCGGCCCGATCAACAACCCAGGGCGGGCCGCGCTGGAGGCGGTCTTAAACGCCAAGCGCTTTTCTCCGGCCGGGAAACCGTACCTGTTCTTCTTCCACGCGCGGGGCGAACTGTACCTGAACGAGGATTTCGGGGGGCATCTGCGCGACCTCAACCGCTACCGTTACGCTCCATGAGCACCAGGGGGTTGCCGCCAGGGTCGGTGTACCCTGCGAGCCGGCCCCACGCCACTTCCCGCACCCAGCCAGGTTCGAGGCCGTGCTCCTGGAGGCGCTCGAGTTCGCGGAACACCGCGGGGACGCGCAGCAGTAAAGCGGCGCGGGCCTCGTTCGCGAGCGGAGGGGTGAGCGCGAGGCGGGGGGCTTTGGGGGTGGGTGCGAGCTCGCTCCAGGGGAGGCGCGCATCCGCGAACCGCTCCGGCCACCCCAGCGCGCGCGCGTACCAGTGGGTGCTCGCGCGCACGTTTCCGACCGGGTAGAGCACGGCGTGCACCGTCGCCTGCCCTACAGCGCGAGGCGCGGCGGGGGCGGGGGCATAGAGCAGGAGGTTACCGTCAGGGTCCCGGATCCACCCGCGAGCCCCCTGTAGGACCGCGACGGCCCCTAAGGGGAGGGGGGCCTGCACCAGCTCGAGGCGGGCACCGCTTCGAGGCACGACCCGCGCGCGGCTGGCCTCGAGCTCGCTTAAGGCGAACCCAAGGGCCTGGTAGAACCCCACGGAGGCCTCGAGGTCTGGAGTGGGGAGGCGTACGGTGTGGAGGAGCATGGCCTCATTATCGCTTGTGCCACCAGGCCCACCCCGCTGCGACCAGGAGGAGGGTGACCCAGGGGGTGGCCCTTAACCCGAACGCGTCCGCGACCGCGCCAGCCAGGAGGCCGCCGAGCGCGAGGGCGAGGGCCAGCATGGCCTCGAAGGCCCCGGTGGCTTCGGCTCGAGCCTCGGGGTAACGGCGGTAGAGGAGTTCGAGGGTGGCGATCTGGAAGGCGGGGTAGAGCGGGATGGCGAAGAGAACGGCCGTGACGTAGGGGTGGGGCCAGAGGGCGATGAGGAGGTAGAGCGCGAGGTAGCCGTGCAGCACCCACCCCAGCGCGCGCGGTGCGCCGAACCGCTCCACCCAGCGGCCGTACGCGGGGGAGGTGAGCATGCCGAGGAAGGTAACCACGGTGAGGGAGTACCCCACGAGCGCGGCCGGCCCTTGGAGACCCTCGGTCAGGTACACGCTGTAGAGGCTGAAGAACGCCTCGCCGCCCAGGACGACGAGGAAGGCGGGGGCGAGGAGGGACGGGACGCCGGGGGGAAGGCCGCGGCGGGGCCGGGTGGGGGGCGGGAGGGTAGAGGGCAGGGGGAGGAGGACCGCGAGGGCGGCGAGGGTGCCGACCGCGGTAGCGAGGGGTAGGAACCCTACCCGCTCGAAGAACAGTCCGCCCAAGAGGCTGCCGAGCATCCACCCCGCGGACTGCACCGCGAAGTACCGGCCCAGCGCCTGGGGGCCGTGCTGCCCGATCAGGGTCTTGAGGCCCGGCTGAAAGGCCGCTTGCAGGCTGGAGAATAGGGCGAGGACCGCGAGGAAGGCGAGGGGGTCCTCGAGGCGCGGCAGCACCCATAGGTTCGCCGCGTACCCCGCGAGCCCCAACCGCACGAGGCGTGTGAGGTGCGCGCGTCCCCAGAGCGCCCAGCGGGGCGCGAGGAGGAAGGTGAGGGTTGCGGGGATCCATACCACGCTCGTGCTGTAACGGGCCTCGCGGGTCAGCTCGAAGAGGTAGAGGGGGGCGTAGATCACCAGCAGCGCGAACGCGGTCGCTTCGATGAAGGCCAGCACGAACAAGGCGCGCACCCCCTCATGCTACAGGGGCTTGCTTACAATGGGAAGTAGAAGCAGGGAGAGGGGAGTGATGCGGGGGATGGACGTCCCGGTATTTACCTTCTACGGTCGCGTTCCGGAAGGGTTGCAGGAGTTTGTGGAGGGCGTGCAGGCCGCGCTCGAGGCGCGCGGGTACCGGTACGACGCGCAAGCGGAGGCTCCGCGACTCGTGCTGAACCTGATTACCCCGGAGGACCCGAGGCCCTACCGCCGCAAGGCCCAGGCCACCTTCGTGATCTCGCTGATGCGCCTGGATCGCGTGCCTGAACCGGCCATCCAGCGCTTGTACCCGTACCTGGTACGGGCGCTGTCCAACATGCTGATCGTGTACACACCCGGCCAGGGCGCGCGCTTTTTTACCCTCGAGCTCGGGCACTACATTGAACCCGAAGGGGCAGCGTTCTACGAGCGGGTCGCGGATCGGATCGATCCCATCGCGCGTTCCGTGCTCGTGATCAACAACCGTTTCGAGGCGGACCTCGAGCCCGAGTTGTGGCAGGGGGACGCGTTGACGGCCGCGCTGCGGGAGGCGGGTCGGCGGCTCGCGGCGTGGGACCTGCTCCCGGCCCCCTTCCCCATCGAGGAGATCCTTCCCCCTGAGGACCTGCGGCACGTGAAGCGGCTGTACGGGATCGGGGGGCTTTCCTACGGGAACCTCTCGGTGCGCAAGGACGCGCAGCGGTTTTGGATGTCCGCCTCGGGGGTGGACAAGAGCAACCTCCGCGAGATCGGCCGGGACATCCTGATGGTGAAGGGGTACGACCCCGAGGCGAACACCATGGTGCTCTCGGTTCCGCCGGGGGTGCGGCCCCGCCGGGTCTCGGTGGACGCGATCGAGCACTGGATGATCTACCGCGCGCATCCCGAGGTCGGCGCGATCATTCACGTGCACGCCTGGATGGACGGCGTGCCCTCCACGCAGTTCAACTACCCGTGCGGGACCTACCAGCTCGCCGAGGCCGTGGCGGAGAAGATGCGCGCAGCGCCGGACCCCGCCTGCGCGGTGGTGGGCCTCAAAAACCACGGCCTCACCATCACCGGACGCACCCTGGAGGAGATCCTCGAGCGCATCGAGGGACGGTTGGTGCGCCAGGTGCCGATGACGTAGGCTTGGGGTGATGGTGCACACGCCGCCCCTCACCCAGGTGGGCGCCCGCGCGCCGGCGGAGCGCCGGGTCTGGATGCGGGCCGTGCAGTACCGGCCCTCCATCCCACGGTTTGTGCTCGCGCGCCTGCTCGGCAAGCGGTTCCCCGTGACCGCCCTGCCCCTCAGGCTCGAGCGCGTTCCCGCGCCGGAGCCGCCCGCGGGGTGGGTGCGGGTGCGGGTGCGGCTGGCGGGCGTGTGCGGTTCGGACCTGGCGCTTTTATACGGAAAGAACTCCCCTAGGCTCTCTCCGTTCTTTTCCTTCCCGGCGGTGCTAGGACACGAGATCCTCGGCGAGGTGGCCGGGAGCCGCGTGGTGGTGAACCCGTTGCTCGCCTGCCGCGAGCGGGGCCTCGAGCCGTGCCCGGCTTGCCGTGAGGGGGAGGAGGGGCGGTGCGTGAACGTGGCGCGAGGCGCGCTCGCGCCGGGCATGCTGGGGTTTCACCGCGAGCTTCCGGGGGGTTGGTCGGAGATGGTGGTGGCGCACCCGGCCCGGTTGTACCCGGTGCCGGACAGGGTGCCGGACGAACGAGCGGTCTTCGCGGAGCCTTTCGCGGTGGTGGTGCGGGGGGTGCGCCTCGCGTTCGAGGGCGGGTTCCCGCGCCGGGTGCTCATGGTGGGAGCGGGCACGATCGGGTTGCTTGCGGTGCGGGCGCTGCGTTTGCTGGGGTTTACGGGGGAGGTGCACGTGATCGCGCGGCGGCCGCACCAGGCCGAGTTCGCTCGCCGGATGGGCGCGGACCGGGTGCACGCGGGGCTCGCGGAGGCCGCGCAGGCCGGGGGGAGCGAACGCTACCGCGCGGTCTTCGGGTACACAGCCTGGCGCGGCGGGTTCGACGCGGTGGTGGACGCGGCGGGGAGCGCCTCGAGCCTCGAACAGGCCTCCTGGATGGTACGGGAAGGCGGGACGATCCTCCTCTTGGGCGCGCCGGGGGTGATGGTACACGATTTCGCGCCGTACTGGTTCCGCGAGGTGCGGCTCGTGGGGAGTTACGTGTACGCCGCGCGGGATTTTCGGGACGCGGTGGAGATGCTCGTGGAGGCCGAGGGGCTCGAGGTCTTGTTGACGCACACCTTTCCCCTCCACGCCTGGCCCGAAGCGCTCCGCACCGCGGTGCGGCACCGGGGGGTGAAGGTGGCCTTTGCGCCGGGGGGCGCGCGTAGACGGGTTATGCTCTAGGGGAGCCGGTACAGCCGTCCTATACTGATAGGCAAGATGCCCGAGCAAGCCAGCGCGTTTCCCGGATGGACGGCGCGCGCCTGGGGGGTGGTCCTTGGAGGCGCTGCGCTCTATAGCGCGTTGTTCTACCTGACCTACCCGTTTTGGGGGCGGGGCCTGGCGCCCTTCTCCGCGCTGTGGGTCCTGGCGGCGGGGTGGAGCTTCGGACCGCGCGGCGGCATCATGGCGGGGTTCATGATCCTGCCCTGGCACCTCGCCCTCTTTAGTTGGGTGCGCGATCCCGGTCCGGCCTACCCCGCCCTCCTCCCCGCTACCCTGCTCGGCGTTATCCTTGGGGGAGGCACGGGGTGGGCCCGCCTCCTTCTCGAGCGCGCGCGGGCGGCGGAGGCCCGCTACCAACGGTTGCTCTACCACCTCCCGGTGGGGGTGGGGGTGCACGACGGAGCGCGCCTCCTGTACGCCAACCCCGAGCTGGCCCGCATCCTCGGCGCGCCCACCCCCAAAGCCCTCGTCGGACGGCCCCTGACCGAGTTCATACCGGAGGCGTACCGTCCCCAGATGCAGCGGCGGTTGGAGGCCCTGCGTTCCGGGCGCACCGCCGTGGTCTCCGCCACCTACCGCCTGCGCCGCCTCGACGGGACCCTCATTCCCGCGGAGGTCAGCGGGCAGCGCGTGCCCTTCGGGCATACGGAGGCCTACCAGGTCGTGGTGCGCGACCTGAGCGAGGAAACGGCCCTACGGACCCGGCTCGAGCACCTCACCTACCGGGACGCGGTCACCGGCCTGCCCAACCGAAACTACCTCAAGCTCACCGCGCGCCAGGTCCTCGAGCAGGCCCAGCGCCGCGGTTGGGTGGTCGCGGCGATCTTGATCGATCTGAACGGGTTTCACTCCATCAACGAGGGATTTGGCGTGCACGTGGGGGACCGGGTCCTACGGGCGGTGGCCGAGGCCCTCCAAGCCACGGTGCGCGCGGAGGACCTCGTGGCGCACCTCGGTGCGGACGAGTTCCTCGTCCTCGCGCAGGACTGCACGCCGGAGACGGCGCTGCGCCTCGTCCAGCGGTACCTCACCGCCCTCGAGGGGCCCTACACCGTTGACGGGCACCGGGCGTACGTGACCGCCACGGCCGGGGTCGCCCTCTACCCTGAGCACGGCACAGCCCTCGACGCCCTGCTCGCCGCGGCGAGCGCCGCACTGCGCGAGGCGCGCGGCCAAGGCGTGCCCGTGCGCCTGCACACCCCCGCGCAAGGCGGTTCTCCCGCGCCCGAGCGGCTCGAGCTCGAGATCGAACTGCGCCAGGCCATGGCCGCCCGCGCGCTGGAGCTGCACTACCAGCCCATCCGCAACCTGCGCACGGGCCGGATCGCGGGGGCCGAGGCCCTCGTGCGCTGGCCGCACCCCGAGCGCGGCTGGATTCCCCCCGGGGCGTTCATTCCCCTCGCGGAGGAGCGCGGCCTGATGCCCGAGCTGGACCGGTACGTGCTCCGCCGGGCCCTGGCCGAGATGGCGCGCGTGCCCGGGTGGTGCGCGGTCAACCTCTCCCCCCAGACCCTGCACGACCCTGGCTTCGTGCCTTTCATCCGGGAAGCCCTCGAGGTGTCCCGTGTGCCCCCGGGCCGGTTGGTCCTCGAGATCACGGAGCGGATGCTGGCCGACCCAGAACGCATCCTGCCCGTCCTTCAGGCGATTAAGGAGCTCGGGGTAGGCCTCGCGGTGGACGACTTCGGCACCGGGTACAGCTCCCTCACCTATCTGCGCCTCTTCCCCCTCGATCACCTCAAGCTCGACCAGCGCTTCACCCACGGGTTGACCCGCAGCACCCAGGACACGGCGCTCGTGGAGGGCATCCTCGACCTCGCCCGGCGGTTGGGGATCGAGGTCATCGCGGAAGGCGTCGAGACCCCCGAGCAGCTCGAGTGGCTCAAGGCTCACGCCTGCGATTACGCCCAGGGGTACCTGATCGCGCGGCCCGGCCCGTTGGAGGCCCTCGACGCCCTCGCGCGTCGGGAAGGCTCGTGATCACGCCTGCACCGGCGTTTGCCGGAGACGATAGCGCTGCACCAGGTACACCAGGGCGATCAGCGCGAAGCCGACGAGGTCGGTAGTGAGTCCAGGCCGCAACAACAGGAAGGCCGCGGCGATCAAGGGAAGGCGCTCGAGCCAGCTCATGCGGGTGAGGAGGAACCCCTGGGTGCCCGCCACGAAGGCCAGCATGCCCACCAGCGCGGTGGCCACCACCCCGGCCGCGTGCCATGCGCTTTGGATGTTGAGGAGCAGGAGTTCAGGGTTAAAGATAAAGATAAAGGGCAGGATCGCGGTGCGCATGTCGTAGATGAACCCCTGAATCCCGGTCTTGATGGGGTTGGAGCGGGCGATGGCCGCCGCGGCGTACGCGGCGAGCCCCACGGGGGGCGTGTCGTCCGCGAGGATCCCGAAGTAGAAGACGAACAAGTGGATTGCGACCAGGGGGATCTCCACCCCGGCGTTTTGGGCCAGGTCCCGGATCACCGGAACCACGAGCGCGGCCATCACGATGTAGTTCGCGGTGGTGGGCAGGCCGAGGCCCAGGATGAGGGAGGCGATCGCGGCCAGGATGAGCACGATGACGATGTTCCCGCCGGAGAGCGCCTGGACGATGTCGGTCAGGCCGAAGCCGAGTCCGGTTAGGGTAACGACCCCCACGATGATCCCCGCCGCGGCGGTCGCGATCGCGATCGAGGTCATGTTGCGGGCCCCGGTCTCGAACCCGTTGATGATCTCGATCAGGCCCGTGCGGAGCCCCTGCCAGGGGCCGCGCCCGCTCCGCCAGGCGCGCCACACCTCCTGCACCAGGATCAGCCCGATCAACAGGAACATCGCGTTCAAGGCGCTGCGTTCCGGCGTGTGGCGCAGGCCGATCAGCTCGTACATCAGCCAGGCGACCGGGATCAGGTAGTGCAGCCCTGAGAAGAAGGTGGGCCAAAACGGCGGCAGTTCCTCCTTCGGCAACCCCTTAAGCCCCAGCTTGAGGGCCTCGAGGTGCACCACGTAGAGGAGACCGATGTAGGAGAGCAGGGCGGGGATCAGGGCGTAGAGGATGAGGTCGGCGTAGGGGATCTGCAAGAACTCCGCCATGATGAAGGCCGCGGCCCCCATGATGGGCGGCATCAGCTGGCCGTTGGTGGATGCGCCGACCTCGGTCGCGCCGGCTTTCTCCGGTGGGTACCCCACGCGGCGCATCAGGGGGATGGTGAAGGTGCCGGTGGTGACCACGTTCGCGATCGAGGAGCCGGAGATCACCCCAGTGAGGAGGCTACCCACGACCGCGGCCTTCGCGGGCCCGCCCCGGAAGGTGCCGAGGGCGCTATAGGCGAGGTCCACGAAGTACTTTCCGGCGCCCGCGCGGTCGAGGAGCGCGCCGAACAGGACGAAGAGGAAGACGAACGTCGCCGAGACGCGGATGGGGGTGCCCCAGATGCCCTCCGAGGTCAGGTAGAGCTGCCCGATGATCTGCCGGAGGCCGTACCCGTTGTGCAGGTACAGGACGTCCGGAGGGGTGATGGGGATGATCCCCGCTGGGCCCATCGCGGCGTACAGGAGTAGCACGCTCGCGATGATCGGCAGGGCCCAGCCCACCACGCGCACCGCGGCGATGAACAGGGTGAGGAGCGTGAGCACGCCCATCACCACGTCCCGCGGCACCGGCACCCCGCCCTGGAGGACCACGATGGTGTAGAAGTTCACCACGACGTAGAGCGCACCGGCCACGGAAAGCCCGGCGAGCACCCAGTCCAGCCAGGGAATGCGGTCCTTGGGGCCGCGCTTGGAAGGGTAGGCCAAAAAGGCCAGCGCGAACGCGAAGGCCAGGTGCATCGGGCCGAGGCGCTCAGGCTCGAGGGAGCCCAGCCAGATCGCCCACACCTGGAAGAGGCTCCATAGAACCGCGATCCCGAAGATCAACCAGCGCTGCCAGACGGCCCGCGGGTTGCGCGCGCCGTACTCCACCTCCTGCATTAACTCGACGGCTTTCTGGTTGTGCGTCTCACTCATGCGTCTACCTCGCCTCAGGCTGGGTTTTCCTACAGCGTACGGGAACGCCCGCATGCGGCGAGAGGCGGGCGCCTACACGAAAAAACCCGGCCCCGGCCGGGGCCGGGTCGGCACGCTTTAGTTTACTCCTCCGGCGGGAGCAGGCGCTCGGGCACCGGGATGCCGACCTCCTGGTAGAAGCGCACCGCGCCCGGGTGGAGCGGGATCGGCATGCCGTCGAGGGCTTTCTCCAGCGTGAAGAACTCCCGCAGGTTCGGGTTCTGGATGTTGTAGAACTCCTCGAGCTTCTCCTGGAAGAGAAGCTTGGTGATCCGGTACACCACGTCCTCCGGCAGGTCCGCGGAGGCCGCCAGCGTGGCCTTCACGGTGACGGTGGGCACCGAGACGTCAATCCCCTGGTACACACCGCCCGGAATGATGACCTGCGCGTAGAAGGGGTACTGTTCCTTCAGCTTGTTGATCGTGTCCAGATCCAGCGCGAGGACCTCGATGTCCGTGGTCAGGGCCGCCTGCTGGATCGCCGCGGAGCCGATCCCCACGGTGTAGAACATCGCGTCGAGGCGGCCGTCCTGGAGCAGCTGGACCGCCTGGCCCGCGCGGCCGCGCACCTGCTGGCCGAGGTCGTCAAAGGTCAGGCCGTAGGCCTCGAGGATCTGCTTGGCGTTTTGCTCCACGCCCGAGCCCACGTCACCGACGTACACGCGCTTGCCCTTGAAGTCCGCGACGGAGCGGATGCCCGAGTCCGCCCGCGCGAGGATGTGGACCGGTTCGGGGTAGAGGGTGGCGATGCCGCGCAGCTTGGTCGCGGGGTTGTTCTTGCAGGCCTCGACGACCGTCCCGGTGTAGCAGTAGAAGGCGATGTCGTTCTGGATTAGGGTCATCTGAAGCTCGCCGCTTTGGATCGCGCCCGCGTTGAAGACGCTGCCGCCAGTGGAGCGGCCGTTGGCCCGCACCCCGATGTCCGCGTCGTTGATGATCTTGGCGATGCCCACCGCGGTGGGGAAGTACAACCCGGTCGTGGATCCCGAACCAATCGTGATAAAGGTGCGTTGCGCCAGGGCCCCGGCCCCAAGCGCCAGGCCCAGCAATGCCGCTAGCACGAACTTGCCGTGTTTCATGCGTTCACCTCCAAGGCAGATAGGTGCCTTACTCAAGGTAGCCTGAACCCATCCCCTCTGTCAACAAAGCATTTTGTTTCCTACAAACACTTCACCCGCGTTTTGGAGCGTGGAAGGAACGAGGTAGTTGCAATGGCGGACCGGCTGCGGAATCATGAAGGTAACGGAGCACCCATGAACCGGCAGCGCATCATCGACGCGATCGCCCTGGCCCAGCGGATCGTACGGCACCACCTCGCGGTGCAGCCGGGGGAGAACGTCCTCATCGTGGCCGACCCGGAGACCGAGACGGACATCTACCTGGCCCTAGCCGGATCGGTACAGGCTGTCGGCGCGGAGTACACCGTGGCCCTGATGCCCACCCGGGGCCAGGAGCGCGCCACACGCCTCACGCGCCCCATCGAGCGGGCCCTCGAGGAGGTGGACGTCCTCATCGGGGTGACGCGCGCCTCCGGCGCGCCGACCTACGCCCCGCGCGTCGCCGAACTCCTCGCCCAGCGCCGGATCCGTGCGCTCTCCATGGTGATGCGGGATCTGGACAACTACCTCAAAGGCGCCGCGACCGCAGACTACGAGGCCCTCGAGGCCCTAGGGCAGCGGGTGGCGCAGCTGTGGAGCCAAGCCGAGGAGATCCGCATCCAGACCCGAGCGGGCACCGACTTCCGCGCCGGCGTGACCAAGGAACCCGTGATGGGGCAGGTGGTGATCGTGGAGTGCGGCCTGGCGCGCGAACCGGGGCGTGAAGCGGCCTTCTCCGATGGGGAGGTCTCCCAACGGCCCCGGACGGGCACGTCCCAGGGCGTGCTCGTCGTGGACGGGCCCGTCGCGGGGCTGAAGGGCATGGACCCCTTCATCCTCGAGGTCGAGGCGGGACGCGTGGTGCGCCTCGAGGGCGGCGGCCATCGGGTGCGCCAGCTCGAGGCGGTCTTCCGCAGCCTGCCCTGCGCGCGGCACATCGCCGAGGTCGGGATCGGCCTCAACCCCAACGCCTTGCGGAACGGGGACTTCGAGGAGGAGAAAAAGGCCCTTGGCAACGTGCACGTGGCGCTGGGGAGCGACCTCTTTTACGGGGGGACGCACGAGTGCGGCCTGCACTGGGACATGGTCCTTTACGACGCGAGCGTGTGGCTGGACGACCTCCTGCTCTTTAAGGATGGCAAACTGATGATTGATGAAACCGCTTGAAGGCATCCGCGTGCTGGACCTGTCCCGCATCCTGGCGGGCCCCGTGTGCACCCAGATCCTCGCGGACCTCGGCGCGGAGGTGTGGAAGCTCGAGTCGCCCTGGGGGGACGACACCCGCCGCTGGGGGCCGCCGTTTCAGGAAGGGGAGAGCGCGTACTACCTCTCGGCGAACCGCGGGAAGAAGAGCGTCGCGGTCAACCTCAAGGACCCCCGCGGCCAGGCGCTCGTCCGTGAGCTCGCGGCCCGGGCGGACGTGCTGGTGGAGAACTTCAAGGCGGGGACGCTCGCGCGCTACGGTCTGGACTACGCGAGCCTCGCGCCCCTGAACCCCGGCCTCGTCTACTGCTCGATCACCGGGTTCGGGCAGACCGGCCCCCGCGCCCAGGAGCCCGGGTACGACGTGGCCCTTCAGGGCATCACGGGCATCATGAGCATCACGGGCGAGCCAGACGGCCCGCCCGTGAAGGTCGGGGTGGCCTGGATCGACGTGCTCACCGGGCTCTACGCCGCGATCGGCATCCTCACGGCCTTATGGGAGCGGGCCTCGAGCGGGAAGGGACAGTACATCGACCTCGCGTTGTTTGACGTGGGCCTCGCGAGCCTGGTGAACCAGGCCCAGGCCTACCTCATGACCGGGGAGGTGCCCGGCCGGTTGGGGAGCGCCCACCCGCAGATCGTGCCGTACCAGGCCTTCCAGGCCCAGGACAAGTGGTTCATCCTCGCGGTAGGGAACGACGAGCAGTACCGCCGCATGACCGAGGCGATCCAGCACCCGGAGCTCTGGGAGGACCCGCGCTTTCAAACCAACGCGGGCCGGGTCGCACACCGCGAGGCGCTTGTCGGGCGCCTGGCCGCCATCTTCCGCACGCGCCCTCGGCAGGCGTGGCTCGAGGTCTTCCACCAGGCCGGGGTGCCGGCCACGCCGGTGAACGACCTGGCCGAGGCTTTCGCGGACCCGCAGGCCGCGGCGCGCGGGGTGCTGTGGCGGGTGGCGCACCCCACGCTGGGGGCGTTGCCCCTTGTGGCGAACCCCCTGCAGTTCATGAGCCGCACCCCGGCAGCCCCCGCGGGGCCCCCGCCGCTCCTTGGGGAGCACACCCGCCAGGTGCTCGGAGCGGTGCTGGGCGTGGAGGAGGCCGAGCTCGAGCGGCTCGAGCGGGACGGTGTAATCCGCTCGCGAGCGTGAGAGACTTTAATCGAAGCTTAATCTTGGCCTCAAGATAAAGGTTTCTTTAGGAGGCTTTAAATTTCGCCCTGCCTCCCTTTCCCTAGGCTGGGGGTGGATTGGAAAGGAGGTAGGGTTATGCAAGCGAAGAACCTGGTTTTAGGTGCGGTGTTGGCGGGTGTATTGGCGGCTTGTGGGACGAACGCGCCGACGGCGAACCTGCCGGACGAGGACGCGGTGGCCGAGGCGCTTTCCGTGGAGGAGGGGCTGGACTCGGCGCTCCTCGAGGATCTCCCGGTGGGGTCGGGCGGCCTCGCGGTGCAGTCCGTGGCGGACCAGGAGGTCCAGGCTACGGCGAACGACTGGGGGTTGCCGCCGGTCGTGGGGCGCGTCCTGCGCGCCTGGGGGGTGCACCTGCCCCCGAAGGACGCGAGCGGGACCTGCGTGATTGACGTGAGCGCGCCGCCCGTGGACGACGACGGGGACGGGGTGGTGGACGCGGCCTCCGCGAGCTTCGACTGCTCCGGCACCATGACCCCCGAGGCGCATCAGGTGGACCAGGAGATTGACTTCACGGTGAGCGGCGTGATCGACTTCACCGACAAGACCGGAGACCACACCGGGTTCACCCTCACCCTGACGGACTTCGTCGTCTCCCTCTCCGGCACCCGGAACGGCCACGCGGTCACCCGGACCCGCACCGTGAACGGCACGGTGGACCTTAGCGGCTCGGCGGACACCGGCTGGACCTGGAACCGGGATCTGGACCTCTCCGTCGTGATCACCGTGGACGGCGCGGTGCACAGCGAGACCACGGTCGCCTCGAGCAAGACCAAGACCTACACCCCGGACGACCCCAACCAGCCGGGCGCGGCGGGCACGGTCACGGTGAACGGCACGACCACGATCACCCGCAACGGCGAGACCCAGGAGCTCACCGTGACCAGCTCGACCGAGCCGCCGCTCCACTGGAGCCGAGAGTGCGCCCGGAGCCTGTATCAGATCTTCAAGGAGCGCCGCTTCGGCGGGTTCGACGCCGGCTGGATCCGGCACGAGAACCTCACGACCGGCGCGTTCTTCCAGGTGACCTACAACGCCTGCGGTGACGTGACGATCAAGAAAAGCCTCTAAAGACCCTAAGTCAGGCGGGGCGGCCTAAAGCCGCCCCGCCCGCGGTGTTACGCCTCCTCGGGGAAGGCCTCGAGGAGCGCCTTTGCCAAAGCCTCGCCGGGCGTGGCCCCCTCGCCCCGGTGGGCCTCGGTTTCCTTCTCGAGCCAGACCGCGCCCTGGTTGAACAACACGCCGCGGTACCCCCGCCGGAAGGCCTCCTCGATCAGCTGGCCTAAGGAGCGGGCCTCGAGGCCGCGCGCGGTGAGGGCCTCGGCCAGGGGGGCGGGGAGGTCCGGGTCGAATCCCTTGCGCGCCGCGAGGGCCTGGTAGGGGCCTTCGCGGAGTTCCATCGTGCCGCCTTCGGCGAAGTACCGGTCCAGAACGCGGTACCAGTCGCCCTTGCGGGTGATGGGGCGCATCGCCGCGTACGCTTCGTCCAACTCCTCGGGGGTGTACGCGCGGTAGCGGTTCTCGTGCACCACCAGCGCGCGCGGCAGGCGGGGGCGGGGGGCGGGGTCCTCGTCGGGGACGCCCACGCACAGGCCGGCCACGGGAATCACGCCTTCCGGCAGATCCACGAGGGCGCTGATCTCCCGGATCCCGTTCAGCACCCCGCCGATCCAGCAGATCCCGTACCCGAGCGCTTCGGCCATGGTGGCGAGGGCGCTGCCGGCCAGGACCGCGTCCACGATGGCGAAGTGGGCCGCGGTGCGCGGCCAGCGACCGAACCTTCCGCCCCGGTGCTCCACGAGCCGCCGGAGCCGCCACACGTCCGCGAGGAGCAGGAAGAACTCCGCGGCGCTCTCGATGTGCTCCTGGTCCCCGGAGAGGTGCGCGATCCGCTTGCGGAGCTCGGGATCCGTGACGCGCAGGATCGAGTACATCTGCGCGGTGGCGTCCGTCGGAGCCCGCTGCGCGGCGTACAGGATCTTCTCCAGGTCGTCTTCCGGGATGGGTTCGCGCTTGAACTTACGGATGGAACGCCGGGTTTGGTAGAGGCGGTACAGGTCCATATCTGGATTTTAAAGACCCCGTGCTTGCCGAATGAAAAAGGACAAACGCCCTCCGGAACGCCCCAGGAAATCCGGTATAATCGGTCCAAATCCAGGGGGATACAGGGGGTGACGATGCCGATTCGTGTAGCGGTACCCAAGGAGGTGGCCCCTGGGGAGCGCCGAGTGGCCCTGGTGCCTGAGGTCGTGGGCCGCTTGGCGGGAAAGGGGTACCAGGTCCAGGTTGAGCAGGGCGCTGGCGCGGCGGCCGATTACCCGGACGCCGCGTACGCCGCGGCCGGGGCTCAGGTGGTGGCGGACCCCTACGCCGAAGCGCAGGTGGTCCTCAAGGTGCAGCCGCCCACCCTCGAGGAGCTCGAGCGGATCCCGCCGGGGGCCGTGGTGGTCGGGTTTATGCACCCGCACCGCTACCCGGACCGCGTGGCGCGCATGCGCGAACGCCGGGTGAACGCTTTCGCCATCGAGCTGATTCCCCGGATCACGCGCGCCCAGCCCATGGACGCCCTTTCCTCCCAGGCCACCGTCGCAGGCTACAAGGCGGCCCTGGTGGCCGCGAACCTTACGCGCCGCTTCTTCCCCATGCTCACCACCGCGGCCGGCACGATCCGACCAGCGCAGGTCCTTGTGCTGGGGGCTGGCGTGGCGGGGTTGCAGGCCATCGCCACCGCCCGCCGGCTTGGCGCGGTGGTCGAGGCCTACGACGTGCGTCGCGCCGCGGGGGAGCAGGTGCGGAGCCTCGGGGCGAAGTTCCTCGAGCTGCCCCTCGACGCCGAGGCCGAGGGCGGGTACGCCCGCGAGCTGACCGAGGAGGAGAAGGCCCGCGAGCGCGAGATGCTCGCGGAAGCGGTGGCCCGCGCGGACGCGGTCATCACCACCGCGCAGGTTCCCGGCCGTCCGGCCCCGCTCCTCGTGACGGAAGCGATGGTGGCCCGCATGAAGCCCGGCGCGGTGATCGTGGATCTGGCGGCCGAGTCCGGCGGGAACTGCGCCCTCACCCGGCCGGGCGAGGTCCTGGAGCACGGGGGGGTCACGATCTACGGGCCGCTCAATCTCCCGAGCGAGCTCGCGGTGCACGCGAGCGAGATGTACGCCAAGAATCTCTACCACTTCCTCGAGCTCCTCACCCAGGGAGGGGAGCGGCTCGAGCCCGACTGGGGGGATGAGATCCTGGCGAAAAGCGCGTTGGTGTGGGCCGGGGAGATCCGGCACGGTCCGACCCGGGAGCGGGTGGAAGGGAGTGCGGGATGAGCGAGTTCTGGGCCGCGCTGTACATCGTGCTGCTCGCGGGGTTCACGGGGTACGAGGTGATCCGCCGGGTTCCGGTGATCCTGCACACGCCGCTCATGAGCGGATCGAACTTCATTCACGGGATCGTGCTGGTGGGCGCGATGGTGGTGCTGGGATACGCGGACACCCCCGCGGAGCGGGCGATCGGCTTTTTGGGGGTGCTGCTCGGGGCCGCGAACGCCGCGGGAGGGTACGCGGTCACCGCGCGCATGCTGGAGATGTTCGAGCGGCGAAAGGAGGGGTAGCGTGCCGAACCTGATCGAGGCCGTGTACTTCCTCACCGCGTTTTTGTTCATCATGGGCCTGCGGCGGATGAGCCACCCGGCCACGGCCCGCCAAGGCATCGTGTGGGCGGGGGTGGCCATGCTGCTCGCCGTGGCCGTGACCTTTTTGTGGCCGGGGCTGCGCAATCACGGCTTGATGCTTTTAGCGATCGCGATCGGTGGGGGGGTGGCCTGGGTGCTCGCGGGGCGCGTGGCGATGACGGACATGCCCCAGATGGTCGCCGTGTACAACGGCATGGGGGGCGGAGCGGCCGGCGCGATCGCCGCGGTGGAGTTACTGCGGGGCGAGGTGGTCGGGCTGGGGTTCGTGGCCCTCGCGGTGCTTGGGGGCCTGATCGGCGCGGTTTCCTTCAGCGGGTCGCTCATCGCCTTCGCGAAGCTTCAGCGCCTGTTGCGCGAGCGCCCGATCGTCTTCCCCGCGCAGCAGGGCGTGAACCTCACGGTGCTGGCCGGCGCGCTCCTGCTGGGCGCGCTTCTGCTCGGCACGCCCTCCCCGGCCACCATCGGCCTGTTCTTCCTGGCCGCGCTGGCCTTCGGGGTGCTGATGACCCTGCCGATCGGCGGGGCGGACATGCCGGTCGTCATCTCCCTCTATAACGCCCTCACCGGCCTGGCCGTGGCCTTCGAGGGGTTCGCCATCAACAACATGGCGATGATCGTGGCGGGCACGGTGGTGGGCGCGGCCGGTACCCTCCTCACCCAGCTGATGGCCAAGGCGATGAACCGCTCCCTCGCGAACGTGTTGTTCGGCGCGTTCGGCGCGGAGGAGGAGTCCGCGGGCGCGGTGCAGGGAAGCCTCAAGCCCATCGACGCGGAAGACGCCGCGATCATGCTGGCCTACGCGAACAAGGTCATCATCGTGCCCGGGTACGGGATGGCCGTAGCGCAGGCCCAGCACAAGCTCAAAGAGCTCATGGACCTCCTCGAGGCGCGGGGGGTGGAGGTGAAGTTCGCGATCCACCCGGTCGCGGGACGCATGCCGGGGCACATGAACGTCCTGCTCGCTGAGGCCGGGGTGCCGTACGAGCGGCTGTACGACCTGGAGGAGATCAACCCAGAGTTCGCCACCGCGGACGTGGCGCTCGTGATCGGCGCGAACGACGTGGTGAACCCCGCGGCGCGCCGGCCGGGCACGCCGCTGTACGGGATGCCCATCCTGGACGTGGACCAGGCCAAGAACGTTCTAGTCGTCAAGC
The DNA here is from genome assembly GCF_000195335.1 of Marinithermus hydrothermalis DSM 14884. NCBI lineage: Bacteria > Thermotogati > Deinococcota > Deinococci > Thermales > Thermaceae > Marinithermus > Marinithermus hydrothermalis. Next base: position 594,870 of record NC_015387.1, read on the forward strand.
GCGGCCGGGGCAAGGGGTTCGCGGGGATCGAGAACGAGCTCTTCTACATGGACCACACCCGCATGCTCTACGGGGACGCGCAAGCGGTCGTGAACCGCCTGGTGCAGGAACTCAAGCAGGTGTACGCGGCCTAACGCGGATTGTTTCCCGCGGGGACCAACGGCTCCCCGCGGGTGGTGTAGTGTATATGTGGTGCGCTTGCGGGTGTCTGCGGCGTTCGGAATGAACAGGAGGAGAAGAAAGGGGAAGGTCAGATGGAGGAGATGATCGCGCGGCGGGCTGCCCTCAGCCCGGAGGAACAACGCCTCCTCGAACGCATCGAGGACCAAGAGTGGCTCGAGTCGCTCGAGTACGTGCTCGAAAGCGCGGGGCCGGAACGCACGCGGGCCCTCCTAGAGTTACTGGAGCGCCACGCGTTGCGCCACGGGGTCGCGCTCCCCTTCGTGGGGAACACCCCCCTCACGAACACGATCCCCGCCGAGCAGGAGATGCCCTACCCGGGGGACCTCGAGCTCGAAGCGCGCATCCGCAACCTGATCCGCTGGAACGCGGTCGCGATGGTGGTCCGGGCGAACAAGCACTCGGACGGGATCGGCGGCCACCTGGCCACCTACGCCTCGGCCGCGGAATTGTTCGAGGTGGGGTTCAACCACTTCTTCCGCGGCCGCGAGAAGGGGTTCGACCGCGACCTCGTCTACATCCAGGGGCACGCCTCCCCGGGGATCTACGCCCGCGCTTTTTTGGAAGGCCGCTTAAGCGAGGCCCAGCTCCGCAACTTCCGGCGCGAGCTTAAGCCGGAAGGGGGGCTTGCGAGCTACCCGCACCCGTGGCTGATGCCGGAGTTCTGGGAGTACCCCACCGTCTCGATGGGCCTCGGGCCGATCATGTCCATCTACCAGGCCCGCTTCATGCGTTACCTGGAGCACCGCGGCCTAAAACCCAAGTCCAGCGCGAAGGTCTGGGCTTTCATCGGGGACGGCGAGACCGACGAGCCCGAGATCCTAGGGGCGCTGCGCGTCGCCGCGCGCGAACGGCTCGACAACCTGATCTGGGTGGTGAACTGCAACCTGCAGCGCCTCGACGGCCCGGTCTACGGGAACGGGCAGGTCGTGCAGGAGCTCGAGCGCATCTTCCGCGGCGCGGGCTGGAACGTGATCAAGGTCGCGTGGGGGCGGCGCTGGGACGCCTTGCTCGCCCGGGACACCGAGGGCCGGCTCTTGAAGCGCTTCGCCGAGACGGTGGACGGCTGGTGGCAGAAGTACGTCGCGGAGGGGCCCAGGTTCTTCCGCGAACACTTCTTCGGCGCGGACCCCAAGCTCGCCGAGCTTGTGCAGGACCTCTCCGACGCGGACCTCGAGGCCCTCTTGCGCGACCGGGGCGGGCACGACCCCACCAAGGTGTACGCCGCGTACCGCGCGGCCGTGGAGCACCGGGGCCAGCCCACCGTGATCCTCGCGCACACGATCAAGGGGTACGGCCTCGGGGCCGTGGCCGAGGCGCGCAACGTCGCGCACCAGGTGAAGAAGCTCGATACGAGCGCTTTGCGCGAGTTCCGTGACCGCCTCCAGATCCCCGTGCCGGACGAGGCTTTGGAGGAGGTGCCCTTCTACCGGCCGGACCCGGACAGCCCCGAGATCCGCTACCTGCGCGAACGGCGCGCGGCGTTGGGTGGGTTCGTGCCCAAGCGCGAGGTGAAGGCCGAACCCCTCCCGGTCCCGGAGGAGGCCTTCTTTGAGGAGTTCTACAAGGGCACCGGGGGGCGGCCGGTTTCCACCACGATGGCGCTGGTGCGGATCATCGCGAAGCTGTTGCGGCACAAGGAACTCGGCCGGCGCGTGGTGCCCATCATTCCGGACGAGGGACGCACCTTCGGGATGGAGGCCCTTGTTGCTCAGGTCGGGATCTACTCGCCGGTGGGCCAGCGCTACGAACCGCCGGACGCGGGCTCGCTCCTCGTGTACAAGGAGGCCCAAGACGGCCAGATCCTCGAGGAGGGGATCACCGAGGCGGGCGCGATGAGCTCGTTTATCGCGGCGGGCACCGCGCACACGAACTACGGCATCCCCATGATCCCCTTCTACATCTACTACTCCATGTTCGGTTTCCAGCGCGTGGGGGACCTCATCTGGGCCGCGGGTGACAGCCGCGCGCGTGGGTTCCTCATCGGCGCGACGGCCGGCCGCACCACCCTCGCCGGGGAGGGGCTGCAGCACCAGGACGGGCACAGCCACGTCGCCGCCCTCACCGTCCCGAACCTCGTGGCCTACGACCCGGCCTTCGCCTACGAGATCGCCGTTATCATCCAGGACGGGCTCCGGCGCATGTACCACGAGGGCGAGGATGTCTTCTACTACATCACCGTGGGCAACGAGAACTACGCCCAGCCCGAGATGCCCGAACCGCGGGAGACAGTCAAGGAAGGCATCCTCAAGGGCCTCTACAAGCTGCGCGCCTCGAACCTCGCGGACGCCAAGCACCGCGCGCAGCTGTTCGGCAGCGGCGCGATCCTGAACGAGGTGTTGAAGGCCCAGGAGCTGCTCGAGGCCTACGGGGTCGCGGCGGACGTGTGGAGCGTCACCAGCTACAAGAACCTCTACCGCGACGCGGTGGAGACCGATCGCTGGAACCGGCTCCACCCCACCGAAGCGCCGCGCCTGCCGTACGCGGCCCAGGTGCTCAAGGACGCGCCCGGGGTGTTCGTGGCCGCCTCGGACTACATGAAGCTCTTGCCCGACGCCCTCTCCGGGTACCTGCCCAAGCGCATGCACGCGCTGGGTACCGATGGGTTCGGGCGCAGCGAGGCCCGGGCCGAGCTCCGGGATCACTTCGAGGTGGACGCGCGGCACATCACGGTCGCGACCCTGGCGGCCCTGGCGCGCGAAGGGGAACTCGACCCCAAGGTAGTGGAGCAAGCCATTCAGAAGCTGGGTGTTGATCCGGAAAAGCCCGACCCGGTCAAGCTGTGAGGAAAGGAGCGAAGCGTGGCAACGGAGGTCAAGCTTCCCGAGCTGGGCGATAACATCGAGTCGGCCCTAGTGGTGAGTGTTTTGGTGAAGGAAGGGGACCGGATCCAGCCGGGTGCGGCGGTCCTCGAGCTCGAGACCGACAAGGCCACCCTCGAGGTGCCCGCCTCGGCGGGCGGCGTGGTGCAGCGCGTGCTGGTCAAGGAGGGGGACGAAGTCCGGGTGGGGCAGGCCATCCTGGTGCTCGAGGAGGCCGCGGATGCCCCGGCGGAGGCCGCGGCCGAGCCGGCGTCGGAACCGGAACCGGCGCCTGAGCCAGAGGCGGTGGCGGCCCCGGCGAGCGCGGCGGAGTCCAAGCCGTCCGTGCCGGCTTCGGCCCCCGCCCCGCAGGAGCGGCGCCTGATCCCGGCCGCGCCCTCGATCCGCCGCCTGGCGCGCGAACTGGGGGTGGACATCCACCGGATCGAGGGGACCGGAATCGCGGGCCGCATCACCGAGGAGGACGTGCGCCGCGCGGCGGGCCAGGCCCCCGCTCCGGCCCCGGCCGGCGTGCCGCTTGAAGCTCCGCCCCTGCCGGACTTCAGCAAGTGGGGCGAGGTCGAGCGCGAGCCCATGAGCGGCGTGCGGCGCGCCACGGTGCGGCAGATGAGCCTGGCCTGGGCCCAGGTCCCGATGGTCACGCACTTCGACCGGGCGGACATCACCGAGCTCGAGGCGCTGCGCAAGCGGTACCAGAAGAAGGCCGAGGCCGTGGGGGCGCGCCTTACGATGACCGCGATCATCCTGAAGGTGGTCGCGCAGGCCTTGAAGAAGTTCCCCAAGTTCAACGCCAGCATCGACGTCGCGGCGAACGAGATCATCTACAAGAAGTACGTGCACATCGGCGTGGCCGTGGACACCCCGGCCGGGCTGTTGGTGCCCGTGATCCGCGACGTAGACCAGAAGAACATCCTCCAGATCGCCAAAGAGCTCGGTGAGGTCGCGGAGAAGGCCCGCAACCGCAAGCTCAAACCGGAGGAGATGCAAGGCGGTACCTTCAGCGTCTCGAACCTGGGCGGGATCGGCGGGACGGGGTTCACCCCGATCGTGAACACCCCCGAGGTCGCGATTCTGGGGGTGGCGCGCAGCAGCATCGAGCCCGTGTGGAACGAGGAGACCGGGACCTTCGAGCCGCGGCGCATCCTTCCCTTGGCCGTGACCTACGACCATCGCTTGATCGACGGGGCGGACGCCGCGCGGTTCTTGCGCTGGGTGTGCGAGGCGCTCGAGACGCCGTTCCTGCTGCCGCTTGAGGGATAGGCGCGCCGGGCTGGGTCTCGTGGGGAGGGCCTCAGGCCCTCCCGTTTTCATTACCGGACACCCACGGCGTGCGCCATAAGCTTAAGGTACTCGCTCAGGACCGCGCGTTGCCCTTCGGGGGTGGTCCACCAGGCTTCGGGGGGTGCCCCGCCCTCCGCAGGGCGCACGCGCACCGTGATCCCTGAGCCCTGAAAGGCGCGGCGGAAGAGGAGGCGGGCGCGGCGGGTGTGGTACGCGTCGGTGACCACGATGAGGGAGGTCCAGCCCCGTCCCTCGAGGAAGGCCCGCGCGTTTTGGGCCTCCGCGTAGGTGGTGCGCGCGTACCCCGGAACGACCCGGATCCGCTCCGGGTTCAGCCCGGCCTGAAGCGCGACGGCCTGGACCTGCGCGACGTACCGTGCGCGCGCGCCGGGCTCCGCCAGCGGGATCTGGGTGATGAGGAGGACCTCGGCGTACCCCGCCCGCACCAGCCGGGCGGCCGCAGCTGCCCGGTGCTGCGCCCCGGCGAGCGGCAGCACGGCCTGGGCGGGCTCGAGGGGATCCGCGACGACCAGGTACCCCCCGAGGCCCGGCAGCCACAGCACGCGGCCGGCCCAAAGCCCCACGGCGGCGAGAAGCGCGAGCCAAACGAGCCGCTTGGGGACTAAAGCACGGGAAAAACCGGAGTTCATGGGGTGCACCTTTACCCTACCCCGGCCCGCCGCGCCGCTTCGTAAGGCGGGCACCTCCGGGTGTGGGGCGTTACCGAAACCCAAGGGCGGCGGCCCTAGCCTGAGGGGAACGCGAGGGGAGGTGCGGCGTGAGGTGCGTGGGACTCGGGCTGACGTTTGTGCTGGGGGTGGCGTGGGCGCAAGGGGCGGTGCCGCCCTTGGACACCTCGAAGCACCTGGTGCCCTTGGAGGAGATTTACTTCGATACCTTCAACCCCCTAACCGGTGCGGTGCCCTTGAGCGAGGCCTCCCCGGAACTCATCCGGAGGCTGCGCGACGCGATCCCCCCGCTCAACCACCCGAGGTACGAGCCCGCGGACGCGGCGGAGGCTTGGCTGCGCGCGGACGACCTCGTGCTGGGGTACGCCGCAGGGGGCGGGGCGTGGGCCTACCCGGTCCGCATCCTGAACTTCCACGAGATCGTGAACGACACACTCGCGGGGGAACCGGTCCTGGTCTCGTACTGCCCCTTGTGCTTCAGCGGGATCGTGTACAGCCGCCGCTTCGAGGGCCGGGTGCTTCGCTTCGGGAACACCAGCGCCCTGTACGAGTCGGACCTGGTGATGCTGGATTACGAGACCGGCAGCTACTGGTGGCAGGTGGCGGGACGGGCCATCGTGGGGCCCCTCACCGGAGCGCGCCTTACGCCGCTCCCTAGCATGATGGCGACCTGGGCGGCCTGGCGTGCCCTGCACCCGGACACCCTCGTGCTCTCGCGCGGCACCGGGTTCAACCGACCCTACGACCGGGACCCCTTCGCGAACTACACGGACTTCGTGAACAGCGGTCGCTTTCCCTTCCCTGTGAGCGACGCCTCCCGGGACCCACGCCTCTTGCCGGCGACGGTGGTCCTCGCGGTCAAGGTGGGGGACGCGGCCCGCGCCTATCCGATCGAGGCCCTAGGGCGCCGGGCGATCCAGGAGGTGCTGGACGGTCAAGCGATCGTGGTCTTCATCGACGCCGAAGCCCGCACCGGTGGGGCGTACCGGCCGGTCGTGGAGGGACGGCGGCTGCACTTTACCCTCGAGGACGGGCGGTTCCGCGACCAGGAAACCCAAAGCACCTGGAACCTCGCCGGGCGGGCGGTGGATGGGCCGCTTGAAGGCCATCGCCTCGAGGCCCTCCCCACCCGCACCGCGTTCTGGTTTGCGGTGGTCGCGGCCGAACCCCGGATCACCGTGTACGCGCCGGACGCGAACGAACTCCCGTAGAATAGGGGCATGAGCCTGAAGCTTCGCGAACGCGTGACGAACGAGCTGAACCGGCTGAAACAGGAAGGCCTGTACATCAGCCTGAAGGTCCTCGAGGCCCCCCAGGAGCCGGTGACGCGCGTGGACGGGCGGGAGGTGGTGAACCTCGCGAGCAACAACTACCTAGGCTTCGCGAATCACCCGCACCTCAAGCGCCGCGCACGGGAGTACCTGGAGCGCTGGGGTGCGGGGAGCGGCGCGGTGCGCACCATCGCGGGTACCTTCACCTACCACCAGGAGTTCGAGGAGATGCTGGCGCGCTTTAAGGGCACCGAGAGCGCCCTCGTGCTGCAGGCGGGGTTCACCGCGAACCAGGGCGTCCTCGGTGCGCTGCTGGGCCCTGAGGACGTGGTCTTCTCCGACGAGCTCAACCACGCTTCGATCATCGACGGGCTGCGCCTCACCAAGGCCAAGCGCTTCGTCTACCGGCACGCGGACGTCGCGCACCTCGAGGCCCTCCTTAAGGAGCACGACACCGACGGCCTAAAGCTCATTGTCACGGACGGGGTCTTCTCCATGGACGGGGACATCGCGCCCCTCGACAAGATCGTGCCGCTCGCCAAGCGGTACGGCGCGGTGGTGTACGTGGACGACGCGCACGGCTCGGGCGTGCTGGGCGAGATGGGGAAAGGTACCGTGCACCACTTCGGGTACCACGCGGACCCTGACGTGATCCAGGTCGCGACCCTCTCCAAGGCTTGGGCGGTCGTGGGGGGGTACGCCGCGGGCGCGCGGGAGCTGCGGGACCTCCTCATCAACAAGGCCCGCCCCTTCCTCTTCTCCACCTCGCACCCCCCGGCCGTGGTGGGGGCGCTCGTAGGGGCCCTCGAGCTCATCCAGCAGGAGCCCGAACGCGTCCAGCGCCTTTGGGACAACACCCGCTACTTCAAGGACGAGCTCGCCCGCATGGGGTTCGACACCATGGGCAGCCAGACCCCCATCACGCCGGTCTTGTTTGGGGAGGCGCCCGCTGCTTTTGAGGCCAGCCGCAAGCTCCTTGAGCGCGGGGTCTTCGCCGTGGGTATCGGCTTCCCCACCGTGCCGCGCGGTCAGGCTCGCATCCGCAACATCGTGACCGCCGCGCACACCCGGGAGATGCTGGACCGGGCCCTCGAGGCTTACCAGGTGGTGGGGCGCGCGATGGGCGTCATCACCGGGTAGAGCGGGGGGTTTGAGCGGATTGCGACAGCTCGAGCAGTACACCATTAAGGACGCGGAGGAGACCTACCTGGTGCCGTACTGGGGGCACGGGTTCTTCCGTGTGGGGCGCCAGGGCGAGATGGAGGTCACGCCGCTCGGTCCGGACGGGCCGGGGGTTTCCTTGCTCGAGGTCGTGCGGCGCCTGGAGGACGAAGGCCGTCCCTTCCCCATGATCCTGCGGTTCCCGCAGATCCTCGAGGCGCGCGTGCGGGAGTTGAACGAGGCCTTCCGCGCGGCCATCGCCAAGTACGGGTACCAAGGCGCCTACCAGGGCGTGTACCCGGTCAAGGTGAATCAGCGTCGCGTCGTGGTGGAGACGATCGCCCGGGCCGGTCGCCCCTACGCGTTCGGCCTCGAGGCGGGCAGCAAGGCCGAGCTGGCTTTGATCCTGGCGCAGGAATTGGCCGAGGACGCGCTGGTCACCTGCAACGGGTTTAAGGACGAGGACTTCGTGCGCCTGGCCCTCATGGGGAAGAAGCTCGGCAAGCGCGTCGTCATCACGCTGGAGAAGTTCGCCGAGCTCGCGCGGGTCCTGCGCGTGGCGCACGAGCTGGGGGTCCGGCCCCTGCTCGGGCTGCGCTTCAAGCTCCGGGCCAAAGGATCGGGCCAGTGGGCCTCGAGCGGGGGCGAGGGAGCGAAGTTCGGGCTTTCCGCGCCGGAGGTGCTGCGGGCGGTGGAGGTGCTGCGCGAGGTGGGGATGCTGGACAGCCTGGTGATGCTGCACGCGCACATCGGCTCCCAGATCACGGACATCCGCCGCATCAAGGCCGCGGTGCGGGAGGCCGCGCAGACCTACGTGCAGCTCCGCCGGCTCGGCGCGCCGATCCGGTACCTGAACCTCGGTGGGGGGCTCGCCGTGGATTACGACGGCTCCAAGTCCGCCTTCTACGCCTCCGCGAACTACACGACCTGGGAGTACGCGGAGGACCTGGTTTACGTCACCAAGGAGGTCGCGGACCAGCACCGTGAGGTCCACCCCATCCTCGTGACGGAGTCCGGCCGGGCCCTCACCGCGTACCACAGCGTCCTCGTCCTCCAGGTGATCGACGTGATCCGCCCGCCTGGCGAGGCGGCGGTGGAGGTCCCTGAGGACGCGCACCAGCTCGTGAAGGACCTCGAGGAGGAGTACAAGAGCCTCACGATTAAGAACTACCGCGACATCTACCACGACGCGCTGAACGACAAGGAGACGATCCAGACCCTCTACGACCTGGGCCTCGTCTCCCTGCGCGACCGGGCCCTCGCGGAGGCGCTCTTCTACCAGATCGCCCGCAAGATCCACCGCTTGATCCGCACGCTGGATTACGTCCCGGACGAGTTCGAGGCGTTGCCTAAACTGCTCGCGGACAAGCTCGTCTGCAACTTCAGCCTCTTCCAGAGCCTTCCGGATACCTGGGCGATCAAGCAGCTGTTTCCCATCGTGCCGTTGGCGCGCCTCCTCGAACGACCGACGCGCGAGGCAACGATCGTGGACATCTCCTGCGACTCCGACGGCAAGATCGACCGTTTCATCGACCTCAAGGACGTGCGGCACACCCTGCCTATCCACGACCTCCGGCCCGGTGAGCCGTACTACCTGGGGGTCTTCCTCACCGGGGCGTACCAGGACGTCCTGGGCAGCACGCACAACCTCTTCGGTCGGGTCCTCGAGGCCCACGTGCGCGTGGAGGAGCACGGGTTCGTCGTGGAGCGCGTGGTGGGGGGAGAGAAGGCCCGGCGGGTCATCGAGAAGATGGGGTACGAGACCGAGGACCTCACCCGCGCGATGGCGGCGGTCCTCGAGGAAGCGGACGGGCTGAGCCCGGAGGAGAAGCGGGAGTTCCTCGAGCGCTACCGGAACGAGCTCGTGGGGTACACGTACCTGGAGGACTGAGCGTAATACAAGCGCGCGCCGCGGGCCCGGGGCCCGCGGCGCGCGGTCTAGATGGGGGTTAGAGCCCGGCTTCTTGCCGCAGGGCCTCGACCCGGTCCGTGGCCTCCCAGGGGAAGCCGGTGCGCCCAAAGTGCCCGTAAGCGGAGGTGGGGGTGTAGATGGGGCGCAGGAGGTCGAGCTGCTCGATGATAGCCTGCGGGCGCGGGTCGAACACCTTGCGAGCGATCTCGGCGATCTTTTCGTCGGGGAGCACGCCGGTGCCGAAGGTCTCCACCCGCAGCCCGACCGGGCGGGCCTTGCCGATCGCGTACGCGAGCTCCACCAGAGCGCGTTTCGCGAGGCCGGCGGCCACGATGTTCTTCGCCATGTACCGCGCGTAGTAGCTCGCGGAACGGTCCACCTTGGTGGGGTCCTTGCCGCTGAACGCGCCGCCCCCGTGCGGGACCGCGCCGCCGTAGGTGTCCACGATGACCTTACGGCCGGTGAGGCCGGTGTCGCCGTGCGGGCCGCCGATCACGAACTTGCCCGAGGGGTTGATCAGGTACTCGGTCTCCTCGGATAGGTACTCCTCCGGAATCGCGCGGCGCACCACCCGCTGGATCACGTCCTCCCGGATCTGGTCTTGCTCCATCTCGGGAGAGTGCTGGGTGGAGATGACCACGGTCTTGACGTACAGCGGCTTTTCCCCATCGTAGACCACGGTGACCTGCGACTTTCCGTCCGGGCGGAGGTACTCGAGCTCACCGGTCTTGCGGGCCTCGGCCAGCCGCATGGTGAGCTTGTGGGCCAACATGATCGGGAGGGGCATCAGCTCGGGGGTTTCGTCGGTCGCGTAACCGAACATCAACCCCTGGTCACCGGCGCCCACCCGGTCCAACGGGTCCGTGGATTTAAGCACGCGCACCTCGTACGACTCGTTGACGCCCCCCGCGATGTCCGGGGACTGCTCGTCGATCGCGGTGAGGACGGCGCAGGTGTCCCCGTCAAAACCGAACTTCGCGCGGGTGTATCCCACGTCCTTGATCGTCTTGCGCACCAGGCCGGGGATGTCCACGTACCCTTCGGTGGTGATCTCCCCGGCGACGAAGACAAGGCCCGTGGTGACGAGCGTCTCGCAGGCCACGCGGGCCTTGGGGTCCTGCGCGATGAGCGCGTCCAGGATCGCGTCGGAGATACGGTCCGCGAGCTTGTCCGGGTGTCCTTCCGTAACCGACTCAGAGGTGACCAGTCGCAGCAATTCCCTACCCTCCTTCAAAGAGGCATGCCGGCAAGCCGGCTGGATGCTCAGTATAGCACTCCTAGGAGCCCTGCAGGATGAACCGGCTCCGGAATCCGGAGGTGTGGCGCCCGTTGCGGCGTACGAGGAGCGGGTTGTGTATACTGGCGACAGTGCTGAAGCTAGGACTGGTTCTAATCGGGGCGGCCTTGTGGGCGCTGCCCCCCGCGCTATGGCCGGGCCTGGCCCTGGGGGTGGGGTTGTACCTCCTCCTGCGCCGCACCCACCTGCACGGCGCCTTCCTCTGGTTCGCGGGGGTAGCGGGCCTGTACCTCTTCGTCGGGGTTGAGCTCGAGCGCGCGGCCTTGCAGCAAGCGGCCGTGGCGTGGGGGAAGCTCACCCTGGTGCTTTGGGCGCTCGGATTGAGCCTCTCCGCGATGCGCGCCGGTTCGCTCCGCGCCGTGGCCTGGTTGAGCCCCCTGCTGCTGCTCCGGCCGGACGGGGGGATGCTGGCCTGGCTTCTCCTCGCGCACGTGGTCTGGATCATGGAGCGTGCCCGGGAACAAGCACGGTCACGCGGCGCGACCTGGCGAACGAACCGCTCCGCCCTTGGGGTGGCCGCGGCCAGCGTGGCGCTGGTGCTGCTCGGCCTTGTAGGGGGGCGTTTCGAGATCGCAGGCCCCATTGAGGCGGCCCCTGCGGTTCACGAAGACGCGCCGGCTGCGCCATCGGCGGTTTGGGAGGGCACAGGGCGCGCGCCGGCCGGGGGTGGGGGGCGCGCGTGGGTCGTGGAGGAAGCCCCCTCACCAGTGACCGCCCTGGCTCGAGCGGCCTTCCCGGGGATCGTGGCGGCCGCGCTGGGGGGGATCGTCCTCTTCTTCGTGGGGCTTGGGGCGGCCTTCCTTGGCGCGCGCGCAATCCGGACCCCCTTTAAGGGCGTGCACCTGGCCTCCCTACTCGCGGTGGCCTGGACCTTCGGGATGCTCCTCCTCTGGTTCGCCCTTCTTCAGGAAGGGCAAGGTACGGCCGGTGGGGGGAGCCTACCCGCACCCGCGGGGAGCCCAGGGCCCGGCACGGCTCCTGGCGCGGTTGTGCCGAGCCCGGTACCGCCCGCGTTGCGCGACGGGCTCGCGGGCCTTGGCTTGCTGGGCGCATTTGTGGTCCTGGGAGGGGTCCTGGCCGCCTTGGGCGTTCTTGCGCTCGTGTGGCGCGGTGCGGCTGGGCGGCGTTCGGCCGTGGACCGGCCCGTCCCCGCGTCATCGCACCTAGCGGGCACGGTACCCGAGGAAGGGTACGCGGGACGCGTGCGGGAGGTGTACCGCCGCTTCCTCGAGCTCATGCGTTCCCACCAGCCCCGCCAGGACCACGAGACCCCCCGCGAGTACGCGGCGCGCGTGGGGCGAACCTACGCCGGCCTCGCGGCGCCGGTCGCCGAACTCACCCGCCTCTACGAGCCCGTGCGTTATGGGGGGCGTAGCCCAAGGTCGGACGCGGAACGGGCCGAGCGCCTGCTGCAGCGGATTCAAGCGTATTGGGCACGGGAGGAAGCATGATCCAATCCTGGTATGAACGGGTACGCCACAACGTGGCCAAGGTCATCGTGGGTAACGCCGAGCCCGTCCGGCTCATCCTGGGCGCGTTGCTCGCCGGGGGGCACGTGCTCATCGAGGACGTGCCCGGCACCGGGAAGACCACGCTCGCTCGAGCCGTCGCCCGCTCCCTCGGGCTGCCCTTCCGGCGCGTGCAGTTCACCCCGGACCTGCTGCCCTCGGACCTGACCGGCGTGAACGTGTACCGCGAGGGCCGGTTTCACTTTCAGCCCGGCCCCGTCTTCACCTCGGTGCTGCTCGCCGACGAGATCAACCGCGCGACCCCCAAGACCCAGTCGGCTCTGCTGGAGGCCATGGCCGAGTTCCAGGTCACGGTGGACGGCGAGACGCGGCCCCTGCCGCGCCCCTTCGTGGTGCTCGCCACGCAGAACCCCGTCGAGATGGACGGCACTTACCGCCTGCCCGAGGCTCAGCTCGACCGCTTTTTGGTGCGGGTCGCGCTCGGGTACCCCGAGCTCGAGGAGGAGGTCGAGATGCTCCTCCGGATGCGCGAGCACCACGCCCTCCAGGACCTGCACCCCGTTTCGAGCCCGGAGGAGGTTCTGGAAGCGCAGGCGGCGGTCCGGCAGGTGCGGGTGGATCCCGAGATCGCCCGGTACATCGTGAACCTGGTACGCCGCACCCGCGTGGCTGAGGGCGTGACCCTCGGGGCGTCGCCGCGCGCCGCTTTAGCCCTGCAGCACCTCGCCATGGCCCTCGCTGCGATCGAAGGGCGGACGTTCGTGCTGCCCGACGACGTGAAGGCTGCCTTCCTTCCCGTGATGGGGCACCGCGTCCTCCTCGAGCCTGAGGCGCGCCTCGAAGGAGTAACGGTGGAAGCAGTCCTCCAAAGCGTTTTGGCCGCCGTGCCGGTCCCGGTGGAGCGCACGTGAGGGAGGCAGTGTGCTTTGGGTTTCGTTGCTTCTCTTCGCCTTCCTCCTGCTTCTTCCGAGCCGCGTGCGCGTGCAGGGTAGGGTGACGGCTCGCCGCGAAGAGACCTTCCCCGGACGGCCGGGAACGGCTCGGCTGGCGCTCGAGCTCATGGCGCCCGTGCCGGTCTATTACCGCGTGGAGTGTGCGGGGGTGGCGGCCTTGGGGTTGCTGCCCCGGCAGTACCTGGGGTTCGGCATGGGGCGCGTGCGGCTCGTGGAGGAGCTGACCCTCTCGCCTCGGCGTCGGGGGGCGCACGCCTTGCCCCGGGTGCGCGTTTTCGTGCGCGACGTGTTCGGGGTTTGGGAGCGTGAGGTGCCGACCGCTGTGATTCAGGGCCAGGTCCGGGTCTACCCCCGCGTCTACCCGGTGCCGCGCCCGGATCTGGCCCTGACGCTGCTCGCGGAAGGGCCGGAGGTGCGGGGGGTGGGGCTCGAGGACCCCACGCAGTTCCGCGGGGTGCGCCCCTACGCGCCGGGGGACCCGGTGCGGCACGTGCACTGGCGGGCCACGGCGCGCGCGGGAACCTTGATGGTACGGGAGTTCGGCCGGGTGCGAGCCACGGGAATCTGGGTGCACCTGGATACGAGCGGGACAGGCGCGGTGTACCTGGACCACGCGGCGGAACTTGCGGCGAGCCTGCTGGTGCGCGCGAACGAGGAGCGGCTCCTGGTGGCGCTCTCCGCGCCGGGGGGCATGGTGCCCCTCGCGCGAGGGGATGAGGCGGTACGGCGGGCGCTGGGGGTGCTCGCCGAGCTCGAGGCGGAGGCGGCGCCGCGCCCGGTGCCCATCCCACCCCCAGGGGTGAACCTGGTGATCCTCACGCAGCACGCGCCCGTCGCGGTGGTGGATGGGGCTTTGAAGGCGCGTTCCCGCGCGGCACGCGTGCACTTGATCGCCCTTCCGGAAGGGTTTTACCTGCGCCCCGGCGAGCGAGGGCGGCCGCTGTTCGGCAAGCCCGACGCGGTCCTGCGCCTCCTGAAAAAACGCGCGGTGCTGGAGCAGGAGGGGGTGTTCGTGCACCTCCTCCGAGGGGACGACGCCCTGGCGCGGCTTTCGGGGTGAGTATGGAGGAACGAGCGGTAGAATAAGCGTATGCTCGAGTACAAACGCTTGGAGATCGGGGACCCGCTCGTGGACGCGGAACTCAAGGATCCCGAGGGGCGCGCCTACCGGTTGTCGGAGTTTAAGGAGCCGTTGCTGGCCGTGATCTTCATGTGCAACCACTGCCCCTACGTCGTGGGGTCGGTGGGTCGCATGGTGGACCTGGCCCGGCGCTATGCGGGCCGCGTGGCCTTCATCGGCATCAACGCCAACGACTACACCCGCTACCCGGACGACTCCCCGGAGGGGATGAAGCGGTTCGCCGCCGAGCACGGGATCCCCTTCCCTTACGTCCTGGATGAGACCCAGAAGGTAGCGAAGGCGTACGGCGCCTTGCGGACCCCGGAGGTTTTTCTGTTCGACGAGCAGCGTACCTTGCGGTACCACGGCCGGATCGACGACTCCCCGCGCGACGCGACCCGCGTGACCGAGCGCAACCTCGAGGACGCGATCCAGGCCCTGTTAGCGGGCCGGGAGCCGCCGAAGGCCCGGGCGGAGGCCGTGGGGTGCACGATCAAGTGGCGGCCGGGCAATGAACCGGAGGTCCGTATCGGGAAATGAGTGATCCGGAAACGATCGATCGTTTCTTTACCCGTTACGGGTGGCGGGTGGAACGCCTTTCGGACGAGGTGTGGCGCACCGCGTTTCGCGGGGACGTCGCCGTCTACCCCCTTTTTGTCAAGCTCACGCCGGAGTTCGTGTACCTCACCATCGTGCCGTTCGTGGTCGCCCCGCGGGCCGAGGCCCGCGAGCGGGTGTACTGGGCGTTGCTGCGGTTCAACCGGGAGATGGCCCTGGCCAAGTTCGCCCTGGACGAGGACGGCGACGTGCTGCTCACCGTTGAGCTTTCCACCACCGGCCTAGACTACCCGCTCTTCGAGGAGGCCCTCACCTTCCTGACCCACTATGCCGACCTCGCCTACCGTGAGGTCCTGAACCTCGCGCAGGACCCCACCAGCCGCAGCCGGTTCGACGACGGCGGGGATGAAGGGTCCTTGCAGGCCTAATTCAACGCACCAACGCCTCCTTCAGAAGGAAGTCGAGGGCCGGCTCGAGGGCCACCTCGTCCAGGCTAAGTTCTTTAGCTGCTTGGAGGGGCGTGAGGCCCTTCGCGAGCGCGGAGAGAAGCCGTAAGGCCTCGGCGTTCTCGCGCTTGAGGCGTTGGGCGAGGTCGGTGAAGGGGTTGAGGGCGTCCTCGCCGCGCAGTGTGAGGAGGTAGCGGCGGTTAAGGCGCGGGGTATAGGGCAGGGGGGTGAGCCCCTCAAGGTACCGCGCGGCCAGGGCCCGGTAGCGGGGGGCGTTCGTGGGCGGATCGACGGGCCGCACGGGTTTGGCAGGCACCCCGAGGGCCAGCATCCCCGGCGGGATCTCGGCGCCCGGCGGGACCACCGCCCCGGCGGCGACGACTGCGCCTTCGCCGATGCGTGCGCGGTTCAGGACCACCGCGCCGATCCCGATCAGCGCACCTTCCGCCACGTGCGCCCCGTGCACGACCGCGCGGTGCCCGACGGTCACGTCTCGCTCGAGCACGCACGGCTCCCCGGGGTCAGCGTGGAGGACCGCGCCGTCCTGTACGTTGCATCCGGGGCCTATGTGGACGCGCTCGAGGTCGGCCCGAACCACCGCGCCGAACCAGATCGAAGCGCCTTCCTCGACCGTGACGGCTCCCACGACGTGCGCGCCGGGCGCGATGAACGCCGTGGGGTGAATTCGGGGCTCGTGATCCTCAAAGCGCCAGATGCTCAAGGGCTTCCTCCAACAAGCGTACGTCTTCCGGAAAGGCCAGCATCCTCCGGGCCTCGTCCGGAGGGAAGAATCCGCACCCGTTCAGTCCCGCCTCCATCCGCACCCGGCCTGCACCGCGCATGAGGAACCAGCGGATCTCGCGCGGCACGCCGCGGGCGTTGATGTACCGGGTGGAGGAGAGCGGGTGCACGATTCTAGCCTCGATCCCCGTCTCTTCCCGCACCTCCCGCACGGCGGCGGCCTCTGGGGTCTCGCCGGGCTCGAGGTGCCCTTTGGGAAAGACCCAGTACCCGTTGGCGTCCCGGATCAGCAGCACCTCGCCCTGGGGGTTGAACACCACCCCGCCCGCGCCGGGAACCGGTTTCGGTTGGCCTTGCATGCACGCCTCCCTCCCCACCCGTTAAGTGTACTTTTGCCGCAGGTAGGTTAGG
The DNA here is from genome assembly GCF_000195335.1 of Marinithermus hydrothermalis DSM 14884. Taxonomy (NCBI): domain Bacteria; kingdom Thermotogati; phylum Deinococcota; class Deinococci; order Thermales; family Thermaceae; genus Marinithermus; species Marinithermus hydrothermalis. The sequence continues at coordinate 611,181 of NC_015387.1, forward strand.
GTGCCGTCGTCGATCTCGGCGCCGCCCGCGTAGCGTTCCTCGAGGTTCTCCACGCCGATCAGGGCACGGAAGGCCGCCTCGGTGGCTTCGTCCCACGCGCCGGTGACGGGGCCCGTGTAGTACCCTTCCCGCTTGAGGAGGGCTTGCAACCAGCGGATCTCGGCTTCTTGGAGGGGACGGCGGGACTCGGGGCGGGTGAAGAGCAGCCGGTGGACGGATAACAGGCGCTCGAGCTCGGCCACGGGGTCCGGGTGGTCGTCGACCCTGAGGTCGATCCAGCGGTCGCTGAGGCCCCCGTACCCCTTGCCCTCCCCGACCACGAGAAGGGCGGCCGACTGCCGGCCGCGCTTGTCGCCGCCCGCGCGGTCCCCGGCGAGGAGGGCCTTGACCAGCCGCTCGGGGAAGGGAAGGGTCGCGTGGTGCTTGAAGGCCTCCACCATGGCCTGCACCACCTCCGGCCCGGTGAGGAGGTTGCCTTGGGCCGCGTAGTTCTCCCCGGCCTCGCCGCCCGCCCAGGGGTGGCATCCCTCCCCGGTGAAGGTCAGGCTTTCCCCGGAAGCCGCGACGATCCCGAACTGCCGCAGGGGGAGTTCGGGGTCCGTGCGGCGGAAGGCTTCCAGGCACGCCTCGGGGCTGCCGCCGGCCTCCAGGATCGCGAGGGCCTTGGGGCCGAAGGAGGTGTTTGCGTAGGACTGCGTGGCGACCGCACCGACGCCAGCCTTGGCGTAGGGCACCACCGCGCCGACCGCGAGAAACTTGCTGGCCACCGCGACGCCGAGGTCCCCGGTCTCGGGGTCGCGCGCGACAAGGGAGAACGTGCTTACCGGTCCCATACTTCCATGGTAAACCCGGTGTATTGATAGATACACGCGCCAAGGGGGGAGCGCCTTAACGTTTGAGCATGGAGGAGAACAGAAGCGGGTGGGTGTGGATCGTGATCGCGGGGGTGGGGGTGTTGGGGGCGGTGCTTTTGTTCAACATCTCCGCCAGCTTGCAGCGGACGGCGACGGAAGTCAAGGCGCTGAGCGAGCAGGTGGCGAACCTCGAGGCGAGTATCGGGCAGGTGAGGACGGATCTGGAGCGGTTGCAGGCACAGGCGTCGGGGGTTGGGGACGGGATTGGCGCGCAGGTCGAGCCGCAGGAGATGGCCGCCCGGGTGTGGCGGTTGATCCAGTCCCAGAACTACGCGTTTTCCTGGCATTACGAGCCGGGAACGGCCACGGACTTCTATGAAGGGCAGCCGCCGCACGGGGCGGTGCTGCGCACCTTCACGAACGCGGTGGCCTACGACGCGGTGCAGGCCGAGGTCGGGGCGTTCCCGCCAGGGTCCGTGATCGTGAAGGAGAACCGTACCGCGGAGCGGGATCTGGACTCCGTGACCGTGATGGTCAAGGTGCCGGGGTTTAACCCGGAGGCGAACGACTGGTTCTGGGCGAAGTACGGGGCCGACGGCGCGGTGCAAGCGGCCGGGAAGGTCGAGGGGTGCATCGGGTGCCACAGCCAGGCTAAGGACAACGACTTCGTCTTTAACGCCACGGTGAACCCCCAGGCGCGGCGGTAGCGCGCGGCTAGATCTTAGTCCGTGGGGCGCAAGGGTATAAACTGGGAGGGATGAGCGGGGTTTTATACGCCATTGGCCAGACACCGATCGTACCGCTTGCGCGGCTGAGCCCACCGGGGCGTATGGTTTACGCGAAGCTCGAGTGGCATAACCCGGGCGGGTCGGTCAAGGACCGGCCCGCCCTGTACATGCTGCGGACCGCCTTGGAGGACGGTCGACTACGCCCGGGCGGGCTCGTGGTGGAGCCCACGGCGGGCAACACCGGGATCGGGCTGGCCTTGGTAGGGCGGGCGCTCGGCCTCGAGGTGGTCTGCGTGATGCCCGCGCGGTTCAGCCCGGCGAAGAAAGCGCTGATGGAGGCGTACGGGGCCACGGTCGTGACGACCCCCGCCGAGGGCGGGATGGAAGCGGCGATCGCCAAAGCGCGGGAGATCGCCGCGGTTGAGGGCGGGTTCGTGCCCAACCAGTTCCGCAACCCGGCGAACGTGCAGGCGCACTACGAGACGACCGGGCCGGAGTTCTACCGCCAGCTGGAGGGGCGGATCGACGCGGTGGTCCTCGGGGGCGGCTCGATGGGTACCTTCACCGGGGTTGTGCGCTACTTGAAGGAGCGCCTGCCGCGCCTCAAGGCCTACCTGGTGCAGCCCGAGGGGTCGTACCTCGTCGGCGAGTGCGGTCCGCACAAGGTCGAGGGGATTGGGGCCGACTCTCCCGAGACGACCGCGCTGCTCGACTGCGCTTTGGTGGACGGCGTGTGGAAGGTAACGGACCGGGAAGCACACGCGATGCTGCAGCGGTTAGGGCGGGAAGAGGGGGTGTTGCCCGGAGGCTCCGGCGCGGCCGCGGCGGTCGTGGCGCTTGCCGTGGCCGCGCAGCTCCCCGAAGGCGCGCGGGTCGCGACGCTGTTCCCGGACCACGCTGAGCGGTATCTTGTGCAGGGAATCTTGGGGAGGTTTGAGGAATGGAAGAAACCCTAGGCTTTGCGACACTGGCAGTGCACGCCGGTCAGGAACCGGACCCCGAGACCGGCGCGGTCATTCCGCCCATCCACCTCAGCTCCACCTTCCAGCAGCCCGCACCCGGCGAGCCCCGGCGCTACGAGTACAGCCGCACGCAAAACCCCACGCGTGAGGCCCTCGAGGCCCAGATCGCGGCCCTCGAGGGCGCGCGTTGGGGGTTGGCGTTTGCGAGCGGGATGGCCGCGGTGGACGCGGTGGCGCACCTGCTGCGCCCGGGGGACCGCGTGGTCTTGATGAACGACGTGTACGGCGGCACCTACCGTTACTTCGCCCGCGTGCTCGCGGACTGGGGGGTGACGCCGGACTTCCGCGATCTCACGGACCCTGAGACGTGGGCGTTCGCGGGGGCGCGGATGGTCTGGGTTGAGACCCCCACGAACCCCTTCCTGCGCGTCGTGGACCTCGCTGCCGTCGCCGAAGCCGCGCGCAAAGCCGGGGCGTTGCTTGTGGTGGACAACACCTTCGCGAGCCCCTACCTGACCCGTCCCCTCGAGCTCGGTGCGGACCTCGTGGTGCACAGCGCGACCAAGTACCTGGGGGGGCACTCGGACCTGGTGCTCGGCGTGGTCCTCGGGCGGGACGAGGCGTTGCGCGAGCGGTTGGCGTTCTACCAGAACTCGGTGGGGGCGGTGCCCGGACCGTTTGAGGCGTGGTTGTGCAGCCGGGGCTTGAAGACCCTGGCGCTACGCATGGAGCGTCACTCGGAGACCGCCCAGGCCCTCGCCGCGTGGCTTGCGGCGCATCCACGGGTGCGCCGGGTGCACTACCCGGGCTTGCCCACCCACCCGAACCACGCGGTCGCGGCGCGGCAGATGCGGCGGTTTGGAGGGATGCTCTCGATCGAGCTCGAGTCCAAGGAGGCCGCGGTGCGTTTTGTGAAGGCGTTGCGGTTGTTCACGCTGGCCGAGTCCTTGGGGGGGGTGGAGTCCCTCGTGAGCATTCCGGGCTTGATGACGCACGCTTCCTTGAAAGGCACGCCGTTTGAGGTGCCGGAGCGCTTGGTGCGCCTCAGTGTGGGTGTGGAGGACCTCGAAGACCTCCGTCGCGACCTCGAGGCGGCGCTGGAACGGGTTTGAGTTATAGGGTTAAGCGGCGCGCTGCGCGCGGCTGGGCATGGGGGCCACCGTGGCGTGCGCCACGGTGGCGGGGTTAGCGGGTGGGTTGGGGGATGAGCGTCAGGATCCACACGAACGGGGTCCATTGCTCGCGCTGCACCTCGCAGGGGGAGTCGCACAAGAGTTCGAAGAGGTACGCGAGGTCAGCGTAGTACTCCTGTTCGATCTCGCGCCACCAGTGCTCCCGGCCGCTCGCGAGGAGTTCTGCGCGCACTTGCTCGCGGTGCTGCACGTTCTGGAAGGCGTAGTCGGCGATGACGATGCGCCCACCCGGCTTGAGGAAGCGCTGCAGGTGCTGCAGGACCCGGGCCTTGCGCTCGTCGGGGATGTGGTGTAGGGCGTAGCTCGAGACGATCGCGTCGTACAGGCCCCGCACGCGCGAGAGGTCCTCGAAATGCCCCTCGACGGTCTCGAGGGTGGGGTACTTGGCCTTTGCGCGCTGGAGCATCTTTTGGGAGAGGTCCACGCCGGTCACCTCGACGCCCCGGTCTAAGAACCGTCCGGCAAGGTTTCCGGTCCCGGTCCCTAGGTCCAGGACCCGCCCCCCGGGGGGAACGGCGGCGAGCTCGACCACGCGGTCCAGGATCTCGTCGTAACGTTCAAACCCCCATTCGGCCTCGGTGACTGTCGCGTCGTACTGGTGGGCCCAGGCGTCGAACTCTTGGCGAAGGCGGTGTAGGTCCATGACACCGCCAGTATACCGTTGACTCAATGGGACTCAAGTCTTCTGGCACACAATGTGTGCCTGGTATGTAAGAAGGCGGCACGAACGCGCCCCCCTCCACAGAACCACCCAAACCGCGACGGCTGGAGGGCACTCGAGGGGGGCGTTGAAAACGATGCGCGCTAAGGGTTAGTGCGCAGGGCTGTCCGGATCGTGTACGTGACCGTGCGCCAGCTCTTCCGGGGTGGCCTCGCGAACCTCGCGGATCTTCACGTCGAACTCCAAGGTCTTGCCCGCGAGCGGATGGTTGAAGTCCACCGTCACCTGCTCCCCGTCCACCCCCACGACGGTGAGGGGCATGGGGTTCCCCGCGGCGTCCTCGGCGTAGAACTGCTCCCCAGGCGCGACGATCGCATCGTCGGGAAAAGCCGAGAGGGGCACGACCTGCACGCTATCGGGGTTGCGTTCCCCGTAGGCCTTCTCCGGCCCCACCGTCACCGCGAAGGCCTCCCCGGCCTCGCGACCCTCGATGGCCTCCTCGAGGCCCTCGATGATCTGGTTCTGGCCGTGCAGGTAGGCCAGCTGCCCCTGGTCGACGACCTCGCCGTCGACCCGAAGGGTGTACTCAAACGAAACGACCGTATTTGTGCTAGCTTTCATCCAGTAAACCTCCCTCCAGCCTGTGGCTGAAGTACGCCTAAGTATAGGCCCTCTCCGGGCCCGGTAAGGTGAGGGCCCACACCGTATCCGCCCGATCCTCCCGGAGTATCCTGAACACATGCGTGTGGAGGACGTGATTGGCCGCACCCCCATGGTTCGCCTGAGTCGCGTAGTGGAGCCGGACATGGCCGAGGTCTGGGTGAAGCTCGAGGGCCTGAACCCTGGAGGCTCGATCAAGGACCGGCCCGCGTGGTACATGATCCGGGACGCGGAGGAGCGCGGGATCCTCACCCCCGGTTCCGGCCAAACCATCGTCGAGCCCACCTCGGGGAACACCGGGATCGGCCTCGCGATGATCGCGGCGAGCCGCGGCTACCGGTTGATCCTAACCCTGCCCGCGCAGATGTCCGAGGAGCGCAAGCGCACGCTCCGCGCCTACGGGGCGGAGCTGGTGCTGACCGACCCCGCGCGCCGCATGCTCGCCGCGCGGGAGGAGGCCCAGCGCATCGCGGAGGAAACCGGGGCTTTTTTGCCGGACCAGTTCGCGAACCCGGCGAACGTACGGGCGCACTACGAGACGACCGGCCCCGAGCTCTGGGCAGCGATGGAGGGCCGCATCGACGCCTTCGTGTACGGCTCGGGCACCGGCGGAACGATCAGCGGGGTGGGCCGGTACCTCAGGGAGCAGGGCTCAAAGGCCCAGATCATTGCAGTGGAGCCCGCGCGCAGCAACGTCCTCTCCGGCGGTCAGATGGGGCCGCACCAGTTCCAGGGGATGGGGCCGGGTTTCATCCCCCCAAACCTGGACACCAGCCTGATCGACCGCGTGATCGCGGTCTGGGAGGAGGACGCCTTCCCCCTCGCACGGCGCTTGAGCCGGGAGGAAGGGCTGTTCCTGGGCATGAGTTCCGGGGCGATCGTTTGGGCTGCGCTCCAAGTCGCGCGCGAGCTGGGACCGGGCAAGCGCGTGGTCTGCATCAGCCCGGACACCGGGGCCCGCTACCTCTCCACACCGCTGTACGCGGAGGAGTAGCCTACCCCCGCTTCAGCCCCAGGACGAGCCCCGCGGTGAACCCGCCAGCAAATGGCAGGTTGAAGGTCAGTACCTCCAGAAGCTGGTTCCAGAACCCCCGCAGGCGCTCTTGATCCAGCAAGGGGTCCACGTCCTGCTGGATGCGGGTCCAATCGATCTGGATGTACCCCGCGTAGGCCAACAGCTGCAGGCTGAGGAATCCGATGCCCAGGATGACGGCGAGGACCTTCCCGATCTTTTTCAAGGCGTACCCGGTCGCAAACCCCGCGAGTCCGCCAAACGTGATCTGACCAACGAACGGTTGTAGGTTCTCCACGCCTCCATCATAGGCCCTCCGCACGTACCGCCACGTGCAGCGTGCCTCGAGCACACGGTGGCGTTTTCCCGCGCGGTGCGGTGTACTGGACCGTATGAGGATCGCATTGGGCAGCACCAACCCCACCAAACGCCAAGCCCTGGAGCAGACCCTCGAGCGGCTGGGCCTCGAGGCGGAGATCATCGCGTTCGCCGCGCCGAGCGGCGTGCGGGCCCAGCCCATGAGCGAAGCCGAGACCCGAGCGGGCGCCTATAACCGGGCGCGGGCCGCCTGGGAGAAGAGCGCGGCCTCCCTCGCGGTGGGCCTCGAGGGGGGCGTGGACCTCGCGAGCGGGTGGCTCACCATGTACGCCGCCGCCACGGACGGCCAGCGCGTTGCGCTGGGCCGGGGGCCGGGCCTGGCCCTGCCCGAGGAGGCCCTCGAGGCGCTGCGGCAAGGCCAAACGCTCGGGGCGTTCCTCGAGCGTCGCTACGGCCCCGCGGCGCGCCGGATGGGCGCGATCGGGTGGTACACGCAGGGGCGCCTGGCCCGTGCGGAGGCGTTGGCGCAGGCTGCGCTCATCGCGCTTTCAGGGCTTGGCCTTTAGGGCGTGGAGGGCGTCCTCTAGGCGCGAGAAGTACGCGTACCCTCGCGCTTCGGGCAAGCGAGGGGGGTCGATCAGGTACAGGAACGGCCCCTCCGGGTGGTTGACCACCGCGTGCCCCGCCTCGAGGACCCGCTCCGCCAGGTCCGCGCGGGGCGTTTCGAACGCGTACTCGCCGGGAATCCCGACCTCGGCGAGCAGCTGAAGCCACGCCGCGAACGCCTCCGGGTCCAGGTCCTCCGGGAGCTGGAAGCGCACCGCGCCTCGAGCCGCGCCGAGCGTCCGGTGCCGCCGCAAAAACCGGCGCAACGCGCGGCGCTCGGTACCGCTCGGGGTGTAGCGCAGGTGCTTGGGGGCGAGGAAGCTGTAGCGAAACCCCTCCGGCGCGCGCGCCCGCCAGCGGCTCACCGTTCGCCAGCTCGGCACGCGGTTTCGGGTGGAGGGCAGTTCCACCGTGTCGAACAGCGCCGCGTACCGCGCGAAACGACGCGCGTAGGGGAGCCCCTCGTAAAGGGGCGCGTCGCGCTTATAACCGAGCGTGCCGATCCGCATGGGTCACCGGTAGGCCTCGAGCCACGCCCGCGCCAACCGGGCCATCGCGGGGTGCATTTCGTGCCCCACCCCCTCGAGAACGCTATAAGCGAGCCGACCTGGGTGGGAGCGGTAGGCGGGGCGCAGCGCGTCTAGGGTCGCGCGCATGGACTCGAGGGGCACCACGGGGTCCTCCGCTCCGTGGATGTGCAGGAGGGGCGTGGGAGGGTAGGCTTCGGGCCGGGTGAGGGGCAGGGCCGCCGCGAGGGCCTGGGTCTCGGGGTGGGTGGGGGTGTAATCCGGGGGCGGCTTGAGCGGGTGGCCGCTCGAGGCGAGGGCCACCGCGGCGGAGAGCGGCACGAGACCGTGCGCGATCAACAGGTGCACCACGAACCCCCCCATGCTGAACCCCACCGCCCCGACCCAGTCGGCGGTTTGGCCCAGGCGAGCCTCGAGGGCCTGGAGGAGGCGCGGCGCCTCGTGTGCGCCGCGCCAGGCGGTGAGGTAGAGGTGCTCCACGAAGCGCTTCATGTCCTGGCCGGCGAGCGGGGGGCCGGAGGCGCGCTCGCCGTGGTTAGGCGCGTCGGGGAAGACGCACAACAACCCTGCCTCGGCCAGGGAGCCTAAGGCCCGCGCCGTTTGCTCCTTGCTCGCGAGCGCGCCGTGGAAGACGAGCACCACGCCCCGCGCCGCTTCCGGCCGTGCGAGGATGACCGGGATGCCGTCGAGCTCGAGGCGTTCTTTAATGACCCGCATCTCACGTGAAGAGCTCGGAGACGGACTCGCCCTGGTGGATGCGGTAGATGGCCTCCGCGAACAGCGGGGCTACGGTCATCACCTGGAGTTTTTCCGGTAGAGGGGTGGGGGGGCGGCAGGTGTTGGTCGCGGCGACGGCTTTGATAGGGGAGCGTTGGATGCGCTCGAGGGCTGGCCCCACGTACACGCCGTGCGTCACCGCGGCGTAGACCTCGCGGGCCCCGGCGGCGAGGAGGGTGTCCACCGCTTTGATGAGGGAGCCGGCGGTGGAGACCTCGTCGTCGATAATGAGGGCGATCTTGTTCTTCACGTCGCCCACGAGGCCGCGGGCCTCGACCTCGGTGTCGGAGATCCGCTGCTTGTCGATGAACGCGAGGGGCAGACGCAACCGCCGGGCGAGGTGGCTGGCCCGCTTGATGTCGCCCGCGTCCGGCGCGACGACCACGGCGTTTTCCAGGTCGTCGATCTGGGTGGCGAAGTGGTTGGCGATCACGGTCTCTGCGGACAGGTGATCCATGGGGATCTTGAAGAACCCGTGGACCTGGGGGGAGTGCAGGGTCATCGTGAGGACCCGGTCGGCTCCCGCGGTCTGGAGCAGGTCGGCCACCAGTCGCGCGGTGATCGAGATGCGCGGCTCGTCTTTCTTGTTGCTGCGCGCGTAGGAGAAGTAGGGGATCACCGCGGTAACCCGGTGGGCGCTCGCGCCTTTGGCGGCGTCGATCATCATCAAGAGCTCCATCAGGTGGTCGTGCACGGGCGCGGTGAGGGACTGGATGATGAAGACGTCCGCCTCGCGCAGGGACTCCTCGAAGCGCACGAAGAGGTTGTCGTTCGCGAACTTCTGGGTGGTGCTGCGGCCGAGCGGGATGCCGAGGTGGTCGGTGATCTCCCGGGCAAGGTCTGGGTTGGACTGTCCGCTGAAGATCTTCAGGGGCCTGTTCATGCCGGGCAACAGCATAGCATACTGTTCTCCGGCCTTTGGAGCGGCCAAGGGAGGGACGGTTACCTTTTGATTGGGTTTGTGTGGGATAAAGTAAAGGGTCCATGAGTGCCGGGCACTAGACTTTATGGCCTGCATTAGCTAAAATCTGATATGACTAGACTAAACATATGCGCGAGTTCAATCCCCAAACCCCCACCACCGAGAGGAGTGAAACGATGACCCTTCCGGAAACCCTACCGGCCGTTCCGGTCCGCGGGTCCGTCATCTACCCCACCATGGTCATGCCGATCGACGCCGGACGGCCCATATCGATCCGCGCCATCGACGAGGCCCTCAACCGAGACCGGGTCGTCCTCATCGTCAGCCAAAAAGACAAGGAGACCGAGGAGCCCGGACCGGACGACCTGTACCAGGTCGGCACCGTCTGCAACATCCTCCGCATGCGCAAAAACCCCGACGGGTCGGTGCAAATGCTGGTCCAAGCCTTCGCCCGAGCGCGCGTCACCCAGTACACCGCCCGGGAGGGGTACATCGAAGCCAAGATCGAGCGCTTCGAAGAAGAACTAGGCCCCGAGATCGAGATCAAAGCCCTCTTCCGCGAGGTCCAAGAACGCTTCCAAGCCGTCCTCAAGGAAGGCAAATACCTTTCCCCCGACATCGCCCAGTTCATCCAAAACCTCGAGGACCCCGCCCAGCTCGCGGACTACATCGCCTTCCACCTGGACTTCAAGCTCGAGGACAAGCAGCGCATCCTCGAAACGCCCACGGTCGCGGAGCGCCTCAAGCGCGTCCTCGTCCTCCTCGACGCCGAGCTGGAACTCATCGAAACGCAACGCCGCATCCAGCAGCAGGTCAAGGAGGAGATCGACCGCAACCAGCGCGAGTACTTCCTCCGCGAGCAGATGAAGGCCATCCAGCGCGAGCTGCACGGGGAGGAGGGCGAGGAAGAGGTCGAGGAGTTCCGCCGCCGCATCGAAGAACTCGACCTGGCCGAACCCGTGCGGCACGAGGTGGAGCGCGAGCTCAACCGCCTCGCGCGCATGCACCCCGACTCCGCGGAAGCCTCCGTGATCCGCACCTACCTGGACTGGATCGTCCACCTTCCCTGGAACACGCGCACGGAAGACCAACTGGACCTAAAGCGCGCCAGCGAGATCCTCGATGAGGATCACTACGGCCTGGAAAAAGTCAAGGACCGGGTGCTCGAGTACCTCGCGGTCCGCAAGCTCAAGGCCGACCGGGCGGCGCGCGGAGAGATCCCGAAGGAAGAAGTGAACCGCGGCCCGATCCTCCTCTTTGTCGGCCCGCCCGGCGTGGGCAAAACCTCGATCGCTAAATCCATCGCCCGGGCCCTAGGGCGCAAGTACGTGCGGATCTCCCTCGGCGGCGCCCGGGACGAGTCGGATATCCGCGGCCACCGGCGCACCTACATCGGCGCGATGCCTGGCCGCATCATCCAAGGCCTCCGCCAGGCCGGCACCAAGAACCCCGTCTTCCTCCTCGACGAGGTGGACAAGATGGGGACCAGCTACCAAGGGGACCCCGCCGCGGCCTTGCTCGAGGTGCTCGACCCCGCCCAGAACAAGGAGTTCACCGACCACTACCTGGGCGTGCCGTTCGACCTGAGCGAGGTGATGTTCATCTGCACCGCGAACTTCCGGGACCTGATCCCCGGCCCCCTCCTGGACCGGATGGAGGTCATCGAGTTCAGCAGCTACATCGAGCAAGAAAAGCTCGAGATCGCTAAGCGCTACCTTCTCCCGCGCCAGCTCGAGGAAGCCGGCCTTAAGCCCGGCCAGGTGAACATCACCGAAGCGGCGTTACGACGGCTCATCACCCACTACACGCGTGAGGCCGGGGTGCGGAACCTCGAGCGGGAGATCGGCAGCCTCCTCCGCAAGGCCGCGCGGCGCATCCTTGAGGAGGGCAAGGCACGCGTACGCATTACGGAGCGCGATCTGGAGAAGTACTTGGGCCCGGCCCGGTTCATTCCCGAGACCGAGGCCCGCGAGCCGCAGTGCGGCGTGGCGACCGGGATGTACTACACGCCGGTGGGCGGGGACATCATGTTCGTCGAGGTGAGCGTCATGCCCGGCAAGGGCCAGCTCATCCTCACGGGCCAGCTGGGGGACGTGATGAAGGAGTCCGCCCGCGCCGCGCTTTCGTACGCGAAGAAGAACGCCGAGCGGTTCGGCATCCCCCTTGAGCGGTTTGACGCCTCCGAGATCCATATCCACGTGCCGGCCGGGGCAATCCCCAAGGAAGGCCCGAGCGCGGGCGTGGCGATCACCACTGCGCTCGTGTCCGCCCTCACCGAGACGCCGGTGCGGCACGACGTGGCCATGACCGGTGAGATCACCCTGACCGGCCGCGTCCTGCAGATCGGCGGGGTGCGGGAGAAGGTCCTCGGCGCGCGGCGCGCGGGGATCCGGGAGGTGATCCTGCCCCGCGCGAACGAGCCGGATCTCGTGGAGATCCCGCGCAACCTGCGACAGAACATGACCTTCCGCCTCGCGGAGACCCTGGACGAGGTTCTGGACTGGGCCTTGGTCGGCGGCCTGAAGGCGCTGGAGGAGAAGGGGAAGGCGGCGAAGAAAACCCGCCGGCCTCGGAAGAAGGCCGAGCGGGTCGCGCGGGCGTAGCGGGAAAGGGTAGGCAAGGAAGGCCCGGCCCCGGAGCGCTCCGGGGCCGGGTTGTGTTTTTCGCTACTGTACCTGGACCGAGATCTCTGCTTGCCCTACGTTCCCCGCCGTATCGTAAGCGAATACGGTCAGGTAGTGGCGTTTGGGGGAAGCGGTGGTCAAATCCCAGACGAACTCGTAGGCGTTTGTGGTGGGGTTGAACACGATCTCACCGCTGCTCAGCGCTCCCAGGCGCTGGGCGCCATCGTAGAGCTCGATCTCGGTTACGTCGGGGGTGGAGCTTTCGCCGGAACTGCTGTCCCAAACCTCGATTTGCACCGTGTAGGTCGAGCCTTGTGGGATGACTTCCCCTGGAGACGGGGAGAGGAACCAGACGGCGGGGGGATCCAGGTCCATCCCCACACTGACGTTGGCGTTGCTGCCGCCTTGCGGTGTGATGGTGACGATAGCGGTGTTGTCGTTCGGGTTGGTGTCCGTGAGGTAGTCGGTTTGGATGGTAGCGCTCAGCGTGAGGGTTTGCCCGGCGGTGCCGCTGGTGGTTGTACCGTTCACCGTGAAGCTAGTGTTATCCCCGGGAGCTAGAGAGTCGTAAAGGTATACGATGTTGCTGTAGCTATCAAACCAACCGTTGGGTACATCAACATAGAAGTTAGTCACTCCCGACGGGACGTCGAGGGCGACCTGTACGCTCGAAAGGCTGGTGGGGCCGTTGTTGGTCACGGTGAAGGTACTGTAGAAGGAGCCTCCTTCGGAAGGAGCCCAGCTTTGGGGAACCGCGCTGATCGAGAGGTCTGTAATGGTGGTATGCCATTGGAGGGTCCAGTCGATCACGTGATAGGGGGTGGTGTAGGGGGCTTGGAAGGACCCGTTAAGGGGGGTTCCGGTGACGGTGAGGTAGGAGTATGGATCACCGGTGCTCACGACGAGGTTCCATCCGGCCTCCAGATTGAGGTTAACGGTCACCGTTATGATCCGATCATCAGGTGCGATGCAAGTGGCGTTTCCTTCTGCTTGTACACTGCGGTCCACGTACAGGAACGCTGCATCTAGGGTATACCCGCTGACGGTGAGGAGAGCTGTGCCGAGGTGGCTGTCAGTGAATTGATCCTTGATCCAGAATTGTCCGGGGACCAGCGTGGCGTTGAGGAGCGGTGCGGGCTCGGTCGTCCAGAAGACGGTGCAACCGGCCTGAGGTAAGACAGCGAACAGTTCGGACAGGTCGATGGCGATAGGGGTTAGTGCGTCCCCACCAGGGAGCTGAAGGCTAAAGCTCCCGTCCGTTCCCACCGGCGTTTCGTAGATGGGAGCGCCGAAAACATCGAGAGCCGTGACCTTGGCTTGGAAGGGACTGGGCCAGTTGGGGAGGAGCCCCGTGATGGAAAGCGGCGCACCTTGCCCGGTCGCTGGCGTGATGTTGTACACCCTTTCGATCGTGACCGGGTTGTGATCCTCCCCGAGGCCGCTGACTTGTGCTGTAACGGTGACCGGGTCACTCGTACCGTCCCAAGCGATCCGGACACCCCGCTTGTTTTGGTCGAGGATCGTGCCGCCTTGCACCGTGTAGGTGACCTCGTAATCGGTCGCGGGCACGCTAGCCCCGGTGATCCCGGTTAAGGGGTAAATAAACACATCGACTTCGGAGTTATTGGCCGTTAATCCTCCTACGGGAATCAGCAACGCACTGCGTAGGATGGTTTGTACGGAAAGGGTGACGCTCGTATCGCCCGATATGGCTTGGGTTGCCTCACCCCAGGCCACCTCGACGTCACTGTAATCTTTTACGGAAGCTTCGAATCGGTACGATTTTCCCGCAGGCAGGAGGACAGTGGCGGTGGGATTGTAGCGATCCACGGTAGCGGAGGTCACGGGCGTGCTTCCCTCGTAGACCGTAATGACGGCCTTTTGGGAGCTGCTTGGCGCTCCGGTGGGCTGGATGTCCTTGGGATCGTTAGAGAAAAGCTCCCAAATACTGGAAAGGCCGCTGTACGGTGCTTCGCTAGGGGATTCAGGGAAAGTTACGGAGACGGTAACCTTAGCGTTCTTGGGGGAGGGGGCGGGCTTGCTGCCGGAAGTAGCGTTTTGGTTGCATGCCGCAAGTAAAAGACCTAAAACACTTATAAGAAGTATGCGTCTCATAGATTACCTCCGCTATTAAGGCATAGCACCCCCCTTCATCCCATCCTGTGATTTTCATCACAACACCGCTGTCGCGTTACGCTGGCCGCACGCTGCTTTTGGAAGGGAGGGTGTCGCCCTCCCACGTGGGCCTAGGAAGAGGTTGATTCCTTCGTGTGCTACCTCATAGCTCCACCCCGGCCATCCTGAGAAGCACCCGGCTACGTATGAGGTTGTGAACGAGCAGGATGAGGTTCACCCGGGCCACCAGACCCCAGTAGGACCGGGCCTCTATCCGATGAAGCCCCAAAGACCGCACCATCACGCTAAACCGCGTCTCAATCCAGTTCCGTACCCTTCCCATCCACCCTCTCCACCCCGTCTCCACCACCGTTCCTCCCCTGACCCGATAGGGTGGCGTCTTGACCCCCTGGACCCAGCGAAGACCCCGGTCCCCGAGGACCGCGGGTAAACCGTCCAGGAGGTCCCTTCCCCAGGTATTCCGGGCATTACCGGGGAGAATGGCCCAACGAAAGAAGAGACCCCGCTCGTTCATCACCGGCATGAGGACGTAGCCTCCAAAAGCCCCCAGAGGTCCTACCCCCATCGCGGCCTCGGGAAGAGAGAGGCCGTGGATGCGGTGGCCGTGGGCCAGGGGGATAGGCTTGAGGTCCACCACCTGCAAAAGTCCTTCTCCGCCAGCAAGGCGCGTAGCGAGGCAGGCCGACAGCCCCTGGGCCTTCTGAAGGACCCGGTAGAAGCGGGAGAGGTGGGGGAGGGAGGGGAAGTAAGCCTTCAGGGTGGTTTTGGCGGCCAGGTAGCCTTTGGCGAGGTCCTGGCCCTGGAGGAGCAAAAAGATGGCGAGGGTCAGGAGCTCGGCCAGGGTGGCCTTCTGGTGCTTTTGCTTTGGGGGGGGGTTGAAGCCCTGAGCTTGCAAGGCCTTGAGTTCGTCATCCACCCAGATGTAGGTATCCACCAGAAGGGTTTCCGCGTCAAGATAGTAAAGGGGGTGCTCCCGGTTGGAGTCCATAGCACCCCCCTTCTTTCACATCTTGGGGGTCCAGATCAAGTAGCACACGAAGGTATTTGTTGTAGAAGGAGGGCTCCTCGGTTTTGAAAAGCGGAGCATGTCCTAGCTTTTGCGCGTTGAGGCTTCTGCGGCGCGTGCTCAGTGCACCGACCTACAGAGGTTGAGGGTTCACCTAGACGGTCGGAAGCGAAGAACGGCCTAATGTTTTAGGCCGGCAAAGTCCTACAGGAGAAGAAGAAAAGAACTAATCCTTTCCCTAGAAAGTTTCTTTATCCTAGTTTAGGCTTTGAAGAGAACCTCAGCATAAAGGGCTTCGTAGCGCTTCGTTACGGAGTCCGGGTGAAACCGCGCCACCGCGTCCTCCCGCGCTGCGCGGCGCATTCTGGGCAGCTCAGGGGAGGTTAGGAGGGCCGTGATGGCCTCGGCCTGCGCCTCGACGTCCCCCAGCTCGACGAGGCGGCCCGTGACCCCGTCCCGCACGACTTCCGAGAGGCCCCCGACGCGCGCGGCGACCACCGGCACGCCCGAGGCGAGGGCCTCGAGGGCTGCGAGGCCGAAGGACTCCTCCTGCGAGTGCAGTAGGAAAAGGTCCGCGGCCCCGATGACCTCCTCGGGGTGTTGGGTGGGGGGGAGGAAGGTGACGTGGCGCTCGACCCCTAGTTCCCGTACGGTTCGTTCGACGTGGGGTTTTTCCGGTCCATCCCCCAGCAGTACGAGCCGGGCGCGCACCCCGCGCCGCACGACCTTGGCGAAGGCCCGCACGATGTCGGGAACGCGTTTGATGGGACGGAAGTTCGAGGCGTGCAGCAGCATGGCTTCCCCAGCCTCGACGTAGCGGGACTTGAGGTAGGGCCGGGGGTGGAAGCGCTCGGGGTCCACCGCGTTGGGAATAACTACGGGGTGAACGCCGTAGACGACCCGGGCTTGGGCTGCTAGGGAGTGGGAGACCGCGCTCACGCCCGCCGCGGTCTGGAGCGCGAGGGCCGTCACCTCGCGAAACGCGGGGTCTAGGCCCAGTAGGTTCACGTCGGTGCCGTGCAGGGTGTGCACGAGCGCCGCGCCAGAGGCCGCCAGGTGAGCGGCGGCGGCGTGCGGGATCGCGTAGTGGGTGTGGATGACCTCCAGCCCCCACTCCCGCGCGGCGCGACGCAGCGCACCCGCGAGAGAGAGCGTGTAGAGGGGGCCGGGGAAGACCGGGTAGTTGGGGAGCTCGACCTGCACGAACCGGACCGGGGAGTTCTCCGGGAGCCGGAACGGGCGGCGCGTAGCGAGCATCACGACCGCGTGTCCCCGCAGGGCTAGGCGGTGCGCGAGGTCGGCGGCGACCACACCGCTCCCTCCCAGGCCCGGGTACGCGACGATGCCGAGGCGCATGGGCTCTAGTGTACCGGCCCGTTTCGTGCGGGATGGTGAGGCGGGATGCCGTTTTTCGCTTATGCGCTCGGGTTCCTGGGGGTGTTCGCACGAGGACGTACCTTCTTAGGGTAGAATCCAGTTTGTGAAGGCCTTCAAGCCACACGTTGCCGCGATACCGCGTTACCCGTACGCAAAGGTGCAGGCGCCGATCAAGCTTGATCAGAACGAGAGCCCCTACGACCTTCCCGAGGAAGTGAAACGGGCGGTGCTCGAGCGCCTCGCGACCCTTCCCTTCAACCGCTACCCCGAGATGCACGCCGAGACGTTGCGGGAGACGGTCGCTGATTTTGAGGGGTGGAGCGAACGCGGGGTGGTGCTCGCCCCGGGATCGAACGTTCTGATCCAGACCCTGGTCGCCGCCGCTCAGCGGGTGCTGGACCTCGAGCCTTCCTTCCCGCACTACAAGCTCTCCGCGACGTTGACTGCCACCCCCTACCAGGCGGTGCCTTTAGGGGAGGGGTTCACCCTGCCGGTGGAGGCGCTGGTGGCCGCGATGCGGGAGGCGGAGACGCCCGGCGTGCTGTTCATCCCCAACCCGCACGCGCCCACCGGTACCTTCTACTCCCCAGACGCCTTGAGTCAGCTTGCGGACGCGGCCAGCACGTACGGCTGGTTGATGGTGGTGGACGAGGCCTACTACCAGTTCGCGCCCGCGCACTTCAAGCGCCAGGCGCAGGGTCAGGGGCATGTGGCGATCCTCCGCACCTTCTCCAAGGCCTGGGGGCTTGCGGGGGTACGCGTGGGGTATTTGCTCGCCTCCGAGGAGATCGCGGAGGTGGTGCAGAACCTCTTGCCGCCCTTCGTGATCCCCGCCACGACCGCGGCCCTCCTCCAAACGGTCCTGGAGCACCCCGGGTACGTCGCGGAGCACACGGAACGCATCCGGCGGGAGCGGGAGCGGGTCTTTGTGGAGCTCAAGGCGCACCCTACCTGGAAGGCCTACCCAAGCCACGCGAACTTCCTCCTCATTCGCACGCCGGACGCGGAGGTGGCGTACAAGGAGCTGCTCGCGCGGGGGATTTTGGTGCGGCGCCAGGATCACTACCCGGGGTTCGAGGGGTGCATCCGCGTCTCGATCGGCACGCCGGTGGAGAACGATGCCTTCCTCAAGGCGGCCTTTGAGTTGGGGCGGGAAGGGACGAAGGAGGATGCGTAACGCCCGGATCGTACGCCACACCACCGAAACCCAGGTGCAGCTCGAGCTGGGCCTTGACGGGCCGGTCGGGGGCGAGGTTCGTACTGGCCTGCCTTTCCTGGACCACATGCTCCTCCAGCTCCAACGACACGGCCGGTTTCACCTCGAGGTGCGCGCCCAGGGGGATCTCGAGGTGGACGTGCACCACCTGGTGGAGGACGTGGGGATTACCTTGGGGCAGGCCGTGAAGCAGGCGGTGGGGGACGCGCGGGGTATCGAGCGGTACGCGGACGCGTTCGCTCCGATGGATGAGACGCTGGTGCACGTGGTGCTGGATGTTTCGGGGCGTCCGCACCTGGCCTTTGAGCCGGAGCGGCTCGAGGTGGTGGGGGCGCCGGGGGGCGTGAACGTGTTTCACCTGCGCGAGTTCTTGCGGGGATTGGTGAACCACGCGGGGTTGACGCTGCACCTTCGAGTCCTCGCGGGGCGCGAGGCGCATCACGTGATCGAGGCGAGCTTCAAGGCGCTCGCGCGGGCGTTGTTCCAGGCGACGCGCTTGACGCGGGCGGATTTGCCAAGCACGAAAGAGGTGCTGTAAACGCGATGCGGGCGTTGTTGATCGATTACGGTTCCGGCAACCTACGCTCGGCGGCTAAGGCGCTCGAGGCCGCCGGGTTTCGGGTGCGGGTCTCCGCTGATCCGCGGGAGGCGGCCCGCGCCGAGCTGCTCGTTTTGCCCGGCCAGGGGCATTTCGGTCAGGTGATGGGGGCGTTCAGGGCCTCGGGGTTTGAGGAGGCGGTGCGCGCGCACCTCGAGGCGGGCAGGCCGTTTCTGGGGATCTGCGTGGGGCTGCAGCTATTGTACGAGGGGTCGGAGGAAGCGCCGGGGCATCCTGGGCTGGGCGTGATTCCGGGTACCGTCCGGCGCTTTGCGGCGCGCAAGGTGCCGCACATGGGTTGGAACCCGGTGCGCTTTGACCCCGATAGCGCGTTTGCGTCCCTCGAGGGACGGCACTTTTACTTCGTGCACTCGTACTACGGCCCGGTCGTGGACGGCACGGTCGGGACCAGCGAGTACGCGGGTACGCCTTTCACCGCCGTGTACGCTCGCGGACTTGTGGTCGCCCCGCAGTTCCACCCGGAGAAGAGCGGGCGGGCGGGGCTGGTGTTCCTCGAGGCGTTGCGCGCTTACTTCGCGGCGTGAAGGGGGGTCTCGAGGTCCTCGCGGGTGATGAGCCGGCCTTGAGCGCCCACGGCGGTCGTGACTAGGGCTCCGGCGATGTTCGCCATGCGGGCCGCGGTGAGGAGGTCGTGGCCTTCGAGGATCGCGTGGGCGAACGCCGCGGTGTACGCGTCGCCTGCGCCGGTCGAGTCCACCACGCCTTCCACGGGGTACGGTTCGACGAGCTCCTGCTCCTCCGGTGTGACGACGATCGAGCCGAGGGGGCCGACCTTGACGATGACGCGTTGTAGTTCGTAGGCGTGTAGGGCCTGCACGCCTTCGCTGATGGAGCTCGCGCCGGTCAGGGTGAGGAGCTCGTGCTGGTTCATCAAGAGGTAGTCCACGCCTTTGAGGTACTCTAAGAGCTCCTTGCCCGCGATGCGGACCGCGCCGCTACCGAGGTCCGCGAAGATGGGGATGTTGCGTTTTTTAGCGGCGTTAAGGGCCTTTACGGCGTACTCGCGTTGGGGACCGCCCGCGAGGGCGTACGCGGAGACGACCAGGCCGTCGATCTGATCCAGGGAGCGCGGCCGGAACTCGGAGGCGTCCAGGTACCGGTTTGCACCGGGGTGCGAGACCATGGAGCGCTCCCCGCCCGAGACCACGAAGATCAGCACGGAGGAGGTGGTGTGCTCCGCGTCCTCCTGAAGGTGCTTGAGCTCGACCCCGGTTTGTTTGATCCTCGAGAGGGCCAGGTCGCTGAATGAATCTTTGCCGACGCGTGCCGCTAAGAACACCTTGTGCCCTAAGCTGGCGAGGTTCGCGGCGATGGTCGCGCCGGCCCCGCCGGGTTTCATGAGTGCGCGTTTGGCAGGGACCTCCTCCCCCGCTTCCGGGATTCGATCCAAGAAATAGATAAGATCCACCGAGACGTCGCCCACTACGAAAAACCGCATCTGCCCTCCTCAGGTTTCCTCGAATTTAATTGTGCTCCCATCTTACACCACGGGAGCGCCGGGTTTGGCAACTCCGCTATTATAGCGGCCCACCCGCGGGATGACCAGGGATGGTTACCCCGTAGGGCCAAGCAGCGCCGCCTTCAACCGCTGGAAGGCCTCGAGGTCCAGCGCCTCCCCCCGCACGCGCGGGTCCAGGCCGAGGGCTGAGAGGGCGGCCAGGACCCGTTCCCGCGCGTACCCGGCCGCCTCGAGGTTCTTCCGGAGGGTCTTGCGGCGCTGCGCGAACGCGGCCTCCACCAGGCGGAATAACGCGGGGTCGTCTGGAACGCCTTTGGACTCGAGGCGCACCAGGGTGCTCGTCACGTTGGGCTGGGGGTAGAAGGCCTGGGGGGGGAAGTCCCGGACGCGCTCCACGCGGGCGTGGTACTGAGCGCGGAGCGTCAACAGGCCGTACGCTTCGGTCGCGGGCCGGGCGGCGAGGCGGTCCGCTACCTCTTTTTGCACCAGCACCACCAGCCTCCGGAAGCGGTTCGCGCGCAGCACAGCGGTGAGGAGGGGGGTGGAGATGTTGTACGGCAGGTTCGCGACGAACAGGCTGTCCGGCGGCACCTCGTCCCAGGGGTACGCGAGCGCGTCGCCCGGCACGACCGTCACGTTCAGCCCAGCTAGGGTCTCCTCGAGGACCGGCAGGAGCCGTTGGTCCTTCTCGATCGCGGTGACTTTTGCGCCCGCTTCCGCAAGGGCTCGCGTCAGCGTGCCGAGCCCCGGCCCGACCTCATATACCCGCTCGCCCGGCCGCACCTGGGCGGTGCGCACGATCACGCCGAGCAGGTTGCCGTCCACCAGGAAGTTCTGCCCGAAGCGCTTGTCGGCCCGCAGGCCGTAGCGCTCGAGCAGCGCGCGCACTGTGCGCGGCGCGTAGAGGGGGGGAGTGGAAGGTTCCACCGGGCTAGGGGCTGGGGGTGAGGGCCTCGAGCATGCCCATGACGCGCGCCTTAGCGGCCTCGAGGGTCTCGCTCAGGCTCAGCGCGACCTCCGAAGCGAGGGCGGTGAGCGCGTCCTCGTACAGGCGGCGTTCGCTCGAGGCCAAGGGTTTCGCCTGGTCGCGGCGGTACAGCGTGCCCACGAGGGCGGCGAGCTTGAAGGGGTCACCGGAGGCTAAAAGGCGCTGTTCCTCCCGGTAGCGCGGCATCCACACCGAGGGGAGGGGCAGGTCCTCCGCGAGGGCTTGCCAGAGGCGCTCGAGCTCCGCGGCCGCAAGGGGCGGGCGTAACCCCGCCTCCCGTACGGCCCCCACGGGGACCATGATTCGCGCTGCGTCGCTGAGGAGCTGCACCACGTAGTACTGTTTACGGCTCCCCATGACCTCGCGTTCCACGACCTCCACGATGCGTCCAGCGCCTTGTGCGGGGTACACTACGGCGTCGCCGACCTGAAACATACTGCCCTCTATTCTAACCGGGCCGCGGCCGATGGTTAAAAGGACGCCACCCGCCAGCGCAGCACCTCAGGGCTTACGACGAGCTCGAGGTACTGGTTCCGGTCCAGCGCGTCAATCAAGGCGATGCCGTGCGGCTCGAGGATCTGGATGCCTTGGGGCATCGCGGTGTGCCCGTACACGCCGAACCGGTACCCCATGCGCGCGAGGTACTCGGGGTGCGTGCGCCACCAGCGCTTCGCTTCGTCGCTTTGGTAGAACATCGCGTCGTACGCCTGCAGCCAGGGGGCCGGCCCGACATGGGCGAAGTGCACGCCGTGCAGCCGGTACTCTCGGGGAAAGGCGTGGATCCACGCCTGGAGTTCCTCCGGTAGCGCGAGCCCCCCGCGGTCGGGATCGAACTCGGCGTGCACGATTCCGGAGGCATTCCCGAGCAAAGGGTGCCGTTCCAGCACGGCCGCCTCGTGGTTCCCTAAAAGCACGATCGCGTGCCCCTGGGCGGCCTCCACGTACCGCTTGAGGCGCCACAGGCCCCGCACCTGCGCTCGAGCCGCGGCCTTGAGGTGCGCGGGGTTTTGGGGGTCGTAGGGCTCGAGGCCCGTGAGGCGCGTGTACTGGGCAGCGGTCTTGGGGTGGATCAGGTCCCCGAGGAGGACGACCCGGTACCGTCCGTCGCGCACGGGCAGGGTGGGTAACAGCGTCTCGTCCGCGGCCTGGGCCCGCTTCAGAGCCTGCCAGAGCCGGCCGAACGCCGCGTGCACATCCCCGATGGCCACTACCTTAACCATGCGCTTGCTTCAAGAGGTTGCGCAGTTCCCCGTACAGCCGCCGGGTTTCCTCCGGGGTCTTGCCGTACCCGCCGTAGCGCGTGATGATCCGGGCCGCTTCCATCCCCAGCCCGGCGTCCTTGAGCCGTTCAACCAGCCGGTCGATGAGCTCTTGAGGTTCGGGTTTGCGCTCTTCTGGAAGGGATGGTGGGGTGAAGCGGCCGGTCTCTGGGTCGTAAGCTACCCACCGCTTCTCCAGCCGGTACAGGTCCCGCCCCACCCCGAACTTGACCGCCGCGCGTTTCAGGGCGTCGGAGAAGGCGGCTTTGAGGCTATCGCCTTCCCCCACGTCCTCCTTGGTGATGCCGAGCACGGTCAGGCGGCACTTGACCGCGGGGGGCGCGGTGGAAAGGACCTCGTACGCGTCGAACCACCCCTCGGGCCCCACCACCCGGTCGAGGCGCTCGAGGACGGCGCGTGCGTCCACGTACGGCACGACGAGGGCGCGGCGCTTGTCCTTGGAGAGGGTTTCGATGCGCCACTGGATCGCTTCGGGAGGGAAGGGTTCGGCGAGGCGTGCCCATACGGTTTCGCTCATCAGCTCGATTCTAAACCCGGGATGGGGGAGGGCTGGACAAAATCAGGACTCCGTGCTAACTTAATCCTTGCGGCGTGGGGCCGTAGCTCAGTTGGGAGAGCGCGTGAATCGCACTCACGAGGTCAGGGGTTCAAATCCCCTCGGCTCCACCAAGAAAGCCCGGGCGGCCAGGAGGCCGCCCGGAGCGTTTTGGGTTAGCGCGTGGCGCACAACCCCCACAACGCGACCCCCCCTCCCGAGCGCCGCAAGGCGATCACCCAGTCCCCGTTGCGCGTATCGATGAGCATAACCCGGACGTACGGGCTTTTAGCGATCGCGGTTCGGTTGCCGAGTACGAGCCCCGCCCGCTCCAACGCGCGCACCTCATCCGTCCATGCCCGTACGCCCGGACGTAGCCGCACCTTGAACACCAGGACCTGGGAACGGCAGGGCAGGCCAAGCGTCGCGGCTTGCCGTTGCACGGCGAGTTGCATGCCCAGGTAAGCGAGAGGCGCCTCGAGCCAGCGTGCGGGCGTGAAAGGCGAGGGGAGGGGGGTCCAACGCACCTCCGCGCCGCTCTTCGAGCCCGCGCACGCTGCAAGCCCCACTAAAAGACCGGCCGTGACCCAGCAACGCCAACCTCTCCCCACCCGAAAGGCGCCTCCCTTCGCATTAATGCTACTGGAAGGGGAGTGGTTCCCGTGAAGCTAACGCGCCTCCTGGGCGTACAACTCTCGCCCCTTGGGGGTGGCGAGGTCGGGCCGGCCGGCCTCGATCAAGGCCCGGTCGCGGATGCGACACGAGTCGCACAAGCCGCAGGGTTCCTCGCCCCCCTGGTAGCAGCTCCAGGTGCGTTCGATCGGCACGCCTAACGCGAGCGCGCGCCGGACGATATCCGCCTTCGTGTCCATCACCAAAGGCGCGACGAGCCGGGGGGCCTGCCCCTCCAGGCCGGCCTTGGTGGCGAGGTTGGCGAGGCGCTGGAAGGCCTCGAGGTACTCCGGCCGGCAGTCCGGGTAGCCGGAGTAATCCACGGCGTTGATTCCCAGGTAGATAGCCTCCGCGCCCCGCGCCTCCGCGAGGGAGAGGGCGATGGCCAAAAAGACCGTGTTGCGCCCCGGTACGTAAGTGGGGGGGATCACCTCCGGGTTGACGCCCCCGGTCGGCACCTGGATCGTGGGGTCGGTCAAGGCGCTGCCGCCCCACTGCGCGAGGTTCACCTCGAGAACGTAATGCTCCTGAATGCCTAAGGCTTTGGCGACCTCCTTCGCGGCGGTGAGCTCACGGGTGTGCCGCTGGCCGTACGCGAAGGAAAGAGCGATGACCTCGTACCCGTCCGCGAGGGCCTGGGCCGCCGCGGTGGCGGAGTCCAGCCCTCCGGAGAGCAAAGCCACGGCTTTTGGTTTCATCAACGTACCCCCAGTACCTTGTGCGTCTGCAGGCTGACCCGCCACTCGGGGTGCTGCAGGACGTACTCGAGAATGAGTTGCCGGCTTTTTTCGGTGCTCCACTCCGGTTGCAGGTACTTAAGTGCAGTGGGGGGCACCCGCGCGGCGTGGGTTTCGGCCCAGGCGAGGTCGCTCTGGTTCACGACCACGACCTTCAGCTCGTGCACGTGCGGGTAGACGGAGGGGTGTGGTGGGCGGAACTTCTTGGGGGAGAGCGTCACCCAGTCCCACGCGCCGCTGAACGGGTGGGCGCCCGAGGTCTCGAGGTGCGCCCGCAGCCCGGCCGCGCGCAGGGCGCGGCTTAGGGGCGTGAGGTCGTGCATGAGGGGCTCCCCACCGGTCACGACGACGATCGCGGGGGAGGCGGCCTGGGCCTCGGCCACGAGCGCGTCCACGGAGCGCCAGGGGTGCTGGCTCATATCCCAGCTTTCCTTGGTGTCGCAGAACCAACAGCCCACGTCGCACCCCGCGAGCCGGATGAAGAAGGCGCTCGTGCCCGTCCAGTGCCCTTCGCCCTGGACGGAGTGGAAGGTCTCCACCACGGGGTAGCCCTTACGCATCCTCGTACTCCACCCAGCTCGTGGGGGTCTCCCACACCGTGACCTTGAGCCGCACCCCTTCGGGGAGGCGGCGCTTGGTCTCGTCGTGAATGTACTTGGCGATCATCTCGGCGGTGGTCGCGTACTCGGGGGGCAGGACCTCGTTCAGCACCGCGTGGTCCAGCCCGCCTTCGGTGACGTCCTTCTTGGCCCAGCGTAGCGTCTTGAAGTCCGCGACCATCACCGGGTGCGGCGTGTGCGCCGAGGGGTAGAGCCGGTCGGAGGTGGCTTCCACCCGCACCCGGTAGGTGTGCCCGTGCATCCGGCCGCACGGCCCATCGTAGTCCGTGATGTAGTGCGCGCTGTCAAAGGTAAACTCGGTCACCAGCTTCCAACGGGGCATAACCCTCCACTCCCATGACGTTAGGGCCCAAAGCCCATGCCTCCAAACATCACAGCATAGGCCCCAAAAGGCTTGCTGACCAGCGACGGGCGCACGTTTGCCTCACAAGGCGCGCTCGAGCCGCGCTTGAGCCCAACGGGTTTCCGTTTCACGGCGCGCCGCGTCCCACCCCAGTTCCGCGGCGAGCAACTCCACCACGCGCTCCAGGGCTTCGCAGGCCGCGTTTCGATCCAAAAACGCCAGGCGGGTGCGCCGCGCGAGCACGTCCAGGGCGCGCACGGCGAGCTCCTCCCGGGCCGCCCACACCACCTCGGCCTCGAGGTACGGGTGCCCCGGCGCGAGCCGCGCCCCGTACCCTTCCCCTGCGAGGGCCGCCACCCGTTCCGCCTGGTCGCCGTAGGCGTGGTGCAGGTGAGCGGCGACGTCCGGCGCGAGGTCGAAGGCCTCGGCAAGCCGCGCGGCCCCGCTCGGGTCGAAGCGCGCGGCGCCCACGAGAGGAAGCGCCGCGGTCCGGCAGGGGCCTTGGGGGGTTAGGCCCGCACGTCGCACCGCGTGCGTGACCGCGTCCTCGGCCATCTTGCGGTAGGTGGTCCACTTGCCGCCCGTGATCGTGAGGAGGCCGGAGGGGCTTTCGAGGATCACGTGGTCCCGTGCCAGCCGCGCGGTGTCCGCCTCCTGGGGGCGGGCCACGAGGGGCCGCAGGCCGCTCCAGCGGGCCTTGATGTCCGCGCGGGTGACCTCGAGGTTAAAGTACCGGTTCACGTGTCGCAGCAGGTACTCGACCTCCTCCTCGCGCACCGGGGGGTGCGGGTCGGGTGTGGCGGGCTCGTCCGTGGTGCCGACGAGGGTGTGTCCCAGCCACGGGAGGACGAACAGCACGCGCCCGTCCTCCGTCCTGGGGATGAGCAGCCCCGTGTCCGGGGGGGAAAAACGCGCGTCGAGCACCAGGTGCACGCCCGAGCTGACCCGGAGGATGGGTGGGGCGTCGGGGTCGTCCAGGCGGCGAACCTCGTCGGCGAAGGGGCCGGTGGCGTTGATCACAACGGCGGCCGTGACCTCGAAGGCCTCGCCGGTGATTCGGTCCCGGACCGTCGCGCCCCGCACGCGGCCCTCGCGCTTGAGGAGAGCCGTGACCTCCGCGTGGTTCACGGCGACCGCGCCGTGCTGGAGCGCGGTGAGGACTATAGCGAGGTTCATGCGGGCGTCGTCGAACTGCCCGTCGTAGTACAGCACCCCCCCCACGAGCCCCTCAGGGCGCAGGATAGGGAAGCGGCGGAGGGCCTCATGGCGGGGGAGGAAGCGGCTCCAGCCGATCCCCGCCCGGCCCGCGAGCAGGTCGTAGAGCTTCAGGCCGGACCAGTAGTACGGGGCTTCCCACACCCTATAAAGGGGCGTGACGAGCGGCAGGGGGCGCGCGAGGTGCGGTGCGATCCTGAGGAGGATTCTGCGCTCGTGGAGCGCGTCCCGCACCAGGTTGAACTGCACGCGGTCCAGCCGCTTGACGGCCTGCTCCAGGTACCGCACCCCGCCGTGGATCAGCTTGGTGCTGCGCGAGGAGGTGCCGGCCGCGAAGTCGTCCCGTTCGACGAGGGCGACCTTCAGCCCCCGGCTCGCCGCGTCCAAAGCGATGCCCGCGCCGGTCGCGCCCCCGCCGATCACGAGGAGGTCGAACGCCTCCCGCTTCAAGCGCTCAAGCTGTGCCTGGCGCGTGTTCATGCCGAACTCCACCCGCGGGCCCGCTCAACCGCGCGCCGCCAGCCCGCGTAGAGCGCCTCGCGCCGGGCGGGGTCCATCCGGGGCTCGAAGCGGCGCTCGAGGGCCCACCGCGCCTGAACCTCCGGAACGCTGAGCATCCCGGCCCCCACCGCGGCGAGGTACGCCGCGCCCAAGGCGGTGGTCTCCGTCACCTTGGGGCGCAGCACCGCCGCGTTCAACAGGTCCGCTTGGAACTCGAGGAGGAGGTCGTTGGCCGCCGCGCCCCCGTCCACGCGCAGCTCCTTGAGTCGGAGGCCGGAGGCGGCCTCCATCGCGCGGATGGCGTCCGCGGTTTGGTACGCGATCGCCTCGAGGGCCGCGCGGGCGATGTGGGCCTTGGTGGTGCCGCGGGTTAGGCCGATCAGGAGGCCGCGGGCGTACGGGTCCCAGTGGGGCGCGCCCAGCCCCACCAGGGCGGGCACGAAGTACACCCCGCCCGCGTCGGGGACCGAGCGCGCCAGGGCCTCGACCTCCGCGGAGCGCTCGATGATCCCCAGCCCGTCCCGAAGCCACTGCACCGCGGCTCCCGCGATGAAGATCGAGCCCTCGAGGGCGTACGCGGGGGGGTGGCCTTCGAGCTGCCAGGCGAGGGTGGTGAGCACCCCGTCCCCCGTCACGGCCTGCGCGCCGGTGTGCATCACGACGAAGGCGCCCGTGCCGTAGGTGTTCTTCGCCAGGCCCGGCTCCACGCAGGCCTGGCCGAACAGGGCCGCCTGCTGGTCCCCGGCCACGCCCGTGATGGGGATGGCTGCGCCGAAAAGGGCTGGGTCCGTCTCCCCGAAGCGCCCCGCGGAGGGCCGCACCTCGGGGAGGAGGGCGGCGGGGATCTCGAGGGCCTCGAGGAGCTCCGGGTCCCAGGAGAGGGTGTGGATGTTGAAGAGCAGGGTGCGCGCGGCGTTGGTCACGTCGGTGGCGTGGACCCGGCCGCCGGTCAGGTTCCAGATGAGCCAGCTGTCCACGGTGCCGAAGGCCAGCTCGCCTGACGCGGCTCGGGCCTTGAGGTTAGGGTGCTGCTCGAGGAGCCAGCGCAGCTTGGTGCCGGAGAAGTACGGGTCGAGCACGAGCCCGGTCTTGGCGCGGACCGTAGGCTCGAGGCCCTGGACCTTGAGGGCCCCGCAGATGGGGGCGGTGCGGCGGTCCTGCCAGACGATCGCGTTCGCGACCGGCCGGCCCGTGCTGCGCTCCCAGAGGAGGGTGGTCTCGCGCTGGTTCGTGATCCCGAGGGCTGCTACCTCCTGGGCCGAGATCCCGGCCTGCTCCAGGGCTTGGCGAGCGGTGGCCAGCTGGGTCTCCCAGATCTCCACGGGGTCGTGCTCCACCCATCCAGGGCGCGGGTAGTGCTGGGTGAACTCCCGCTGCGCTTGGGCGACGGGCCGGCCGTGCAGGTCGAACACGATGGCGCGGCTCGAGGTCGTCCCCTGGTCGAGGGCGAGAATATACGGCATGCCTTCCTCCTCGCTTCTCCCTATATCTTACAGGTTACAGGGATCGCGTAGCCGCGCTAGGTCCGGGCCTGCCGCACCTCCAGGCTTCGCAGGCGGTTGACCGCGCCCGCGACCTCGAACAATCGGGGCAAGGCCAGCTCGGGGGAGGGCTCCATGGCGAACAGCCCCTCGATGCTGGCCTCCTGGTGGATGAGCTGCAGGGCTTCTTTTAAGGGCAGGTCGGGCCGGGCTACGGAGCGCAGGCGCTTGAGGAGGACGCCGATCGCGCGGGCTTGGGAGTCGTCCACGAGCTGCTCCAGTGCGGAGAGGTCGATGATCTCCTCCCCGAACACCAGCTCGCGCAGCCCCTTGGCCCGCACCTTCTCCTTGCGGCTACGGCGGGGATTGAACGACTCGGGAAGCGGGCAGCGCGGCGTGACGGTGAGGGGGTGGGCGGGGTCCCCGATCGTGCGGCCGGTGGGTTGGGCTTCGGCGACCGCGCGGGCTTCGCGCGTCACCTCGCGCGGCCGGTAGTCCTCCATGAGGATGACGGTGTCGGCCACATCCAGGTAGTCGCCGCTCCCGCCCACCACGAGCAGGACCGAGACCCCGAGCTTCTCGTGCATTTCCCGCACCCGGTCGATCAAGGGCGTGATCGTTTCTTTTTGGACGAGGCGCTGCATGCGGGCGTCGCGGATCAACAGGTTCGTCGCGGAGGTGTCCTCGTCCAGAAGCAGCACACCCGCGCCGGCCTCGAGGGCTTCCAGCAGGGCCGCGGCGAGGCTGGTGGAGCCGGAGGCGTCCTGCGTGGTGAAGGCGGCGGTGTCCTTCCCTCCGGGCAGGTCGTGGATGAAGGGCCGGAGGTCCACCCCGACCACGCTGCGTCCGTCCTCGCTGCGGATCTTGACCGTGTCGGCTCGCGTGACGACCCACTCGCGTCCGTCGCCGGGGATGTGGGGGTACACGCCGTACTGGATGGCCTCGAGGAGGGTGGTCTTGCCGTGGAACCCCCCGCCGGTGATGAGCGTGATCCCTTCGGGGATCCCCATCCCGGTGACCTCGCCGTGGTGCAGGGTCTTGAGGGTGACCCGGAGGCTGGGCGGGCTTTCGAAGGGCAGCGCGCCCTTTAAGGGGGCGCTGGAGACACCCGAGGCGCGCGGCAGGATGCTGCCGTCCCGCACGAAGGCGACGAGCTTGTGTTCCTTGAGCTGTGCCTGGAGGTGGGCGTGGTCCTCCGCGAGCTTGACCCACGTCCAGGCTTCTTTCTGGTTCAGGCGGCTCCAGAAGACCGCCTCCGCCGCGCGCGGCAGGTGCTCGGTGAGGAGGCGGGCGGCGCTGCGCCCCATCACGCTGCGCCCCTGGGCGGGCAGGCCCACGCGGAAGCGCAGCTCCAGGTACTCCTCGTTGATCGCACAGCCCGAGCGCGCGAGGATCTCCGCGTCCCCCGCGTCCACCAGCACCTTGCCGGAGTGGCCGGTTCCCCCGACGCGAGGGATGGACCGCGCCGCCTGGGCGAACACCCGCAGGAGGTAATCGGTCAGGGCGATTCGGCGCGGGGTCGAGGCCCACAGCTCCGGGGGAATCTGGTGGATGTGCTGCGGGATCCTGAGGCGCACGCGCGAGGGGGTCGCGAACGGATCGGCCTGAACGTGGTCCACGATGAGGACGAACCGCCCCTCGCTCCAGCTGCCCTTGATCTCGTTGTAGGCCTTGTAGCCGCGCCGGTCGATCTGCACGAGGCGCTGCTCGAGCTCGGCAAAGCTCCGCATGCCCCCATCATAAGCGGCGTTGGACGCCTTGGGGAGGCGTGGATTATGGTACGGGCGTGGTGCGCGTGGTGTTGTACCAGCCGGAGATCCCGCAGAACGTGGGGAACATCGCCCGGACCTGCGCGGCCGTAGGGGCGGAACTGCACCTGGTGCGGCCCTTCGGGTTCCGTTGGGGGGATCCGAGGATGAAGCGCGCCGGCCTCGACTACTGGCCGCATGTGCGGTACGTGTTGCACGACACCTGGGCGGCCTTTCTCGAGACGTTGGGGCCCCAGGACCGCCTCTTCGCCTTCACCACCAAGGGGGAACGGCGCTACACCGAGGTGGCCTACCGGCCGGGGGACTACCTGTTGTTTGGCCCGGAGACGCGGGGGTTGCCGCCGGAGATCCTCGAGGTTTGGCCCCGGCTGGTGATCCCGATGCCGGGGCCGGTGCGTTCCCTGAACCTGTCCGTGGCGGTGGGGGTTGCGGTGTACGAGGCGCTTAGGCAGGCGGGGTTTGCCGCGCCAGGTGAATGAGCGCTTCGCGGAGCGCTTCGATGCCTTTTAGGAACTCCGGGATGAGGATGTGCTCGTGGGGGGTGTGGTCCAGCGTGGAGTCACCCGGCCCGTACGCGACCATCGGGACCGGCCAGTGCGGGGCGAGCACGTTCATGTCCGAGGTGCCGGTCTTGAGCTTGAAGACCGGTCGCCCCCCGGCCTTGCGGATCCCGACGCGCAGAGCGCGGGTGAGCGGCGTGTCCTTAGGGCCTTGGTAGGGCACCTCCCGCCCGAAGAAGTCGAGCTCGAGGGTGGGCGGCGCGTAGGCGAGCAGGTGGCGGATGGCTTCTTCCGGGGGTAGGCGCGGCGGCAGGCGCAGATCGAAGAAGAGCTCGGCCACCTGCTTGGTCTGGGCGGGGTGGATCCGGAAGTCGCGCAGCGAGTACTGCACCTGGTCAAACGGCCGCATGCCGGTGTTCAGCCCCTCGGTCCAGGCGCGCACCGAGTTGAAGTAATTGATGAGCTCCTCGGCGGCGTTGGGCTCGTGGTGCGCGGAGTGGAAGTTGTCCTTTTCCCGTCGCACCCGAACGAGCAGGCGCCCCTTGTACCCGAGCGTGATCCCCTCCCAGCCCGAAGGCTCCCCGATGATCACGTAATCCGGGCGCAACAGGGGCGCCACGTACCGCGCGCCTTTGGAGGAGGGCACCTCCTCCTCGGTCGCGCCCACCAGGTGAACCGTGAGGCGCTCGAGTGCCTCCTGGGGAAGGCCCGCGGCGGCTAGGATGAAGGTCACGAACGGCCCTTTGGCGTCCACCGCGCCCCGACCGAAGAGCTTGTCTCCCGCAAGGCGCACCGGGATCTCGCCGGGCACGGTGTCGATGTGCCCCAAGAGCACCACCTGCACCGGCCCGGCCCCGAGCTGGCCGCGGGCGTTATCGGCCTCGTCCACCCAGGCCTTCATCCCGAGGCGGGCCATGCCCTCGGCCAGGTACTCGGCGACGAGCCGCTCAGCGCCCGAAGGGCTCGGGATCTCGAGGGCGCCCTTTAGAAACTCCACGGGGTCCAGCGTTTCCATACCTCTCCTTATCGCGCGAATCCGCCTACGCCGGGAAACCACACGGGGTCGAGCACGAGCACCTCCACGGCGGCGGCCGCCGCGTACGCCACGAACAGCAAGGCAAACCACCCAAGCCGCTGCGCCGTCGGGACCTTAAGGCCGCGCCACGCCAGCGCCAGTATTCCCAAAAAGGCCAGAGCGAACGGAAGCCAGACGCTCCACAGGGGCCACCCCAACGCGCGTGCGATCATGCCTTCGTCGTTTTGCGCGGGGGAAACGATCCCCAGGACGAAGAGCAGATAGGGCAGGAGGCGGGTGTACGCCATGACGGCCGCGAGGCTCGCGCCCACAAGGGCCCGGCGAGGGACTCGGTACAGCACCACCACCCCGAGCCCGGCCAGCGCGAGCGAGGCCAGCGGCCCCCCGGCGACCCCCGCGAGCCCGGCCCCCTCCGGCGCTAAGGGGAGGACGCGGTTAAAGGAGAACGCCGCGGGGATTCCCGCGAGGGCGTACCCTATCCAATGACCGAGTTCGTGGAGGGGGTTGCCTAAGGCGGGAATCACAACGAGGCACGCGACGGCCCAACGGGGCATGACCCTAGCGAAGCACCTCCCGCACGGCCTCGAGGACCCGTTCGAGGTCCGATCGTTCGATCACGAGGGGCGGCAGGAAGCGGATCACGTTGGGGCCTGCGGCGAGCGTCAGAACTTGGTGCTCCTGCTCGAGCCGCTGGATGTAGGGCGCGGACCGCTCCTTGAGTTCCAGGCCGATCATGAGGCCGAGCCCGCGGACCTCGCGCACCCGGGGGGAGTCCAGCTCCCGGAGGGCCTCGAGGAACCACGCGCCGAGCTCGGCGGCGCGCTCCCAGAGTCGGTGCGTCGCGATGTACCGCATCGCGGCGACGCCCGCGGCCATCGCGAGGGGGTTCCCGCCGAAGGTGGTGCCGTGCCCGCCCTTGGGCATCTTGTCCGCGATCGGGTGCGTGGTGACCATCGCGCCCATGGGAACCCCGCCGCCGATCGCTTTGGCGAGGGTGAGGATGTCCGGCGTGATCCCGAAGTGCTCCATGGCGAACAGCTTCCCGGTCCGGCCGAACCCGGTCTGGATCTCGTCCAGGATGAGGAGGGCCCCGACCTCCTGGGTGCGTGCGCGCGCGGCCTGCATGAACTCGAGCGTGGCCGGCCGGACCCCGCCCTCGCCCTGGACGGGCTCCAGGATGAGCGCGGCGGTCTCCTCGTCCACCGCGCGGTGAAGGGCCTCCACGT
Source organism: Marinithermus hydrothermalis DSM 14884 (assembly GCF_000195335.1). Lineage (NCBI taxonomy): Bacteria > Thermotogati > Deinococcota > Deinococci > Thermales > Thermaceae > Marinithermus > Marinithermus hydrothermalis. The sequence goes on from NC_015387.1 coordinate 643,741, forward strand.
CGTTGTAGGGGATGAACTCGACCGGCTCCACGAGCGGCGCGAACGGCGCGCGGTACTTCTTCTCCCAGGTGACCGAGAGCGCCCCCAGGGTGCGCCCGTGGAAGGACCGCATGGCCGCGACGAACTTGGTGCGGCCCGTCGCGGCCCGCGCGAACTTCAAGGCGGCCTCGTTGGCCTCGGCGCCGGAGTTGGTGGGGAAGACGCGCTCGAGGCCGGGCGGGGTGAGCTCCACGAGGGTCTGGTAGAACTCGGCCCGCCGGTCGTTGGGGAGGGTTTGGGGCAGGACCATGAGGGTCTCGGCCTGGCGCTTGACGGCCTCCACCACGCTGGGGTTGCTGTGCCCCACGTTCGCGACGCCGTACCCGCCCACGCAGTCGATGTACTCCCGGCCCTCGTGGTCCCACACGCGCGCGCCCTTGCCCCGGACGATGACGAGGTCGTGCTTGTTGTATACGCCAGAGTCGTACCGTTTCTCGATCTCGAGCCAGTTCATACCCGCCTCCTTAGGGGTTATGCGATCACCGTGCCGCGGCCCGCGAGGGCTTGGGTGATGGGGGCCTCGACCCGTGCGTCCCCGAGGACCACGCGCCCCACGCCGTGCTGCACGGCCTGGGCGGCTCCTAGGACTTTTTTCTTCATCCGGCCTTCGGCGTGGGTCATGTAGGCCGCCACCTCCGCCGCCGGGATGCGCGGGATCAGGCTGGACTCGTCCGGGTAGTTCCGCAAAAGCCCCGGCACGTTCGAGAGGAGCAACAGGGCCTCGGCCTGAAGCTGCACGGCCACGCGCGCCGCGGCGGTGTCCCCGTCCGTGTTGATCGCCTCGCCTTCGTAACTGATCGCGGGCGGCGTGAGGACCGGGAGGTACCCGTGATCCAGGAGGAGCGTGAGGAGGTGCGTGTTGACCCGCTCCACCGTCCCGGTGTAGGTGTCGCGCCGCACCTTGAGCTTGCCGTTCTCCAGGTACTTCACGGCCTTCTTGCGCGGCCCCTCGAGCACGCGCCCGTCCAGTCCCGAAAGCCCCACCGCGTTCACGCCGCGTTGCTGCAACAGCTCGACGAGCATCTTGTTCACCTTGCCGCAGTAGACCATCTCGAAGATCTCGAGGGTCTGGCGGTCCGTGAGGCGGCTCGTCAAGCCGCCGGGGTGCTCGAGGAACCGCGGCGGGTGGCCCAGCGCCTCGGCGATGCGGTTGGTTTCGGCCGAGCCGCCGTGCACCAGGACGAGCCGCGTGCCTTCCTTCCAGAGCCGAGCGGCGTCCTCAGCGACCGCCGCGTAGTTGATGCCCTCGGATCCACCGACCTTGACGACGATCATGCCGACCTCCGGATCCGCCGTCACGGGTGCAGCCCCGTGTACGTCAGGCCTAGCGTCTCAGGCCAGCCGAGCTTGAGGTTCAGGGCCTGTAGGGCGTGCCCGGCCGTGCCCTTGACCAGGTTGTCCAGGGCGCTGATCACCACGAGCCGGCCCGTGTCCGGCTCGAGCTCGAACCCGATGTCGCAGTAGTTCGTGCCTTCGAGGACCTTGGGGTCCGGGTAGCGGTGCACGCCTTTTTTCTGCTTGACGATCCGGATGAAGGGGGCCTCACCGTAGACGGCGCGGTACGCGGCCCACACGTCCCGCTCGGAGTACCCGTCGGGGAGGAAGGCCTGCGCGGTCATGAGGATGCCCCGCACCCGCTCGCTGGCGATGGCGGTGAGGTGCACTTCGGGCCGGCCGGGCAGGTACTCGAGCACCTCCGCGGTGTGGCGGTGCCCGGTCGCCTTATAGACCCGTAGGGACCCCGCGCGTTCGGGGTGGTGCGAGGCCGGCGTGGCCTGGGCGCCCGCGGCGGAGGAGCCGACCAGGACGGTGACGAAGACCGGCTTGGGCAGCAGCACCCCTTCCGCGAACAGGGGGTACAGGCCGAGCAGCGTCGCGGTCGCGGTGCACCCCGCCCCGGCCAGGTACGGCTTGGCCAGGATCTCCGCGCGGTTGATCTCGGGGTTCGCGTACGCGAAGCGCTCCAGGAGATCGGGCCGGGGGTGTGGCGCGCCGTAGAACCGCTCGTAGAGCCCCAGGTCCTTCAAGCGAAAGTCCGCGGAGAGGTCGATGATCAAGGGGGCGAGGCCCTGGTAGCGCTCGAACTCCCGCGCTGCGACCCCGTGCGGCAGGGCCAGGACGAGCACGTCCGTGGGCTCGAGGGCTTCCGGTGTCGTGAACTTCAGGTTCGTGGCGCCGCGGAGGTTCGGGTGCACGAAGTGCACGGGCTGCCCCGCGTAGGTGCGGCTCGTGACCTGCTGGACCTCGAGGTACGGGTGCTGTAGGGCCAGCCGGAGGAACTCCCCTCCGGCGTACCCCGAGGCCCCCACGATGGTGACGGTTTTAATCTCGCTCACGCTGCCTCCCGTAGCGCTAGGGCGTACTCGAGGATCTTTCGGGGAATGTCCACGCCGGTGGTGTCCACCGAGTTCTTGAACTCCATGGTGTGGTTGACCTCGTTCACCACGAGCCCGTTGGGGGTCTCGAAGAGGTCCACCGCGACCACCCCGCCCCCTACGGCTTGGGCGGCCTTGACCGCGAGCCGGTCCAGTTCGGGGGTGACGGGGCAGTTCGAGGCCGTCCCGCCGCGGGCGGTGTTCGTGATCCAGTGCGGCGCGCTGCGGTAGATCGCGGCGATGGTGCGGTCGCCCACGACGAAGGCCCGGATGTCCCGGCCGGGTTTCTCCACGTACTCTTGGAGGTAGTGGAGCTGGTGCTGGTACCCCATGAAGGCCTTGTGCTCCAGGAGGGCCTCGGCCGCGTCGCGGTCGTTGACGCGGGCCACCATGCGCCCCCACGAGCCCACCACGGGCTTCATCACCACGGGGTACCCCCACGCCTCGAGGACCTCGAGGGTGGTTTCGGCCTCTAGGGTGAGCGCCGTGCGGGGTTGGGGCACGCCTGCGGCGGCGAGGGCGCAGCTCGTGGCCCACTTGTCCCCGCAGACCTCGATCACCTCGGGGCGGTTCACCACCGGGATGCCGAGGGCCTGGAGGTACCGGCTCGCGGCGAGGCCCCGGGACTGGCTCACCGCGCGTTCCACCACGACCGTGACGCCCTCGAGCTCGGGGGGGCGCGCGTCCAGGGTCATCCTAAGCCGCGGCAGGTAGATCTTCCGGTACGGGACCCCCAGGCGCTCAGCGGCCTCGAAGAGCAGCCGCTCGTCGGTGCGGATGCGGTCGTAGAGGATGGCGAGCACGGGGCTACTCCCCCCAGTCCTCCGCCTCCTCGGGCGCGGGCTCGAGCCGCAGGGGGTCGAGCTCCACAACCTCCAGCTCCGCGCCGCAGCTGTCGCAGACCAAGAGCTCGCCGAGCTCGGGGTTCTCTACCGTGATCGCGTTGCCGCACTCCAGGCACTCTACCGTCTGGGTCATCACTCCTCCTCCTCTTCCACGTCGGACCAGTCGGGCCGGAAGGTGAAGCCGCACTCGGGACAGACCACCGGCCCTTCCTCCTCCACTTCGATCGCTGCTTCGCAGCGCGGACAGTCCACGAAGAACCCGTGTCCGCCCTCGACCACCATGATCTCGAGCGGGTCCAGGCTCATCACCTCCACGACCGCGCTGCACGCCTCGCACTCCAGCAAGTCGCCTTCGTTCAACACCTCAAGCACGTCCTCTTCCAGCGCCAGTATCTCGCCGCACACCGGGCACTCGAGTTCACGGGAACCGGCTTCCATAAGGACCCTCCCATCCTCACTTTACCCGCCCGGAAAGCGCCCGCGGCGTTTGTAGTACTCGAGCAGGGAGCCCGCCTCGAGCGCCTCGAGCAGAAACGCGGGTGGGGGGGTGAGCCGGTAGGTCCGGCCCCCGTGCCGGAGCGTGCCGCTGGCGATCTCGAGTTCGACCTCGTCTCCGTCCTCTAGCGCGTCTACCACCTCCTCCGATTCAAAGGGGATGATCCCCAGGTTCACCAGGTTGCGGTAGAAGATGCGGGCGTAGCTTTTAGCGATGATGGCCTTGAGCCCGAGCCGCTTCAAGGCTTCCGGGGCGTACTCGCGGCTCGAGCCGAGCCCCAGGTTGCGCCCCGCCACGAGCACGTCTCCCGGCCGGAAGGCCTGGGCGAACCCGGGCCGGAGGTGGGCGAAGGCGTAGGTGTGGAACCGGTCCTCGCCCACCATGAAGGGCGCGTACTTCCCGGGGAGGATGTCGTCCGTGTTGATGTGGTCGCCGAACTTCCATACCCTAGGCATCGTTGGCCTCCAGCGCTTCCGGAAGGGTGATGTACCCCGCGACCGCGCTCGCCGCGGCCACCCGGGGGCTTGCGAGGTAGATCTCGGCGTCGGGTGCGCCCATGCGTCCCTTGAAGTTGCGGTTTGAGGTGGAGACGCAGACCTCGCCTGGTGCGAGCACCCCCAGGTGCCGCCCCATGCAGGGCCCGCATCCGGGCGTGCCGATCGTGGCCCCAGCCTGGATCAGCGTGAGGAGGGTGCCGTCTTTCGCGGCTTCCTCGAGGACCTGGCTGCTCGCCGGGATCACCAGCATACGCACCCCCGGCGCGACCCGGCGGCCCCGGAGGACCTCGGCCACCGCGTGCAGGTCCTCGAGGCGGCCGTTGGTGCAGGTGCCCACGAAGACCACGTCCACCTTCTTGCCTTGTACCGCCTGCACCTCGTGCACGTTATCCACGAAGAACGGGACCGAGACCCGGGGGGTGAGGGTGCTAAGATCGATCTCCACCTCACGGGCGTACACCGCGTCGGGGTCCGGGTAGAGCCACTCGGGCACCGCGTACTGCTCGAGGATTTCGCCGGAGGGCACCACGATCCCGGCTTTCGCGCCGGCCTCGACCGTGAGGTTGGCGAGGGTCATGCGCGCGCCGCGCCCCAGGGCTTCGGCCCCGTCCGTGAGGTGGATCTCCACCGCCATGTACGTGGCGCCTTCGGCGGTGAGGCGGCGCACCATCTCCAGGGCCGCGTCCTTGGCGCTGACCCCGGGGGGCAGGGGGCCGCGGAGGGTGAGCTTGATGGACTCGGGCACCCGCAACCAGGTCTGGCCGCTCGCGATGGCCAGGGCAATGTCGGTGGCGCCCATCCCGGTGCCGAACGCGCCCACCGCGCCGTAGGTGGTGGAGTGCGAGTCCGAGCCCAGCACGATCCAGCCGGGTTGGGCCAGCCCTTCCTCCACCAGGACCTGGTGGCAGATCCCGCGCCCCACGTCGAAGACCCGGACCCCTGCCGCCCGCGCCCAGGCGCGGGCCTTCTGCTGCGCTTCGGCCACGGTGACGTTCGCGGCGGGCGCGACGTGGTCGATCACTAGCGAGACGCGCTCAGGGTGCTTGGGGGGGTGGCCCAGCTCGGCCAGGCGTTGGATGACGGTGGGGGCGATCGAGTCCACCACCATGACCTGGTCCACCTCGACTACCACGAGCTCCCCCGCGCGCACCTCGCGACGAGCGCGTTGGGAAAGGATCTTTTCCGCGAGGGTCAGTCCGTTCATGCCAGCACCCACTCCCTGAGGATCCGGTCCAGCTCCTCCAGCGTGAGCGTGCCCTGGTCCGCCAGGGCCTTGATCCGGTGCGTGATGCGCTGGAGTTCCTCCTCCCCAAAGGAAAGGCCAAGCTCCTCCGCGCGCTTTTTGATCGCGGCGCGACCCGTGAGGCGGCTGCCGATGATGAGCTTGCGGGAAAGCCCGAAGGCCTCCGGGGGGTAGGCCTCGTAGGCCTGGGGGTTGAGGTAGATGGCCTTGAGGTGCATCCCTGCCTTGTGACTGAAGGCGCTCTCGCCTGTGATGTAGTTGTTGAAGGGGATCTGGATCCCGGTCATTCGGGCGATCATGCGGTCCAGCTCCGGGAGCATCTCCAGCCGGTACTTCCCGGCCACGTACTCGGGCTGAAGGGTATACATCCGCGCAAGAAACCCCCCGAGGGGCGTGATCCCGTTGCGTTCCCCGATCCCGAGGATGCTGGTGTCCACGTGCGTAGCGCCGGCCTCGAGGGCCTCGTACGCGTTGGCCACGGCGCACCCGGTGTCGTTGTGCCCGTGGAACTCGATGTCCACCTCCGGGCCGACCGCCCGCCGGACCTCGCGCACCAGGGCGTACACCTGGCGGGGGGTGGCGACGCCCACGGTGTCCGCGAGGCCCACGCGGTTCACGTACGGGGCGACGCTGCGGTAGACCGTGAGGAGGTCGTGCTCGTCCGAGCGGAAGGTGTCCTCGGCGGAGAACCGCACCTCGACCTCGGGGGCTTGCTCGCGGATGAGTTCGATGACCTCGAGGGCTTCCTCGATGATGCGGGGGATGTCCCGTCCGTGGGCGGCCCGCAGGTACTTGGAGGTGCCGAAGAGGAGGTCGATCCCCTGCACGCCGGTCTCGAGGGCGGCCCAGGCTGCTTCTTTACGGCACTGGATGTGGGTGATGACCTTGGCCTTGAGGTTCAGGTTGGCCAGGACCTTGGCGTCGCGGGCCGACTGGGGGGAGGCGACGGGCGTGGTGACCTCGATGTACTCGATGCCGAACGCGTCAAGGGCTCGGGCGATCTCGACCTTGTCGCCGGTGCTGAAGTGGGCGCGTTCGAACTGCTCGCCCTCGCGCAGGGTTGAGTCGATGATCGCCCAGCTGCCGAGGGACCGTGGGTTTGTCATCTTGCACCTCCATCGCTGCACCTCCTTAAAAAGAAGGCCGGCCCGCGAACTGAGCGGGCCGGGGGATGGGGAAGCCTGGGTAGGCTACCTACCCCCCGGCGCTCAGTTTTTTCGCGAGCCACGCCATCCTAGTGAAATGTTATACGAAGGGGTGCATGATGTCAACCATAGGTCCGAACCCGCTCCAGGACGGCACGGACCACCTCCTCGAGGTCCATCGCGGAGGTGTCGATCCACACCGCGTCCGGCGCAGGCTGGCTTTGGGCCTTGTCCGCCTCATCCCTGGCCCGAAGAGCCGCCTCGATGGCCGCCACGTCCTCGCCGCGCTCGCGGGCGCGCCGCTGGGCGCGCACCCGGGGGCTGGCCGTCAGGTAGAACTTGAAGCGCGCCCCGGGAAACACCGCGCTTCCCATGTCCCGGCCCTCCACCACGAAAGGCGGCTCGAGCTCAGCCAGCCGGGCCTTGACGTAAGCGCGCACCTCCGGGTGGCGCGCCACGGTGGAGACCACCGCGTCCACGGCGCTGGTGTGCAGCTGTGCGGTCACGTCCTCGCCGTTCGCGAGCACCCGGTTGCCTTCCGGGCGCGGCTCGAGCCGCACGGGATGAGCGCGGAGAAGATCGAGCACGGCCCGCGCGTCCGTGGGGGAGGTGTGGTAGCGCAGCACCTGGTAGGCGATGCCGCGGTACAGGAGGCCGGAGGAGACGAAGGGCACGCCGAGGGCCGCGGCGACCCGGCGGGCCACGCTGGTCTTTCCAGAGGCTGAAGGACCGTCGATGGTGATGATCAGCGACACGCGAGTCCCTCCAGGGTGTTCCAGAAGTCGGGGAAGGAGATCTCAGCCCACTCCGCGTCCTTCACCGTCACGCCGACCGGAAGGCCGCAGACCGCGAAGGCCATGGCGATCCGGTGGTCGTGCATGGGCTCCACCACGCCGGGGCGCACCCCGCCCCCCTGGATCTCGAGCCAGTCCGCGCCCGCCGCGACCCGCACCCCGAGGTTCTCGAGGTTGTGCGCGATCGCCTGCACGCGGTCCGACTCCTTGACGCGGAGCTCCGCCAGGTTCGGGATGTGCGTCGTGCCCTCGGCCCACGCGGCGGCCGCGGCCAGGACCGGCACCTCGTCCACCATACGCGGGATCAACTCGGGGTCCACCCGCACGCCGCGCAGCCGGGAGGAGCGCGCGCGCACCCAGCCCACGGGTTCGCCGTCCTGTCCCTCGGTGACCCGCCACTCGAGGTCCGCCCCCATCTCCGTCAGGACCTGGAGCAACCCGGTGCGCGTGGGGTTCAGGCCCACGCCGTCGATCGTGACCTCGCTTTCAGGGGTGATGAGGGCGGCGACGATGAAGAAGGCTGCGCTGGAGAAGTCGCCGGGCACCACGAGGTCCTTGGCCGGGTACGGCGCGGCGATGTGCGTGCGCACGCGGCGGCCCTCGACCTCGAGGGGCAGCCCGTAATGCCGGAAGAGGCGCTCGGTATGGTCCCGGGTCGGGGCGGGTTCCTCCACCTCGGTTTCGCCCTCGGCGAAGAGGCCCGCGAGGAGCAGGGCGCTTTTCACCTGGGCGCTCGCCACAGGCAGGGAGTAGCGGATTCCCTTGAGGCGCCCGCCGCGGAGGGCGAGGGGGGCGCGACGGCCGCCGTCGCGCCCGTCGATTCGGGCCCCCATCTGCCGCAAGGGCACGACCACCCGGTCCATGGGCCGGGCGCGGAGCGAGGCGTCCCCGGTGAGGACGCTGAAGAAGTCCTGGCCGGCCAGCACCCCGCTCACGAGCCGGATCAGGGTCCCGGCGTTGCCGCAGTCCAGCACGTCCGCAGCCTCGCGCAGACCGTGAAGGCCCACGCCCCGCACGCGGTAGTGCGGGCCTTCCTCCACGATCTCGGCCCCCAGCGCGGCGAGCACCCGGGCGGTGGAGCGCGTATCCCCGGCTTTTAGGGGGTGGAGGATGCGGCTGGTGCCCTCCGCGAGCGCGGCGAGCATCAAGGCGCGGTGCGTGACGGACTTGTCGCCGGGCACGCGCAGGGTGCCCGAGAGCGAAGGGGTGGGGGGCAGGACGCGATCCATCCCCTGGGATTATAGCGCTTGGTGCAGGGGGCGCCTTCGTGCGTGGGGTGAGGGGCCTATAGTAGTAGGGATGGACGCAACGCTGAACCAACCTGAACCGCGCTATTGGGAGAAGCTCCGGTTGGTGGCCGAGACCTTGAAGCTGGTGGAGGGCCCGATCGTGGTGGCGAGCCACGTGGACCCGGACGGGGACGCGATCGGTTCCTCCTTGGGGCTGGCCCGCGCGCTCCGCGCGATGGGGAAAGAGGTCCTGTGGGTCGCGGAACCCCCGCGCTTTTTGCGGTTTTTGGTGGAGGAGTCCGAGTACCACGAGCCCCTCGAGCGCCTACCGGAGGGCGCGACGCTCGTGGTGCTCGACTCGGCGGACGTGGCCCGGGTGGCCGGCGTGCCGGTGGAGGGGTTCGTCATCAACCTGGATCACCACGGCACGAACCCGCGCTTTGGGCACCTGTCGGTGGTGGACCCCACGAAGGCCGCGACCGCCCAGATCGTGAAGGACCTGATCGATCTGCTGGGCGTGGCTTGGACGCCGGAGGTCGCCACGCCGGTCCTGGTCGGCTTGATCACCGACACCGGCAACTTCCGTTTCTCGAACACCACGCCCGAGGTGCTCCAGACTGCGGCGGAACTCGTGGGGTACGGCGTGAAGCTCGCGGAGATCACCGACCGGCTCCAGTGGCGGCCCCCCCAGTACTTCAAGCTGATGGGGCGCGTGCTTTCGACCGTCCAGTTCCACTTCGGCGGGCTCCTGGTAACCGCGCACGTCACGCCCGAGATGGCCCAGGAGGCCGGCGCGACGGAGGAGGACTCCGACGACTTCGTAGGCGCGATCCGCTACGCCGAGGGCAGCGTAGTGGCGATCCTCTTCAAGGACCGCGGGGACCACGTGAAACTCTCCATTCGCAGCCGGGGTGGGGTGTCCGCGCAGAACATCGCCACGAGGCTCGGGGGCGGCGGGCACGTGCCCGCCGCCGGCGCGACCTTGGAGGGGGAGACCCTGGAAGGCGCGTACCCCAAGGTGCTCGCGGTGGTTGAGGAGGAGCTCCGCCGGGCCGGGTACCTCTAGCCCTTACTCCAGCTCGACCTCCTCCGCCAGCAGCACCCCGTTGCGGAACGCGCCTTTGACCTTGACTGCCATCCCCGTCCGGTCCGCACCCCAGAACGCGTCGGCCGGGATCCTTTGGTCCTCGAGCGCGTACGCGGTAAAGGCCGTGGTTTCCACGGGGATCCCGGCCACCTGGAAGGTGCGGGCCACGGAGTTGAACCCCGTAAGGGGACCTTCAAGCTCGAGCTCCACCGCTTCCCGTTCGTCCTCCACCTCCACCTCGCGGGCGTGTACCGTGACCCCGTCGTCCGCGAGGGTGCCCTCGACCTCTACGAACGCGCCTTCCGTCAAGACGCCTTTAACCTCGGCCTGAGAAAAGTCCACGAGGAAGTCGAGCAGCCGGAAGGTTCCGTGAACCGCGTCGAGGGCGTGCACGAGGCCGCTGAGCTCCACCGCCGCCCCCGCGGTGCGCGTTGGGGTTTCCAGGGCCCGCACCCGTTCCAACTGGATCTCCCCACGGCTGAAGGGGTCGTTCGGGTCCCAGCGCGCGGTGCGCTGACCTCGAGCCCGCACGAACCCCCCGTTCGCGAGCGGGCCCCGCACCCGTTCAGCATGCCCGAAGGCCGCCGTGTACACGCCGAGGCCGTAGGTGAAGGTTCGGGCGAGGGGGTCCAGGTCCCGGATCGCGAGGCGCAGCTCGGCGCGGTTGGGGTGCTCGGCCTGGTCCTCGGGGTGGTGCTCGATGCGGGTGGCGAGGATCGCCCCGTCGGGGTCGTTTGGGATCGGGGGACCGAAGGCCGTCACGAAGTCCCCGGGGCTGAGATCGGCCAGCGTAAGGGCAGTCTCGCCTCCGGTGGGTTCCTCCCGGACGATGCGGGTCGCGGGCGTCACGCGCGCCCTAAGACCGAGGACATCCACGAACCCCGCTTCAGGATCGACCTGATCGATCGCACCTTTGGCCCGAAAGCGGACCTCGATGTGCGTGACGTTGACGCGGGGGCCGCTGAGGGTGCCCGTGCCCGCGACCACGACGCCGGGCGCGACGGTCGTGGGCGCGGCGGGCTCGCCGTTCAGCGTGATCGTGGCGGCGCTTAGGTCGAGGACACGCCCGCCTAGCGTGAGCGCGTCGGGCGGTCCTTGGACGACCCCGGCGAGCACGAGGGTTGCGGAGGGGGAGGCGGTAGGCATCACGCTCCCGCAGCCCGCGAGGGTGAGGCCAGCGATCGCGCCGAGCAGCGCTCGGGTGCTGTACGGGTTCATTGTGCACCTCCAGCTCGGAGGGTAACGCCTCGAGCTGAAGGCCAGCTGAAGCGCGCTACGCGGAGTGAGCGTTTTGCCAGAGGCTGGGGAGGGAGGTGCCGTCTTGCGGGAAGACCGCGTAGCGCGGCGGGGCCGCGAGGGGCAGGGTGGGTCCGAGGGCGTTTTGGAGGGTTTGCGCGACGACGCGCGCACCGTGCGCATCGGCCTTCCAGAGGAGGATGAGGAAGCCTTCGGCCGTGGCGGCGACCCGGTCCTTGGGGCGGAGCTCTTTCCTGGCGAGCTGAACCTCGAGGGGCTGCGGGGCGCGCTGGGTGGGGAGGTAAAGGAGCGCGAGAGGAGCGTGTTCGGTCTCGGCGGCACGCTGCAGCTCGAGCCAGTCGGGTTGGAGGGCGTGGAGGACCTCGTGGATGCTGGGGGGCAGGACGAGCTGCACGGTGGGGGTGGGGTGCTTCCGGGCGGCGTTCAGGGCGGTTTCCGCCTGAGTCCAGAGCGCGTCCAGGCTGTGGCCGTGGTCGGGGTAGACCGCGATGCCGGCCCAGGCGGGTATCCCAAGGTGCTCCGCGATCAGGTGTCGGAGCTTTTCGGCGACGACCGCGGAGCCGTAGGTGTCCGCTTTCCACAGGAGGACGGCGAACCCGGCCTGGAGGGGGAGGAGGAGGTCGCGACGACGGAGGTGGCGGCGCAGCAGCCTCTCCTCCCGGGCGCGCAAGGACCGGGGGGTGTGGAAGATCGCGAGGGCGATCGGGAAGCCTTTAAGCTCAGCTTCCTGTACCAGACGCGTCCAGCAGCGCTCCAGGGAGGTCTCCGCCTGGAGGGGTAGGGCGAGGCTCAAGGCCCCCAGCGTGCATGCGAGGAGGCCGATTCCGGCCAGGACGGGTGGGGGGGGCGGTGTGAGGTACAGTACGAGGAGGGCAAGGCCACCGAGGAGGGCGACGGTTCCCCAAGCCCGGGGATACGGGCGGTAGACAGCCCAGAGCAACGCGCCCCCCAGCCCCAAAAGCCCGGTTGCGATCCACGGTTCACGGGATAAAGCCAGAAAGCCGATCAGGTAACCGCTCAAGATAAGGCCGACGAGCAGACGCCGTGGTTTCATAGGCTCCTTCCCTCAAACGCTCCGGCAGTACCTTCAGACTACCACCAGTGCGCGGTAGTCGTTCAGGTTGTTCTGCGTGGGACCGGTGACCACCAGGTCCCCTAGCGCGGCAAAGAACCCGTGGGCGTCGTTACGCTCGAGGTGATCCCGTACCGAAAGCCCTGCGGCGCGAGCCCGGGCGAGGGTATGGGGGGTGAGGAGGGCCCCTGCGGCCTCGGTGTTCCCGTCCAGGCCGTCGGTGTCCGCCGCGATCCCCCACACCCCCGCCTCGTCCAGGAAATGGGCCAGCCACAACAGGAATTCCTGGTTGCGGCCGCCCCGGCCGCTCCCGCGCACCGTGACGGAGGCCTCCCCGCCCGAGAGCAGGACAACGGGCGGGGGGACGGGGGTGTGGTGGGCGCGAATGGACTGGACGAGCGCGGCGTGGAACCGGGCGAGCTCCCGCGCCTCCCCCTGGAAGCGGTCGGAGAGGATCAGGGTGCGGTACCCCACACCTTCCCAGTAGGTCCGGGCTGCCTCGAGGAAGTCTTGATTGGTGCCGATGAGCCGGTTTTCGACCCGTTCGAAGAGCGGATCCCCGGGCTTGGGGGTCTCCTCGAGCGCTCCCCGCGCCCCGCGCTCGAGGTGCCGGCGCGCGCTGGGGAAGTCGAGCCCGTAACGGTCGAGGACCGCGAGGGCTTCTTGGAAGGTGCTGGGGTCGGGGACGGTGGGGCCCGAGGCGATCACGCTGGGGTCGTCCCCGGGCACATCGGAGAGGAGCAGGGCGGTGACGTGGGCCGGGGTAGCCTGGGCCAAGCGGCCGCCTTTGATGCGGGAGAGGTGCTTGCGTACCGCGTTGATCTCTTGGATGGTGGCGCCCGAGGCGAGGAGGGCCTGGGTCAGGGCTTGTTTTTCCTCGAGGCTAACGCCCCAAGGTGCGGCGAGGAGGGCGCTGCCCCCGCCGGAGACGAGGAGAATGAGGTGATCGCTAGGGGAGAGGCGTCCGGCGAGCTCGAGGGCTTTGTTGGCGGCGTTGAGGCTGCGCGCGTCGGGGGTGGGGTGCCCCGCTTCGTAGAGGGGAAGGTAGCGCGTGGGGCCACCGTGCCCGTCGCGGGTCACGCCGAAACCGGTAAGGGTGGGGCCGTAGTGATCTTCCGCCGCGGCGAGCATAGGGAGCGCAGCCTTCCCGACCGCAAGGAGAGCGGTGCGGCCGTGGGCGGACGGGGGAAGGTGGGCCTGGGTGAGGCGGTAGGGGTGGGTGGCCTCGAGAGCGGTGTGGAGGGACTGCGTGAGGTGTTGGCGCATTCGGTCACCTCCTGGGGGTTGGGGTGGGGTCGGTTGACAGGGGCCTGGTACATTGGGTACCTTACAGATAAGTGTAATCGCTGACAGGTTCGGTTGGAAGAGGGCTGGAGCGGCGTTTTTCGTGTAAGCGCTTTCACGGCCTTCGGGACGGAGCCCGCATGGACAAGCGCAACGTCACGATCTACGAGGTGGCCCAGGAGGCCGGGGTCTCGGTCGCGACCGTTTCCCGCGTCCTCAACAGCGGCCGGGTCGCCCCCGAGACCCGCCGGCGCGTCCTCGAGGCGATGGACCGGCTCGGGTACCTTCCGAACACCCTAGCCCGCAGCCTGGCCACCGGCACGAGCCGCGCGGTGGGGGTCATCATTCCCGACGCGGCCGGCCCCTTGTATGGGCGCATGCTGCGCGGCGTGGGGGATGCCCTGGAGGCCGCGGGGTACACCTACATCACCGGGACCAGCGCCCGCGATCCCGACCGGGAAGCGCGCATGCTCCGCGACCTCGGTGCCCGCAAGGTGGACGCGGTAGTCCTGATCGGCTCGAGCCTCGACGGCTCTGCCTTACGGGCGCTTGGGGCGGCCTTACCTCCGGTGGTCCTGGTCGAGCGGGAGGGGGGAGGCGCGGGAGCTCCTGCCGTCACCGTGGATAACGAAGGCGCGGCGTACGCCGCCACCCGGTATCTGATCGCACGGGGACACACCCGGATTGCTCACGTGCGGGGGCCGCGCCGCGCGGGGCAGGAACGGTACGCCGGGTACCGGCGCGCCCTGCGCGAGGCGGGACTCGCCGAAGGCCCCGTGGTTTCGGGAGACTTCAGCGAGCTCGGGGGGTACCGGGCGATGCGGGCGCTTTTGGAACGGCCAGGATTCACCGCGGTCTTCCTCGCGAACGACCGCATGGCGCTTGGGGCCTACAAGGCCCTTCGAGAGGCTGGGGTGCGGGTGCCGGAAGAGGTCAGCGTCGTGGGGTTTGACGATCTGGTCTTTGCCGCCTACTTGGACCCGCCCCTCACAACCCTCCGGCAGCCTGCCTACGAGCTGGGGCGCGCGGCAGCGAAGGCGGTACTGGCCTGTCTGGACGGTGCGGTCCCCGCGAACGTGGTGCTGTCGTGCGAGCTTGTGCCTCGCGCGTCAGTAATGGAGCGGTAAGGAGTTAGGGAGGTGTTGTGATGAGGAAAGGCTTCTGGGCGCTGTTGTGGCTGTTGGGAGGACTGGCGCTAGCCCAGCAGGAGATCGTGTTCTGGACCACCGAGGTCCAGCCTGAGCGCATGGCCAAGCAGGAGGAGATTGTTGCGAACTTCGAGGCCGAGACCGGCATCAAGGTCCGGTTGGTCCCGGTCGAGGAGAGCGACCTTGGTCCCCGCGTGACCGCGGCCTTCTCCGCGGGGGACCTGCCCGACGTGATCCTCACCCCCCTTAGCCAGGTGATCGGCTGGGCGGACGCCGGGATCCTCGATACCGAGGCGGCGACCGAGGTCATCGAGCGGCTGGGGCGTGAGACCTTCGCACCCGGTGCGCTCGAGCTCGCCGCCTTCCGCGGCAACACCGCGGCGGTGCCGATCAGCGGGTGGACGCAGCTGTTGCTTTACCGCAAGGACCTCTTCGAGCAGCACGGCCTTGAGCCGCCCACCACCTTCGACCGCATCCTGAAGGCGATCGAGGTCCTGCACAACCCGCCGGAGATGTTCGGTTTCGTAGCGGCCACGGACGTCTCCAACGACTATATGATGCAGGTCCTCGAGCACTTCTTCCTCGCGAACGGGGTGGAATTGGTGGACGAAGAGGGCAACATCACCCTCGACAACGAGAAGACGCGCGAGGTGCTCGAGTTCTACAAGAAGCTCGTGGAGGCCAGCCCGGAGGGGAACCTCTACTGGCAGCAGTCGCGCGAGCTGTACCTGGCGGGCCGGGCCGCGATGATCGTTTGGTCGCCATTTATTCTGGACGAGCTCGCGGGGCTGCGGGATGCCGTGCCGGTGACCGCGTTTGACGACCCCACGAGCCCCGAGCTCGCCAAACGCACCGGCGTGATCGGTAAGATCGCCGGGCCTTCGAACCCCGAGGGGGCCGGTTGGGCGAGCGTCACCTACCTCAGCATCACCGTGGATGCCGACACGGAAGCCGCGCAGCGGTGGGTCGAGTACCTCCTGAGCGAGGGATACCTCGACTGGCTCTCCTTCGCGCCTGAGGGCTTCTTCCCGGTGCGGCGCGGCACGCCGGACGACCCCACCCGCTTCGTGGAGGCCTGGGCCGACCTCCCGGTTGGTGTGGACCGCAAAGCTCCCCTCTCCCAGTTCTACCCGCCCGAGGTGATCCAAACCATCGTCGAGGGGCTGGACCAAGGCAAGCGCTGGGCCTTCTCGAAGGGGCGCGGCGAGCTGATCGGCAAACTCTACGGTACCCGCGTGATGGCCGAGCTGGTGCGGCGCTACGTGGACGGCGAGCTCTCCTTGGATGAAACGGTCCAGCAGCTCCAGCAGCGGATCAGCTTCCTGAAGTAACCGGCCGGGCCCGCGCCTACGGGGCGCGGGCCCTAATCCACGAAGCGAGGGGTTATGCGAGGGAACAGCCTTTCGGCCCGCGAAGCGCGCCTCGCCTTTTGGATGCTGGCGCCCACCTTCCTCATCGTTTTCGCGATCGTGATCTTCCCGGTGCTGGCGAACCTGTGGATCGCCTTCAAGCCCGTCACGCTCGGGGACCTACGCCCCCCCACCCCTGTGGTGCGCGAACGCATCCGCGCAAGCCCCGAAGCGCCCGGCGACGTCCTCCGAGTCCGTTACCAGATGCGAAACTCCAGCCAGCGCATCCCCATCGAGAATGTCGTCCTCGAGGACGTCCTGCCCGAGGGCCTCGAGCCCCTTCGGCTCGACGAGCGCTGCCGGGTGGAAGGCCGGACCTTGCGTTGCTTCCTCGGAACGTGGTCGCCGGGGCACCGGGAGAACCTGGAGCTCGAGTTCACCGCGACCGAGGTGTACTTCGCGCAAGGCGCGCCGCGCCCGACGGAGAGCCGGCCGGCGATCCAAGGACGCGCCCCGAACATCCTCACGAACCTCGAGTTCACCCTGGAGAACTTCCGCCGCGTGCTCAGCGGCCCGGAGTTCTGGCCTGCGTTCTGGACCACGATCGTGTACACGCTTTTTGGTACGGTCGGCTCGATCCTGTTGGGGCTGTTCGCTGCGCAGTTGCTCAACACCCGTTTCATGGGCAAGGGGATGCTGCGGGGGCTGTTCTTGTTCCCTTACGTTGCGCCGATCATCGCCGTGGCCTTCACCTGGGCGTTTCTGCTCGACCCTTTGTCCGGGACGGTGAACGCGCTCGGTGTCCGCTTCGGGCTTTTGGAGGCCCCGATCAACTTCCTGGGGCAGCGCAGCATTGAGCTGAGCGTGCTGGGCGTTACGTTCACCCTGCCGCTTGCGCTTTCGATGGTGATTTTGTTCGAGGCGTGGCGGTACTTTCCCTTCGCCTTCCTCTTCATCCTGGCTCGGCTGCAGGCGATCCCCCAGGACATGTACGAGGCGGCGGACGTGGACGGCGCGAGCCCCTTCCAGAAGTTCTGGTACATCACGCTGCCTCAGCTCGTGGGGATCCTCTCCACCCTCTTCCTCCTTAGGTTCATCTGGACCTTTAACAAGTTCGATGACATCTTCCTCTTGACCGGAGGGGCTGCGGGAACCAAGACGCTCACGATCCGGGTATACGACGAAGCCTTCGCCCGCGCGGATATCGGGGCGGGCGCGGCCGTGGCTGTGGTGCTCTTTCTGATCCTGGCAGGGTTTATGGTGGTGTACTTCCGTTACGCTCCGGAGGGGGAATGATGCAGCGCGGAGTTTCGATCTTCGGTTGGGTTGCGGGCGGCGTGGTCGGCGCGCTTTCCGGCGGAATGGTGGTGGCCCTGTGGGCGTTGTCCGCTACGATCCTTTCCGGGCACCCAACCGTGATCCCCCTAGGAGCGGCCTTGTGGAGCGGCGCGATCGTAGGGCTGGTGGTGGGGGCGTTCCGGCGTGGGAGGACCACCCCCGCTGCCGTAGCGCTCGGGGTGGGAGGATTGATGGGCTTCGCCTGGTGGGCCTTAAACAGCGGGCGGCCAATCGGGCTGGAGCGGCCGGACCTCTTCTGGGGGTTTTTCGGAAGCCTCGCGAGCTTCGCTCTGGTGGGGCACCTCACGCGCTACGCCCTGCGCGACCTGGACCTCAGCCAGCCCCGGCGCGATACCGTAGAGCACCTCCTCCTCCGACTGCTGCGCGCGGTGGGGTTCGTCTTCTTCGGCACGACGGTGACCTTCCCCTTCTACTTCATGCTGGCCTCGAGCCTCAAGTCGCGCGCGGAGATGCTCTTGGACCCCACCAACCTCAGCATCCAGTTCTCCAAGGGCCTACCCGAACTCCTCGAGGGGTACGTGGAGGTCCTCTACACCTTTAACTTCTGGCGGTACATCCTGAACTCCACCTTCGTCGCGAGCGTCACGGTAGTGGTGACGCTTGTGCTGGGGGTGCTCGGGGCGTACGCCGTGACGCGCCTGCGCTTCCCGGGCAAGGAGCTCATGTCCCGCTCCATCCTCCTGATCTACATGTTCCCCGCGATCGTGCTCGTGGTGCCGTTGTACGCGGTGTTCACCCAGCTCGGCCTGCGGGACACGCTGCCTGGGCTGCTCATCGTCTACCCCGCGACCACGCTGCCGGTCGCTCTGTACATGCTCCGGAGCTACTTCCAGACCCTGCCCGCCGAGCTCGAGGAGGCCGGGTTGATCGACGGGTGCAGCCGCATCGAGGTGATCTGGCGAATCACGCTACCCCTTTCGGTCCCGGCGCTGGCCAGCGTGGGACTGTACGTCTTCATGATCGCCTGGAACGAGTTCCTCTTCGCCTTCATGTTCCTGGACACCCCCGAGCTCTTCACCCTCTCGCGCGGCATGGTGGCCCTCAACACGCAGGAGGTGCCGCGACAGTTCCTAATGGCCGGCGCGGTCATCGTCACGGTACCCGTCATGGTCCTCTTCTTCTGGTTCGAGCGGTACCTGATCGGCGGGCTGACGGCCGGTGGGGTGAAGGGATGATCCCAAGCCCCAAGGAGGCGCGATGCGCATAGTATTCCTAGCGACCCGACTGGCCGGGACCGACGGCGTGAGCCTCGAGGCCGCGAAGATGCGCGCAGTCCTCGAGGCGCACGGGCACGAGGTCCACTACGTCGCGGGTGAGCTCGAGCCGGGCGAGGGGCGGGGCCACCGGATTCCCGAGATGCACTTCGCGGACCCCGTGGCCCAGGCGTTGGGCCAACGCGCGTTTTCGGGGAGCGGGCACGATCCCGAGCTGGACCGCGCGATCCGCGAGCGGGCGGCGGTGATCCTGGAGCGCCTTAGGCGGGTGGTGGCCGAGGTAGATCCCGCGCTTTTCGTGGTGCAGAACGCCTGGGCGATCCCCATGCACCTGCCCCTCGCGCTCGCTTTGGCCTGGTTGGTGCAGGAGACCGGCCTGCCGGTCCTGGCGCACAACCACGATTACTGGTGGGAGCGCGAGCGCTTCCGCACGAGCCGCGTGGCCTGGCTGCTGGAACGGTACTTCCCCTACCACCACCCGGGGGTGGTGCACCTCTCGATCAACACCGCCGCGCAGCGGGAGCTCAAGCGCCGGCGGGGGCTGGACTCCTGGCTGCTCCCCAACGTCATGGATTACCGCACGCCGCCTCCGGGCCTCGACGAGTACAACCAGGACTTCCGCGCCGCGATCGGCGTGGAGGAGGACCAGCCCCTTTTCCTCCAGCCCACCCGCGTCATTCCCCGCAAGGGCATCGAGCTCGCCGTGGACCTGGCCGCGGCCCTGGCGGACCTCGAGCCGGTCCTGGTGGTGACGCACGCGGCGGGGGACGAGGGGCTGGCGTACCTGCAGCGGCTCGAGGCCTACGCGCGTGACCGGGGGGTGGACCTGCGGTACGTGGCGGACCGGGTGAGCGACGAGCGGCGCGTGGAGGGCGGGCGGAAGGTCTACGCGCTTTGGGACGCCTACCCGCACGCGGATTTCGTGACCTACCCGAGCCTCTACGAAGGGTTCGGCAACGCCCTTTTGGAGACGATCTGGTTCAAGAAACCCGCCCTGGTGAACCGGTACCCCGTCTACGCTGAGGACATCGCGCCGAAAGGCTTTCGTTTCGTGGAGATCGAGGGCACGGTGACGCCCGAGGCCGTGCAGGCGGTGCGCGGCCTGCTCGCCGACCCGGAGGCCGTGAGCGAGATGGTGGAGCACAACTACCGCCTGGCCGAGACGCACTACGGGTACGCCACGCTCGAGCGCGTGCTGCGCGCGGCCCTCGCCGAGGCGGGCCTTTCCCTTTAGGGGACGTATGGCCTGGGACCTATCCACCCTGCAAGAACGGATGCGCGCGCGGCTGGCCTTCCTGTACGGCGCCCGGGAGGCCGGGGCGGCCTGGGAGGCGATCGCGAAGCGGGTCGCGGCGTTTCGCGATCGGCACCCGGAGTGGCTCGAGCAAGCCCCTGGCCTGTACGCTGACCACACCGACGTCCTCCTCATCACCTACGGCGACCAAATCCGGACGCCGGGAGAGGCCCCGTTGCGGACGCTGAAGGCCTTCATGGACGCGCACTTAAAGGACCGGGTCTCTGGGCTGCACCTGTTGCCGCACTACCCGTACTCCTCCGACGACGGGTTCAGCGTGATCGATTACCGGCGCGTGAACCCCGAGCTGGGGACCTGGGCGGACGTGGAGGCCCTCGCCCGCGCGTACCGCTTGATGCTGGACGCGGTGATCAACCACATCTCCGCGCAAAGCCCGTGGTTCCAAGCCTACCGGCGCGGGGAGGCCCCGTACGTGCACTACTTCATCGAGCTGGATCCGGGCACGGACACCTCCACGGTCTACCGGCCGCGGGAACACCCCCTCCTCACGCCCTTCGAGACCACGCGGGGCACGCGGTACGTCTGGACTACCTTCTCTACCGACCAGGTCGACCTCAACTACAAGAACCCCGCGGTCCTCGTGGAGGTGCTCGACGTGCTGCTCGAGTACGCCGCGCACGGGGCGGACCTCCTGAGGCTCGACGCGGTCGGCCTACTCTGGAAGGAGCTCGGCACCTCCTGCCTGCACCTCCCCCAGACGCACGCGGTGGTCAAGCTGATCCGCGACCTCCTGAACGCCACCGCCCCGCACGTGATGCTCGTCCCAGAGATCAACGGACCCTTCGAGGAAAACCTCCCGTACCTCGGGGACGGGTACGACGAGGCGCAGATGATTTACAACTTCACCCTGCCTCCCCTGGTGCTGCACGCCTTCTACACCGGGGAAGCGACGCGCCTCGCCCGCTGGCTCGAGGGCGTGCAGCTGCCCTCGAACCAGACGGCCTTCTTCAACTTCCTGGCCTCCCATGACGGGATCGGCGTCCGACCGGTCGAGCCGTTGCTGCCCCCCGAGGAGTTCCAGCTCCTCATCGAGCGGACCCTCGAGCACGGCGGCCGGGTCAATTACCGCCGGGGCCCCGACGGGGAGCGGCGGCCCTATGAGCTGTGCATCACGTACTACGACGCCCTCACCGCCCCGGACGAATCGCTGGATACCGGCGTGGCCCGCTTCCGCGCGGCGCACGCGATCCTCCTCGCCCTGGCTGGCGTCCCGGGGGTGTACGTGCACTCGTTGTTCGGCACCCCGAACTGGCACGAGGGGTACGCGCGCACGCGGCAGGGCCGCACCCTAAACCGCCGGAAGTTCACCCGCGCCGAGCTCGAGGCCGCCCTCGCGCGCCCAGAGGGCCGGTTCGCCCGCGTGTTTCACGAGATCACCCGGTTGCTCGAGGCCCGCCGGGCCGAGCCCGCCTTCCACCCCACCGCGCTGCAGCGCGTGCTCCACCTGCACCCGAACGTGCTGGCCCTGGAGCGCACCGCCCGCGCGGGGTACCGGCTCTACGCGTTGGTGAACGTCTCCGCGCACCCCGTCGCCCTCAGCCTCGAGGGGCTGCGTGGGGGGGAGGTGCGGGAGGTGCTTACCGGGACGCGGTACCCGATCCGGGAAGGGCGGCTCGAGGTGCGGCTCGAGCCCTACGGGGTGCGGTGGTTGCGGGAGCTGGGTACGCTATAAGTATGGACGAACTCCAGCTTCTGGACTGGCGGCGGCGGGTGCATGCCCTGTACGCCGAGGTGCGGGCCGTGCGGGACCCGCACGCGGCTTGGGTGCGCTGGCGGGCGGAGCGCGACAGGCTTTTCAAAACGCACCCGCAGTCCCCCCTCACCCCCGAGCAGCGGGCAGCCTTCACGGGGCTCGAGTACTTCCCTTATGACCCCGCGTGGCGCGTGGAGGGGATGGTGGAACCGGACCCGGCTCCGGAAGCCTTCACGCTCGCGCTGCGGGAGGACGGGACCTTCCGGATGCGCCGGTTCGCGCGGGTGCGCTTCCGGTTGGGGGGCGCGAGTTGGACTCTTGCCTTGTTCTGGATCGAGGGGTACGGGGGCGGCCTCTTCCTGCCCTTCCGTGACGCCACGAACGGCGACGAAACCTACGGGGGCGGACGGTACCTGCTCGACACGATCAAGGGGGCCGACCTGGGGGGGGACGAGGGACGGATCGTGCTGGACTTCAATTTCGCCTATAACCCCTCGTGTGCTTACCACCCCCGCTGGCACTGCCCGCTCGCACCGGAGGAGAACCGCTTGGCCCTTCCGGTGCGCGCGGGGGAGCGGGCCTTCACTGGGTGAACTGCCGGGCCAGGACGGGCAGCCCCTCGGCGAGCGTGGGGTGGATGAGCTGGCTTTGCTCCAGCACCCGCCACGGGGCCCCAGCCTCCATCAGCACCATGATGAGCTGCACGAGCTCGCCAGCCTCGTACCCTACGAAGGTCGCGCCCAGGATCCGCTCGGTTTCCTCGTCGATCACCAGGCGGAAGAACCCCTGGGTCTCGTCCAGGTCGATCGCGCGCGCCACGCGCTTCATGGGCAGCGTCGCCGCGCGCGCCTTGTACCCTTGCGCCTGGGCCTGCTCGAGCGTGAGCCCCGCGCGGCCCAGCTGGGGTTCGGTGAAGGCCACGTACCCCAGGACCCGATCGCCCCTCCGTCGCGCCTCGCCCTTCAGTACGGCCATCAAGCGGCGGTAGTCCTCCCAGGAGACGTGCGTGAACGCGGGTTGTCCGGTCACGTCCCCGATCGCGTACACCCCCTCGGCGGTGGTGCGGAACCGATCATCCACCTTGATAAACCCCCGCGCGTCCAGTTCGATCCCTGCCGCTTCGGCGTTTAAGGCTGGGGTGTTGGGGCGGCGGCCGGTAGCCACCAAAAGGGCCTCCCCCTCGAGGGTCTGGCCGTTTGAGAGCGCGACGCTGAACCGCCCGTTCTCGTGCGCGACGCGCTCGGCTCTCGTGCCGAGGTGGATCCGGACTCCGTCGGCCTCCAGAGCGGCGTGCAGCACCTCGCTGACGTCCGGTTCCTCCGTGGGCATGAGCCGTTCGGCCATCTCAATCACGTGCACTTCGCTCCCGAGCTGGGCCAGGCCCTGCCCGAGCTCGAGGCCCACGTACCCACCGCCCAGGACGAGCGTTCGGGCGGGCAGCTCGTTGAGCTCGAAGAAGGTGAGGTTGGTGAGGTAGGGGGTTCCCTCGAGGCCGGGGATAGGGGGGACGGCGGGCGCGGTGCCGGTGTTGATGATCACGAGGGGCGCGGTGACGGTCAGGCCGCCTCCTTCGACGGTGCGTTCACCCGTGAAGCGGGCCTCGGCCCGCACCACGCGCACCCCGGCCTTCTCGAGGCGGCGGCCCACGCCGCTGGACATCTGGTCGCGCACGCGGCGCACCCGCTGCATCACCGCGGGGAAGTCCACCCGGACCTCGGCGTGGACCCCGAGGCGCGCGGCGCGCCGGGCGCGCGCTGCGGCGTGGGCCGAGGCGAGAAGGAGCTTCGAGGGGTGGCACCCGTAGTTCACGCAGCTGCCCCCCAACCGGTCTCGCTCGAAGAGCACCACCCGTTTGCCTTCGCTAGCGAGGTCCGCCGCGAGCGGCACGCCCCCTTGACCGCTTCCGATGATGATAACGTCTACTTGCTCCATGAACCCACTATACCTATGAGAGGATGGGCGGCCGTAGGGTGCGCGACACGAGGCTAGCGAGGCGGGTAGATCGGGATCTCCAAGAGACGGCCCCTGGGGCTTCGGGTCGCGGCGAAGAGGAGGGCTTCGGCGATCGCTTCGGGGGCGATCCAGGTCTGGGGGTCGGTGTGGGGCATCGCCCGCCGGTTCTGCGGGGTGTCCACCGCCCCCATGGGGTAGAGAACGGCGACCCGGATCGCGTTTTCCGTAAGTTCGGCGTCGAGGGAACGCAGCAGGGCCGCGACCGCGCTTTTCGCCGCGGCGTACAGGCCCATCCCGGCCGCGCCGCCGCGCCAGGCGGGGCCCGCCGCAAACCCGGCGATGAACCCCCTCCCGGCGGCTTTCAGTTCGGGGAGCACTGCACGCACCGCGTAAAAGAGCGAGCGCACGTTTGCGTCGAACAACTGGTCGTATGCTTCAGGGGGCGCCTCGTGCAGACGGCCCGTGGCGAACCCCCTCACGGTATGGATGAGCCCGTCCACCCGGCCGAAGGCCGTCTTGGCGGCTTCCACCATGCGGACGGCCTCCGGGTATTGGGTTAGGTCGTGGGTGAGGGGGAGGGCCTCGAGGGCCTGGGCCCGTTCTTGCAACAGGGGTTGGGCCTTGTCTACCAGCACCAGGCGGGCCCCGGCCCGGGCGAGGGCCTCGGCCACTGCGCCGGCTATGGCGCCCGCGCCTCCGGTCAGGATGAACACCTGGTCTTGCAGGCTGGGCATAGCCTCATTATGCTCCGTGGACCGCGTCGCGGAGGATACGGCCAGGGAGGGCGGAGGAGCGTAGGGTGGGGGCACCGTGGGGTTCGTGCCGTGTTCGAGGAACGTTGCACGCGCCGGGACGTTCCCGCTCGGAGAGCGGAGGGGGGTAGCGCATGCTTTTACAAACGTGGCAGTGGATAAAGGACCGGCGCTTATACGGAGTATTGATGGCCTTGGCGGTGGGGGGGTGGGGGGGCGCGCAGCAGGGCGGGGTGCGCTTCGAGGTGACCTCCGTGGTGGAGGCATTGCCGGCGGACGGTGAGAGTACCGCCACCCTCGTAGCCTTCTTAGCGGATGCTGCGGGCCGTCCCTTCGACGGGGAGGTCGTGCGCTTCGCCTTGCAGCGCGGGGTGGGTACCTTGAGCGCCCCGGCTTTAGGGCAGGACGTGGTTGGGGAGGTGCCGGGTGGGGCGGCCGGGCGCGAGCCGCTCGTGGGGGATACTTCGGTAGAGGGGCGCAACCTGGGGAACGGCGTGTACGTGGCCCGTTACCGAGCCGGGGCGGTGCCTGGACGAGTCCGGATCGGTGCGGTGTGGCTCAGCGCGGCCGATGGGCCGCTGCCCCAGGCCTTCACAGAGATCGACCTGGTGGCCGCCCAAAGCCTTTCGCTCCGGGTGGATGACGACGTCCTCCTCGCGGATGGAAAGGACCAAGCCACGATTATCGCGTACGTGCTGAACGCGCTCGACCGGCCGGCGGTAGGGGAGCGGGTCACCTTCCGCGTCATCCGAGGGGCAGGGGAGCTCGAGTTCCTTGGGGAGGAGAACGGGCGCTACGCTGCGGTGTACACTGCAGGCACCACGCCGGGCGAGGCAGTGATCGAGGTGGCGCTTCCCACGATCTCGCGCCCCCTCCGCAAGCGCGTCACGATTACCGCGGTGGAGGCGGCGCGGCTCGAGGCGCGCGCCTTTCCCCAGCGGGTGGCGCGGCGCGTGACGCAGGGCCCGGTGCGTGCGAGAAACACCGCGACCCTTCTTGTGGCCGTGCGGGATGGGGATGGGAACTTGTTGCGGGGCCTCACACCGCGCGACCTGGTGGCGCAGGTGGTGCGGGGGCCGGGCTCGGTCTCCCAAGGGCGTGAGGTGCAGTTCACGAACGGGGAGGGTGCGGGAGTGTACTACTTCACCTTCTTGGCGAGCGCGGTGAACGGTACCGCGACGATCCAGGTCACGAACCTGGCCTCCCCAGGCGCGCCGACGATCGAGGTGCGGGTGCAGACGGTGTCCCAAAGGAGTGCGGGGCTCGCGGAGGGCCTCGAGTTCGAGGTGTACACCGACGACCCCTTTTACGCGGACGGCCAGTCGCAGGCGCTGGTAGTGGCGATGGTGGCGGACCGGCAGGGCGGGATGGTGGAGGGGCTGGATCTGGACTTCGTGATCACGGAAGGGCGGGGGGAGGTTGTGGCGCGCGGGGTGGAGCTGGAGAATCTCGCAGGTGGGGAGGGTACCGGCGTGTACACGACGACTGTGACGGCGGGCCAGGCCGCGACGGGGGCCCGTACCCGCGTGCGGGCCGCCGTCGTAAACCGGAGCGGTGCGCTGATCACGGGGGAGGTGACGCTGCGCAGCGACCCGCTGGGTACGCCGCGGGTGGTGATCTTCCCAGAGCGGATCCCGGCCAACCGGGCCGCGCGCGCGGTGATCGATATCTTTGATTTTGAGGCAGAGTCCCTCGAGGGGCAAGGAGCACGTTACCGGGTGCAGGTCCTTTCAGGGCCGGGGCAGGTCGTTACGGAAGCCCGGAACGATGGGGGTGGGCTGGACCTCGTGGCGGACGACAATGTGCACACGGCGTTGTACGAGGCGACGGCCCGCGCGGTGGATCAGCGTGTGCGCTTGCGGGTAACGGACGTGATCCCCGGGGGGTACCCGAGCGTGCAGGGGACCCTCCGGTTGGGGCAGGCTACCGTCCTCAAAGGGTTCGTCGTGCCGCGCGAGGTAAGCCGGGGTGAGGCGGTGCAGGTGATCGTGCTGGCCCGGGATGAGTTCGGTCTGCCCGCGGTGGGGCACGAGATCCTCCTTACCGTGGTGGATGGGAGCGGTGCGGTAGTGGCCCGAGGGCGGATGCGGGACGACGGGGGGCGGGTTGGAGGGTATGCGGACGCGTACGCCAACGACGGGATGTACGTGGGGGCTTTCCGCGCCAGTGCGATCGCGAGCCGCGAGATTACGTTGCGGATTACGGACACCACGCCCTCTCCGCAGCCGACGCTGAACCTGCGGGTGCGGGTGCGTTAGGCTGGGAGTTCCAATAATTTTCATCTCCATGCATGCTTTAACTGGGGAGGGCGGCCGGAAAGGCCGCGCTCCCCAGAAAATTCTTTTGGGCGTGCATGGAGATGCGCAGGCGAAATGAGAGTGAAGCCTCGATCTGGGGGCGTACGTATATATATGCGGCTTGGGGGTTATGGCGACGCGGCGTTTGGCTCCTAGGGGTTTGGGTCGCGGCGGCCTGGGGCTGGGCTGCCCAGGTCGAACGCTATGATATCGAGGCCTGGATCCAACCCGCCCAACACCGCTTTGAGGTCACGGCCCGGATCACCGTCTCAGGGCGCGGCTCCCTAGAGCTTTGGTTACCCCGCGCGTTCCGGATCCTGGAGGCGCCCGGGGCGCGTATTGAGGAGCGCGCGCAACACCGGATCCGCTACCCGAACCTCGAGCCGGGCCGGGTGCTCGTGATCCGCGCCGCGCTGGAAGGGCCGGTGGCGCTTGAAGGGTACTTCAACCTGGGTGCGCCGAGAGGGTACGCCCTCGACGCCTGGTACCCGGCCGAGCTCGAGTACCGGCCCCGCCCCTACACCCTGACGCTTTACCTGCCCGCCGGGGTGCGGGCTGTAGGGCCGGGTGTGATGGTGGAGGCCCCCGGCCGCGTCACGCTTACCGGGGACGGGTTCGGCACCCCGGCCTTCGTCTACGGGCCGTACCGACGCGTCGCCGCAGGGCGCGTGGAGCTTTGGTACCCCCCCGAGGCCCAGCCCACCGGCGGCCGGCGCGCGGTGCAGGCCTTGGCTACCCAAGTGGCGGGCATCGTGGAGCGCTACGAGGCCCTATTCGGACCGGGGCCGGACGGGCCGGTGCGCCTCGTGGCCCTCGAGCTGCCTGGCCGCATGGAGGGGTATGGCCTGGCCCACACGGTCCTGGTGCCCCCCCACCGCTTCACGAAACTGGCGGAAGGAAGGCTCGAGCCGGGCGCGTACGCCTTCTTGGCCCATGAGCTCGCCCACACCTGGTGGGGTAATCGCGTGATCCCCCAGGAGCCCGGAGCGTGGTTTCTGACCGAGGGTACGGCGAACTACCTCGCCGCCCTCCTCGTGGAGGAGCGCTTCGGCCCCCAGGTGGCCGGCCGCCTCTGGGAGTACTGGGCGGCCCTCGCCGCCAGGCGGGATGGGAGCGAGGCCTGGCGGTACACGCGAGCCGCTTGGATGCACCGCACGCTCGAGGGCCTGCTCGGTCGCGCGGTCTACCTCGAGGCCCTCGCGGAGCTTGCGCGAACCACGCCGTTCCCCAACCTCGAGGGCTTCCGTGTACACCTGGAGCGCAAGACGCGCGTGGGTCTTGCGCCGCTCTTCGCGGAGTGGATGACCGGCCGTTACCCGGAGTACACCCTCACGCGGGAGGCGTCCGGTTGGGTGCTGGAGAACCGCGGGACCGGAGGGGCGACGCCGGTCACGGTGGAGGTGGACGGCAAGCGTTTTCCGGTGGTGCTTGAGCCTTCCGGCCGGCTGGTGCTGGGCCGGGCGCGCCGGGTGCGCCTGGACCCCGAGCGGTACGTGCTGCCGCTGAACTAGGGCAGGGGAGGGGGCGCAACGCCGCGCCCCCTCCATCGGGTTTGGGCTTAGCGGATCTCTGTTTCGGCCCAGCGCTCGATCAGCTTAAGGGCTTCCACGTGGTCCGCGTCCGCGCCGATCTCGCGCTTAGCGGCCTGGTACACCTCGTGCACCAGCCGCAGCACCGGTGCGGGCAGGTCAGCTCCGTCCAGGACCCGCATCGCGATGCCGATGTCCTTGGCGAGGAGGCCTAGCTTGAAGGTAAGGGGCCAGGCCCGCGTCACGACCCGCTCCGGGATGAGGTTCTCCGTGGCGTTTGACCGGCCGGAGGAGGCGTTGATCACCTCGAGGGCCACCTCGGCCCGCACGCCCTGCTTCACCAGCGCGGCGAGCCCTTCCCCGGCCGCCCACAGGTTCACGGCGAGCAGCGCGTTGTTTACAGCCTTCACCGCGTGCCCTGCCCCGACCGGGCCTACGTGCACGATCTTCCCGGCGAAGGCCTCGATCGCCTCCCGGGCGCGCTCGAGGGCGGCCACATCCCCGCCGACCATCACGGTCAAGGTGCCCCGCTCCGCGCCGATGGTGCCCCCCGAGACGGGCGCGTCGAGGAAGGCGACGCCCTGCTCGGCGAGCCGCGCCGCGATGGTTCGGCTCGCCTCAGGCTCGCCCGAGGTGCAGTCCACCCAGACCGTGTCCGCTTTGAGGTGGGGCGCGAGACGGGCCGCGATCTCGCCCACCTCGCGCGAGGTGGGCAGGCAGGTGAAGATCACGCTGGCCGCGGCGACCTCCTCCAGCGCGACCGCCTTGGAGCCGAAGGCCTCGGCGTGCGCCTGGGCCTTTTCCCGGGTGCGGTTCCACACCAGCGTCTCGAAGCGTTGGGCCAGGTGCCCGGCCATGGGGTACCCCATGGCGCCCAGTCCGATAAACCCTACCTTCATGCTTCCTCCCGGTACACGTTCCGCACCGCGATCAGGTCGGCCTCCCCCAAGCCCATCCGCTCCGCGAGCGTGTACAACGCGCGGGCGTTACCCCCCATAAATAGCGGGAACCGCACGCGGCTGGCCTCGGCCTGGATCAGGCGAAGGTCCTTGTTCATGAGCTTCAGAGGCAGCTGGGGGGAGAGGTCCCCCGAACGGAGCTTCTCGCCCTTCCCCCGGTGGAACGGGGCTGCCAAGGAACTCTTCTCAAGCGCCTCGAAGAAGACCTCCTGCCCCAGCCCGAACGCCGCGGCGAGCGCGCTGGCCTCCGCGAGGGCCGCGCCGGTGAGCGCGGTGATCAGGTTCAGGGCGAGCTTGAGCAGCACCCCGCGCCCCAACTCCCCCGCGAACACGATCGTACCGCCCACCCCCTCGAAGTACGGGGAGAGGGGCTCGAGCCCGGTGGGGGTTCCGCCCGCGAGGATCACCAGCGCCCGCCGTTCGGCCTCCGGGTAGCTGCCTTGGAGGGGCGCGTCCACGTACTGCCCTCCGGCCTCGGCCACGAGCGGCGCGGCCTCCTGCGCCCAGGCCAGGGGGTTGGTGCCGTGATCCACCACGAACAGCCCGGGGTGCACCCCGTCGAGCACCCCGTCCTCACGGTAGAACACCTCCCGCGTGGCTTCGGGCGTCGCGAGCACGAGGCCCAGCACGTCCACCTGCCGGGCGAGCGCGGCGGGGGTCTCGGCCCAGCGCGCACCGGCGGCGAGTAGGGGCGCGGCCTTTTCCCGGGTGCGGTTCCAGACCCACACCTCCAAGCCGGCCTCGAGCAGGTTGCGCGCCATAGGGCGCCCCATGATGCCCGTACCTAGGATGCCAACCTTCATAACCCAACCTCCCGCACGCTAGGGTTTGGCCTGAGTATAAACCGGGGGGTCAGGCGCGCACGAGACGGCGGAACGCCAGGGCGCGCCAGGCCACGAGCAGCGCCAGCGTCACCGCGAGCGTGACGGCTAGAAAAATGAAAAACCCCAGGTCGAACGACCGTCCCAGCACCATGAAGCGCAGCCACACCCCGGCGGGCACCGCGAGCGCCCAGTTCAGCAAAAGGTTACGCCACCCCGGCCGGGTGTAGGTGCGGAGGAAGGGAGCCAGGAGAAACCAGGTGAGCCAGATGGGCGCGGCGTTCCGCAGGATCCCCGCGAGGCTCACGGCCTCCCCGTGCGCCATGAGCCCCAAAACGGCGAACGCCCCGATCATCAGGGCGTCTCCCCAGGCAAGGGTCCTACCCATGGCGGGCCTCCGCCTCGAAAAACACCTTCTCGGCCCGGTACGAGCTGCGCACCAGCGGGCCGCTGAAGACCTCGAGGAACCCCTCCTCGTACCCCCACTCGCGGTACTTCTCGAACTCCGCGGGGGTGACGTAGCGCTCCACCGGGAGGTGGTGGCGGGTGGGCCTTAGGTACTGGCCGAGCGTGAGGATGTCCACCCCTACGGCCCTAAGATCCCGCATCGCTTCGCGAATCTCCGCGTCCGTCTCGCCCAGACCCAGCATCAGGCTGGATTTGGTGAGGACGTGCGGGTAGCGGGCGCTGGCGTAGCGCTTCGCGTGCTCGAGGACCGCCAGGCTCTGATCGTAGGTGGCGCGCGGGTCGCGCACCCGCGGGGTGAGGCGGCGCACGGTCTCGATGTTGTGCGCGAACACGTCCACGCCGCTCGCGATCACCGTCTCGACGGCCGCTCGGTCCCCTTGGAAGTCCGGGGTGAGCGTCTCCACCTTCACCTCAGGGGTGCGGGCCTTGAGCTGGCGCACCACCGCGCCGAAGTGCGCCGCGCCCCCGTCGGGCAGGTCGTCCCGGTCCACGCTGGTGAGGACCACGTACCGGATCCCGTACCGCTGGTTGAGGGCCTCGATCGCCTCGGCGACGTGCTCGGGTTCCTTGGGGTCTACCCAACCCTGGGGGTTTCCGGTGTCCACCGCGCAGAACTTGCAGGCGCGGGTGCACACCCCGCCCAGGATCATGATCGTGAGGGTGCCGTGCCCCCAGCACTCCCCGATGTTAGGGCAGCGCGCCGACTGGCACACGGTGTGCAGCCGGAGGCGCTGCACCATCTCCTTTAGGTCCGTGTACGCCGGGCCGGTGGGTAGGGTGGCCCGTAACCAGGAGGGCTTGTTCCGATCCACGGGTTCGGGTCGCGCCTGCGCCACGCCGCCCGGCACTACCTTGATGCGTTTGATCTCGTGGGTTTCGGGGTCCTCGAGCTGGACCACCTTAAGCTCGATCATCTTGTCCATGTGACCTCCGCCTGGGGTTCGATGCCCTCGCGAAACACCTCGCGGAACGCCTCCACGACGCGCGCTTTAACCTCCTGCATGTCGAGCGGCCGTCCGAGCAGCTTCTCAAGGCTGGTCACGCCCTTGTCCGCCAGGCCGCACGGGATGATCACCGAGAAGTCCGCGAGGCGCGTGTTCACGTTGAGCGCGAACCCGTGGAACGAGACGCCTTCCTTCACCGCGACGCCGATCGCGCAGAGCTTCTCGTTGCCCACCCAAACCCCGGCGTACCCCGGCGTGGGGTAGGTCTCGATCCCGTACCCCGCAGCCACCCGCATGATCGCAGCCTCGATCTTGCGGAGCAGGTCCCGCACCCGCCGCCCGACCGGGAAGATCGGGTACCCCACGAGCTGCCCCGGCCCGTGGTAGGTGACGTCCCCGCCGCGCTCCACTCGGAAGAGATCAAACCCGTTTTCGCGGTACCACGCCTCGGGGAATAAGAGGTTTTCCCCCGTAGCTTTACGGCCCAGGGTGATCACGCGCGGGTGCTCGAGCAGGAGAAGGGTGGGCTCGAGCTCGCCCGAGACCACCCTCCGGTGCACCTGCTTTTGGTACTCCCAGGCTTCGGCGTACGGGACGAGGCCCAGGTCCTCGACGCGAAACTCCATGCCTCTAGTCTACGCCCCTCGGCCCGGCCGCGTGCCAGGATGAGGCTCACAGAGTCTAGAGCGCGAGTTCAGCGAAGATCGCTTCCAGGTTGGCTACGGGCCGGCCGTCCTCGCGCATGATCCGCCGCTTGGCGGGCGGGGCGGCGAAGTAGTCCGGCTGGTGCGCCGCGATGCGCTCCTGGAAGGTGGAGACCTCCTCCTGCCAGAAGATCCCGATCGGGATGCGTTCGCCCCACTCGGCGGCTTTTGCGGCGAAGGCCGCGATCCGCGCCGCGCGTTCCTCCTCCGAGGCATCCGCGGGCACGTTGGGGTCGTACCCTTCCTCCTCGAGCTTGTACACCCGCGGCCCGAACCACTCCTTGGTGTGCAGGTTGTTGTAGGTGGGGCAGGGCTGGAGCACGTCGATCACCGCGAGGCCCTTGTGCTCGATCCCCGCCTTGATCAGGGCCTTGAGGTGCTTGACGTCGTAGGCGTAGGCCCGCGCGATGAAGGTGTACCCGGCGGAAAGGGCGAGCATCAGGGGGTTGATCCGCCCTTGGGCGTTCGGGTGCGGCAGGCTCTTGGGCTGCTCGCCCAAGGCGAGGGTGGGGGAGGCCTGGCCTTTGGTCAGGCCGTACACCTCGTTATCGTAGATGAGGTACAGCAGGTCCACGTTGCGCCGGCCGGACCCCACGAAGTGCCCCGCGCCGATCCCGAGTCCGTCCCCGTCGCCGCCCACCGCGACCACGGTGAGGTCGGGGTTGGCGAGCTTCGCGCCGGTCGCGATCGGCAGGACGCGCCCGTGCAGGGTGTGCACCCCGTAGGTCTGCATATAGTGCGGGGTCTTCGCGGCGCACCCGATCCCGGAGAAGACCACGGTGTTGGTGGGGTCCGCCTTCATCTCAGACAGCGCCATCTGCAGCGCGTTCAGGATCCCGTAATCCCCGCACCCCGGGCACCAGTCGGAGTGGATCTCAGCCTTGTAGTCCGAAAGCTTCAGCTCGATCATGCCGCCATCCTCCTCACACGCCGCGCCTCAAGACGATGCGCTCCGATTGGACCTCGCCCTTGAGTACGGCCTGGATCGCCTCGGTGGCCTCGGTGGCGGAGATAGGCCGGCCGTTGTACTTGACCACGCGGTGCGCGGCCCGCACCCCGGTCTCCTGGCGCAACAAGTCCGCGAACTGCCCCGAGTAGTTGTGCTCCATCGTGACGACCGTCTTGCCCGCGAGCACGGCCTCGAGCTCGGTGGGGAAGGGCCAGAGGAGCTTCACCTGGACGTACTGGAAGCCGCCCAGCCGTTCGAGGGCCTCGAGGGCCGCGCCCTTGACCGAGCCCCACCCCACGACCACGACCCCCGCTTCCTCGCCGAACACCTGGAACTTCTCGTGCGTGGGGATGGTGCGCGCGGCGGTCTCGAGCTTCTTCATGCGTTTTTCCATCATGCGCTCGCGCAGCACCGGGTCCTCGGTGATATGCCCGTACTCGTCGTGCTCGTCCGAGGTGATCCAGTGCAGGCCGCCTGGCGTGCCCAAGGGGATGAAGGGGGAGACGCCGTCCTCGGCAAAGCGGTAGCGGGGCGTCTCCTGGTTTCCCCGTTCGGGATCGGGCGCGTACCGCTTGCCGCGCGAGATCCGGACCGCCTCGAGGTCGAAGGGCGGGAGGGTCACGGTGGTGCTCGCGAGGTACTTGTCGATGAGGTGCACCACCACCGTCTGGTACTCCTCGGCCCAGTTCAGGGCGCGCACCGCGTCGTAGAAGCAGTCGTTCACGTCGCCCGAGGCGAGCACGAGTTTGGGGTACTCGCCGTGCCCCGCGAACAGCGCGAAGCGCAGGTCGCCCTGCTCGGTGCGGGTGGGCAGGCCGGTGGAAGGACTGCCGCGCTGGTAGAGCGTGAGGACGAGGGGCACCTCGGCGATTCCCGCATACCCTAAGCCCTCCACCATCAGGCTCGCGCCCGGCCCGCTCGTCGCGGTGGCCGCGCGGGCGCCGGTCATGGCCGCGCCGATCGCCATCGTGACCGCGGCGATCTCGTCCTCGGTCTGCACGACCGTGACCTCCCCCCCGTCGAAGTGCGCGTGAGCCTCGAGGAAAACCGACTCGTCGGTCGCGGGGGAGATCGGGTAGTAGGTCTGGAAGGCCAGGCCGCCCGCGATCTTGCCGAGGGCGGTGGCCTGGTTCCCGTTCACGTAGAGGCGGCCGCCGCTATCCCCGATCGGCTCGAGGCCAAAGGGCACGGCGTGCCCATTGCGTTGGTAGACTCCCTCCACTACGGCCTTGTTGAGCTCGAAAACGCTCGGTTTACCCGCGAACTGGTCCTCGAGGGCCGCGACCAGGAGGTCCTTCGGGTACCGGAGCAGCGCCAGGCTCGCAGCGACCGCGATCGTGTTCAGCGTGCGCCGCGCCTTGAGGCTCGGCAGCCCCAGCTCGCCGCCGATCTCGTCCGCGAGGGCCTCGAACCCGTACGGGACGAGCGTGACGCCCGAGGCGCGGTGCGCCTCGAGGACGTCCGCGATGGTGGGGGCGTCTTTCCCGAGACGTTCGGCGATCGCGGCCTTGAGGCGCTTGTCGAGCATGGGGAGCCGGGTGAGGGGGGTGGCCTCGTGCTTGGGGTCGTACAGCAGCACGCCCCCCTGGCGGACCTCGCCCAGGTGCCGCACGATGGTTTCGGCGTCCAGCGCAACCAAAAGGTGCACCCCGTCCACGAAGGATCCCAGGGGTTTCGCGGCGAGGCGCACGTCCAGGTAGCTGTGGCGGCCCATGATGTTGGAGTGGTACTCGCGGCGGCCAAAGGCCCACCAGCCGCCCTTACCGGCGGCGCGGGCGAAGAGCGCCGCGGCGGTTTCCACTCCGCTGCCTTGTGGTCCCCCAACGCGCCATGTGAATTCTTGCATCATGCCCTCCGCGCTTTCATACCCTACCGCAGCCGCCTGTTAGGCGGCTACCCCGCCGGACACGCTGGCCGGGCGGGGGCGCGTTAGCGGCGCTCGTAGGAGGTGATCTGGAAGGAGGCGGCCAAGGTGCTTTCCGGGTAGCGCGCGGCGGCCGGAAGGTTTTGGAGGGTGGGGATGTACACCACCTCCGCTTTTTGCCCGGCGTTACAGTTGTTCCCACCGGCGCTCGTGGTGCAGAACTCGTTGGTGACGATCGTTCCGTAGGTCACGTTATCCTTTTGCGTGCGGAAGCGCTGGCCTGCGTAGATCACGGCCATCACGTGGCTGGGTTGGGTTTTCCGGATCTGGTGCACCTCGCGCTCGGCCAAAAGGGCCAGGACCTGGTTGGGGAAGGTAGCGTACGTCGTATCCGGAAGCAGGCTCACGTTCGCGCTGCTGTCACCGATGAGGATAGACCCGCCCGCGCCGCTGATGGGGTCGCGCTCCACGACGATCGCGGCGTTTTTCCCGCGCTGGGCGAAGCTGTAGGCGCGGTACTCGATCGTGCGTCCGCGCCCGACGAGCTTCAGGTCGAGGCCCACGATCTCGAGCGTGCCGTAGACCTCGAGACGCGGCGGGTTTCGGGTGGGGTCGTAACGGAACCCGCCCGCGGGGTTATACCCGCTGAGGCTGTAGGTGCAGTCCACGGGGTCCTGATCCAGCACGATCGCACCGGCCGTTGCGCTTTGACTTAGGAAGGTCGCGCACCCTCCCGGGTCGTTGAGCAACGCTCCACCGGGGTACCGCAGATTTCCTGGCATGATCCGTAGCCCTTGGGCTTCCGCTTCCTTTTGGATGCACTGCCGCCAGGTGAGGTTCCGGTCCGTGCTGCACCGCGTGCCGTCGAAGGTCGGAAATCTCGGGGCGAGGTTCGGGTCCAGGTCGAAGACGCCGCGGTCGTCGGCGCACACGCCCTTGGTGTTCGTGCACACCCCCGCGGCGCTCCCGAAGATGTCCGCCTCCTCGTCGCCCACGTACGCCCCGAGGAGCCGGTTCGTCGGCTCGCCGTACTGCGCACTCCCACCGACCTCGACCCGTCCGTACTGGACGCGTAGTGTGGCGCAGAGGTTGTCCAGCCGACGCATCTCTGGGTTCACCCGGGTGTGCACGCCGCCGTAGCCGGGGCCGGTCAGGTCGTACCCGTTCTTCATGCTGAAGTCCCCACGAGCATCGATCACCACCTTCTCCGGGGCGTTCGGGTCACCCACCACGTACAGCCCGCCACGGATCGTCGCTCCGCCGTTCAGGTGCTGGTTCGCGGCCCCCGCCCCGCTGAAGATCGCGTAGTTCCAGGGGCCGGTGTTGGACAGCTCGACCGTGGCCTGCACCGTCGAGCGCGCGCCCGCGAACACCCCCACCGAACGCACCACCATAAACCGCGGCCGGGTGGGGTCCGTGTCGATGGTGACCGTGTACCGGCCCTGAGCCTCCCCGAGGGGCAGGGTGGCGGTGTACGTGAAGGGCAGCTTCTCGCTGTACGTCGCGGTGTCCTCGATCACGCCGTCCCGGTTCCAGTCAATGCCCGCCGCCAGGGGGTTGCTGCACTCGCTGCGCGA
Source organism: Marinithermus hydrothermalis DSM 14884 (assembly GCF_000195335.1). Classification (NCBI taxonomy): domain Bacteria; kingdom Thermotogati; phylum Deinococcota; class Deinococci; order Thermales; family Thermaceae; genus Marinithermus; species Marinithermus hydrothermalis. The sequence goes on from NC_015387.1 coordinate 679,999, forward strand.
GGGCAAGCTGTTCCCCGAACCGACGGCCCGGACCAGCGCGTACCGGTAGCTTTGAAAGAGGCGCGTCTTGGCCTCCTGCAACCCGGCCTCCGCGACGTAGAACGCCACGGTGGCCGTGCGGTCGTTGCGGGTCACCCACTGCTCGACCATGGCGGTGAAGCTGGCACCGAACACCAGCACCCCCACGACCACCAGGATCATGAGCGTGACCACCAACGCGATGCCTTGCTGCTTCATACCCGCCTCCTACAGGACCTGGTCGGTCTTCAGATTCCGGATGGGGGTGCGCTCCTCAAGGGTAAAGGTGTAGCGCCCCTGCGCTGACTGGCCCGTGACCCGCACCAGCGCTGCACGCACGAACTCCGCGCATCCTTGCGGGGTGTCCTCCTCGTGCCCGTCCTCACAAACGTAGCGGATCTCGAGGGCGACGATACCGTCGGCGAGGGGCATGTACGCGCTCGCCGGGGGCGGCAGGGTGTTCGTGGTGCTGCACGGCACGTCCGCCCGGCGCAGGGTATCGCCGTCGAAGTTGTACCCCACGACGCGGCATTCCTTTCCCGGGGGGCGCAGGCTGGTGTGGTACCGGACCTCGAAGGTGTCCTTACCGTTAGGGTCGTTCACGCCGCGAAGGCACGGCGTGTCCGGCGCGCAAGGCACCCAGTACCGCGTGTCGTACCGCACGGCACCGTCCCGCACGTAGCGGCTCGAGCCGGCCAGGCTCAGGTCTTGCGTGATCAGCTGCATCACCAGGCGCACGCGGTCCTGGAGTTCGTTCTTCTCCTGGACGCGCGCCGTGTCCTGAGCGTGCTGTGCGAAGAAGGTCACGGCGACACCGAGCACCACGGTGAAGATGGCTAGGGCAACCAGCAGCTCGATAAGGGTGAGACCGTGTGCGCGACGCACTCCAGACCTCCTAAGGGGTAACAGGCGGGCACGGCTGTAGGGCGGTCGGGTCCTCCCGCACCACCGCGGTGCGCGAGGCGAAGGTGTCGTAGCAGGAGACGCGGGTGACCAGGTAGAGGCTTCCCCCTTGAGGGTCCGTAGCCCAGGCGGTAATCCGGACCAACCCCTCTCCGGCAATCCCTCGGCTCTTTTCGCTTTGAATGCGCCACCCGTCCCCGTGGCACAGGGGCTCCGTTCCGCTCAAGCAGGTGTCGTAGTATGTAAGGAAATCGTCCAGAACGGCCCCAGCCCGCTCCTCCAGAATCCGGGTGGCCTCGGCCTTCAACTCACTCAGCGCGCGGGCACGGGCCGAGACCCGGTAGTTCAAGGCCTGCGAGAGGACCAGCACCCCGAACGCCACCCCGATGATGGCAATGGCGATCAGGACCTCCAGCAGCGTGAGCCCATGGGATCTCATTGAATGCGCGCCCTCCCTTGCGGACTGATCACGACGCGTTTGTTGTAGTCCCCACCGGTGTTCGTGAGCACGACGGTGCCGTTCACGAGGCCGATCGGCACCCCCCGCGGGTCAAAGAAGATGGGGAAGTGCCCCAGGGTGCTCGCCGCGGTGTCGAGGCGCACGGAGGCAAGCTGCCCCTCCCCGAAACGCACCGTTTGGAAGACCGTGTCCACGCACTGATCCTGGTCCTCGTCCCACACCCCTCCGCGCACCGCGTACCCCCCGGCACCCGCGGTGAGAATGAACACGCCGACCGGGCAGTTCTGCCGGATGGCCTCGAGGCGCGCGCGGGTGACCTGTGCCGCCAGGCCTCGAGCGGCCTGGTTCACGGCGAAACGGTCGGGGCGCAGGTTCGCGGCGCCCAGGACCAACACCACGCCGAGTATCGCGAGGACGATGAGCAGCTCGAGGAACGTGACCCCGCGGAGGACCTTCATCCCTCTCAATATAGGTTGATTCTTTTCCATTCGAAGGTCATTGGGTACCCCTAAATGGGGGGGTACCTCGAGGCCCCCTCATTTGGGGGTTACGGGTTGGCCGGGTGGGCGGGTATGCTGGGACGTGAGGGTATACGGTTATTGGGGTAACGATGCGGAACCTAAAGCAGCAGGGTTTTACTCTAATCGAGTTCCTGATCGTGGCCACGATACTGGGGGTTGCCCTGAGTATCGCGGCCTTCGAAGGCTGGCGGATGCTGCGGGGGCAGGAGCAGCGCGCCGCCGTCTCTTCTGTACAGCAACTATTCTGGCAAGGCGCGACCGCCGCGGCGAGCCGCGGCGCGAGGTTGGAACTGGTGCGCGTCGGGAGGGTGCTCGAGGTCCGGGCCGAAGCGGACGGGCGGGTGCTGCGTCGCTTTGAGCTGCCGGATGGGGTGACGACGAACCTTCCGGAGGGACGCTTGGCGGTCTTCACGCCGCCCGGGCGGGTCAACCTTGCGGCGAGCTTCCCGAATCCCTTTACGGTGCGGGCGGGGGGACGCACGTACCGCTTCACCGTTTCCTTGATCGGGGAGGTCAAGGCGGAGGTGGTGCCGTGAACCGTCGTGGACTGACCCTGCTCGAGGTGCTCGTCGCGATGAGTATTTTGGGGGTGATCCTCGCCGCCTTCACGGTGTCTGCGGTGAGTTCGTTGCGCCACAACGCGGTTTCTGGGAGCCGGACCGCGGCGGTGCAGCTCGTGAACTACCTGGGCCGTCGGGTGGTGGGGGGGGATCGGATGGTGCTGCCTGAGGTGAACCGAACCGTGCGCGCGTGGGAGTACGGGACGCTCCGTGCAGCGTTCCCAGACCTGCCGAAGGATGTAGCCCAGGCGAACCCCGACCGCTTCCGGGCGGAGGTTGTGAGCGAGGGAACGCCAGCTTGGGCCGCGCAGCTGGGCCTGGACCTGACGCAGTACCGGGTTCGCGTATGCTGGCGGGGGCCGGAGGAGGAGCACTGCACGGAGGTAGCGACCCTGGGCGTGAGCCCGAGCGCGGCGGGAAGCGCCCCGCCGTTACCCGGCATCAACTAGGGAGGTGGCATGCGCGCACGTCGAGGCTTTACCCTAACCGAACTGCTCATTGCCCTGGGGATCCTAGCGACCCTGATGGCCGCGGCGTACGGCGCGGTGGTGCAAGCCCTCCGCTTCCAGAGCGACCAGGAGGCCGTGACGAGCCTCCAGGCGAAGCTGCGTCGGGTCATGGAGGTCTTCACACAGGACCTGCGCAGCGCGGTCTTTGGGGGGATCACGAACCAACCCTATCCTTCCGGTGCGGAGAGCATCTCCTTCGCCTTGATGGACGGCGGTGCGGGGTACCCTGTGTTGCCGCACGACTCCGGGAGCAACAACAGCTTCAAGCGGGCTGCTGAGGTGAAGGTGGTTTCCTTGGTGGCGAGCACGCTCGACCTGGGGATTCGGCGGGGGGATACCGTGCTGATGGTGAACGCGAACGGGCAGGCGGTCCTCCTCCCAGTGACCAACGTGAACCCGGTGGGAGGCGGTCCGAACCGCTGGCACATCGTGCACGCGGGGTGCGGCAACACGATCGACTACACCCCGAACACCTTGGTGTTCCGCGTGGTGACGCTAGGGTTCCGTTACGACCCGAGCACCCGCACGTTATGGGAGCAGCGGGGCGGAGTGGAACGGCCTTTAGCCTTCGACCTCAGCCGTTTCCGCATCGAGTACGTGTACCGTGCGCCGAACGGGCGGGACGTGGTGAACCCCATCGGGTACGACGCGACAGGCACCCCCGCGATCGAGTTTGATGGTCCGGGTGGCACGTATACGCTGCGGCGTTTGCAGATTCGCTTGGGGGCGGAGGCCCCCTCGCGAGGGCGGATTATCGAACGGGAGTATGTGGGGCAGGTTGAGCTGGCCAGCAACAGCACGTACCGGGTGAGGGAGGTGTTGTCGTGCAAGTGAGACGAAGGCAAGCAGGGGTTGCCTTGGTCCTCGCGCTGGCCACCATGGTGGTGATCGCGGGTATCGCGACGCTGATGTTCACGCGCACGGTGGCGGAGATCCGCCATAGTGGGGATGACCAGGCCATCGTGGAGACCCTGATGCTCGCTCGAGGCGCGGCCAACGCCGGCGGCAGCATCCTGGCGGGGCCGGTGCGGGACCGTCTCGAGGAGATCGTGCGGGTGACCGCAGATACTGCCCGCCCCTGGAGTTATGGGAGTGGCACGGACACCCCGGACCCGGTGAGCGTGGCGCAGGATCTGAAACAGGTCGCGAACCGATTGCAAACGGCGGTGGACGCGCTGGTGTGCGGGTTGAATCCCGCGCCGGACGGTACGCGGGCGCAGGTTAGCCTGCGGGTGCACTTCACGCCGACCGCGTGCGGCCAACCCTTGCCGGGCGCGGTGCGGCTTCCGGATGGCCGGCTCGTGGAGGGCAACCCCCGTACTGGGGGCGGTGAGGGCGTGAGCCAGACCTACGCGCTGCCCTTCGTCATGGTGGCCGAGGCGCGGATCGGGCCGTACCGCCGTAACGTGGTGCTCCAGGGCGAGTACCGTTTCGTGTTGGGGCGCTCGAGTTTCGCCCGGTACGCGCTCTTCACTAACGTGCACGCCCTGCCGAACGGGACCGGCGTTTGGTTCACGAGCCGTACGCTTTTTGACGGGCCGGTACACACCAACCAGCAATTTCGTTTTTACCGCACCCCCTGGTTCGGTGGTGAGGTAACGAGCGCGGGGTGCACGTGGCCGGGCTATGCCGGGTGTAGCGGTAAGGTGCGTTACGGGGCGTATTTTTACGGTGCGGGCTTTATCCGTCGCGGAGCGATGCGTCCCGACGCGAGCCGGCCTTCGGTCACGAACTGGTACGGCACGCACGCACCGGAGTTCGCCGCGGGGGTGGACTGGGGGGCGAGCTTCATTCCCCTCCCGCAGAACAACTTCTCCCAGCGCAGCGCGGCGCAGGAGGACGGCCTGTACTTCGGGGGGGAGCTTGCGGGATTTATACCTTGCTGCGGTAGAGGAAGGCGGGGTGCGGTACCAGTACATTCGCGCTGAGGTGTGCTTGAACGCCCGCTGCCGTCGAACGCGGGTGGAGGAGTACCGCTACGCGGAGGATGGACGGCTTTACCAGCGGGTACGCAAGGGGAAGACCTACGTTTGGGCTCCCGTGACGCGCAACGGTGCCCAGGTCGTGTTTAACGGGGTGATCTTCGTCGGCGGGCAGGTGCGCAGCTTGCACGGGCCGAGCCGCACGGACCTCAGCGATCCGGCCACGGCCGGCCCAGCGTTGGCGCGGTTCGCGCAGATCACGGTCGCGGCGGAGGGGGACGTGCGCATTACCGGGGACTTGAAGTACGAGGATCCCCCGTGTACCGGTACCCCAACCCGCCGTCCTAACGGCAGCGTGGTGCCCGCGGAGTGCAACAACCTGGATGCGGTGAACGTGCTGGGCGTGTACAGCCAGAACGGTGATGTCCTTTTGGGGACCGGCACCCCCACCTCGCTCCGGGACCTCACGATCCACGGGGTGCTGATGAGCGCTCGGGGAACGGTTCAGGTGGACAACTACGACTGGATCCCTTCCCGGGGCGAGGTCCGGTTGCTGGGCGGGGTGATCGAGTACTACTACGGAGCGTTCGGCACCTTCGACGCCCGCACGGGGCGGAACCGGACGGGGTACGGCCGGAGCTTCACCTACGACCAACGCATGCGCAGCGGTACCGCCCCGCCCTTTTTCCCCACCACCGGTCTGGACGAGGTACAGTCGGTCTCCCTCTTCAGTTACGGTCAGCGCGAGCAGGTTTACTAAACCCAAACCGCCCCCCGGCAAGGCCGGGGGGCGGGGCCGTTCCAGGGATTAACGGTTCGCGATATGGATGGCTTGCTTGTGGAAGTGCTCCGCGGCCTCCATCACGCTCTCGGCGAGCGTGGGGTGCGCGTGCACGGTGAGGGCCAGGTCCGTTACGGTCGCGGCCATCTCGAGCGCGAGCGCGGCCTCGGCGATGAGGTCCGAGGCTTCCGGCGCGACGATGTGCACGCCCAACAGGAGGTCCGTGTCCGCATCCCCTACGAGCTTGATCACGCCCTCGGTCGCCCCGAGCGTCATCGCGCGTCCCGAAGCGGTGAGGGGGAACTTCCCGACCTTGACGTTGATCCCCTTCTCGCGAGCCTCCTCCTCGGTCATGCCGACCGCGGCCCACTCCGGGCTGGTATAGACCACGCCGGGAATCTGGTAGTCGAAGACCGCGTTGCCGCCCGCGGCGTTCTCCGCCGCGACCAGCCCTTCCTTCATGGCCTTGTGCGCGAGCAAGGGCGGCCGCGCCACATCGCCGATCGCGTACACGCCGGGAACGCTCGTCTCCATCCGGTCGTTCACCTTGATGAACCCTTTCGCGTCCACTTCAACCCCGGCGGCCTCGAGGCCCAGCCCCTGGGTGCGGGGGCGGCGCCCCACGGCGACGAGGATCTTGTCCACCACGATCTCTTCCTGCGCCCCGGTCTCCACGTGCTCCAGCGTGACGTGGTACCCGTCCTTCTTTTTCTCGTACCCGACGGCCTTGGTTTGGGTCTTGATCGTGATGCCTTGCTTGCCCAGGATCCGCGCGAGCAGGTTGGCGACCTCGGCGTCCGAGCCGGGCAGGATCTGCGGCATGAACTCCACCACGGTGACCTCAGCCCCGAACCGGTTCATGATCGAGGCGAACTCAAGCCCGATCGCGCCCGCCCCGATCGCGAGGAACCGCTTGGGCACGCCTTCCTCGATCTTGAGCGCGCCGGTGGAGGTCAGGATGCCTTGCTCGTCGGGCTCGAACCCAGGCAGGGTGGCGGGCTCGGAGCCGGTGGCGATGATGATGCTCCTGCCCTCCACCACCTCGCCGTTCACCTCGAGCTTCTTAGGGCCGACGAACCGGGCGAATCCCCGCTTGAGCTCGACCTTGTTGGCCTTGAAGAGGGTTTGTACCCCGCCGGTAAGCCGTTTGACGATCCCGTCCCGCCAGCTGCCGAGCTTGTTGAGGTCTACCTTGGGCTCGCCGAACTCGAGGCCGAACTCGGCCGCTTTCCGGGCGTTCTCGACCTCCTCGGCCGCGTGCAACAGGGCTTTGGTGGGGATGCACCCCACGTTGAGGCACACCCCGCCAACGGCATCGGCTTCGATCGCCAGTACCTTTTTCCCGAGCTGGGCGGCACGAATCGCCGCGTGATACCCGCCGGGACCGGTTCCGATAACGATAACGTCGTACATACCTCCTCCAGGATACCTGCTGATTCGGGAAGCGCCCCAGGCCCGGGCCTGGGGCGCTTAGGGTGGGGGGCTAGATCGCCTCCAGCAGGAGCAGGTCGGGATTCTCCAGGAGCCGGATGACCTCTTTGGTGAACATCGCGGCTTCGGCGCCGTCGATCAGGCGGTGGTCGAAGGAGAGCGAGAGGTACATCATCTTGCCCACCACGATCTGGCCGTCCCGCACCACCGGCCGGTCCACGATCGAGTGGACCCCCATGATCGCGGCGTCCGGCACGTTGATGATGGGGAAGCTGAAGAGCGCCCCGATCGAACCGATGTTCGTGACGGAGAAGGTCGACCCGGTGATGTCCTCGGGGGTAAGCCGGCCCTCACGGGCCCGGGTGGCGAGGTCGTTGATCTCGGCGGCGAGCTCGAGGACCGACTTGCGGTCCACGTCCTTGATCACCGGAACCACGAGGCCCGCCTCGGTCGCGACGGCCATGCCGATGTTGTAGTACTTCTTGTACACGACCTCCTGCGTGGCCTCGTCGAGGCTCGAGTTCAGGGCGGGGTACTTCTTGAGGGCGCGCGCGATGGCCTTGAAGATGAAGGGCAGGTAGCTGAGCTTGACGCCCTGGGCCTCGGCCTGGGGCTTGAGCCGCGCGCGCAGCTCGACCAACGCGGTGAGGTCGGCCTCGTCCACGGTGAGGGTGCGCACCGTGTACAGGTGGCTGGCCACCATCTGCTGCGCGATGGCGCGGCGCATGCCCCGAAGCGGGACGCGTTCCTCCAGGTCCTCGTACCCTTTGGGGGTCTTGTAGGCGACCGGGGGCGGGAAGCCAGCCGCGGGGGCCTGGGGGGCGGCGGGTTCGGGTTGGGCTGGGGCGGGCTGGGGTGCGGCCTTGAGGCTTTCGGCGTAGGCCTTGACGTCCTCCACGCGTACGCGGCCTGCGGGGCCCGAGCCGGGCACCTCGGCGATGTCGATCCCGAGCTCGCGCGCGAGCTTGCGGGCCGCGGGCACCGCGAGGACGCGGCCGTACTTGTTCGTGCCCGCCTTAGGCTTTTCGGCCACCGCGGCCCCGCCCCGGGCGGGGCGTTCGCCGGCGAAGGGGTTCTTGACCTTCTCCTCGGTCTTGTCGGGCTTGAACAGGCTCAACTCCTCGCCCTCGTCCGCCTCGTTCGCGGACGCGGCGGGCTCGACGATCGAGCGTTCCTCCTCGGCTTGCACGCTCGGGGCCGCGGCGCCCGCCTCCTCGATCAACGCGATCGGCGCGTGGACCGGCACCACGTCCCCTTCGTTCACGAGGCGCTTCACGAGCACGCCCGCGTACGGGCTGGGCAGCTCGACGGTGACCTTGTCGGTCATGACCTCGACGAGGGGCTGGTCCTTCTGGACCGTATCCCCCTCGTTGACCAGCCACTTCAGGATCTCGCCCTCGACGACGGACTCGGCCAGTTCCGGCAACAGCACTTCCTTCGGCATCGTTCACCTCGCTAGTAGTCCAGGACCTTCTTGGCCGCGTTTAGGATGCGGGTCACGGTCGGCATGTACAGCTTGTCCTGCGCGTACGGGTAGGGCGTGTCGAACCCCGTCACCCGCACGGGTGGGGCCTCGAGCTCGTCCAGCACCTCCTCCGCGATGGTGGCGGCCACCTCGCTCGCGACGCTCGCGTGGCGCGGCGCGTCCGCGATGACGAGCACGCGGCCGGTCTTGCTCACCGAGTTCAGCACGGTTTCCTTATCCCAGGGCATGAGGCTCCTTAGGTCGATGACCTCGGCGGAGATGCCCACACCCTCGAGCTCCTGGGCGGCTTTTTGCACCTCGGGCATCGAGGCCCCGTAGGAGATCAGGGTGAGGTCGGTGCCTTCCCGGCGGATTGCGGCCTTGCCGAGGGGGATGGTGTAATCCTCGTCGGGCACCTCTTCCTTTACCGCGCGGTAGAGTCGCTTGGGTTCCATGAAGACGACCGGGTCGTCGTCGCGGATCGCGGTCTTCAGCAGGCCTTTGGCGTCGTAAGGGGTGGAGACCACGACGACCTTGAGGCCCGCGGTGTGCACGAAGTGGGCCTCGGGGCTTTGCGAGTGGTGGTGCCCGCCCTTGACGCCGCCGCCCGAGGGCATGCGCACCACCATGGGAGCGGTGAACTGGCCGCCGGAACGGTAGCGGAGCTTGGCGGCTTGGGAGACGAGCTGGTCGAACCCGGGGAAGATGTAGTCCGCGAACTGGATCTCCGCAACCGGCCGTAGGCCGTGCGTGGCCATACCGATCGCGGCCCCTACGATGGCCGCTTCGGATAAGGGGGTGTCGATAACGCGGTCCGGACCGTACTTCTGGTAGAGCCCTTCGGTGGCGAGGAAGACCCCGCCGCGCTTGCCGACGTCCTCGCCCAGCACGACCACGCGGTCGTCCCGGCTCATCTCTTCATCCAGCGTACGTGCGATGGTTTGCACCAACGTCAGGGTGGCCATACGTTCCTCCGTGGTACAAGCGGCATGGAACCAACCGCCGGCAAAGGGGTGCCGGCCGGTGATGGGGGGCTTGGGTTAGCTCAGTTCCTCCAGTACGAGGGCGCGCTGTTCTTTCTGGGGCCAGAGGGGTTCGGCGTACACGTCGTCGAACATCCATTCGGCCGGGATCTCACCGGCGGCTTCGGCTTCTTCCGCGGCTTTAGCCAGCTCGGCGGTGATCTCTTCGCGCAGGGAGGCCTCCCACTCGGCCGTCCAAAGGCCCTGTTTTTCCAGGAAGCGGCGGAAACGCTCGATGGGGTCTTTTTGCGTCTTCCACAACTCCACTTCTTCCTTCGGACGGTAGCGGGAGTCGTCGTCCGCGGAGGAGTGCGGGCCGTAACGGTACACCACGAGTTCCACCAGGGCGGGGCCGTGCCCGCTGCGCGCGCGCTCCACGGCCTCGCGCACGACGTAGTAGCTCGCGAGCACGTCCATGCCGTCCACGTAGTAACCGGGCATGCCGTAGGCCTGCGCTTTAACGGCGATGTTCTCCGAGGCGGTCTGCTTCTCGTACCCCACGCTGATCGCGTACCGGTTGTTCTCGCAGATGAAGACAGCGGGCGCGCCCTGGACGGAAGCGAAGTTGATCCCCGCGTGCCAGTCACCCTCGCTGGTGGCGCCGTCCCCGAAGGTGCAGACCGCGACCTCTCCGGTGTTGCGGAGCTTCATGCTGATCGCCGCCCCGGCCGCAGGCGGGATGTGCGAGGCGATGGGGGAGGCCACGTTAAAGACCTTGAACTCCTTGGACCCGGGGTGGAACGGCATCTGCCGGCCCTTGTTGGGGTCGGCCTTGGTAGCGATGGCCTGGGCGAAGAGTTCCACCGCGGGAATCCCCAGGGCGAGCATCAAGCCCATGTCCCGGTAATAGGGGAAGAGCCAGTCGAACTTGGGCTTGACCGCGTGCGCGATCCCGACCTGGGCGGCCTCGTGACCGGCGCCCGGCGCGACGAAGCTCGTCTTTCCGGTGCGTAGGAGGATCACCAGGCGCTCGTCCAGGATCCGGGCGGCGAGCATGTCCCGGTAGAAGCGCTTGAGCGTCTCCGGCTCGAGGTCGCACTTAAAGGAACCGATCCACTCGCCGTCCTCACTGATGAGCGCGATGGGTTTGTCGGTGAAGGGTTTGAAGAGCCACGAGTCTTTGATCATGCGACACCTCCAGCAAAGACCCCCGGTCACGCGATACCGGGGGGCGGGGCAGCCGGATGCAGCCCGATGGTTAGGATGAGTACGATCGGTGTGCGCGCGCTTGGCATCGATGCCCCTTTCCCCGTCATTATAAACCACAGGGGTTATGCGGGGGTGGCGGCGGTGAGATGGTTGGTTTTAACGATAGGAAAGCCGAAACTGGCGTATGCAAAAAGCGGGGTGGCGGAGTATGTAAAGCGCATTACGAGGTATACTCGGTTCGAACTTCGCCACCTGCGCGAGGACACGCCGGAACAGGAAGCCGCGCGGCTTCTCGCCGCGAGCCAAGGGTGCTACCGCATCGTGCTGGACGAACGCGGCGACCGGGTGACCACTCTGGAGTTTGTGGAGCGGGTGAACCGCTGGGAGCGGCAGGGCCTCAAAAACATCGCGGTGCTGATCGGGGGGGCCGAGGGGCACCCCGAGGCGCTGCGCCGCCAGGCCGACTGGCTCCTCTCCCTTTCGCCCTTCACCCTGCAGCATGAACTCGCGCTGCTCATCTTCCTCGAGCAGCTCTACCGGGTGCACACGATCAAGCGGAACGAGCCGTACCACCGGTGACTGCGACCCGCACGCCCGCCGGGTCCACAAGCTCGAGCGCCGCTCCGTCCTCCCGGTAGGGGACGCGCCGGGCCTCGAGGTGGTGCTTGAGCTCTTCAAGCGCCTGTGGGGTTACGCGCCAGGCGTACCGGACGAGGCCGGTGGCTTCGGGCGGGGCGCGGCGTCCCCGGGCCCAGGTGTTCAGGCCGAGGTGATGGTGGTAATCGCCGGCCGCGAGGAACCGCGCGCCGGGGTAGGTGCGCTGCGTGACCGTGAGGCCCAACGCCTGTGTGTAGAACGCTTCGGCCGCCTCGAGGTCCGCCACGTGGAGATGCACGTGCCCTAGCCGGGTCTCTGGAGGGAGGGGGCGGGCGTGGGGGGCTTGAGCGAGAAGGCCCTCCACGTCGAGCGGGCGGGTGAACATGGCGAGCGCACCGTCTCGGTACGGCCAGGCGGACTTGGGGCGGTCACGGTAGAGCTCGAGCCCGTTCCCCTCGGGGTCGCGCAGGTACAAGGCCTCGGAGACCCCGTGGTCCGCGACGCCCTCCAGCGGGTAGCGGGCCTCGAGGAGCCGGCGGAGAAGGGCCCCGAGGGCCTCGGGACCGGGCAGCAACACGGCCAGGTGGTACAGGCCCACCGAGGGGTGGGGGCGTGGGGGGGCTTGGGGAGCGTGGACGAGCTCGAGGGTGAACGCCCCGCCGCTGGGGGCCAGGGTGTAGCGGTCGCCGCGTACCTGGGTTAGCTCGAGGCCCAGCAGGTCGCGCCAGAAGGCGAGGTGGGCCTCGAGGTCCCGGACGCGGAGCGTGGCTTGGCTGAGCTGGGCGGTTTCGGGCATGCGGAACGGCATCTTCTCACCTCACGAGGGGCGGGGCGGCTTCAGCGGGGGGAGGGCGGCCTCGATCCCGGCGCGGTGGGGCTCGAGCCAGGGGGGGAGGACGAGCCGCTCGCCCAGGTGCTCGAGGGGCTCGTCCACCGTGAATCCGGGGCCGTCGGTCGCGAGCTCAAAGAGGACGCCGCCCGGCTCCCGGAAGTAGATGGATTGGAACCAGAAGCGGTCGATGAGGGGGGTGGAAGGACACCCGGCAGCCTCGAGCCGCGCGCGGAGTGCGAGGGCGTGGGCCGCGTCGTCCACGCGCCAGGCCAGGTGGTGGACGCTGCCCTTCCCGAGCCGGCCTTGGGGGGCGTGGGGCGCCTCGCGGACCTCGAGGTAGCTTTCCCCTAGTCGGAAGCGGTGCCAGCCGTTTTCTTCGCCCAGGGGGGTGAAGCCGAGCGTTTGGGTGAGGAAGGTGGCCGTGGGGGGCAGGCGCCGCACCCAGATTCGGGCCCCGTACAGGCCCATGATCTGGTAGGGTTCGGGGACCTCGGCGTGCGCCCAGGGGGTGAAGGGGCGGGGGGTGGTTTCCACCAGGGCGACCTCGAGGCCGTGCGGGTCGCTGAAGGGAAGGACGGTCTTGCCGAAGCGGGTTTCGGGGCGGCCCGTTGGGACGCCGTAGCGCTCGAGGCGCGCGCTCCAGTAGGTGAGGCTGCCTTGGGGGATGGCGAGCGCGACCTCTACGCTTGTGCCGGCACCTTCGCGGCTGGGGGGGAGGTGGGGCCAGGGGAAGAAGGTGAGGTCGGTGCCGGGGCGTCCTTCGGCGTCAGCGTAGAACAGGTGGTAGGTGGTGGGGTCGTCCTGGTTCACGCTTTGCTTGACGAGCCGGAGGCCGAGGACGCCGGCGTAGAAGTCCAGGTTTTCCTGGGCGTCACCGGCGATGGCGGTGATGTGGTGTAGGCCACGGGGGCTTGGGGGCATGCGGGGTTCCATATGAGGGCGTGGGGCCAGGCTCCTTACCGCAGGAGCCCAGCCCTCCCTTGGAGCGTTACTGGGCTTGGGCCTCGACGGGCGCGACGGCTTCGACGTCGATCTCGAATCGGACCTCCTCGCCCACGAGCAGCGCGCCGAACTCCAGGACCTGGTTCCAGGTGAGGCCCCAGTCCTTGCGGTTCAGGGTGCCTTCGGCGTGGGCGGCCGTGCGGAGGTTGCCCCACGGGTCCTTGACCGGGGTGGTGAGGGTGGCTTCGAAGGTGACGGGGCGGGTGACGCCGCGGATCGTGAGGTCGCCGGTGATGCGGTAGCGCTGGTTTCCTAAAGGCTCGATCTGGGTGCTTTTGAAGACAATCTCGGGGTGGTTGTCGGCGTCGAGGAAGTCCGCCGAGCGGAGGTGGGCGTCGCGCTGCGCGTCGCGGGTGTCGATGCTCGCGGCCTTGATGCGCGCCTCGATGGCGACGGGCTGGTTGGCGTCGTCCAGTTCAACCTGCCCGGACACCTCGTTGAACTGACCCCGAACGGTCGCGAGGCCCATGTGCCGTACCGCGAAGGTGATGCTGGTGTGGCTAGGATCGATGTTCCACTTTTGGCTCATGCTCCTTCACCTCCCGTTACCTTGAAGCCCGAGAGCACTTCAAGATCCATAGCACATATTATTGTGTAGCGATTTATGTTGTCAAGCGATTCGTTTGGTTAAGCGTCATGTGGTATAGTAAAGCTAATGATGAGCGACCAGGGGTTCTGCCCCGTCTACGAATCGATCAACCTGCTGCAGGAGAAGTGGACCCTGCACATCGTGCGCGCCCTTTTGGAGGGGCCCAAGGGGTTTAACGAGCTCGCGCGTGCCATAGGGTGCAACCCCGCCACGCTCACGCAGCGCCTCGAGCGGTTGGAGGCGGTGGGGGTGGTTCGGAAAACGGTGCACTCCGTGATGCCGCCCCGAACCAGCTACGCGCTCACCGAGGCGGGGGTGGCCCTCCAGGAGGTGATTGACGCGATCGATCGTTGGGCGCGGCGTTACCTGGTGGCGCCGGTCAAGCGCGACTAACCCTTGGCGAGGCTTCTCGGAAGCCTTCCGCGTACCTTTAGGGTAGCGGTAGGGGCTGGTTGTGCTGGCGTGAGGCTGCACCTCTGGTTTTGCTTATATAAAACAAGAACATGAGCTCTATATCCAAGGGGCTTCCCGGAAAGACTACAACATGTGAAGGATCTTATCGCCTATAATTAAGTTATGATGGATAAGGAACAACAGGAGAATTGCCCGATTGAGCGCGCTCTGGAGATTCTTGGCCGGCGGGGTACCTTCGTGATCCTACGCGATTTGATGGACGGCCCCAAACGCTTCAGCGAGCTGCAGGCCTCGACGCATTTGCCCCCACGCACCCTTTCGATGCGCCTTAAGGAACTTGAAGGAGCGGATCTCCTGACCCGGACGCAGTACCCCGAGGTGCCGCCCCGCGTAGAGTACGAGCTCACCGAACGAGGGCGGGCATTAAAACCCGTGCTGGATGCGCTTGCAGCCTGGGGCGAATCGCTCTAGACGGCCTCGAGCCGCGCCGGGCTCCCGGTGACGGGAGCGCCGGGGTACGTTCTTGTGCTTGATAACGCCAACCCCCCGGAGGTCCTCCGGGGGGTCGAGGGTTTAGCGGTTCCGGCTTGGACTTAGAAGTCCATGTCCGGCGTGCTGCCGGCCGGAGCCGCCTCCTTCTTCTCGGGCTTCTCCGCCACCACGGCCTCGGTGGTGAGCACCATGCTGCCGATCGAAGCGGCGTTCTGCAGGGCGCTCCGGGTCACCTTGGCCGGGTCGACGATGCCGGCCTCCATCAGGTCCATGAACTCGCCGGTCGCGGCGTTGAAGCCGTACGCGGTGGTCTTGGTCTCCGCGAGCACCTGGCTCACGATGACCGAGCCCTCGTACCCGGCGTTCTCCGCGATCTGACGGGCCGGCTCCTCGAGCGCACGCCGCACGATCTTCGCGCCGGTCGCCTCGTCGCCCTCGAGCTTCTGGATCACCTCATCCACCACGGGGATGGCCCGCAGGAGGGTCACGCCACCACCGGGCACGATGCCTTCCTCTACCGCGGCGCGGGTGGCGCTGAGGGCGTCCTCGAAGCGGTGCTTCTTCTCCTTGAGCTCGGTCTCGGTGGCCGCACCCACGCGGATCACGGCCACGCCGCCCGCGAGCTTCGCGAGCCGCTCCTGGAGCTTCTCCTTGGCGTACTCGCTGTCGGTGGTCTCCAGCTCCTTCTTGATCGCGTTGATGCGGGCGTCGATGTCCTCCTTCTTGCCCTTACCGCCGACGATGGTGGTCTCGTCCTTGGTCACCCGGACGCGCTCGGCGCGGCCCAGCATGGAGAGGGTGACGTTCTCGAGCTTGAAGCCGAGCTCCTCGCTGATCACGGTGCCGCCGGTCACCGCCGCGATGTCCTTGAGCATCTCCTTGCGGCGGTCACCAAAGCCGGGCGCCTTGACGGCCGCCACGTTCAGGGTGCCCCGCAGCTTGTTCACCACCAGGGTCGCGAGGGCCTCGCCCTCCACGTCTTCCGCGATGATGAACAGGGGCTTGCTGGTCTGGGCCACCTGCTCGAGGATCGGCAGCAGGTCACGAATGTTGGAGATCTTCTTCTCGTGGATCAGGATGTAGGGCTCCTCGAGGGAGGCCTCCATCGCGTCGGGGTTGTTGATGAAGTAGGGGCTGATGTAGCCCTTGTCGAACTGGTACCCCTCGACGAACTCGAGCTCGGTCTCGAGGCCCTTGGACTCCTCGACGGTGATGATCCCTTCCTTGCCGACCTTCTCCATCGCGTCGGCGATCAGCTTGCCGACGTCAGGGTCGTTCGCGGAGATGGTGGCGACCTCCTCGATCGCCTTGCGGTCCTCGACCGGGATCGCGAGCTCGCGGATCTTCTCGACGGCGGCCTCGACGGCCTTCTCGATGCCCCGCTTCAGGCTGAGGGGGTTGGCCCCCGCCGCGACGTTCTTCAGGCCTTCACGCACGATGGCCTGCGCCAGGACGGTGGCGGTGGTGGTCCCGTCACCCGCGACGTCGTTGGTCTTGGAGGCCACCTCCTTGAGGAGCTGGGCCCCGATGTTCTCGAGGTGATCCTCCAGCTCGACCTCTTTGGCTACGGTCACGCCGTCCTTGGTGATGGTCGGCGAGCCGAACTTCTTCTCCAGCACCACGTTGCGGCCACGGGGACCCAGGGTCACCTTGACCGCGTTCGCCACGGCGTTCACACCGCGCTCGAGCGCACGACGGGCGTCCTCGTCAAACACCAGAATCTTCGCCATAATCTCCCTCCCTTACTTCTGCACGACCGCGAGCAGGTCACGCTCGGACAGAATGACGTACTCGTTGCCCTCGATCTCGACCTCGGTGCCGCCGTACTTCGCGAAGACGACGATGTCGCCCTCCTTCACCTCGAGGGGCACGCGCTCGCCGTTGTCCAGAAGGCGGCCCGAACCCACCGCGATGACCTTACCCTTTTGGGGTTTTTCCTTCGCGGTGTCCGGCAACACGATGCCGCCTTTGGTGGTGACTTCTTCTTCGATGGGCTCGACGACGACCCGGTCGCCCAAGGGCTTCAGGACCACTTTAACCTCCGCTGCCATGTGCTTCACCCCCTTTTGACACTCGGTGATTATGAGTGTCAATCCAGGAGCCATTATTGAACCGCAACCCCCTTTTGTCAAGGGGGTTCTGTGAAGCTGCGAACAAGATATGAGTATAAGTAATTCAAGTTTTGGATCGTTGCCGCAAGGCCTCGTACAACAAGAGCGCCGCCGAAACCGAGACGTTCAGGCTGTCCGCCCGCCCGCACATCGGGATCCGCACCCGCACGTCCGCGGCCTCGAGCCACTCCGGGGGCAGCCCCGCGTGCTCCGGTCCCACCGCGATGGCCACCGCCCCCGTGAGGTCCACCTCCCAGTAGCTCGTCTCGGCGTGCGGGCTCGCCGCGACCAGCCGCCGCCCACGCGCCCGCACCCAGTCCAGCGCCGCCTCCGAGGAGGCCGCCGCCGTGGGCAGGGTGAACACGACCCCGGTGCTCGAGCGGATCACGTTCGGGTTCATGAGGTCCACACCGCCTACGGCCACCACCGCCCCGGCCCCGGCCGCGTCCGCGGAGCGCAGGATCGCCCCCAGGTTCCCGGGCTTTTCCGGGTTCACCGCGACCAACACAGGCGCGTGGGGTGGAGGGTCGAGTGCCTCCAAACGCGGAAAGGAAGGACGCGCGACCAGCACGAGCCCGCCGGGATTCTCCCGGTAACTGACGCGCCGCATCGGCTCCTCGGCAACCTCAAGGACCGGCACGCCTCGAGCGGTCAGCCCCTCCAGCAGCGTTCGTTCCTCCGGCCCAAGCCCCTCCGGCCAAACCACCGCGAGTTCCACCGGCACCCCGGCGGCGACGGCCCTTTGCGCTTCGCGCGGCCCCTCCACGAGGCAGCGCCCTTCCCGCTCGCGGTGGCGGCGCTCCTTGAGCCGAGCGAGCGCCTTGATGCGGGGGTTTTGTGGACTGGTGACGCGCATGCAGCCCCCTACGTATCAGAGGAGCGCGACTCCTCCGAACCGTTCTCCAGGGCATGAAACCGCTCGAGCACGGCGCGCACCTGCTCGTGAAACCCCCGGTACCCTGTGGGGCGCAGCCCGCTCAACAACTCGATCGCCTCATCCACGTGCGCGACCGCGTACAGGTGGAACCGCCCCTCACGCACGGCCTCGAGGACCTCGCGCTCCAGGGTCAGGTTCTGGGCGTTGGCCTTGGGGAAGACCACCCCTTGTCGCCCTGAAAGCCCTTGCACGCGGCAGGCGTGAAAGAACCCCTCGATCTTGCGGGCCACGCTACCCACCGGAAGGACCCGGCCGTACTGGTCCACCGCACCGGTGACGGCGAGGTCCTGACGCAAGGGCACCTGCCCGATCGCGGAGAGCACTGCGAGCAGCTCCGCGAGCCCCGCGGAGTCCCCCTCGATCTCATCGTACTGCTGCTCGAAGACCAGGCTGATCGTCGCGGAGATCGCGCCGACCTCCGCGTATTGGCCCCGGAGGTACCCGGCGAGCGTCAGGACCGCCTTGTTAAAGACCGGACCGGAGAGGTTGGTTTCGCGCTCAATGCTCACCACCCCGTCCCGCCCCGGGGCCGCGCGGGCGGTGATGCGCACCGGCCGTCCGTACTCACCGTGAAACCCTTCGATCACCACCAGGCCGTTCACCTGGCCCACGCGAGTCCCTTCGGTCTCAATGAGCCACGTTCCTTGCTTCAGCCCGTCGAAGTAAAACCGTTCGGCGAGGTCCACCCGCGCATGGCGCGCCTGAATCGCAGCCTCCACTGCCGCTCGGTCCACC
Organism: Marinithermus hydrothermalis DSM 14884; assembly: GCF_000195335.1. Lineage (NCBI taxonomy): Bacteria > Thermotogati > Deinococcota > Deinococci > Thermales > Thermaceae > Marinithermus > Marinithermus hydrothermalis. The sequence continues at coordinate 698,449 of NC_015387.1, forward strand.
GTACCGTCGGCGAGGGCCGCTGCCTCGCGCGCCAGGGCCAGCAGCTCGTTCACGCGGGCATCCGTCTTATCGATGCGTTCCACCCAGCGCTTGCCCTCGTCCACCAGCCGCGCTACCGCTCCCAGGGTGAAGGGCTTCAACCCCCGCTCGGCGAGCAGGCCCGCCACGGCCCGCACGGTCTCTTCGTTAGCATCCAGGTACGGATCGAACTCCACCCGAAAGCGAAACAACTCCCGGAACTCCTCGTCTAAGGACTCCAACAGATCGAAGACGTGCACCGGCCCCACCAAGAACACCTGCACCCGAACCGGGAGCGGCTCCGGGTCCAAGCCCAGCGTCCGCACCCGTTCCTCCTCGCCGGGTTCCTCGATCGCCACCTGGCCGTTCTTCAAGGCGCGTTTCAAGGCATCCCAACTGTGCGGGTGTTTCAGCACCTCGGCCGCTTCGAGGACCAGAAACCCGCCGTTCGCCCGATGCAGTGCCCCGGGCCGGATGAGGCCGGCGTGTGTGGTCAGCACGCCCTCCTCGACGGTGTGCTCGATGCGTCCCACGAGCCGCGAGAGCGTCGGAACCGGTTCGAACACCACCGGTGCCCCGCCGCCCGGCCGGTGGTGGATGAGGAGGTTGGGTTTGACAGCCTCCCAGGACTCCGGTAGGCGGTCCTCCACCACGGCCCGCACCATCAAGGCATACAGGTGGTCCAGGTACCGCTCGGCCGCGGGGTAACGGGCAGTGAGGGCGCGGCGCTTGGGCTCCAGGTACCGCTCGGCCCACCGTCGGCGCAGCTCGTCCACTGCGCGTTCGGCCTGATTGGCGAGGTCCAGGTACGCGAGTACCGTCTCCTCGAGGCGGGCCTCGAGCTCAGGCAGCGCGGACTCATCCTGTCCTTCCAAACGGAAGCCGTCCTCGGTGCGGTGCAGCGTGAACCCGTGGGTCGCAGCTTCCTGTTCCAGTTCGAGGAGCAGGGCTTCCTGACGCGCGCGGTACTGCCCTTCGATCCGGCGCTTCTCCTCGAGGAAGGCCGCCTCACGGAATAGGGTTTGTAAGGGCTCCGCCTCGCACAAGAACGCTTCGACCTCCCGTACGAACCGGGGGCCTTCCCCGTTGGGCAGGACGAGCCCCATTACCTCCCGTTCGCTGACCGGAAGGTACAGCAGGTCCGGCGGGGTGGGTCGAGTTGCCGCGACGGGACCCAGGTACGCGAGCAGGGTTTCCTTCTTTTGCGTGCCGCTGGGGCCGGTCAGGTACGCGTGGGTTTCGGCCTTGAGGGCGTGCTCGAGCGCAGCTTTGGCCTTGGTTTGGCCGTAAAACGCCGGGGGGGGTGGCAGGTCTTCGTTGGTGCGCTCCGGCTCCTGTACCGGCGTTTCGTAGATCAGCTCATCGTACGTGATCCGTCGCATCCCCATTACTGTACTGGAGGCAGGGGATGGGTGCGGTATGCTAGAGCATCAAGGGGGTCAGTCAAGATGTCGGAGCAGGTGAAGCGCCCGGTCAGGTTTCTTGTGAGGGCAAAGGCACCGGAAGGACTTGGGTTGATGGCGCGCGTGGCGGTACGCCCCCTAGGGGGAGCGGTGCCGCAGCATTGGTGCGGCTAATGGGGGAGCACGCCGGTAAAGCCTTCTACCGTGCGACGCGGCTCAGGCCGGGGGATGAGTTGCCGCGCCGGAAGCTGCCCACGGCCAAGGTGTACGCCACTCCCATTGAGACGGTCGTCCTACCGCCGCCTCGCTCAGAAGGGGGGGCGCCGGTGTGGCGGGTGCTGCGCCGGGTGCGGCCGGACCCTCCGGTCTCGGGGATGACGCTGACGCTTGCGGACCTCTCGCAGGTCTTGTCCCCGCTGGCCGCGAGAAAGGAGGGACGGGGGTACCCGTCGGCGGGCGGGGCGTACCCGCTCGAGGTGTACGTGGCGGCGCAACGCTTGCAGGACACCTTCGCGGGCACGTACCACTACGCGGTGAAGAACCACCAGCTCGAGCAGACCGCGCTGGGGTTTGACGCGGGCGCCTGGCGGGAGGCGCTGCTCGGTATGGAGCTCGTGGAGGCGGCCAGCGTTCTGGTGGTGTTTACCGCGGTGCCGGAGCGAAGCGAGGCGGTGTACGGCCTCAGGGGGTACCGCTACGCGTTGATCGAGGCGGGGTACGCGGTGGGCGCGGTCATGATGGCCGCGACGGCCTTGGGGCTTGCCGCGTACCCTGCGGAAACCTTTTATGACGAGCAGGTAAGCCGGTTGCTGGCCTTGCCGGAAGGGGAGCATCCGGTAGTGGTGCTATTGTTGGGGCGGTGATGGAGCCGGTCGGGGTTTTCGTTTACGGCACACTGCGGGTGGGGGAGCGCAACTTTCCCGTAGCCCGGCAGGCCGGTTGGGTGGCTTCGGAACCCGCCGTATTGGAGGGATTCGTTCTATACGACCTGCCCTACGGGTACCCGGCGATCGTGCGGGGTGCGGGGCGGGTGTACGGCGAGGTGCAGTACTACCGGGACCTCGCGCGTGCCCTCGAACGCCTCGACGTACTCGAGGATGTGGGTGCCGAGTACCTCCGCGTTCGGGTTGAGGTGCAGGTCCGGGGGGAGCGCGTGGGGGCGTGGGCCTACGTGTACCCCAACCTGGAGGCGGTGCGCGCGGCGGGCGGACGCCGAGTGCCCTCCGGTCGCTGGACGGGGGGGCTCGAGGCCCAATAACGCTCTCAAGAGGTGGTCTGAAGATCGCGGTAGGCCTGGCGCAGCTCGCGGTAGAGCTGGCGCTTTTCTGAGGCACTGAGCGCGGAGAGGGTGCGGCCTTTGAGGGCGTGACGGAGGACGGCCTCACCGCCGGGCAGTTTCCGGATCTCGCGGATCAGGGCCTGAAGGGCCACCTCACCGGCGGGTTCTACCCCGGTCTCGAGGCTGGGTTCTTCGAGGAGGCGTTTGCGCTCGGGATCGTAATCCACCCAGACCGGTGGGGTGCGGTACAGGTACCGCGCGATGCCGAACTTGACCGCGGCGCGCTTGAAGGCGTCCGAGACCGCGGCCTTGATGCTGCCACCCTCCCCGGCCTCCCCTACGTCTTCCTTAGCGACGCCAAGCACCACGAGGCGGCACTTGGCCAGGCCGCGGGCGTAGTCCACCTCGTAGCTGTCCTGCCAGCCCTCAGGCCCGACGACCTCGTCCAGGCGCTCCATCACGGCGCGTGCGTCGATATAGGGGACCACGAGGGCGCGTGTGCCGTCCTTGCTGGTGGCCTGGACCTTCCACTGCACCTCTTCCGGAGGGAAGGGGGCGGCAAGGCGTTTGATCGCTTCAGTAAGCGACACGGCGTACCTCCTTGCTCAGGGGAGGTGGGGTTTTCGGCGAGGGGTAGGCCGCGCTCCGGTAAACCCGGAGGGCCTCGAGCCACCGTGCCAGGAGCCGGGTGGAGGGGTGAGGGCGGTGCTGCAGGCGGTGAAGGGCCGTTTCGAGGGCCTCTTCAAGGGCGTGGAGGCCTTCGAGGCCTGCGCGGTTATCCACCTCGATGAACAGGTTGAGCGCCTCATTGGGGTGGACCCGTCCGTGTTTGAGGCGGTGCGCGATGCGCAGTAGTTCGTTCATCGTCTATTTTCCTCCTTCAATTACGATATTAACATATTCATATGTGCTTGGCAATACCTAAGCGTGTGGTTACGCGTTGACCATAAGAGCGTTCTTGCGTACACTCGAAACAAGGAGGAAGCAATGACCCTAGCGGAACGCCTGCGCGAGCTTCGAAAGGACCGGGGGTGGCGGCTGAAGGACCTCAGTCAGGCCTCCGGCCTGTCCATCCCGTACCTGTCGGATCTCGAGCGGGGGCGCACCAACCCCAGCCTCGAGACCCTGCAGACCCTGAGCCGCGCCTACGGCATCAGCGTCCACGACCTCCTGGCTCCGGTGGACTTCTACGGCGAGCGCACCCAAGCGGCCCTGCCTCGAGGGCTCGCGGAGCTCGTGGAGGACCCCGTGCTGGGCGCGGACCTGACGCCCGAGTGGGTGGAGACCCTTTCCCGCATCGAGCTGCGCGGAAAGCGCCCCCAGAGCAAGCGGGACTGGTACGAGATCTTCCTGCACCTCCGGCGGGTGCTGGAGGGGTAGCCGTAGAATAAAAGCGTGCACGACACGTACCGAGACCGGGTGCGCGCCTTAGCGCGAGCCTTTCGGGAGGCGCACTGGCCGCTCACCCCGCAGCGCATGGCCAGGGGCATCGGGTACACCCTGGCCTACACGGACCTCGGCGGGCCCGATGGGATGCTGGACCCGGTTGGAAAACGCGTCCTCATCGCCGCCGGGCAAAGCCCCAGACGCCAACGCTTCACCCTTGCGCACGAGGTGATCCACCACCTGATCCAGCACGATGACGAGCTGCTCTCGGACCTGCACGACGCCTTCGAAGGTCCGGCCTTCGAGGAGGCCCTCGAGGCGCTCTGTAACTTGGGCGCGGCCGAGATGCTCCTCCCGAGCCGGGCGGTCGTGGAGGCCGTGGCCCAGCACGGGTATCGGCCCCGCCTCATCCCCGAGCTCGCAGAACGCTACGGCGTTTCGGAGGAGGTCGCGGCCATCGCTCTGGCCGAACACGGTCCCGGCCCGGCCCTCGCCCTCATCGCTGGGGGACGGCCCCTCCGGGTCTTGTTCAGCGCGCGTGGGAAAGGCATGCGCGCCCGCCTCCCCAAAGCGCGGGGCATCGCCGCAGACCACCCCCTGACCGTCGCGCGCGAGACCGGCCTGCCCTTCCGGGGGAAAGCCCCCCTCCCCGGAGGGCGCACGCCCCTATACCTGTGGGCCCAACCCCTCCACGGAAAGGTGTACGCCCTCTACTGGGTAGCGTAGATGCGCCCCCTCTATCGCGCCACACTCAAACCCCGTCCCGCCACCGAGTGGTTGAACCACCTCATCTACCGACCCCTCGCGCACCTCGTCGTGCTGGCGCTTTGGCCGACCCGGGTACGACCAGAAGCCCTAGTCCTCATCCATACCGGAATCGGCCTCCTCGCCGCCTGGCTCGTGGCCCGCGGGCCGGCGGGGGACGTGCCGGCGGCCCTGTTGCTCCAGCTCAAGACCGTACTGGACAACGCCGACGGCCAGCTCGCCCGCGCCAAGGGATGGACCAGCGAGCTCGGACGCTACCTGGACACCCTCGGGGATTTCACGGTGAACGTCGCGCTGTTCGCCGCTTTGGCGGCCCGGACCGGCGCCTGGGTGGAGGCCATGGGGGCGCTGGCGATCCTGACCCTCCTCCTCTCCTGGGACTACAACCTCGAGCGCCTCTACCGCGCCGCCCGGGGTGAGGCCTTTCGGCCGCCATTCGCGGAGGCAAGTGGCGGCCCTTGGCTGCGCGGCTTGCAGAGGGCGTACCGCCTCCTTTTTGCTCCGCAGGATGCCTGGGTCGAACGCCTGGAGCGCGCGGCATTCGCTTGGGGATCGCGCGGCGCGCCGCCCATGGCGCGGGCCGCGCTCGCCCAGCTCTGGTGGAGCCCCACCACCCTCACCCTGGCCGCCAACCTGGGCCTCACCACCCAGCTCGCTATAGCCGGTGTCTTCCTTGCGTTGCATCAGCCTAGGGCGTACCTTACCTTTGTGCTGTTGGAGGCGGGCTATCTTGGACTGGTGTACGTATGGCGGATATGGCGGCTCAAGAACGCTACCCTATCCCTACGGTAGGCGCGCTCGTACAGGGCCCGAGCGGCCGGATCCTCCTGGTGCGTACCACCAAGTGGCGTGGGACGTGGGGGGTGCCGGGCGGTAAGGTGCGTTGGGGCGAATCGCTCGAGGCCGCTCTGCGCCGCGAGGTGCGGGAGGAGGTGGGGCTCGAGCTCACCCGCATCCGCTGGGCCTTGGTGCAGGAGGCGGTGAACGACCCGGCCTTCTACCGGAGCGCGCACTTCATTTTGCTGAACTACTTCGCGGAAACGGACCGCGAGGCGGTGCGGCCGAACGAGGAGATCGCCGAGTGGGCCTGGGTCGTGCCGGAGTCGGCGTTGGACTACCCCTTGAACCGCTACACCCGCGTTCTCATCGAGCGCTACCTGGAGGAACGAGATGGGTAAAGTCGCGTTGGTTACGGGCTCCGCGAAGGGCATCGGGCGGGCGGTCCTCCTCGCCCTCGCGCGAGCGGGGTACGACGTCGTGGTGCATTACCGCAGCAGCCGCGAGGCAGCCGAGGCGGTGCGGCGGGAGGCGGAAGGGTACGGGGTGCGAGCCGTCGCGCTGGCTGCCGACATCACCCGCCCCGAAGCGGCCCGCGGCCTGGTGGAGGAGAGCGTGCGGGCTTTGGGAGGGCTGCACGTTCTGGTCAACAACGTGGGCAACTACCTGTACAAGCCGATCGAGGCTACGACGGTGGAGGAGTGGCACGAGATGCTCGACTCCAACCTCAACGCCACCTTCTACGTGACCCAGGCCGCGCTGCCCCATCTGATTGGGGCCGGGTGGGGCCGAATCGTGAATATCGGGTACGCCGGGGCGCACAACCTGTTGGGGCGCACGCACATCACGCCGTACGTGATCGCGAAGACCGGGGTGATCCTCTACACCAAGGCCCTGGCCAAACGCCTTGCGGGCCGTGGCGTTACCGCGAACGTGGTCGCCCCGGGGGTAGCGGAGAACTCGGTGACCCAGCCTGTGGAGGAGATCCCCATGGGGCGCGTAGCGGCGCTGGACGAGGTGGCGCGCGCGGTGCTGTTCTTCGTGGATGAGGCCTCCGGGTACCTCACAGGGCAGGTGCTCGAGGTCGCGGGGGGTTGGAACCTCTGACCGGATAAGGAGAAGGTATGGAGCGTAAGCGGATCGAGCTTGAGGATACCGGGCTTTCCTTCGAGACCGAGATGGACTTGGAGCGCTTGCGCGTGCTGGCGCGGGAATGGATCGAGCTAATCGGTGAGGACCCGGAGCGGGAGGGGCTTGAGCGAACCCCGGAACGCGTCGCGAAGGCTTGGGCCTACCTCACCCGCGGGTACCGGCAGACCCTCGAGGAGGTCGTCAACGGCGCGGTCTTCGCCGCGGAAGGTTCGGAGATGGTGGTGGTTAAGGGCATCGAGTTCTACTCCTTGTGCGAGCACCACCTCCTGCCCTTTTACGGAAAGGTGCACGTGGGGTACATCCCGAACGGGAAGATCCTGGGGCTATCCAAGTTCGCTCGCATCACCGAGATGTACGCCCGACGCCTCCAGGTGCAGGAACGCCTCGCCCTCCAGATCGCGCAGGCCATTGAGGCAGTCCTCAAGCCTCAGGGAGTCGGCGTGGTGGTGGAGGGGGTGCACCTGTGCATGATGATGCGCGGGGTGGAGAAGCAGCACTCCGCAACCACGACGAGCGCCATGCTAGGGGTATTTCGGGAGAACGCCAAGACGCGGGAAGAGTTCCTCAGCCTGGTGCGTACGTGAGCGGCGCGCCCCACGAGGAGCGTATAATTCAGTCATGAAGAACCGCTTCGTGCCCATCATCCTCGCGGGCGGCCGCGGCGAGCGCTTCTGGCCGCTCTCGCGCCGGGATCGACCCAAGCAGTTTCTGCGGATCCTTCCGGGTGGGCAAAGCCTCCTCGAGGCGACCGCGGAGCGCTTACTGCCGCTGGCGGGGGGATGGGACGGGCTTTGGGTCGTGACCTCGGAGGACCTGCGAGAAGGCATTCACGAGCACCTACCGCACCTGCCCACTGCGAACCTCCTGGTCGAACCGGAAGGGCGCGACACGGCCCCGGCCGTGGCTTGGGCTGCCCTCGAGGTCGCCCGGCGCTGGGGAGAGGATGCGGTACTGGCCTTCTTCCCCGCGGATCACTGGATCGGGGACGTCGCGGCCTTCCACCGTACGCTTCAAGCGGGGGTGCGCCTCGCTACTCGACGGGACGGGATCGTTACCCTAGGCGTCGAGCCGACCCATCCCGCCACGGGGTACGGGTACATCGAGCGAGGGGAGCCCGTGGGCAGCTACCAGGGGTTCGCTGCTTACCGGGTGGCGCGCTTCACGGAAAAGCCCGATCCCGAAACGGCTCGAGCCTACCTGGAGACCGGGCGGTACGCTTGGAACAGCGGGATCTTCATCTTCCGAGCGGGGGTGATTCTGCAAGAGTTTCGGGCGCACGCCCCGGAGATCTTGGAACCCCTGGAGCGCCTCGGCCAGGACGCGTACCCCACGCTGCCCAGGAAGAGCGTGGATTACGCGGTGATGGAGCATACCCGCGCGGCCTACGTGATCCCCGCCCGGTTCGGTTGGGATGACCTGGGGGACTGGACGGCTTTGGAGCGGTTGCTGCAGGGGGAACACCCCGGCACGCGCCTGGCCCGGCACATCGGGTTGGATACGGAAGGTGCGTTCGTTTACGCGACGCGTGAGGACGAACTCATCGTCACGATCGGGTTGGAGAACGTGGTGATCGTGCGGGATGGTAAGATCACCCTCGTCGTTCGCAAGGACCAGGTGCAAAAGATCAAGAAGGTCCTAAAGTCTATTAAGGACGATCCAGAGCTGCGAGAACTCCTGTAATCCGCGCTGTTCAGGCCGGGGGCGTGGGCTGTTAACGCCCCCGTTACGCGTACGTTTCTGGATCGATAGCTGCTCCGGGGGGAGGGTAACGGAGGAGAGGAGGGTAGCTCAGGCGCCCACCAAACCGAATAACGGGGGGTTCACGCGCCGTTCGGTAGCGTTAGCGTACGGCGATAGCTGGGTTCGCCCGAGCGAACGGAGGGGTGGGCGGAATGGAAGTCAGCCGAAGCACGGCGCGGGTTCCCCAGAAAATGCGTATCGATTCAGGGCGTTCCGGCGAGAAGGCCAACGTCGTCGCGGTGATCCCCGCATATAACGAGGAACGCTTCATCGCCAGCGTGGTCATCAAGACGCGGGGGTACGCCTCCCACGTGATCGTGGTGGACGACGGCTCCACCGATCGGACCGCTGAACTCGCCGAGGTTTCCGGAGCGCGCGTGGTGCGCTTGGAAAAAAATCAGGGAAAGGCTGCGGCCTTGAACGCGGGATTCAAGGCCGCGCTCCAACTCAAGCCGGACGCGGTGGTGTGCCTGGATGGCGACGCTCAGCACGAACCGGCGGAGATTCCCGAGCTGGTCCGGCCGATCCTTGCCCAGGAGGCGGACGTGGTCGTGGGTTCGCGCTTCCTCGAAAAGCGCAGCCCGATCCCCGGATGGCGGCAGCTCGGGCAGCACACCCTGACCGCCGTGACCAACCTAACGAGCGGCGTCAAGATCAGCGACAGCCAAAGCGGGTACCGCGCCTTCTCCCCCAAGGCCGTGCGCACCCTTCGTTTCCGCAGCAGCGGGCTTTCCGTGGAGTCGGAGATGCAGTTTTTGTTCAGCCAGGCGGGCCTCAAAGTCAAGGAGGTCCCGATCAGCGTCTCCTACGCGGACGGAAGCAAACGCAACCCCGTCGTGCAGGGCCTACAGATCCTCGACGCGATCCTCAGCCTCGTGGCTCGCCGACGCCCCCTTCTCTTCTTCTCCCTACCTGGCCTCTTCCTCGGCGTGATCGGGGTGCTGCTCGGAATTCGCGTCGCGCTCCACATGCAAGCCACCGGGGAGCTCCTCATGGGCACGGCGATCCTAACCACCCTGGCGCTCACGGGCGGCCTGCTCCTAGGCGTTGCTGGGGTGATGCTCCACAGCATTCAGCACATGATCCGACGGATCCAGGAAGAGATCCGCGACGCGATGGCCTTACGGCGGGAAGACACCCCGTGACTCCACGCTGGTAAAGGAGGCGTTAGCACGTTGCGGCCGTACCTCAGCGTTGTCATCGTTTCATACCGAAGCCGAGAGCACCTCGAGCACAGCCTGCCGGCCCTGTACGCGCAGGGCGTACCCTCGCTCGAGGTGGTGCTGGTGGATAACTGTCCCGGCGATGGAACGGCCGATTGGGTGCAAGCCCACTACCCGGAGGTACGGGTGGTTCCGAGCCCCACCAACACCGGATACGCGGGAGGGAACAACCTGGGCTTCCAGCACGCGCAGGGCCGGTTCGTGCTGGTGATGAACCCTGACGTGCGGTTGCACCCGGGCGCGCTCGAGGTGCTGCTCCGTGCGGCCCAGACGCACCCCCGGGCCCTCATCACCCCTAAGCTGCTCAACCCTGACGGCACCGTGAACGCCTGCGGCAACCAGATGCACTACACCGGCATCACCACCTGCCGCGGCCTGGGGGACCCCCCGCAGCGCTACCGCGGCCTGCACGCGGTTCCCCTGATCTCTGGCGCGGCCTTCATCGCCTCCCGGGAGGTCTTCGAGGCCCTGAGCGGGTTCGACGCGGCGTACTTCATGTACCTGGAGGACACCGACCTTTCTCTCCGAGCGCGGCTTTTGGGCTTTGAGGTGTTGTGCGCGGCGGACGCGGTCGCCACGCACGCGTACACCCTCGGCATGACCCCGCAGAAGTTCTACTACCTCGAGCGCAACCGGTTAGTAACGCTCTTCAAGCTCTTAGAGGCCCGCACCTTGTGGCGCATGCTGCCCGCCTTGCTCCTCACGGAAGCGGCCGTGTGGGCTTTCGCCTTCCTCCGCGGACCGCGCTACCTCGAGGCGCGGCTGCGAGGGTACGCCTGGCTTTGGCGGCACCGGGCCGCGCTACGCGCGAAGCGCCGCGTGATTCAGCGAAGCCGGCGGGTTTCGGACCCGGTCCTGCTCCACGAGGCCCTGATCGCCCTGCCTTTTGATCAGTTGGTGCGCTCCCCGGGGCTGGCCCGCTGGTTGGACCGCCTGACGCGCCCGCTCTACCGCTGGGCGCGCGCCATGCTTCGGGGGGTGCGCGCGTGAGGATCGCGCACGTCACGGCCACCTTCCCCCCGTACTGGGCGGGGACGGGCAACGTGGCCTACCACAACGCCCGCGTCCTCGCGGAGCGCGGCCACGAGGTCACGGTCTTCACCGCCCAGACCTCGCCGAACGGTGCGCTCGCGGCACCGTTTAGCGTCGAGCGCCTCGCGGTCGCCTTCCGCTTGGGTAACGCGCCCTTGACGCCCAGCCTCCTGACGCGCCTGGAGGGGTTTGACCTCATCCACCTGCACTACCCCTACATCTTCGGGGCCGAGATGACCGCGTGGCGGGCCGCGCGCGGCCGGGTGCCGCTGGTGGTCACCTACCACAACCGCCTCGAGGACCCCAGCCCCTTCAAGCGACTGGCGTTCGGAGTGTACAACCGGACGATCGAGGGGTTCGTGCTGCGTGCAGCCGCCCGCGTGCTCGCCGTCTCCCTGGACCACCTCTTCCACGTCCACCCGCGCCTGCGGGGGGCTTCGCACCTGCGCGAGCTACCCAACGGCGTGGACACCCACTTGTTTCGTCCCGTGGACCCAACCCAAGCCCGGGCTGCGCTCGGCCTTTCCCCCGAGGATCGGGTGGTGCTCTTCGTCGGTGCGTTGGATGCCGCGCACCGCTTCAAGAACTTCGAGGGGCTCCTCGAGGCGTTCGCCCGGCTTGCCCTCGAGCGAAAGGTGCTTCTTGTGGTGGGGGATGGTCCGCTCCGGCGGGTGTACGAGGACCAGGCCCGGAGGCTCGGGGTGGCGTCCCGCGTGCGTTTCCTCGGTCCGCGCGCCCCACAGGACCTGCCCCCGATCTACAGCGCCGCCGACGTCACGGTGCTGCCCTCGATCGGGGTGGAGTCCTTCGGGCTCGTGCTGCTGGAGTCGCTGGCGTGCGGCACGCCGGTCATCGCTTCCGCGCTGCCCGGAGTGCGCACCGTCGTCGCGCACGGGAGCGATGGGTACCTGGTGCCGCCCGGGGACGTTCCCGCCCTGGCGCGCGCCCTCGAGGAACTCCTCGCGGACCGCGCGCGCGCCGTGGAGATGGGGTGCCGGGGGCGCGCCCGCGTCGAGCAGCGCTACGCGTGGCCGGCGATCGGAGCGCGGCTCGAGGCCGTGTACCGGGAGGTGCTGGGGTGAAGCTCGAGGTTCGGGTAGTGCCGTTGCCGATCCCCGAGCCGGTCGGGGCCCACGAGCTGGCGTGGTCCTACCTCCTGGACCGGGTGTTTGCCGATGCGTACCACGCCGGGGTGGCGGGCCTCCGGATGACGCTGCCTTCCGAGGCGCTGGTCGCGGAGGCCGAGCTGCGGGCCGAGCTGTCCGGGGAGGGCGGGGAGGGGTGGGGGGTGGCGCTGCTGGGAGGGGGTGACGAGCCGCTCGTGGGCGCGCGGCGGGTGTACGCCCTGGCGTTCAGGGGAGTGGCCGCGCCCCCGGCCGGGACGGGGCGGGGGTGGGTGGAGGAAGCTGCCCTGTACGTGTACACGTGGCGTGCACGCGCGTGGGGTGGCGCCATGCACCTCGCCTCCCTGTTGGGGTGGCCGTCCATAGGCGACTGGGCCTGGCACCGCGTACGCCGGGCGTTCGCCGCGACCCGCCCGACCCTGGCGTACTACCGTTTGTCGATCCGGAGGCCGGCATGATCGCCGCGACGGCACAAACCGCATCCGTGGCGCAAGCGGTCGCGAACCTCGCGGTGTGGCTCGAGACCGTGCGCCAGCCGGGAGGGTACGCGGGGCCGGTCGCGCACTGGTGGCAGAACCGCTACCGGTACACCGGGCCGGGCCTGGACTGGCGTTACGAGGGGTTGCTCGAGGGGTACCGCGTGCTCTACGAGAAGACCGGGGATCCCTGCTGGAGGCAGCGGTTGCAGCGCGCCGCCACCGACTTGATGCAGGGCCAGCGGCCGGACGGCACGTACCGCTCTTCTTGCTTCGAGCTGAACCCGGGCACGATGGGGACCCCGCACGAAGCCGCGGCGACGCTGGGCCTGCTCGGCGCGCTGCGGTACCTGAAGGATCCGGACGCGGCCCTCGCCTGCGCCCGCAGGAACCTGGAGGGGCTGGTCCGGCGGTTGTGGGACCCGAACCGCCAGGGGTTCAACGACCGGCCGGGGGTGTACGGGCGCGTGCCGAACAAGCTCGCGACCCTCGCCCAGGCCTTCCTGCGCTTCGCCGTGGTGAGCGGGGAGGAGGTGTGGCTGGGGTACGCGCGGGCTGCGCTTGAGGACGTGCTGGGCTACCAGGTGCCGCGCGGGCCCCTCAAAGGTGCGATCCATCAGTACGCGCCCCGGCCCGGGCGCGGGGACGGCCGCTTCTTCCCGTACTACAACGCGCGGTGCGTACCCCCCTTGCTCGAGGCCGCACAGGTCTTCGGGGAGGAACGCTACCGGGTGGCGGCCCGCGCGGCGCTCGGTTTCCTCGAGCGCACCCACCGCGCGGGGGGGTGGCCGCAGCTCCTGTACACCCGCGGAGGGGGCGTTGGTCCCCGCTGGGTGGCGGGAGCGGCGGATATCCTGCGCGCGTTTCGCTTGATGGGGCGCCCCCTGCCCAACGGGGCGCTCGAGTGGTTCTTGCAGCGCCAACTCCCCAGCGGGGCGTTCCGCACCGCGGAGGGATTCAGCCCCGGGGGGCGGGCGGACTACCGGGACCTCACGCCCGTGACCGGGTGGAACGACAAGGCCCTGCGCTTTCTCGCCGAACTGCTGCCCAGCGGGGCGCGATTGCCCCAGGCCACGACCCGGACGGTGCGGCTCCCTACGAGGGTGGGGCGGCGTGCGGCCGTGCTCGTGGAGACCCCGGAGGAGGTGCGGATCGTGGGGGCGAAGGGAGTGCACTTATACCACTGGGTTAAGGCTGAGCCTTGGGCTCGAGTCTGCGTGCAGGAGGTGGATTTCCGGTGAACGGGGTGTTCCTCGCGGCGCTCGTGGGGTTGTGGCTCGCGCACGCGTACCGGATCGCCCGGGCGGTCCCAAAGGCCTCTCCCCAGCCGCCTGCGCTTACGCCGCGCGCGCACTGGCCCCGCGTAAGTTTTCTGGTTCCCGCCTGGGACGCGCGCGCCCACATCCCCTACTTCCTCGCTGCCTACCGATCGCTGGCGTACCCCGAAAAGGAGCTGATCCTGTGCGCGGGCGGCCCCGACGGGAGCTACGCGGTGGCCAAGGCCCTGGAAGGCGAGGGGGTCACGGTACTCGAGCAGCACGCGGGGGAGGGGAAGCAACGCGCGCTCGCCCGCTGCTACGCCCGAGCCACGGGAAGCATCCTCTACCTGACCGACATCGACTGCCGTCTTTCGGACGCCGTAGTGGGCGCGGTTCTCGAACCTCTCCTTCGCGGCGAGGCCCCGGCGGCGACCGGGCCCTCCCGTCCCTTGGACGCGCAACTCCAGCATCCTTTCGTGCAGTTGCAATGGGCGGTGGAGCGGATGACCCTGCCGGAGACGACAGGGCCGGTGGCGGGGTTGTTGGGGCGCAACGCCGCCGTGACCCGCGAGGCCCTCGAGGCCGCGGGAGGGTTCATGACGCCGGCCCCTTCAGGCACGGACTATACCCTGGCCAAGGAGCTCCTCCGCGCGGGGAAACGCATCGTGTTCGTGCCGGGCGCGTATATGCCGAGCGAGTACCCCGAGCGCTTGAGCGTGTACGTGCGCAAACAGGCCCGGTGGGTGCGGAACGTGTTCGTGCTGGGATGGCGGTACCGGGCGTGGCTCGAGGTGCGGGCGGTGGCGCGAACCTTGGCGTTGCCGTACGCGCTGCTGGGTGGCGCTGCGCTGGGGGGGATGGGGGTTGAGGTCGGGTGGTGGGGGGTGGTGCTGCTGGGCAGCCACGCGCTGTTAAACCGACTGTACTACCAGCGCCGGGCGGCGCTGGGGTTGGATCTCAGGGTCGCGGCGCTGCATTTCATAGCGGACGTGTGGGCCGCGACCCGGGCGGGATGGCAGGTGCTGCGGGGTCAGTGGACCTGGTGATACGCGTTACTCCTGCGTTGCTTGGCGGTGCCTTGGGCGGTTTGGGGGATCACGATGCGCACAGGACGCCATGCTGCTGGCCGTGCTGCGGGGTAACGGGAAGGTCACGGGGCGCTGGTTAGCCTTAATCCCATAGCGAGAGGAAGGTGAGTCTTCAGTGAAGGTAGCGATTCTAGCCGGAGGGTTCGGTTCACGACTTTCCGAAGAGACCGTGGTTCGGCCCAAGCCCATGGTCGAGATCGGGGGGAAACCGATCCTGTGGCACATCATGCGCTACTACGCCCACTTCGGGTTCAAGGAGTTCGTCATCGCACTGGGGTACAAAGGGGATTACATCAAGAAGTGGATGGCCGACTACTGCGCCTTGAACGGAGACTTAACGGTCGAGCTGGGCAAGGGACGGGTGCACGCGCACGGGGGAGAGGCCGTGGACTGGACGGTGGAGCTGATCGAGACCGGCCTATACACCAACACCGGTGGCCGCATCAAGCGCCTCGCGCCGCACCTGGGAGGCCAGACCTTCATGCTCGCTTGGGGCGACGGGGTCTCCACCGTGGATCTGCGCCGCCTGCTGGATTTTCACCGCTCCCACGGCAAGCTCGCCACCATCGTCGCGGTACACCCCCCGCCCCGGTTCGGACAGCTCAAGATCGAGGAAGGGCACGTGACCGAGTTCACCGAGAAACCCATCGACTCCGGCTGGATCAACGGCGGAATGTTCGTCCTCGAGCCCGGCGTCTTCGAGTACATCGAGGGGGACGACACCCTGTGGGAGAAAGAGCCCCTGGAGCGCCTCGCGGCGGACGGGGAGCTGATGGCCTACCGGCACGAGGGGTTCTGGCAGTGCATGGACACCCTAAGGGACAAGGTGCTGCTCGAGAAGTACTGGGAGAGCGGCAATCCCCCGTGGCGGGTCTGGGAGTGAGCGGGGCATGCGGGTCCTGGTAACCGGGCACCACGGGTATATCGGCAGCGTGCTCGTTCCGATGCTGCAAGCGGCCGGGCACGAGGTGGTGGGGCTGGACGCGTACTACTTCGAGGGGTGCACGCTGGGGGAGGAGCCGCCGGAGGTGCCCGCGCTGCGTCTGGATGTGCGCGACGTTACCCCGGAGCACCTCGAGGGGTTCGACGCGGTCATTCACCTGGCGGCCCTCTCCAACGATCCTTTGGGCGACCTCAGGCCGGAGTGCACCTACCAGGTGAACTACGAGGCGACGGCGCACCTCGCGCGCTGCGCGAAACAGGCAGGGGTGCCGCGCTTTTTGTACTCCTCCTCGTGCAGCCTGTACGGCGCGTCGGACGACGGGTTTTTGACCGAAGAGGCCCCGTTCCGGCCGGTCACGCCTTACGGGCACTCCAAGATCCTGGCCGAGCAGGCCCTCGCCCGCCTCGCGGACGAGACCTTCAGCCCCACCTACCTCCGGAACGCCACGGCCTACGGGGCCTCCCCGCGGCTTCGGGGAGACCTCGTGGTGAACAACCTCGTAGGGTACGCGGTCACCACCGGGGAGGTCCTGATCAAAAGCGACGGGACGCCCTGGCGTCCCCTCGTGCACGTCGAGGACATCGCCCGAGCCTTTCTCGCGGTGCTGCACGCGCCCCGGGAGCGGGTGCACAACGAGGCCTTTAACGTGGGGCGAACCGAGGAGAACTACCAGATCCGGGAGGTGGCCGAGATCGTGCAACAGGCTGTCCCGGGAAGCCGCGTGCGCTTCGCTGAAGGGGCCGGGCCCGACAAGCGGAACTACCGGGTGGATTGCAGCAAGATCCAGCGCGTCCTGCCCGAGTACCGGCCGCAATGGACGGTGGCCGAGGGGGTCGCGCAGCTGCGCGACGCGTACCAGGCCAACCGCCTCACCCTCGAGGTCTTCACCAGCGCGCGGTTTTTGCGCATCAAGCGGGTGCTCGAGCTGCAGCGTGCCGGGCTGCTGGATGCGGATTTGCGCTGGCGTGTGAAAAGCCCGGAAGTGAAGGAGGTCAAACCATGATGCGGATCGAGACGACCTGCCGCGCTTGCGGTGCGGCGGACCCCACGCCCTTTCTTTCCTTAGGGGAGATGCCTCTCGCGGACGGGTTGTTGAAGCCCGAGGATCCGGTGGACGCGGAGGCGTTTTACCCGCTGACCGTGGCGTTCTGCCCGGCCTGCGGGTTGGTGCAGCTCCGGGAGACCGTCTCGCCGGAGGAGCTCTTCTGCCAGGACTACCCGTACTACTCCTCCTTCTCGGACACGCTGCTGGAGCACGCCCGCAAGAACGCGGAGCACCTGATCCAGTCCCGCGAGCTCGGTCCGGAAAGCCTGGTTGTGGAGCTCGCGAGCAACGACGGGTACCTCCTCCAGTACTTTCACAAAGCCGGCATTCCGGTACTGGGGATCGACCCGGCGGAGGGTCCGGCCGCAGCGGCCGAGGCCAAAGGCATCCCCACGCTGCGCGCGTTTTTCGGAAGGGAACTGGCCGAGGAACTGCGTGCGCAGGGCATGCAGGCCGACGTGGTCCTCGCCAACAACGTGCTCGCGCACGTGCCGGATCTCGGAGGGTTCGTGGACGGTATCCGCACCCTCCTCAAGGACGACGGCGTCGCGGTGATCGAGGTGCCGTACGTGCGCGACCTGGTGGAGCGTGGGGAGTTTGACACGATCTATCACGAGCATTTGTGCTACTTCTCGGTTTCCGCTTTGGATCATCTGTTCCGCACGCACGGCCTGTCCCTCAACCACCTCGAGCCCCTCGCCATTCACGGCGGCTCCCTGCGGCTTTATGTCGGGAAGCACCCCGCGCCGAGCGGCGTGGTGGCCCAGTACCTGAGGACGGAGGCCATGCTCGGCATGGATCAGCTCGAGTACTACGCGGGGTTTGCTGAACGGGTCCGCACGGTGAAGCAGGAGCTCCTCGAGCTGGTGTGCGCCTTGAAGAAGGCGGGGCGGCGCATCGCGGCTTACGGCGCGGCCGCGAAAGGCGCGGTACTCCTCAACTACGCGGGGCTCGGCACGGACCTCGTGGAGTTCGTGGTGGACCGGAACGTGCACAAGCAGGGCCGGCGCATGCCGGGAACGCACCAGCCGATCTACGCGCCGGAAAAGCTGTTGGAGGAGATGCCCGACTACACCCTCCTGCTTGCGTGGAACTTCAAGGACGAGATCCTCAAGCAGCAGGAAGCGTACCGGGTGCGCGGCGGGCAGTTCATCATCCCCATTCCGAGTCCTGTGCTCGCCTAGGAGGCGTATGGTGGAACCGTATTGCTACGCGTGTGGGGCCCCAAACCCCCGCGCCTTCTACACCGTGGATGCCGTACCGGTGCATAGCGTGCTGCTCATGCCGAGCCGCGACGAGGCTCTTCGGTACCCCCGCGGTCGGCTCGAGCTGGGCTTCTGCTCGAACTGCGGGTTTATCCAGAACAACGCCTTCGACCCGAGCTTGCACGAGTACTCCACGCGGTACGAGGAGACCCAAGGGTTCTCCCCCACCTTCACCCGGTTTGCCGAGGAGCTGGCCCGGGGCCTGGTGGAGCGGTACGGGATCCGGGGGAAGACCGTGCTGGAGATCGGGTGCGGCAAGGGGGAGTTCCTCAGCCTGCTCGTCGAGCTGGGGGACAACCGCGGGATCGGGATCGACCCGAGCCTCATCCCCGAGCGGCTCCCGGCCTCCGCCCGGGAGCGCATCCTGTCCGTACAGGACTTTTACGAGAACCACGTGGACCTCACGCGCGAGGCCGACGCGGTGATCTGCCGGCACACCCTCGAGCACATCCAGCCGGTGCAGGACTTCATCCAGCTCGTGCGCGAAGGGATCGGGAACCGCCGCGACGTGCTGGTCTGTTTCGAGGTGCCCGACGTGGCGCGTGTCCTCGAGGAAAACGCGTTTTGGGACGTGTACTACGAGCACTGCTCGTACTTCAGCCTGGGCTCCTTGGGGCGGCTTTTCCGCGAGGCGGGGTTCGAGCTGCTCGAGCTCTACCGCGACTACGGCGACCAGTACCTGATCTTGGTGGGCCGCGTCGGCACGAACGGCGAGCGCTTTTCCGGGGAGGAGTCCCCCAAGCGGCTCGAGCGGATGGTCGCCGTCTTCGAGACGCGGGTGCAAGAAGCGATGGATGTTTGGCGGGAACGCTTTGCGGCTTGGCGTGCGGCGGGGAAGCGCGTCGTGCTGTGGGGAGGCGGTTCGAAGGGCGTGGCCTTCCTCACCACGCTGGGGCTAGGGGAGGAGGTGGGGTACGTGGTGGACATCAACCCCTACAAGCAAGGCATGTACATGCCCGGCAGCGGGCACGAGGTGGTGAGCCCCGCCTTTCTCGAGGCCTACCGGCCCGACGTAGTCATCGTGATGAACCCGATCTACACCGAGGAGATTCAGGCTGAGCTCGCACGGTTGGGGCTCGAGCCCGAGCTCGTGCGGGTGGGGGTGCCCGCATGACGGCGCCTTGTCCGGCCTGCCGTGCTGGCGCGCTCGAGGTCTTTTTTGAGGCGCGGGATGTGCCCGTGTACGCCAACGTGCAGTGGCCTACGGCCGAGGCCGCGCGTGCTGCCGCGCGGGGGGACCTTGTGCTGGGGTTTTGCGGGCGTTGCGGGATGATCTACAACCTGGCCTTTGACTCCGCGCGGCTGGAGTACGACGAGGCCTACGAGAACTCCTTGCATTTCTCCCCCACCTTCGCCCGGTTTGCCGAGGAGCTGGCCCGGGGCCTGGTGGAGCGGTACGGGGTCCGGGGGAAGACCGTGCTGGAGATCGGGTGCGGCAAGGGGGAGTTCCTCAGCCGGCTCGTGGAGCTCGGGGACAACCGCGGGATCGGGATCGACCCGAGCTGTCCCGGCGTGGAGGATCCCCGCGTGCGGGTGATCCCGGCGTACTTCAGCGCGGACCGAATCGACGCGACGCCGGACCTCATCGTGCTCAGGCACGTGCTCGAGCACGTGCCCGACCCGCACGCCCTCCTCGCGGAGATGCGCCGCGTGGCCAGGCCGGGCACGGTGGTGTACATCGAGGTGCCCAACGCCCTGTTTACCCTCGAGGACCTCGGCATCTGGGACCTGATCTACGAGCACTGCGCCTACTACACGCCGGTGGCGCTCGAGGGGTTGGTGCGCCGCGCGGGGTTTTCCCCGCGCACGGTGTACGCGCACTACGGAGGGCAGTTCCTCTCGGTGGAGGCGGTGCGGAATGGGGGTGGGGCCAGGTTGGAAGGCGAGGGGGCGGGGTTGGCCCCGTTGGTGCGCGCCTTTGCGGGGCGCTACCGGGAGAAGATCGCCTACTGGCGGGATACCCTGGAGCGTTGGGGTGCGGAAGGGCGTCGGGTGGCGCTTTGGGGAGCGGGGTCAAAGGGGGTGACCTTCCTGAACCTCGTGGGTCGGGAGCGCGTGTGCTGCGCGGTGGACGTAAACCCCCGCAAGCAGGGGAAGTACGTGGCGGGCACGGGTCAGGAGATCGTGCCTCCGGCGCGGCTGGGGGCGCTGGAGGTGGACACGGTGCTGGTGATGAACCCTAACTACCGGTACGAGATCGAGGAGACCCTGGCCGCGCTGGGGGTGCAGGCCCGAACGGTGCTCGTGTAAGGCCTACGGGATGGCGTCGTTGCGCCAAAGGTGGAGGTACTGAGGGGCGTCCCACCCGATGCTGATGATCTCCAGGTCACCGTCCGCGTCGAGATCCGCCACCCGCGCTCCCAGGTGGCTTTCCTTCCCAGCGTCCACCGGGTGCGGAACCCAACGGGTGCCGTGATCCCGGTTCTCCCAGATCACGACCCGGAGCGCACCGCGGTGTTCCGCAGTGATGATGTCAGGGTCCCCGTCCCGGTCCATGTCCGCCACGCTCATGCTGTTCGTGCTGCCCTGCACGGCTACGGTGTGGCGCGGCCAGGGGGCGGTACGGGGATCTGCAGGTTGCTCGAACCAGAAGGTGTACGCGCCCTCGGGCTTGCCGTTCTCCTCGCTGACGATCACGTCGAGCCGGCCGTCCCCGTTCACGTCCGCGACGGCCGCGCGGTCCCCGGGGTTTTCCGTGGTGCCGATCAGGTAGCGCGGCCAGTCCGCGCTTCCATCCCCCGGGTTTTCCCACCAGTGCACCGCGCGCCCCCCTACGGCCGGGCCGAGGGTGGCGATCAGGTCGTCGTCCCCGTCCCCGTCTAGGTCCCCTGCGGCGAGCAGGTCCTCGGCTACCGCCTCTGCGCTGACTCGCACCTTGGGCCAGGTCCCTGCCTCCGGGCGCTCGGGGATGCGGAGGTACCACAGGCCCGCCCCCGTAGTGAAAGCGATTTCCGGAAGGCCGCCGGGCTCGAGTTGCGCCAGGGTGTACCCCTGGCTGTTGATGTGCTCGGTGGGCTCGAGGGTCGCCACCTGCCGCACCGACCAGCGCTCCCCTTGGGCGTCCTCGGGGCGCACCCAGTACACGCCGGGCAGCGCTTGCGCGATCGCGTCGAGCCGGCCGTCCTCATCCACATCCACGAGCAGCATCGCGTCCACGTTCTCCGGAAAGGCGATGCGCGCCCACGGGCCGGTCAGGTCCCCGCCAGGGTTGCGGTACGCGTACCGTCCCGAGACGATGTCCGCGTACCCGTCACCGTTCACGTCGCCCATCGCCAGGCCGAGGTAACGCACGTTCCCCTGGAAGACCTCGCGCGTGCGGTCTACTTGAATGTACGCCCATTGGTCCAGGGGCAGCGGCGCGTGGGTTTGGGCGGCGACGAACCCGATGAGGGTAAGGGCAAGGATTCTTCCTAAGCGTGTGCACACTCGAGTACCTCCGAAGGGGGAGCCTACCTCCATACTAGGCCCCCGTGACTCGGGAAAGGCCGTTAAGCCCGTCGTTAACGCTTGTTACCCTGGGGCCGAGACCCGGCTTTTAAGGGGGAAGGAGGGTAACGCCGCGCAGGCGGGGCGTGTGGGAAGCGGTCCGGCTGGGTAACGTGCGGATCACGCCTTTTGCGATAGCTTGAAGCATCGGTGAGACATGGGGAGGACGTGGGTATGAAGGAGCGGGCGCCTTTGGTGAGTGTGTTGATGGCGACCTACAACTACGGGCGCTTCCTGCCCGAGGCGATTGAAAGCGTCTTGGCCCAGCGGATGGGGGATTTCGAGTTGATCGTCGGGGACAACGCCTCGACCGATCACACCCCGGAGATCCTCCGCGCTTACGCGGGGCGGGATCCTCGAGTCAAGCCGTTTTGTAATCGTGTGAACGTGGGGATCACCGCGAACTTTAACCGTTGCTACCAGCGGGCCTCACCCCACAGCAAGTACTTTCTGCTACTGCCAGCGGACGACCGGCTGACTCCGGACGCGCTCGAGGCGCTCGTGGAGATCGCGGAGCGTCACCCTGAGGTGGCCGTGGTGCACGCGGACGCCTACCGGACCACGTCGAACGGGCGCGTGCTGAATACCTACACCCAGATGGTGCATAGCCCCATAGCGCCGGGGGTGCACCAGGCGGCGCGGGCGTTGTACCGAACCAACTACATCCCCGCCCAGGTTGCGCTGGTGAGCCGGGCGTGGTTCCAGCGGCTTTACCCCGAGCCGTTGCCCCTCGCGGACGATTTGGTGTACGCTTCCGATTACCACTTGTGGCTCCAGATCTTCTCGCGGGGTGGGCGGGGGTACTACCTGCCGCGCCAGCTGGCGTACATCCGTAAGCACGAGCGGGCGCACACGATCGAGGCCAATATCGTGCCGCGCCTTTTGGAGGAGCGGTACATCTTCGAGCATAAGCTCAAGGGGGTGTGCCCGCCCGAGCTCGAGGAGGAACGGGTGCGCGCCATTGCGGTCCGCACCGCGTCTTTGGGCTTCGTACACCTGCGCCGCGGGCAGGTGGAGAGGGCCGGTTTCTGGTTGTCTCAGGCGTTGCGGTACACCACATCCCCGCGCCGGGACCTGACGGTCGCGCGATGGATTGCGGGGTTACCGGCACCCCGGTGGGTGCGGGCGCAGTTATGGCGCCTGGCGGAGGTGGGGGGACGGTTGTGGTCCCGGCGGGCTTCAGCGTGAGGGCAGGCGGTTCAACCAGATGTCCACCCGGGGAGCCTGCCAGTGGAAGGGTTTGATGAGGAGGTCGGGGCGTCCGTCACCGTCGAGGTCCCCGACCTTGGACTCGTGGTTTCCGACGCCTTGGGCGAGCACCACCGGCGTGAAGCTCCCCTGGCCATCCCCGAAGAAGATCCACATGCGCGCGTCTGGGTTGTTGGGAACGGCCGCGCCCAGCGACCACTGCATCATCTCCGCTACGAAGATATCCAGGTTCCCGTCCTCGTCGAAGTCTGCGAGGGCTAGGCTGTGCCCGTGATCCACGGGGGTGTCCAGCAGGTCGTGCCCCACCCACCCCTCCGCGCCTAGGGCGTACCAGCGAATTCGTCCCACCCCGTCCCCCACGAGCATGACCACCTCCGGCGGACCGCCGGGAACCAGCTGGCCCACCGCCGCGCGGCCAAAGACCTGTTCCCGATCGATCAGGTGCGCGCGAAAACGTCCGTTCCCCACGTACTCAAACCAATGCCCGCCGCCCACAAGGTCCAAAACCCCATCCCCGTTAATATCGGCCTGCGCCAAACCCTCGGGGCTCGGGTCGCCCTCCCACCGGAAGATCGCGGTACGGGGCCACTCCCCCTGGCTGGGGTCCGGGGGGATTTCGGCAAGGAACAAGGCTCGGTCCCCTTGGTTCCAGAAGGCGAGCTCGAGCTGGCCATCCCCGTCAAAATCCCCGAAGAGCTGGTCGTGGTGCTTGTTTGCGCCGGAGGCCTTGATGAGGTGCCGGGGCCAGGGAGTGTCGGGAGCGTAGTTCGGGTAGGGGTTCTCCCACCAGTAGACGCGGTTGCCGGTGGCGTCCTCCCCGAGCACAAGATCCAAATCCCCGTCCGCGTCGATGTCAGCGTACGCTCCGCCCGCCTCGATGGGCAGCGCTTCACGCTCGATGAGGTACTGGGTCCAGCTCGAGCCTTCTTGGCGGTACCACACCACGGATGGGGCGTACTTGCGTCCGGCGAGAACGAAGTCGTTGCGCCCGTCATTGTCAATGTCGAAAATTAAGCTGGCCGTTTGTTCCTGCCCTAACCAGGGGGTGGGGAGGTCACCTTGAACGCTCGAGAGCTGGATCCACGGCGTGCTGCTCGAGGCGTGAGTGAAGGCGCCGAGGAGGAGCGCACCCGCTACGGTGAGGCCACGGAGCGTTCGGAAGGGCATACGCTTACTCTACGCCGGGGGGGCGTTACCGGGGGTGTTACTGCCTCGTGACCGCCTTGGGTTGTTGGGGGGGGAGCGGCCTTGGGAACCCGTCCGCGAAGGGGACCAAGGGTAACGGAGGGGTTACGGTTCGAGGGATAGCGTGATGAACGTTTGCAGGAGTGCGAAGGGGGCGTAGATTCTTGGGTGGGACGGGTACGCCGCGGGTCTCGGTACTGATGCCCACGTACAACTTCGCGGAGTTCTTGCCGCAGGCGATCGAAGGGGTGCTCGCTCAAACGATGCGGGCCTTCGAGCTCATCATCGGGCACACGCCCTCCGCCGATAACACGGCGGAGATCGTTGCGTACTACCAGCGCCGCGATCCCCGAATCGTGTACTTTCGCAACGCGGCGTACATACCCGCGGTGGCGAACTTCAACCGCTGCTACCGGCGCATGCACCCTGAGAGCCGGTACTGGATCATGTGCGGCTCCGACGACCGGTGGGCCCCCACCTTACTCGAAAAACTCGTCGCGGCGCTCGAGGCACACCCGGAGGTGACGATCGCGCACTGCGACGGGTACCGGGTGGACGTGCAGGGACGGGTGATCAACAAGTACTCGGACCTGTACCCGGAAACCACCCCCCCGCCGGGGGTGCATCGGAACGTGCGGGAGCTCTTCTTCGCGAACTACATCCTGGCTTTCGGCGCGTTGGTGCACCGAGATCGGATGGCCCGCTTGTACGATCCGGAAGTGGTATTCGACCCCGAACTGACGATGACGCCGGAGTACGCGTTGTGGCTGCGTGTATTCCTTCGGGGCGCGTACGGGTACTACCTTCCCGAGCCGCTCGTGTACTACCGTAAGCACCCTAAAGCGCACGTCATTCAAGCGCACGTCATCCCCCGCCTGCAGCAGGAGGTCCGGATCTTCAAGGAGAAGCTGGCGGGGTTCTGCCCCTCCGAACTCGAGCCGTTGCGGCAAGAGGCCTTGGTGGTGCGCCTGGCGCACCTGGGGTTTGAGCTTCTCGTGGCGGGAAGGCCTCGGGAGGCCACCCAGGCCCTCGAGGAAGCTTGCGCACGCGATACGCGCGGCCGGCTGGATATTCGGGTGGCTCGGCGCATCGCGCGGCTACCCCTACCGGCCCGTGTGCGTTCCGCCTTCTGGCGCACGGCCCTGGTGGGTGCGCGCGTGCTGCATAGGGCCTGAACTTAGTTCAGCGTGGCCCGGCTTGGCCGCAACACCCCGCCCTTTAGCCGTCCCCAGCCTAGGGCATGCCCCTTCGTGGTGACGAGGTACCAGCCGTCCTCGCCCACGGCCTCGACTCCTTCACCTTGCGCGAACCGCAGCGCGCGCGAGTCCTCAGGATCGAGATCGAAGGTGGGGCCGGCTGTACCCGGGCGCAGGTAGTGGGCGAGGGCTTTTGCGGGCACGAACCGGCCCTTTTTGGCCTGGCCCAGGTATAGCCCCGGCGCGGGCGCTTTGATGCGATCCAGGCTGGGCAGGTCCTCTGGGAGCAGGTAGAGGTGCCCGGAGCGCTCCCAGATCACGCCCTCGGGGAGCGTCTCGAGGTGCCTCCTCGCGAAAGCCCGCCACTCGGCCTGGGCCGTCGGGTCCACGCGCGGCACCCGTACCCGCGGGGGCGTGCCTTCCGGGCCGTCGGTGCGGCGCAGGCGGGCGAGGTAATGCCCCTCCCCCCGGAGCCGGTGAGGCCAAAGGCGCGCGGTCCGTTCGAGGCGCACCTCCCCACCCCCCCACGCGGGCACGCCGGGCGCGAACGCGGGGTGAAAGCGCGCGTCCTCCACCTCGAACTCGGGGTGGGCCTCGAGGAGGGCGGCCACGACCGCCTCGTTCTCCTCCGGGGCGAAGGTGCAGGTGGCGTAGACCAGAACTCCGCCGGGCCGTACGAGCGCGGCCGCGGCGAGGATCAAGCGCCGTTGAATGCGGCTGGCGCGGGCGGGGCTGCCGGGGCCCCAGTGCCGCACGGCCTCGGGATCCTTGCGGAACATGCCTTCACCCGAGCACGGCGCGTCCAGCACAACACGGTCGAAGTACCCGCCCCAGGCTTGGGCCAGCTGCTCCACGCGCGCGCTTACTACAGCAAGGCGCGCTCCCCAGCGCTCCACGTTCTCGAGCAGGCCGCGCACCCGGCGGCCGTCCACCTCGTTCGCGATGAGGAGGCCCTGGCCCTGCATGCGCGCTGCGAGGTGCGTGGTCTTACCGCCGGGCGCAGCCGCGAGGTCCAGCACGCGCTCCCCCGGCTTGGGGGCGGCGAGCACGCCGACCGCCTGCGCGGAAGGCTCTTGGATGTAGTACAGCCCCGCGTAAAAGTACGGGTGCGGCCCCGGCCGGGCTTCCGGCGGGTAGTAGAACCCCTCAGGGCACCAGGGGATGGGTTCGAGGGGCCAGGGGCTTAGGGCTTGGAAGGCGCGCGGCTCGAGTTTTAGGGTGTTCACCCGTAGCCCGTAGCTGCGGTCCTGGGCGGTGAGGGCTTTGAGGAAGGCGGGGTACTCCTCCCCGAGGAGGTCGTGCATGCGGTGCAGGAAGGCCTTGGGAAAACGCATCCGGTCCCCTATGGTACACGATCCTCTTTGCGGGGGTGGACGCCGGTTTCGGTGGCTAGGAAGGCGACGGGTTGGTCCCACGGGTCGCGCGGCAGACGGTCCACCACCAGAGCCTCGGCTGTGAGGCCGATGGTGAGGGTGTGGGGGGGGAGGGTAGCGAGGAACCGGTCGTAATAGCCTTTGCCGTATCCGAGGCGGTAGCCTTCGCGGTCGAAGGCCAGGCCGGGGACGAGGACGGCGTCCAGGGCGGTGGGGGGGATCTGGGGGGCGTGGGGGGCGGGTTCGTAGAACCCGAGGGGGTGCTTCACGAGCGGGGCGTGGAGGGGGTGGACGGTCAGGCCGTGAGGCGCGGTGCGCGGCAGGTAGTAGTGCGCCTGGAGGTAGGCCTGGGGAAGGGCGCGGGGGTCGAGCTCGTGGTTGAAGGCGTGGTAGAGCAGGATGTGCCGGGCGCGCCGTGCTTTTAGGAAGGCGGCGAGGTGCGCTACGAGCCGCTGGCTGAGGGCGGGAGTGTCGAGGGCGGCGCGCTGGGTTTTCGCCCAGGCGCGCAGTTCGCGCTTCGTCATACCTTATAGGGTAGCGGCTTGGGGATGGGTGCGGGGATTGACACTCTAGGGGGTTAAGTGTCAAAATGCGCCTCGGGCGCGAGGAGGGACGAGCTATGCCGGTATACGTGTACAAGGGACTGGAAACGGGCGAGTACTACGAGTTCGAACAGGGCTACCACGACGAACCGTACACCCAGCACCCGGAAACGGGGGAGCCGATCAAGCGGATCATCGTGCCCCCAGCGATCATCTTCAAGGGATCCGGGTGGCACATCAAGGACTACGCCTCCTCAAACGGCAAGGGCAAATCGGAGGGGTCGAACTCCGAGGATTAACCCCACGCCCACGGCCTCGGCCAGAGCGCCACAGGACTGAATCTGTACCAAAACGGGTCCCGAACGGGGCCCGTTCCGGCTTGTCGTCCGCAACTATAGCGCTCCCCGCGAATCCTCAAACGGAAACCCTCGCTACTGTGTCCACTCCACGATTCGGATAGGGTTTAAAACAGGCATGGGATTAGTGATCGTAGCGAACCGAGAACCCTTGCGCGAGCAAGAGGGCCGCTGGGTGCCTTCCGTTGGCGGCTTGGTCACCGCCTTGCTCCCGGTCCTCGCGCGGCGTGGTGGGGTCTGGGTCGCGTGGGGGGATCGCACCGCACGGGAGCGTCCCACCCTGCCGTATCCTCCCAACCACCCGCAGTTTACCGTGCGGCGGTTGTACCTCAGCGAGCGTGAGGTCTCCCACTACTATTACGGGATGGCCAACCGCGTGCTCTGGCCCCTGGCTCATTACTTTATCGAACGCACCGACCTGCGGCGGGAATTCTACAAGGAATACGCCCGCGTGAACCAACGTTTCGCGGAGGCCACGCTGGAGGTGTGGGGCACGGACGACACGGTCTGGGTCCAGGACTACCAACTGATGCTCGTACCCGGAATCCTGCGCCAAGCGCGGCCCGAAGGGCGGATCGGCTACTTCTGGCACATTCCTTGGCCCGCGGTGGAGGTTTGGCGTGTGCTGCCCTGGGCGCGCGCGCTGCTGCGCGGGGTGCTCGGCGCCGACGTCGTCGGCTTCCACGTTGAGGAGTACGCGGAGAACTTCCTGGACGCCGCGCGCCGGTTGTTGGGCGCCGAGGTGCGGGACAACCTCGTGTGCTGGGAAGGGCGCAGGGTACGCATCGAGGCCCACCCAATCGGTATCGACACCCGCGCCTACCGGCACCTCTCCTACGACCCCAAGGTGCGCGCCGAGGCCCAGCGCATTCGTCGAGAAGCGGGTACCGAGCACATTCTTTTGGGCGTGGACCGCCTGGATTACACCAAAGGCATCCTCGAACGCCTCCTCGCCTTTGAGCGCTTCCTTCAGGCCAACCCGTACTACCGCGGGCGCGTGACCTTCTACCAGGTCGCCACGCCCAGCCGGACGCGGGTCGAGTCGTACCGCGCCCTCAAGCGGGAGATCGATGAGATCGTTGGGCGGATCAACGGCAGCTTCATGCGCGACGGTTGGGTGCCTGTGCGTTACCTGTACCGCGCGTTTACCCGGGAGCAGCTAGCAGCCTTCTACCGCGCTGCGGACGTAGCCTTGATCACGCCGCTGCGTGACGGCATGAACCTGGTAGCCCAGGAGTTCGTGGCCGCGAGTGAGGACGGCATCCTGGTCCTCTCCGACCTGGCCGGAGCCGCGCAGGTGCTGCCCGAGGCGCTGCACGTGAACCCGTACGACATCGAAGGAGTTGCCCAAGCGATCCGCGAAGCGATCCGTATGCCGATGCGCGAGCGGTACGCCCGCATCTCGGCCTTGAAGCAACGGGTAGAGGCCCTGGACGTGCACGGGTGGGCCCGACGGTTCCTGGAAAGCCTGGAGGTGTAACGATGAAGGTTCCCCGCGCTCCCAACCCCCTGTTCCTCATAGATTACGACGGTACCCTTGCGCCCCTGGTCCAGGACCCGGCGCGAGCCTACCCCCACCCACAGGTGCCGCGCCTGCTCGCGGAGCTCTCCCGCCGCCACCCCCTGTACCTGGTGACCGGGCGGCGCGTCGCGGACCTCGAGCCCCTTCTTCCCGTTCCTGGGCTCCGGGTCGTGGGGGTGCACGGCATGGAGGAGGGCATCCTGGGGGAGGAGGCGCGGACCCTGGTGTTTTCGGGGGTTCTCGAGCGCATCGAACGGTTGCGTCGGGAGGTGCCCCGGATGGAGGGGGTGCGCCTGGAGGACAAGGGGTGCGCGATCGCGCTGCACTACCGGGGCGCGCCGGACGAGGCCGCGGTGGTGGAGGCGCTACAGCGGTGGGTGGCGCGACTCCCGGAGGGCCTCGAGCCTCTGTGGGGCAAGAAGGTCCTGGAGGTGCGCCCCGCAGGGTACAACAAGGGGCAGGCGGTGCGGCGCATTGTGGCGATGTACCCCGGGCGCACGCCCGTGTATATCGGGGATGACGCTACGGACGAGGAGGCCTTTGCCGCTTTAGGGGAGGACGCGCTGACGATCCGCGTTGGACCCGGCCGGACCCGTGCTCGTTACCGGCTTGAGGACGTGGAGGCAGTGGTCGCTTACCTCGAGGGGTACCTGAACCCCTCCAAGAAAGCCGCGGCAGAACAGGGGGCCACGAACGGTTGATGGGGCTTGTACCGTCCTCCCCCTTGCCTCGCCAGGGAGGACGGGAGGCTCGCACGTGAACGGAGAAGCTGCGGTTAAGGGGTTACACCACCTCCCACCCTTCGCGTTGGCGGCGCACCTGATCCAAACGGAACACCGCGTTCACCAGGCCGAGGTGGCTGAACCCTTGGGGGAAGTTCCCCAAGAGGGTGCGATCCTCGGGGTGCAGCTCCTCACTGTAGAGCCCGAGAGGGCTCATGTGATCGAGAAGCTTCTCCAGTGCCGCGCGGGCGTCCTTAAGGTCACCGGCAAGCGCGAGGGCTTCAACGAGCCAGAAGGAGACAAGGAGGAACGCGCCTTCGGGGCCGCCCACCCCGTCGTCAGAGCGTTCTGGAAGGTACCGGTAGAGCAAGGGATCCTCCCTTGCGGTTAAGTGTTCGCGCACCGCGCGTAGGGTGGACTGGAACCGCGCGTCGCTCGCGGGAAGGAAGCCCACCTCGGGCATGACCAGCACCGCGGCGTCCAGCGCCTCCGAGCCGTAGGCTTGCGTGAAGGCTTGCAGCTTAGGGTTCCATGCGCGCTCGAGGACCTCCGCGTGGATCTCCATCGCTTCCTGGGTCCACGCCTCCACGGGCGCGTCCACGCCGAGCTTGAGCGCAAGCGCGACGGCACGGTTGAGCGCCACCCAGGCCCAGATCTTGGAGTACGTGTAGTGCTGAGGGCCGCTGCGTGCTTCCCACACGCCGGAGTCCGGTTCGCGCCAGCGGCGCCGCACCACCTCGACCAGCTCGCGTAGTTTCTCCCACTCGGTGATCGTGAGGACGCCGCCATGCCGGTCGTACCGCACCGCAGCGTCCAGCAGGCTCCCGTAGATATCCAGCTGAAACTGGTGCACCGCCCCGTTCCCAATGCGAACGGGGCGGGAGTCCATGTACCCCCGGAGGGGGAGTTCGCGCTCGGGCAGGTGGTGTTCCCCCCGGATGCCGTACATGACCTGCAGGCCGTCAGCGTCGCCCAGGCACTGCTGTAGCAGCCAGTCGAAGTACGCGGTGCCCTCCTCGATATACCCGGCGTTGAACAGGGCGCGCAGCATGAAGGCCGAGTCGCGCACCCAGGTGTAGCGGTAGTCCCAGTTGCGCTGACCGCCCGGCCATTCGGGGAGGGAGGTGGTGGGGGCCGCGACGATCGCGCCGGTAGGTTCGTAGATCAAAAGCTTCAGCGTCAGGAGGCTGCGCTCCACCACGCCTCGGTAACGCCCGTGGTACCGCAATCGGTCGATCCAAGCCCGCCAGAACTGGCGCGTGAGCCAGAGGCGGCGCGGGGACTGGTAGCTGCGCACCGGGTGCACCTCGTGCGCGCCCCAGTCAGCTACCATCCAAGCCTCGTTCCCCGCTTCAATGGTAAAATGCCCCACTGCGCGGTTCCCATCGATCTCGAGCGGTACGTTGCTCGAGAGGCTGATGGAGCCCTCTCGGGGGTGACGGGCGAGGATCCCGTAGGGGCTAGGGTCGTACAGCGCGGCGTGCAGGCCGTACCCGAAGCGGGGCTCGAAGATCACCTCCATGGGCACTTCGCCCCGCACGCCCTCGATCATCCGGTGGATTTCCGCGGTCGGTACCCGCCGCCCTGGCACGTACGGCATGAAGTCCCGCAGGCGCGCGGTGCCTTTGGCCGTGACGAACTCCGTGACCAGGATGTTCGTGCCGCGCTCGTAGTGCTGCCGTGCTTGGAAGGGAATCGCGGGCCGCACGGCGAACCGTCCAGCGCGCGGGTCAAGCAGCGCCGCGAACACCGCGGGGGAGTCGAAGTCGGGGAGGCACGCCCAGTCCACGGAACCATCGGCCCCCACCAGGATCGCCGTCCGGTTGTCTCCGATCATGCCGTACGCAGCAAGGGGTTTGTACTCAGGGAGGTGTTGCGGATCAAAGGAGAACGACTGCATAAGGCCTCCTACCGGGGCGGGACGCTGACGAGGCTGACGTAGTCCCCCTCCCGGACACCGTGGCGTTCAAACCACCCCTGGTTTACCTCCAGCGCGCCCCTATAGGCCACGCCAGGGGTGTACACAGGACAAGGATCCGCCAGGCACGGCTCCATGTCCATGATGCGCAGGATCACGCCCTCCCCGTCAAAGAACGCGATCGAGAGCGGAATGCGCGTGTTCTTCATCCAAAACCCCGTATCCGTGGTGCGCGGGAACAAAAACACCATCCCGCGGTCCTCGGGGAGGGAGTCGCGGAACATCAACCCCCGCGCCCAACGTTCAGGGGTGTCCGCGATCTCCACAACGAGCTCGAGCGTGCGTTCTGAAGTCACGACGAGCAGGGTGCCTTCCGGGAATTTCGGCCCGGGCGGTACGCGGCTTTGCAGCTGAAAGGCCACAAAGTACCCGTACGCTCCTAAGAAGGAAAGCATCCCGATGAGAAGCCATTTCAAGCGCGCCATCGTCGCTGCACCTCGATCCGCACCTGCTCAACTATAACCTCCGGGGGCTGGGTTGCGTCGAGCACCACGAAGCGCTGGGGTTCCGCCCTGGCCAGGACCCGATACCCTTCCCGGACCCGTCGATGGAAGGCGAGGCTTTCCTGCTCGAGCCGGTCCCGCTCCGCTTTCCGGGCGAGCCCCACCTCCGGCGGCAGGTCGAGCAGGAAGGTGACGTCGGGCACCAACCCCTCCAGCACTGGTTGGCTGACCGCTCGGAGCCACTCGAGGTCCAGCCCGCGGCCGAACCCCTGGTAGGCGTAGGAGGAGTCCACGAACCGGTCCGAGATCACGACCTGCCCCGCGGCGAGGGCCGGGCGAATCACGTGCCGCACGTGCTCGGCCCGATCCGCGGTGTACAGGAGGAACTCCGTGACGGGATCCATGCTTTCCGAGAGCAGCCACTGGCGCACCGCGCGCCCGAGTGGGGTGCCGCCCGGCTCGCGCGTAACCACGACCGAAACGCCCTGTTGGCGTAGCCACGCCGCGAGGTGCGCAGCTTGGGTGGACTTGCCCGAGCCCTCGGGTCCCTCAAAGGTGATGAAGAACCCGGGCTTCATAGGCCGGTGGGGTGGTCCAGGAAGACCCACTCGAGGCCGAAGGTCTCCTGGAGCTTTTGGGCGAGGGCCTTGACGCCGAAGACCTCGGTGTCGTAGTGCCCGGCGTAGATCGCGTTCATGCCGCGCTCGAAGGTCTCGTGGAACACCTCGTGCTTGGGTTCACCGGTGATGAACAGCTCGAGCCCCTCACGCGCGGCCTCCACGACCGTCCAGGCGGCCCCGCCTGAGACGATGCCTACGCGCTCCACCGGGTCCTGGCCGCCCTGGTGCACCAGGCACTGCATCCCGGTCAACTGGCCGAGCTTGTCCGCGATCTGCGCGAGGGACTCCGGCACCGGGAAGCGGCCTTTAAACCCGATCTTCACGCCCTTGAACTCCCCGAAGGGCTCGAGGTCCACGAGGCCCAGCTCACGCGCGAGCACCGCGTTGTTGCCGACCTCCGGGTGCGCGTCCAGGGGCAGGTGCGCGGCGTACAGGTTGATCCCGCCGGAGAAGAGGAGCTCGAGCCGCCGCTTATGGGGGCCCGTCACGGCCAGGGGTTTTCCCCAGAAAAGGCCGTGGTGCACGATCAGGAAGTCCACGCCGGCCTCGAGGGCCTTTTCGAAGACGGGCGCGGCCGCGTCCACCGCCACGCCGACGCGCGTTACCTCGGGGCGGCCCTCGACCTGTAGGCCGTTCAGCGAGAGATCCGGGTATCGGGGGAGGTCCAGGTACTCGTCAAGCCAGTTCACAAGCTCATCGCGTCTCATCGGGCACCCCTTCGTTGGGTTTAGCGCTCCCATAGGAGCCCAGCATGCCCTAGTCTATCGCGATTCCCAGCGCTTTGCGCACCTCTTCGGCCTCGTCCCAGGGCAGGGTCTCGTCCGCGCGTTCCAGGGTGCGTTCGTGCCCTTTGCCTGCGAAGACCACCGTATCCCCTGGGCGCGCAAGGGACAAGGCGTACCGGATCGCGTCGCGCCGGTCCGGCTTGAGGGCGTAGTGGGTGCCGCGCACGCCGCCGGCCTCCCGAGCGCCGCGCTCCATCTCCTGGAGGATGGCGTGCACGTCCTCGCTGCGAGCGTCCTCCTCGGTGAAGACCGCGAAGTCCGCGAGCGTGACCGCGGTGCGGCCGAGCGGAGCGCGTTTGGCGGGGTCACGCTCCCCCGCCGCGCCGATCACCACGATGAGCCGCCCAGGGGTGGTGGGGCGCAGGGCGGTGAGGGCCTTGGCGAGCGCCTTGGGGGTGTGCGCGAAGTCCACCACCGCGCGGATGGGGTGGGCTTGCAGGATCTGCATGCGGCCCGGCACGCCGGAAAAGCGCGCGAGCGCGGGGAGGGCCTCCTCGAGCGGTACGCCCGCGCGGTGCGCGGCGGCGAGGGCCGCGAGGGCGTTCTCCACGTTGTACCGCCCGATCATGGGGAGGAAGGCCTCGCCCGTGAACCCGGGGGCTTCGAGGGTGAACCGAAGTCCGTCCGTGCTTTCCCGTACCCGTACCGCGCGGTACGCGCCGGCCTGTACGCCGTAGGTCGTGTGCGGGCGGTGCGTGAGCCGCATCGCGTACGGGCACCCCGCGTTGAGGATGCTGAACCCCGCGCGGTTCACCAGCGCGGCCTTGGCCTGGAAGTACGCTTCCAGGCTGCCGTGAAAATCCAGGTGCTCCGGGCTCAGGTTCGTCCAGACCGCGAGGTCGTACGCGACGTCCGCCACGCGGTGCTGGGCGAGGGCGTGCGAGCTCGTCTCGAGCACCGCGTGCGTGAGGCCACGCCGCACCATCTCCGCGAGGGCGGCCTGCACCTCGGGCGCCTCGGGGGTGGTGAAGTGCCCTTCCAGAAGGCGCGTTTCCTCCCCGTAACGCAGCCCGACCGTGCTGATCAGCCCCGCGCCCCGGCCCGTGCGGGTTAGGAGGTGGTGCACGAGGCAGCTCGTGGTGGTCTTGCCGTCCGTTCCGGTCACGCCGATTACGAAAAGCCGCGTGGAAGGGAAGCCGTAGAAGGCCGCGGCGAGGCGCGAGAGGGCACGGCGGGCGTCGGGGACCCGGAGGTAGGGCACTCCGGGTTCGAGGGGCTCCTCCCCCACGATCGCGACGGCTCCCCGCTGGACGGCGTCGGGGATGAAGCGGTGCCCGTCGCAGCGCTGGCCCCGCAGGGCCACGTAGACGAACCCCGGCTGCACCCGGCGGGAGTCGTGAGTGACGCCCTTCACCGGGTGGGGAGGACCCGGCGCTCGGTACAGGGCGAAGAGCTCGGCCACGGTGGTCACGGGGGTCATTCTTACCCCGTTTCCACACCGCGGGCAAGCCCGGGGGCTTACTGGAAACCGGGGCGGGGGCCCTGGGCGGCGTCCAGGGTGAAGTAGGTCATGCCCACGCGGTTCCCCGCGATCACGTACGCCAGGTACAGCATGCCTTCCGGCGTCTGGTACGCGTAGCGCTCGCTGTTGGCGAAGGCCCCTTGGTACGTGCCCGAAAACCCTGCGCGCCCCTCGAGGGCGTGCGCGAAACGCCGCGTGAACCCGGCAAGCTGCGGGGGGATCTCCAAGCAGGTCTGGAGCACGACCCGCGCCCCGGCGGGCAGGGCCTGGGGCTGGAGGGGCGGGCACTGCTCGAGCGCAACCTCACGGGCTTCGGTCAGCTCGATCACGTAGGTGAGGTGGGCTCGAGCCGTGTCAGGGTTGGCCAGCGTCAGCGTGGCGAACACGGTGAGGATGGAGAGGAACACAGGTCCGCGCATACCGGATCTACTTTGCCACGCCGGTGAGGTGTCTTCAAGGGAAAACCCGATGATTTAGGACAATATGCGACACTTGTTCTCTTTATGCATCCTGTTTGCGTGAGCCTGCCCCTAACCCGCGCCGTAGCCTTGGCTATCTTGAAGAAAAACCCTGGTGAAGGAGGTGGCGCATGCGGCTGACGCTCAGCATGCTCAAGGCCGATATCGGCGCGGTTGGGGGGCATACCGCGCCCAGCCCGGAGGTACTGGCGCGTGTGCGGGAGGTAATCACGGAAGGGCAGAGGGCGGTCTTCCTGGACAGCCTGGTCTTCCACTGCGGGGACGATATCGTGGTTGCTCTGACCCACACCCGTGACCCGGGGGACCCCGAGGTGCACGCGCTCGCCTGGGAGGCCTTTCAGGAGGGCACCCGGGTGGCCCAGGCCCAGGGGCTGTACGGGGCGGGGCAGGACCTTTTGAAGGACGCGTTCAGCGGAAACCTGGTGGGGCTCGGCCCGCAGGTGGCGGAACTGCAGTTCGAGGAGCGCCCCAACGAGCCCGTCGTGCTGCTCGCCGCGGACAAGACCGAGCCCGGCGCGTACAACCTCCCCCTGTACCTGGCTTTCGCCGACCCCATGCACTCCCCGGGGCTTTTGCTCTCCCCAGGCCTGCAAGCCGGATTTCGCTTCCGCGTCATGGACGTGGAAGCAACCGAAGCGGAGCACGTGATCGACCTCGCGGCTCCCGAGCGGCTCTACGACCTCGCCATCCTCCTGCGGGACCCGCACCGGTTCGTGATCGAGTCCATCTGGTCCCGCAAGTACCCCGACGAGCAGGCCGTTGCGGTGAGCACCACCCGGCTACGCAACATCGCCGGGCGGTACGTGGGCAAGGACGACCCGGTCGCGATCGTGCGCGTGCAGAAGATCTTCCCCGCCACCGAGGAGCTGGGGCCGTGCTTCGCCCTCGCTCCGTTCGTTGCGGGCGACACGCGGGGCAGCCATCACCTGCCCCTCATGCCGGTCCCCGCGAACACCCCGGCCTCGAGCTACTTCTGCATGCCCATGGTGATGGGGCTTGCCGTCTCCATCAAGAACGGCCGCTTCACGCGCCCCGTTGATATGTTCAGCGACCCCGTGTGGGAGCACGTGCGCCGCCACGTCGTGGAGAAAGCCATGGAGATGCGCCGCCAGGGGTTTGTCGAGCCCGCGATGCTCCCGTACGGGGAGCTCGAGTACACCGGGATTCGCGATCGGCTCGAGCGCCTCCTCGAGGAGTTCACGGTTCGGTCGTGAGGGGAGGGGTCAGGCCGCCGGCCTCGAGGGCGTCGTACACCCATTGCCGTGCTCCTGCGTCCTCCACGAAATCAAGCTCGTCCCCCGGAACGATGAGGACGGGGGAGAGGGTGTAGTTTGCGACCCATTCCTCGTACAGTTCGTTCAGGGCCTGGAGGTACGCGTCCGGGATGGCCCGCTCGTAGGTCCGGCCGCGTTTCGCGATCCGCGCGCGGAGGGTGGGGAGGGAGGCCCGGATGTACACCAGCCGGTCCGGCATGCGCAGGGCGGGCGCGATCCCCTCGTAGAGGGCCAGGTAGGTGCGCCAGTCCCGTTCGGAGAGGTATCCCTGGCGGTGGAGGTTCTTCGCGAAGATGAAGGCGTCCTCGAAGATCGTGCGGTCCTGCACCACCCGTTTGCGGCCGTTGATCTCCTTCAGGTGCTGCTCGAGCCGCCGCGCGAGGAAGAAGACCTGGGAGTGGAAGGCCCAGGCCCGCATGTCCCGGTAAAAGTCCTCCAGGTACGGGTTTTCTTCCACCGCTTCGTACACTGGATGCAGCCGGTACCGTTCGGCCAGCATGGCGGTCAGGGTGGACTTGCCCGAACCGATGTTTCCCGCGATCGCGATGTACATGCCTGTCCACCCTCCTAGAGGTTTGCCTGCCCTACCCGCTGCAGCACCTCGCGGGCTACCCATTCCCGGTCCGCGGGGTTCTCCGCGTAGTTGATCTCGGTGTTGTCCAGCACCCAGAGGGGATGCGGGTACCGCTCGAAGTGCCGGTCGTACGCCTCGGTAAGGCGCGTCAGGTACTCCGGAGAGATCTCCCGCTCGAACGGCCGTCCCCGGCGGTGGATGCGCTCGAGGAGCACCGGGACGGGGGCGCGCAGGTAGATCGTGAGGTCCGGCGCGGGGAGTTTAGGGGAGAGGTGCGCGTACAGGTCCGCGTACAACTCCCACTCCGCGTCCTTGAGGTTCAGCGAGGCGAAGATGTAGTCCTTGTCGAAGAGGTAATCCGCGACGACCGCCCCCGTGAACAAGGAGGGTTGGGAGAGAGGCAGGAGCTGCTTGTACCGCGAGAGCAGGAAGAAGACCTGAACCTTGAAAGCGTACCGCTGAGGATCCTGGTAAAACAGCGGTAGGAAGGGGTTTTCCTCGACGACCTCGAGGAGCAGCTCCGCGTTCAGGTGATCGGCAAGGTGGCGGGCGAGCGTGGTTTTGCCCACACCGATGGGACCTTCGATAGCGATGTACATGCCTAGGCTCCTAGCGACGAGCGATCAACGTTACGGTGACCTCTAGCTTCTTGTTTCCGCGCCATATGGTTAGGGTGATCGTGTCCCCGGGGCGGTACCGGGCCACCTCCTGGATCACATCGTGGCGAGAGCGTACAGGCTTCCCGTTGATCGCGAGAATCACGTCCCCCAGCGTGGTGAGTTTGCCGAGCCGATCCCGGCTCGCGCCGCGCAGCCCGGCTTGGTCCGCTGGGGAGCCCGGCTCGATCTGGTCCACCATGGCCCCAAGATCGCTGGAAAGCCCCGCCAGGCGGAGCAGGAGGGGGTCCAGCTGGGAGAGGTCGATCAGCGTGGCGCCGAGGTAGCCGCGTTGCGGTACTCCATAGCGCTCGAGGTCCTGGATGCTTTGCGCAACGAGGTCTGCGGGGATGGCGAGCCCCAGCCCGCCGATACCGCTCGGGCCACCCAACACCGCGTCCACCACGCCGACGACGCGCCCTTGCCCGTCCAGGAGGGGGCCGCCGGAGTTGCCGGGTTCGACGCGCGCGTCTGTGTAGATGACCTCGGCGATCTCTAGCCCCACGTCGGGGTTGCCGATCTGCGCCGTGAACTCGAAGGGGCCTTTACCGGAGATCACCCCGACCGAGACGAGGTTGCGTTGCCCGAACGGGCTGCCGATCACGATGGCGGTCTGGCCCGGTACCAGGTCCTTGGCGCTGCCGAAGGTGAGCGTGGCCGGCGCGCTCGTGCCGAGCACCGTGAGCAGGGCGATGTCGATGCCGCGGTCCACCGCGAAGACCTGGGCGGGGAAGGTGCGCCCGTCCTGGAGCGTCACGGTGATGTTTCGCAGCCCGTCGATCACGTGAAAGTTCGTCACCACCCGGTTCGGGCTGTAGAAGAACCCGGAGCCCCAGACGGGCCCTTCCGCGAACTCGCTGAAGGCCGGCGTGCCTTGGATCTTAACCACGGCGAGGATCGCGCGGCGGATGACCTCCACCCGCGCGAGCTCGTCCGGGCTGGTCAAGGCCGCCCAGGAGATGGTGGCGTAAAACACGACCGCCGCGAAGGCCAGGACCCGCTTATGCCAAGATGCGTGCATCGCTTCCAGTATAGGCGGTTACATGACCTCGGGCGCGGTGATGCCGAGCAGTTCAAGCCCCGTGCGCAGGGTGTCGCGCAGCTGCCGTACGAGCTTGAGGCGCGCCCCCCGCAACCCCTCCGGGGCCTGGAGCACCGGGGTGGCGGGCCGGCCCTCGGGGGTCTTAGCGTTGTAGTACGCGTTCCAGGCCGCGGCGAGGTCCAGAAGGTACTGGGCTAGGATGTGCGGCGTTTTTTGCTCCGCCGCGTCTTGCACCGCCTCCGGGAAGCGCAAGAGGACCTTGGCCAGCTGCACCTCGTACGGCGTAGCCATAGTCGGGTCCGCGTCCGCGTCGGTAAGCCCGGCCTCCGCTGCCTTCCGCAGGATCGAGTCCGCGCGGGCGTGCGCGTACTGCACGTACGGCCCCGAGTCCCCCTCGAAGGATAAGGCCTGCTCCCAGCGGAAGTCGATCTGCTTCTTGGGTTCTGTCTTGACCATCGCGAACCGCACCGCGCCGATCCCCACCACCTCCGCAGCCCGGTTGGGGTCGGGGTGCTCCGGGTTCTTCTCCGCGATGATCGCGCGCGCCCGGCGCACCGCCTCGTCCAGCACCTCGTCTACGCTCACCGTGTGGCCCTTGCGGCCCGAGAGGGGCTTGCCCTCCAGCAGCACCGTCTCGTACGCCAAATGGTAGGCGCGCGCCGCCAGGTCGGGCCGCCCCTCCACCTCGAGGCTCGCCCGCACCACGGCCTGCGGGTGGCTTTGGCGCACGTCGATCACGTTGATGGTCTCCTTCGCCCCCCCAAACGGCATCGCTTCGCCCTCCGGGGCGCTCGTGTACAGGGTCTTCCCGCTCGGCTCCTGGGCGTACGGGCGGAACTTCAGCCCCTTAAACAACCCCATCTTCCAGAACTGGAAGGCGATGTCCTTCGCGGTGTAGGTCGCGGTGCCGTTCGAGCGGATGAGCACCAGGTACGGGTCCTCGAGGCCCGGCAAAAACGCCGACACGTCGATCACGAGCGCGCCCGCGTACTTGCCCTGGGTGGGGCGGCTCACGTACGGGGTCTGCTCCAGTAGCGCCATGGCCTTGGCCAAAAACCCCTCCCGCACGATGTCCGACTCCCACACCAGGACGTCGTATTCCGCGCCCAGGCGGTGCATGGTCTCGAGCTGCGCGCGCACGATCTTGTCCACCTCGTCCCTGAGCTCTCCGGCCTCGAGGCGGTGCAGCACCTCCTGGATTCGAGGCTCGAGCCGGGCCTTCGCTTCGGGGTCCGCAAGCTCCTGGTGCAGCCGCACGTACGCGGCCCCCACCCAGTGGTCGTACTTCTGGGTGCCGTCGTAGGTGAGGCCGTAGTGCTCCAGGGCGAACAGGGATTCCGCCACCTGCCGGCCGGTGTCGTCGATGTAGTTCAGGACCTCGACCTCGCGTCCCGCGAAGCGCAGGATGCGGCTGATCGCGTCGCCCAGGCAGATGTTGCGCAGGTGCCCCACGTGAAGTTCCTTGTTGGGGTTGACGGAGGTGTGCTCGACCAGAACCTTTCCGGGGCGTTTGGGGAAGGGCTCGAGGGGCGCGGCCGCCGCTCGGATAAGGTGGGCCGGCTCGAGCTCGAAGTTGAGGTACCCCCCCACTGCGAAGGCGCGGGCGACGCCCTGGGGGAGGGGGAGGTGCTCGGCGAGCTGGGCGGCGATCGCGGGGGGCGGTTTGCGCAGCGCGCGCGCGAGCTGGAAAGCGATGGGGGTGCCGTAGTCCCCGGGCTTGTCCGGCGGGGTTTCCTGCACGACGACCTCGGGGGGATCCTCCACGCCAAGGGCTTGCAGGGCTTGAAGAACGGAGGTGCGCAACTGGGACTTCACGTCAAGCATCAGGGGGCTATCTTACCAGTTTGGGCTGGGGCGTGTTGCTTTAGCGCCTCGAGCACCGCTTGGGCGGCCTTGCGGTTCATGCCGGGGAGGCGCGCGAGCGTTTCCAGGGGGGTTTGCCGGAGTTCTTCTAGGGTGGAGAAGTGCTCCAAGAGCACCTGTTTGCGGCGCGGCCCGATGCCGGGAATGCCGTCGAAGAGGCTCTTGAGGTGCTTTTGGGTGCGGAGCTTGCGGTTGTAGCGCAGCCCGTTGCGGTGCGTTTCGTCCCGCAGGTGGATGAGGAGCTGTAGCGCGGGGTGGGTGAGGGGGAGCGTGACCCGTTCGCCGCTCGGAAGCACGAGGGTCTCCTCGCGTTTCGCGAGGCCCACGAGCGGCACGCTGAGCCCCGCGCGTTCGAGGGCCTGGGCCGCCGCGCGCACCTGGCCGAGCCCACCGTCGATGAGCAGAAGGTCCGGGACGGGGAGTTTGTCCGCAAGCGAGCCGGTGAAGCGGCGGTACACCGCTTCCGCGATCGCGACGTAATCGTTGGGGCGGCCCGCTAGGTTGCGGATGCGCATGCGCCGGTACTCGCTCTTTTTGGGGCGCCCCCCCTCGAGGACCGCGATCGAGGCGACCACCGCCTCCCCCATGAGGTTCGAGATATCGAAGCCTTCGATGCGGTAGGGGCGATGGGAGAGCCGCAGCACCTCCGCGAGCGCCTTGAGGGCGGGGTGATCCCCCTTGCGCTCGAGCCTCTTCAACTCGGCCTCCAAGCCCAGCCGCGCGTTTTTCGCGGCGAACTCGAGGAGTCGGGCCTTCTCTCCGCGCTGGGGGACGCGAAGGGCGACCTTACGCCCGGCCCGTTGGCTTAGGAAGGCCGCGAGGGGGGCTTCCGCCTCGACGTGAAAGGGCAGCAACACCACGGGGGGGAGGGGGGTGGCCTCGAGGTAGTGCTCGCGCAGGAAGGCCTCGAGGATCTCAGCGTCCTCGGCCTCGTTCACGCCCTCCACGAAGCGGTTGGCTCGCCCAAGGATGCGCCCGCCGCGCATCTGGTAGAGCTGCACCATGGCGTACCCGCCCGCGCGGGCGAACCCCAAAAAATCCAGGTCGCCCAACTCGAGGGCGTACGCCTGCTGGTCCGCGTTGAAGAAAGCCTTGAGGGCCTGGATCTGATCCCGGATCTCGGCGGCCAGTTCGAAGTTCGTCTCGCGCGCGGCTTGGTGCATGCGGGCTTCCATCTGGGCGATGAGGGCATCGATCCGGCCGTCGAGAACCTGCTCGACCTGGCGCACGACCGCAGCGTACGCGGCGGGGTCGGCCTGGCCCACGCAAGGGGCGAGGCACCGGCCCATCGCGTGGTTCAGGCACGGGAACCGGCGGCGCTTCATGGGGTAGCCGGAGTTTTTCCGTAAGGGAAAGACCCGGTCGATCAAGCGCTTGATGCGCCGTACAGCCCCTGCGTCGGGGAACGGCCCCCAGTACCGCGCCCCGTCGTCCTGCACGCGCCGCGTGACGAGCAGGATGGGGAAGGGCTCGTTCGTCAGCTTCAGGAACGGGTAGTGCTTGTCGTCCTTAAGCAGCACGTTGTACCGGGGGTGATGCGCCTTGATGAGGTTCGCCTCGAGCAGAAGAGCCTCGATCTCGTCTCGAGTCACGATGAACTCGAGGCTGCTCGCTTCTTGAGCGATGCGCGCGGGTTTGCCTTCGGCGTGGAAGTAGCTCGTGACGCGGGCCTTGAGGCGCTTGGCCTTCCCGACGTAGATCACCTCGTCCCCGGCCTTCCACAGGTACACGCCGGGCGCTTCGGGCAGGGGGGGAAGGTCGGCGGGACGCATCGGTATTAGTCTACGGGTAAAATACAGCCATGAGCGAAAACCACGACAAGGCACTCTATGAGGCGTGGGTGGAGGTGCTGGACTGGTTGAAGGCGTACGCGGTAGAGCGCGGGGTGCGGTTCGAGTGGGAGGCGGACTTCCCCGATTACATTTACCGCATGCACCGCCCGTACGACCTGCCAACCCGCGTAATGACGGTTTCGCTTTCGGATGAACGAGGCGAGCCGTTCTTCCTGGCGGACGTTTCTCCACGGCACGCGAAACTCAAGCAGATCAGCTTCCGGGTTCCCGGGGGGCACCTGCACTGGCACGCGCACTATGAGGAAGGGCGCGGCCTGGTGCTCGGGGGGAAGATCCCGCTCACCAAGGAGAAGCTGTACCAGCTTGCGGACCGAGCGCGGCACCACGTGGACGAGCGCCGGGTGGAACGGGTCTCTTAACGCTTGCGCAGGCGAAGGGCGCGGGCGCGGGCCCGCGCTTTTTTGTGTGGGCGTGAGCCAGGCCGCACGCGACGCGCCGAGGGTAGGGTAGGCTTTGGAGGTACCCGTACACCAGGCATCCGGACGCGAGCGGCGATGCCGTCGCTTGAAAGCGAGGCAAAATATGCTTGAACAGTTACGACGCAACGGCCTTTGGCTTTGGGGAGCGGTGGCGCTCGTGGGGGGCAGCTTCACGGCCTTCGGTGAGGGCGGCGCGTGCGCGGTCGAGGTGCCCGATCCAGGGCTGGAGGCCGCGCTGCGCGAGGCCCTCAACGCGGCCGAGGCGCCCCTTGCCTGCGAGGACCTGGCGCGGCTCGAGGCGCTGAACGCCGCGGAACGCAGGATCCAAAGCCTCGAGGGACTAGAGCACGCCGTGAACCTGGTGACGCTTGACCTGAAAGGCAACCGGATCGCGGACCTCACGCCGCTCGCGGAACTGCGCTACCTCGAGGAGCTCGACCTGGTCTCGAACCGCATCACAGACCTCGCGCCGCTCGCGAACCTCACCCGCCTCAAGCGGCTCCACCTTGGCAACAACCAGGTGCAAAGCCTCGAGCCGCTCGCGGGACTCACCCAGCTAACCGAGCTAAGGATCGGCAACAACCGGGTCGCGGACCTCGCGCCCCTCGCGGACCTCGGGCGCCTTGCGGTGCTGGTGGCTTGGCGCAACGCGGTGACGGACCTCCAGCCTTTAGCGAACCTGACGCGGATGCGGGTGTTGAGCTTGGCCTCGAACCGCGTCACGGACCTTACGCCCCTCGCGGAACTTGCGCAGCTGGACACGCTTTTCCTCTCTGAGAACCAGATCGCGGACCTCGCGCCCCTAGCGGGCCTTACCCAGTTGAAGGTGTTGAGTTTGGATTTTAACCGTATCACGCACCTCGATCCACTTGCGAGGCTCGTGGAACTCACGGAGCTGGGACTGGACGCCAACCAGATCGCGGACCTCACGCCCCTCGCAGGGCTTACGAATCTTCAGGTCCTCTCCGCCTCCGAGAACCGGATCGCGGACCTCACGCCGCTTGGGGGGCTCGTGCGGCTGGAGCAGCTCGGCCTGAACTTCAACCGCATTCGGGATATCTCCGCGCTGGAGGGGTTGAAGGCCTTGAAGGTGCTCGAGCTCGAGGGGAACCAGATCGTGAACCTCGCGCCGCTCGCGGGGCTCACGGAGCTGCGCGTGCTGGTTTTGGGGCAGAACCGGATCGCGGACCTCACGCCGCTGGGCGCGCTCGTGAACCTGGTGCAGCTTGAGGTAAGCCGCAACGAGATCACGGATTTGGGAGCGCTCGCGCAGCTGGAGAACCTGGTGCGTGTTTCCTTGGTGCGGAACCGGGTAACGAACCTTGGCCCGCTCGTGGCGAACGCGGGGCTTCAGGGCGGCGAGGTGATTGATGTGCGTTTGAACTGCCTGGATCTTTCGGGGGACCCGGAGGTGTTCGAGCAGCTCAAGGCGCTCGAGGCGCGAGGGGTGCACGTGGAGTTC
The DNA here is from genome assembly GCF_000195335.1 of Marinithermus hydrothermalis DSM 14884. Taxonomy (NCBI): domain Bacteria; kingdom Thermotogati; phylum Deinococcota; class Deinococci; order Thermales; family Thermaceae; genus Marinithermus; species Marinithermus hydrothermalis. The sequence goes on from NC_015387.1 coordinate 742,925, forward strand.
GTGCGGCAGGACAGTGCGTGCGTACCGTAGGGGGCTAGTCCCATACCGCGAAGGCCCGCACCGGCCCTCCCGAAGCCCCCTGATGTTTGGGTGCTCCGACGATGATCGTCGCGCCGGCGGGGGGGAGTTCTCCGAGGTGCGCGAGGTTCTCCAGGCCGTACTTGCCCGCAGGCAGTACGGTGAGGTGGGTTTTGAAGTCGGTCGAGGCACCGAAGTCGAGGCTTAGGGTGTCCACACCAATGCCGGTGATCTCGCGTTCCTCGATCAGCATGGCGGCCGCGTCCGGGTGGAAGCCGGGGAAGTGCATCGTGCCGCTCGCGTCCATGTTGCGGTAGCGCACCGCGTTAGAGGCATGCTGCTCCCACCCGGAGTACATGGCCACGAAAGCCCCCGCAGGTAGGCGGTCGTACCGCCGCTCCCAGGCGAGGATGTCGTCGGGAGTGAGCTGCGCGTCTGGGTCCTTGGCCGCGCGTTCCGCGATGTGGATCACGGCGAGGGGGGCGAACAGGCGTTCTACGGGCAGTTGCTCCGCGGTGGGGCCGTCGGCGTCAAAATGCGCGGGCGCATCCATATGGGTTCCGGAGTGCTCCCAGAAGTCCACGCGGTTACCGTAAAAACCGTTTTGCTCCACCGTGACGAGGGGGGTGATGCGGATCGGATCGAACCCGGGCCACATCGGGAAGTTCGGGGAGAGCGGGTGAGTAAGGTCTTGCACCTTCGTAAACCCCTTGACGGCCACGCGTTTTTCGGCTCGAGCTACCGTGCCGGCGAGAGCCGCCGCGCCTAAGAGCCCTAGGAACCCGCGGCGGGTCATGCGGGCCGCCACCGCATCCATAACCGTGGGGGCGCACATGCGTTTCCCTCCCTTGCTGGTGGGGGATGGGTCGCTAGGGGGTGGGGAGTAAACGCAGGGCGTACCTGAAATTATACGCCCTGCACGTGTAAAGCCACAACCGGTTCGGGGGTAAGCCTACCGGTTGTGGGGTCGGGTTCGGATTAGGAGCATCGCGAGCGTGATCAGAACGAACGCGGTGAGGGCCATGAAGGGAATGGTGACGAAGCCGAAGTAGTTCACGTACTCATTCGCGCAGGGCACGGGGGGTTTGCAGGGAAAGAGCGCGAACCCCTCGACCTTCTGGGTGAGGTAGTGGGTGAGGCTGATCGTGCCTCCGATCACGGCAAGGGGTAGTACGTAACGGCGAACAGCGAAGTCCCCGTACCAGTTGGCGATCCCGAGGATCACGACGAGGGGGTACATCAGGATCCGCTGGTACCAGCACAGCTCGCACGGTAGGAAGCGGCGCACCTCGGAGAAGTACAGGCTTCCGGAGGTGGCGACGATCGCGACGAGCCACGCGAAGGCAAGCAGGAAGGTGTTGCGCTGATCTGTACTCACGCGAGCTATTCTTACCCGTCGAGGGGGAAGAGGGCAAGCGGGGAGGCCGGCGCGGCCGGGGCGGACCGCGCCTATCCCAAAAGGGCCTCTACGAACTCCCCGGCGTCGAAGGGTTGGAGGTCGTCCGGCCCCTCACCCACGCCGATGAAACGGATGGGGACGCCCAGCTCCCGCACGATCGGGACGAGCACGCCACCTTTCGCGGTGCCGTCGAGCTTGGTGACGATCACCCCCGTGAGCCCGACCGCTTCGTGAAACCGCTTCGCTTGTTGCAGGCCGTTCTGTCCCGTCACCGCGTCCAACACGAGCCAGACCTCGCCGGGTTCGCCGGGATCTGCCTTGTCGATCGCCCGTTTGATCTTCTTCAGCTCCTCCATCAGGTTGTGCTTGGTGTGCAGGCGGCCGGCGGTGTCCACAAAAAGCAAGTCGATCCCGCGCGCCTTGCGGGCCTGCGCGGCGTCAAAGGCGAGCGCGCCGGGGTCCGACCCCTCCGGTCCCTGGATGACCGGAATGCCGAGCCGCTCGCCCCAAAGCCCCAGCTGGGCCCCGCCCGCCGCGCGGAAGGTGTCCCCCGCGCAGAACATCACGCTCCGGCCGTGCTGACGGTAGTACCGGCCGAGCTTCGCGATCGTAGTGGTCTTACCCACCCCGTTCACGCCCACCATCAGCACGACCCGGCCCTTGGGCTCCACCACGGCCTTCTTCGCGTTCGGCGTGAACCCCAGCTTCCGGAGCTTCGCCCGGCGAGCGTCCGGCTCGAGCTGCAGAACCAGGCTTTGCTTCACGGCCTCCCGGAGGTCCTTCTTCCCGGACTGACGCACCTCCTCCAGGATCTCCTGGGTGGCCTCCACCCCCACGTCCGCCGCGATCAGGGCGAACTCGAGCTCCTCGAGCACCTCCTCCGGGTCGCCGCCCCACGGCACGGCCTGCGCGATCGCCTGGCTCGTCTTTTTGAGGCCTTCCTTGAGGCGCTGGAACCAGCTCATGCCTCTTCCGCCTCCGCTGTTTGGATGGCTCGCTCGAGGCGCTTTAACACCCGGTCTTTACCCAAAAGCTCCAGCAGTTCGAACATGCCCGGGGACTGGAGCGTGCCGGTTAGGGCCGCCCGTAGGGGCTGCATGACCGCGCCGGGCTTCGCGCCTTTCTCCGCGGCGTACCCGCGGATCAAGGGCTCGGTCAGTTCGGGGTCCATCTCCGGGAGGGTGCCCAGCCGCTCCTTGAGCTCGACCACGTACTCCAGCCCGGCCTTGAGCTTCTTGAGGGCCTTTTCCTCGAAGGGGTAGGCCTCGGTGAAGAAGTACCGGGCTTTTTCCACGAACTCCTCGAGGGTCTCGAAGCGGATGCGCATGGCCGCGACGACCCGCTGGAGGTACGCGTCCGAGCCCCACTCGAGCCCCGCCCGTTCGAGGAAGGGTTTGACGCGCTGGGTGAGGTCCTCGAGGGTGAGCACCTCGCGGATGTACTTGCCGTTCATCCACTTGAGCTTCTCGTAGTCGAAGACGGGCCCGCCGAGGGAGACGCGCTCCCAGCTGAAGGCCTCGATGAGCTCCTGGAGGGTGAAGATCTCCCGGCCGTCCGGCATGGAGAACCCCATGAGGGAGAGGTAGTTCATGAGGGCTTCCGCGAGGATGCCCCGCTCGCGGTACCAGTCCACCGAGGTGTGCCCCGTGCGTTTGGAGAGTTTGGCCCCGCCGGGCGCGCGGAGGAGGGGCATGTGGTACCACAGGGGTGCCTCCCAGCCGAACGCTTGGTACAGCAGCACGTGGATCGGGGTGGAGACCAGCCACTCCTCGCCGCGGATCACGTCCGTGACGCCCATCAGGTGGTCGTCCACCACGTTCGCGAGGTGGTAGGTGGGGAACCCGTCCGACTTGAGAAGCACGACGTCCGGCACCTCGGCGTGGTCGTAGGTGACGAGGCCGCGCAGCTCGTCCTTCACCACCGTCTGGCCGGGGCGCGGTACCTTGAGGCGCACCACGTGGGGCTCGCCGGCCTTGGCGCGGGCCTCGGCCTCCTCAGGGGGGATATGGCGGCAGTGCCCGTCGTAGCCCAGGGGCAGGCCCCTCTTCTTTTGCTCCTCCCGCAGGGCCTCGAGCCGCTCGGGGGTGCAAAAACAACGGTACGCCGCGCCCGTCTCGATCAGCTTGGCCGCGTGCGCCTGGTAGATCGCGGTGCGCTCGGACTGGCGGTAAGGGCCGTTCGGACCGCCGATGTCGGTGCCCTCGTCGTAGTCCAGGCCAAGCCAGCGGATCATCTCCTGGATGCGGGCCTCGGCCCCCTCCACGTACCGGTTGCGGTCGGTGTCCTCGATACGGACGATGAACTTTCCGTTGTTCTTGCGGGCCCAGACGTAATTGAAAATCGCGATGTACGCCGTGCCTACGTGCGGATCGCCGGTCGGGCTGGGTGCGATGCGCGTCGTCACCATACCCGATCATTCTACCCGTCTAGGCGGCGCTTAGGAGCGTGAGCAGCGCCAAAGCCCAGAGGAGGGGGGTGAAGTACCGGAAGTGGCCGGCCTCGAGGACGCCGAACAGAAGCCGCATTCCGAGGAGGCCGAAGACGAATGCGGAGAGGAACGCGCCGAACAGCGGGCCCCACGGGACCTTCCCGACGCCTTCCTGGATCCCGAGCAGCATCGCGCCGAGGGAGACCAGGGTGTACATCAGGAAGCTGAAGCGCGCCGCGAAGCTAGGGGAGAGCCCCCGGCCGAGCAACACCGCGATCGTGCTGCCGCTACGCGAGATGCCCGGGACGAGGGCCAGGGCCTGGGCGAGTCCCGCAAGCAGCGCGTCCCAGAAGGTCATGGCGTCTGCGGTGCGCTTCGGGCCGCCCTGTGGCGGGACCAAAAGGAGCAGGGTCCCGGTGATAAAGAACCCTACCGCGGCCACACGGGGGGTGTTGAGCGCCTCGAAGACCGGAGCGAGCACTAGCCCTAAAAGCGCGGCGGGTAGGGTGGCGAGGAAAAGCCAGAGCATCAGCCGCCACCCCTCCTCGTGGCGTGCCTGAGAGGCGGTGAGGCCGCGCGCGAACCCGCGCGCTACGGTGGTGATCTCACGGCGCAGGACCCAGGCCGCGGCGAGGAAGGTGCCGCTGTTGGTGGCCAGATCCACCCAAAGCGGCAGGCGCTCGAGGTCGAAGAGAAAATGGTTTCCCAGGACGAGGAACCCGCTGGAGGAGATCGGCAGGAACTCGGTGAACCCTTGGATGGCGCCGAGGACGATCGCGCGGAGGAGCTCGAGGTCCATACAGGTTCGGATTCTACCCCAGCCCGCGCTCGAAACGAAAAAACCGGCCCCCGCGGGGGCCGGTGCGGGACGGATGGGGGTTAGCGCTTGGAGTACTGCGGCGCGCGGCGGGCCTTGTGCTTACCGTACTTCTTGCGCTCGACCTCACGGGCGTCGCGGGTGAGCAGCCCTGCCGGCTTGAGCTTGGCGCGCAGGTCGGCGTCGTACTGCAGGAGGGCGCGGGCCAGGCCGAGCTTGATTGCGTCGATCTGGCCGCTCTTGCCCCCGCCCTTGACGGTGATGTAGAGGTCGAAGCGACCCATCAGGCCCGTCACGCGCAGAGGCTCGAGGGCCGAGACGGCCTTGATGATGCCGCGGAAGTAGTCCTGGAAGTCCTGCTTGTTGACGGTGATCTTGCCGTCACCGGGCCGCAGGAAGACGCGGGCCACGGCGGTTTTGCGCCGGCCGGTGCCGTAGTACTGCTCCAACGCCATTACTTAACCTCCAGTTCGAGCTTCTCGGGCTTTTGGGCTGCGTGCGGGTGGGTGGGGCCGGCGTAGACCTTGAGCCGCTTGAGCATCCGCCGCCCCAGGGGGCCCTTGGGCAGCATGCCTTTGACCGCGTGCTGCAGGACCCGCTCGGGGTGCTTCTTCAGCATCTCCCCGACCGGGATCTTGCGCAGGCCGCCCGGGTACCCCGAGTACCGGGTGTAGTACTTGTCGGTGAGCTTCTTCCCGGTGAGCCGCACCTTCTCAGCGTTGATCACCACCACGAAATCCCCCGTGAGCATGTTGGGGGTGTACTCGGGGCGGTGCTTGCCGCGGAGGATCTTGGCGATCTCGCTGGCGAGCCGCCCCAGGGTCTTACCCTCCGCATCGATCAGAACCCACTTGGGTTCGATATTTTTCGGTACGTACGTCTTGAACACAGCGCGCCTCCAGCTCTCGGGGTCTCCTTCCGCCTGCGGGGCGATCGGGGTTGGGGGACCCCACAGACAGAACACCAGCGAGAAGTATACCACAAGGGGAAGACGAGAGCCAAGGCGTTGGGGTTTCGGGGTCATGTAAAAAACTCGGTTGAGTAAGAGGGGAGCCCTTAGTCTGGTTCTGCCATGAAGCCGACTGAGGGCTCCCCGAGCTCCATCGTACCCTGTCCCCACTGCGGAGCCACCCGTGAGGAGAGCGGGGGCTACCGCAGACGCAAGCTGCGCACCTTTCGGGGCATCCAGGAAGTCAGAGTCAAACGGATCCGCTGCGCCCAATGCAAGCGCCAGAAACGAGCTCTCTACCCGGAGGACTGCCCTAGAAGCCGCTGGTACGCGATCTCCATCCAGGAGCACTTCCTCATCCTCGCAAGCCATCGCGCCCCTGAAAGCGTCCAAAACGATCTCGCCAAGAACCTGGGCTTCCCCCTCACCCGTCCCACCCGCCTCCGCTGGCTCAGGTCCGCGGGGGCCAGGGCCAAACGGCTCCTTCAGCGGGAGAACCGTCTTCTCCGAGGGCGGGTGTACTGGGGGAGTGTGGATGAATGGGCCTTTGGCCGGGGCCCCAAGGGGTACGGGTACCTTTACTTTGAGGCTTGGACGGGTTGCCCGCTGTGGGGAGACCTTGGCCATCGGCGGCGTTACGAGCGGGTGCGGGAGCTCCTTTGGAGGTTACCTCCAAGGCTGGGGGTGGTTTCGGACGGGGCGCAGGAGGTAGGGGAGGCGTTGGGCTGGTTGGGGCGGAGGCTGCTTTGGGCCCGGTGCGCTTTCCACCTGATGCGGGAGGTACGGGCCAAGGTGGACCGGAAGGCGTGGGGGGAGATACGGGAGGGTCTGAGGGTGCTGCGGGGGCTTGGGCCTGGGGAGAGGGAGGCGTTCTTTTGGAAGGAGCTTCTGCCCCGGTGGGGTAAGGCCTTGGAGGGCTGGGTGCGGGCTTGGGAGGGGTTGCAGGAGGCTTGGGGGGCCGAGGTACCGCCTCCTTGGACAAACAACGTGGCGGAGGTAGGGCATGGGCGATTGTGGCGGCGGCGCAGGCGGAGGGTGTTGCGGAGCCTGGAGGTGGGGGAATCCTGGTTGATGGTGGGGCTTTACCGGATGCGGCATCGGCGGATTGGGGAAAAGAGCCCCTGGGAAAGGCTTACGGGAACTCTTTCCCCAGAGTGCTGGTGGAGGCCCCTGGTGGGGAGGATAAAAGGGTCAACCGACTTTTTTACATGAGTCGGGTTTCGCGTGCTAATCGCTTTCTTGGCCAGTTATCAGAAGAACCAGGGGGATGGACCTTCTATGGATTCAGAACCGGCGCTAGAATGGACCCATAGGCATGCAGCGCTTCTCCTTTCCCTGGACCCGGGTAGAGCGCGGGGCGGGAGTCCTCGCGGTGGTCGCGGTGGGCGTGCTGCAAGGCGGACTGACCTGGCGTTTGGTGCGCCTGGCCCACGCTGCGAACCTCACCTTCCCCGAGCTGCTCAATACCGTGCCGGAGGTGCGGGTGCCGTACGCGCTGAGCTGGTTCGCGGCGTTTGCGGTGGTGTACGCGGTATGGGCCGGCGCGGCCACGCGCAGCCGCACCGTTTTGGAGGTGGGGGAGGCGGGCTTGCGCTTTGTGCGGCCGGGGCTTCCGGTCCTCGGACTGGGCGCGCGGGAGGTGCGCCTCGAGCCGGGCGCGGTGACGCGGCTTGTGCTGGAGGATTACGGGATGCGCGCCCGGTTTTGGCTCGAGGCGGAGGGGGTGCGCTTCGCGGTGCCGCTCGAGGCTGGGGTGGCGGAGGGCGGGTCGGAGGGGACGCGCGGGGGGCGCGACTGGGAGCGGCACCCGTTGGTTCAGCTGGTGGTGGCGCGAACGGGGGGGCGGCTCGAGGTGAAGCGGAGGTGAGGGATGCGGAGGTTGACGCGGGAGGAGATCGCGGCGGGCCTTGAGGGGCTTGAGGGGTGGGCGCTGGTGGCGGATCGGGTGGAGAAGACCTTTGGGTTCGCTAGTTACGCGGACGGGGTGGCGTTCGCGTTGCGGGTGGCGCTTTTGGCGGAGCGGATGGACCACCATCCGGACGCCCTGACGATCGGGTGGAAGCGGGTGGTGGTGGCGTACGTGACGCACTCCGTGGGCGGGGTGACGGAGCGGGATCTGGAGGCGGCGCGGCAGGTGGAGACAGTCTACGCACGGATGTTCGCCCCCAATGGTTGACTAAAGTAGCAAATTGGTCGTATACTTATGCGCGAGATGTGGGGGGAGGAACGACGACCCCAGTGACGGAACCCAAGGGACAGGTGCCCATCAGGGCGGGGCCTGTCCCCGCCCCTTCTCTTGCGAACGCGAAGAGGTGAAACTGCATGAAGATCGTACTGGCCTACTCCGGTGGACTCGACACCAGCATCATCCTGAAGTGGCTCAAGGAGACCTACGGCGCGGAGGTCATCGCTTTCACCGCGGATATCGGCCAGGGCGAGGAGGTGGAGGAGGCCCGCCAAAAAGCCCTCGCGACCGGCGCTACCAAGGCCTACGCCCTCGACCTTAAAGAGGAGTTTGTGCGGGAGTTCGTCTTCCCCATGATGCGGGCCGCGCCCCTGTACGAGGGGTACTACCTCCTCGGCACCTCGATCGCCCGCCCCCTCATCGCCAAGCACCTCGTGGCGATCGCCGAACGGGAGGGGGCCGAGGCCATCAGCCACGGCGCGACCGGCAAGGGCAACGACCAGGTGCGCTTCGAGCTCACGGCCTACGCCCTCAAGCCCGGGATCCGCGTGATCGCGCCCTGGCGCGAGTGGCACTTCAAGGGGCGCTCCGAGATGATCGCCTACGCCCAGGACCACGGGATCCCCGTTCCGGTCACCACGGAAAAACCCTACAGCATGGATGCGAACCTCCTGCACGTCTCCTACGAAGGCGGCATCCTCGAGGATCCCTGGGCCGAACCCCCAACGGACATGTTCCGCATGACCACGCACCCCGAGGACGCCCCGGACGAGCCCGAGTACGTGGAGATCACCTTCGAGGCAGGCGACCCGGTCGCGGTGAACGGCCAGCGCATGTCGCCGGCCGAGCTCCTCGCTGCGCTCAACCGGATCGGCGGGCGGCACGGCGTGGGGCGGGTGGACCTGGTGGAGAACCGCTTCGTGGGGATGAAGTCCCGCGGCGTGTACGAGACCCCGGGGGGCACCCTGCTCTACCACGCCCGGCGCGCGGTGGAGAGCCTCACGCTGGACCGGGAGGCGCTGCACCTCAGGGACACCCTCGCCCCCAAGTACGCCGAGCTCGTGTATAACGGGTTCTGGTTCGCCCCGGAACGCGAAGCCCTCCAGGCCATGATGGACCGGATCGCCCAGAGCGTCACGGGCACCGCGCGCCTCAAGCTCTACAAGGGGAACGCCTACATCGTGGGGCGTAAAGCGCCCCAAAGCCTTTACGACCCCGAGCTCGCGAGCTTCGAGGCCGAGGAGGTCTACAACCAAAAGGACGCGGAAGGCTTCATCAAGCTCAACGCCCTCCGGTTGCGGGTCCGGGCCCAGGCCAAGCAGGAGGCGCCATGAGCCAGCACCCCCAAAAACCCTGGGGCGGCCGGTTCGCCGAGGCGCTGGACCGGCTCGCCGAGGCCTTCAATAACTCCCTGGCCTTCGACCGGCGGCTCGTCCTGGAGGACCTCGAGGCCTCCCTCGCCCACGCGGAGATGCTCGAGCGGCAGGGCATCCTCACGCCGGAGGAGGGCGCGCGGATTCGCGAGGGCCTCGAGCGGATCCGAGAGGAGGTCCTAGCGGGCACCTTCCCCTGGCGGGAGGCCTACGAGGACGTGCACATGAACGTCGAGGCCCGCCTGATCGAGCTCGTGGGCGAGGCTGGAGGGAAGCTGCACACGGCCCGCAGCCGGAACGATCAGGTGGCGACCGACCTCCGGCTTTGGCTGAGGCGGGAGCTCGGCGAGGTCCTCCAAGCGCAGGCCGCGCTGCGCCGGGCGCTGGTCGCTGAGGCGGAGCGGCACCTGGGCGTGGTCCTCCCCGGGTACACCCACCTCCAGCGCGCCCAGCCCATCCTGCTCTCCCACTGGTTCCTGGCCTACTACGAGATGCTCACGCGGGATGCAGGCCGGGTGCAAGACGCCCTGCGGCGCATGAACGAGTCCCCCCTCGGAGCCGCGGCCCTCGCGGGCACCGGTTTCCCCATTGACCGGCACTACACCGCGGCGCGCCTGGGGTTCACGCGGCCCATGGCGAACTCCATCGACGCGGTCGCGAGCCGGGACTTCGTCCTCGAGGCCCTCAGCGCGTTGGCGATCGGGCAGGTGCACCTCTCGCGGCTCGCGGAGGAGCTCGTGCTGTACTCGAGCTTCGAGTTCGGGTTCGTGGAACTCCCCGACGCCTTCGCGACGGGCAGCTCGATCATGCCGCAGAAGAAGAACCCGGACATTCCCGAGCTCGTGCGGGGCAAGGCCGGGCGGGTCGTGGGGAGTTTGGTGGCCCTCCTCACCGCGGTCAAGGGTTTACCCCTCGCCTATAACAAGGACCTTCAGGAGGACAAGGAGCCCCTCTTTGACGCGGTGGACACCTACAAGGCCTCGCTCCGCCTCCTCGCCGCGATGCTGCCCCAGCTCAAGTGGCGGCCCGAGGTCATGCGCCGCGCCGCGACGAGCGGCTACGCCCTCGCCACCGACCTGGCCGATTACCTGGCCCGCAAGGGCCTGCCGTTCCGTGAGGCGCACCGCGTCGTGGGCCGCATGGTGCGGGAACTTCACGCGCAGGGACGGGAGCTCGAGACCCTGACCCTGGAAGAGCTCCAGCGCTACCACCCCCTCTTTGCGGCGGACGCGTTGGAACTCTTGGACCTCGAGGCGGCCCTGAAGAGCCGGGCTTCGTACGGCGGCACCGCGCCCGAGCGGGTGGCGGAGCAGATCCAAGCGGCGAAGGCCGCGCTGGGGGGAGAGGACGATGGTGCAGGCGGGATTTGAGGCGGCGGGACTGCCCGAGGTGCGCCGGGACGCGGCGGTGGAGCTGCGCAAGGCGCGGGTGGGGGATGTGGAGGCCATCCACCGGCTCATCGGGTTCTGGGCAGAGAAGGGTCTGATGCTTTCCCGGAGCCGCGACCACCTCTACGAGCACCTCCGCGATTTCTTCGTGCTCGAGGACGAGGACGGGCACGTGGTGGGCGTGGCGGGGCTGCACGTGCTGTGGAAGGACCTGGCCGAGGTCCGGGGGCTCGCGGTGCACCCGGGCCGTCAGGGGCACGGGCTCGGGCGGTGGCTGGTCCTGGCCTGCGAGCGGGAGGCGCGGGACCTAGGGGTGCCGCGGGTCTTCGCCTGGACGCTCCAGGTGGGGTTCTTCACCGCTTTAGGGTACCGGGTCACCACGCGCGAGCACCTGCCGCCCAAGGTGTGGAGCGAGTGCAACGCCTGCCCTTTCTACGAGAACTGTCGGGAGATCGCGGTGATCAAGACCCTCTCCCTGGACACGCTGCGGGCCGCTGGATAGACTGGTGGGTGGGTCCCCCACGGAGGGAAGATGAAGGAACGCGCGATTCTCGTCCTGGAAGACGGCACGGCGTACCGCGGGTACGCCTTTGGTCACCGGGGGAAGATGGTCGGCGAGGTGGTCTTCAACACCTCGATGACCGGGTACCAGGAGATCCTGACCGACCCCAGCTACCACGGGCAGATCGTGGTCATGACCTACCCGCACATCGGAAACTACGGGGTGAACGTCTACGACATGGAGTCCAACCGCCCCTGGGTGCGGGGGTTCGTGGCCCGCGAGTTCAGCGCCCGCGCCTCCAACCACCGCGCCCAGCAGACCCTCGAGGAGTTCATGCAGTTTTACGGGGTGGTGGGCCTCGAGGGCATCGACACCCGGGCCTTGGTGCGGAAGATCCGCGAGGGCGGGGTGATCAAAGGCGTGATCGCGCACGCCTCCCTCTACGGCGACCCGCGCTACCGCTTCACCGAAGAGGATATTCAGGCCCTCGCGGCCGAGGCCCGGGCCTGGACGGACATCGACGGGCGCGACATGACCCCCGAGGTCACCACGCCCCTGCCGTACGCCTACCCCACGCTGCGCAGCGGCAAGCGGATCGTGGTGATGGACTTCGGGATCAAGCACACCATCGTCGAGCAGCTCGCCGAGCTGGGGTTCGAGGTGATCGTGGTGCCGGGCAAGACGCCCCCCGCGCAGATCATGGCCCTCGAGCCGCACGGGTTGTTCGTCTCGAACGGGCCGGGCGACCCCTCGATGCCCACCTACGCGCACGAGACCCTGTGGAAGTTGATGGGGTTGCTGCCCACCTTCGGGATCTGCATGGGGCACCAACTCCTCGCGCTGGCCGCGGGGGGGCGGACCTTCAAGATGAAGTTCGGGCACCGCGGGGCGAACCATCCCGTCAAGAACCTTCTCACCGGGAAGATCGAGATCACCAGCCAGAACCACGGGTACGCGGTGGACCCGGACTCCCTGAAGGACTTCAAGCCCACGCACGTGAACCTCAATGACGGGACCCTGGAGGGCATGACCCACGTGCGCTACCCGGTCTTCAGCGTGCAGTACCACCCGGAGGCCAGCCCGGGCCCGCACGATTCGCGCTACTTGTTCCACCGATTCCTGGAGGAGGTGGAGGCCTTCCACGGCGCGACGGGCGTGCCCGTGGGTAAGCAGCGCACCGACGCCTTTGGGGTCTAGGCCCCCGTCGCGTTGACCCGACGGGCCGGGATGAAGCAGAATGCGTGGGATGAGAGTCGCCGTCCGCACCCTAGGGTGCAAGGTCAACCAGGTCGAGTCCGACGCGCTCGTCGGCATGCTGAAAGCGCTCGAGCCGGTGGTGGTGGAGCCCGAGGAGGGCGCGGACCTCTTCGTGATCAACACCTGCGCGGTGACCACCACCGCCGAGGCCACCGCGCGTAAGGAGATTCGCCGTGCGCGGCGCGCGAACCCCGAGGCGTTCATCGTCGTGACCGGGTGCTACGCCGAGCTCGAGGGCGAGGCCCTAAAAGACCTTGGGGCGGACGTGGTCGTGCCGAACGCCCGCAAGGCCGAGCTGCCCAAGGTGATCCTGGAGCACTTCGGGCTGCCCGCGGACCCGGTCACGACCCCCCCGCACGAGTTCTGGGGGGCGGGGGAGCGCGGGCTCCTCAACGACCGGGTGCGGGCCTTTTTGAAGGTGCAGGACGGCTGCAACGCGGGGTGCGCGTACTGCATCATCCCCCGCCTAAGGGGCCGCGAACGGCACCGCGCGCACACGGACGCGCTCGCCGAGGCCGAGGCCCTGCTGCGAACGGGGGTGCAGGAGATCGTGCTGACGGGAGTGCGGCTCGGCTCGTACGCCGGGCACCCCCGCGGGCTGGCGGGGTTGGTGGAGGACCTCGTGGCTTTGGGGGCCAAGGTGCGCCTGAGCTCGATCGAGCCGGAGGACACCGACACCGCCCTCCTCGAGGTGATCGCCCGGCACGCCCCCCAGGTCCGGCCGCACCTGCACCTCTCGCTCCAGACCGGGAACGACCGGCTCTTGAAGCTGATGGGGCGGCGCTACGACAAGGCCTACTACCGGGACCTGGTGCGGCGCGCCTACGACCTCATCCCAGGCTTTGCCCTGACCACCGACGTGATCGCCGGGCTGCCCACCGAGACCGAGGCGGAGCACCAGGAGACGCTGGCTTTCCTCGAGGAACTCCAGCCGGTCCGGGTGCACGCCTTCACCTACACGCCGCGTCCCAAGACGCGTGCGGCGCGGCTGCCGCAGGTGCCCGTTGAGGTGCGCAAGCGCCGCACGCGGGAGCTCATCGCCCTGGCGCACGAGCTCGCCGCGGCGCGCATCCGGCCCAAGCTGGGCACGCGGGTTGAGGTGCTCGTCGAACGCATCCGGGGGGACGAGGCGTTGGGCCACACCCCGGACTATTACGAGGTCGTCGCGCGCGGGCGGGGAGAGGCGCGCCCCGGGGACACGGTCTGGATGCGGGTGGACGGCATCCGGGAGTACACCCTCCTCGGGTACGTCGAAGGCGTGAAGGAAGCCGGCCGCACGGTGGCGTTGCCGGTCGTGTAGGCCCTGGGCGTTTGGTAGCATCGGAAGGATGGACGCGAGCCTCGAGCACAAACTCCAGGAAGCCGCGGAACACACCCGCAAGGCCCTCGAGTACATGGCCCGGTTCGGCATCAAGCCCGAGGGGAAGGTGCGGCTCTTCCTCCCCCCGGAGACCCGCCAAAAAACGATCGACCGCATCCCCTTCCCCTACGAGGAGCGGCAGGTGGTGGTGTACGAAACGGAGCCCGGTGAGTTCAGCGCGGTCTGCCCCTTCTCGGGGTTGCCGGACTACGGCGTGGTGCGCATCGAGTACGTGCCGGGCAGCTGGATCCTCGAGCTGAAAAGCCTCAAGTACTACCTGATCTCCTGGCGGGACATCGGGGTTTACCAGGAGGAGGCCACCGCCCTCATCTACCGGGACCTGATGCAGCACCTCGAGGACCCCGAGTACCTGGTGGTGACCACGATCTACAACGTGCGCGGCGGAATCAAGACTACCTGCACCATCGATAGCCGCGCCCAAGGTTAGGTTCCCGCCGCGGCGGGGCCCCGGAGCCGAAGGCAGAGGCCTTCTCTGGGAGCTGTAGTGCGTACCGAAGCCCCTGCCGGCTCCGGGGTTCTCCGCGCTGCGCGCCTACTCGAGCGCGAACCGCTCCAGGGCCCGCGCGATCGCCTGGATGCCGCGCTCTAGGTCCGCGAGGCGCAGGTGCTCGTTCGGGCTGTGCACGCGGCTGCCCGGGTAGCCGCACCCGATCCCGACGACGGGCACCCCCAGACCGTGCGCGAAGGGGTGCATCGGGCCGGAACCGGGCATGTTGGGGTAGAGGACCGGCTCGGTGCCGTACACCTCGGCGAGCGCGGCGCGCGTCGCCTGCACCCAGGGGTGCGTGAGGTCGCTCCGGGCGGGTTTTTCCCCGACCTCGAGGACGCGCACCTCCACGTCCGTGAAGCCGTGGCGCTCGAAGTGGCGTTTGAGGAGGGTGACCACCCGCTTGGGGTCCTGGTCGGGCACCAGCCGAAAATCCAGCTTGGCGCGCGCCTCGGCGGGCAGCACGGTCTTGGAACCGGGTCCGGCATACCCGGAGGTGAAGCCGTTGATGTTCACGCACGGCTCGGCGAGGAGCTTGCGGTAGAACGCCGTCCCCGAAACGCCGCCTAAAAACGCCGGCACACCGAAAAGCTCGGCGAGCGCCGGGGACTCGTCGGGGATCCGCTCGAGGGCCGCCTCCTCCTCCGGGGTGAGGGGGCGCACCTCGTCGTAGAACCCCTCGATCAACACCCGGCCGTCCGCGTCGCGCAGCGAGGCGAGGGCTCGGCTCAGGCGGTGGATGGGGTTCTCCACCACCGCGCCGTAGCTCGAGTGCAGGTCGAACTTTGCGGTGCGCACGACGAGCTCGAGGGCGACGATGCCTTTAAGTCCGGTGTAAGCGAGGGGGCGGCCGGCGGCGTCCACCCCTCCGGCCTCCCAGAGGCAGGCGTCCGCGGCGAGGCGCGCCTGGTTTTCCTCCACGTACCGGGCCAGGTGAGGGCTTCCGACCTCCTCCTCGCCCTCGACGACGAACTTCACGCCGAACGGAAGCTCGCCGTACCGCTCCTTGAGCCACACGAGCGCGGCGATCCGGGCCGCAAGCTCACCCTTGTCGTCCACCGCGCCGCGCCCGTAGAGGGCCCCGTCGCGTTCCGTGAGGGTGAAGGGGTCCGTCTCCCACAGCTCGAGGGGATCCGCGGGCTGCACGTCGTAGTGGTTGTAGAAGAGGATCGTGGGGGCGCCCGGCACGGTCCGCGTCGCGTAGACCACGGGGGCGCCCGGCGTGGGGTGTAGCGCGGCCTCGAGGCCGAGCGCTTCAAGTTGCTCAGCCACGAGCTGGGCGGCTGCCTCGAGGCCGCGCCCTTCAGCGGAGACCGAAGGGATGGCGACGAGTTGGGCAAGTGTCTCCTTCGCGTAGGTAAGGATTCTCTCCGGAACGGGCTCCATGGTAGACTAACGATACTATGATAGAGCCTACGGTTGCCTTGTATGGAGCGTCCTTCCAGAAGGCGGTGCGGGTTTTGGAGGACCTCCTGGCACAGGCGGGCGCGCGGTACGCGATGCTCGTGGACCGTAAGGGGTTCGTGCTCGCGCACAAGGAGGCGTTATGGGCTCCGCGCCCTCCGGCGCTGGATTCGATCGCGACCCTAGTGGCGAGCAACGCCGCGGCGACCCACGCGTTGGCCGAGCTATTGGGGGAGGCTCGGTTTAACGAGCTGGTTAAGCAAGGGGAGAACCAGGGCCTGTACGTGGAGGAGGTCAACGAGATGGCCCTGCTGGTCGTGATCTTCGATAAAAGCGCGCCGATCGGTCGGGTGAAGCTGTTTGGGAAGAAGGCCGCGGAGGCGCTGGACAAGATCACGCGGGAGGCTGTGGTGGCCCCTAAAGACCTCGGAATCGACCAGGAGTTCCACCAGTCGGCGGATTCGCTCCTCGACGATCTGTTCGGAAACTAAGCGATGAGCACGATTAACTTTGCCGCGCGAGAGATCAACTTCAAGATCGTCTACTACGGGCCTGGGCTTTCCGGGAAGACGACGAACCTCAAGTACGTCTACGAGAAGGTGCCCCAGGAGCGCAAGGGGGAGATGGTTTCGCTCGCGACGGAGGACGAGCGCACCCTGTTCTTTGATTTTCTCCCGGTGGACCTGGGGGAGGTGAAGGGGTTCAAGACCCGCTTTCACCTCTACACCGTGCCGGGGCAGGTGTTCTACAACGCCTCGCGCAAGCTGATCCTGCGGGGCGTGGACGGGATCGTGTTCGTGGCGGACTCCGCTCCGAACCGGCTTCGGGCGAACGCCGAGTCCATGCGGAACCTCCGGGAGAACCTGAGCGAGTACGGCCTGACCCTTGACGACGTGCCCATGGTGTTGCAGATCAACAAGCGCGACCTTCCGGACGCGCTGCCCGTGGACATGATCCGCGCGGTGATCGATCCGGAGGGCAGGTACGAGGTCTTCGAAGCCGTCGCCACCGAGGGCAAGGGCGTGTTCGAACCCCTCAAAGCGGTTAGCCGCCTGGTCTTGGCTCGACTCGCGGCGCAGACGTAAGATAAGCGCGGCTCGCTCGTGGGGTGTAAGGACCCGCTCGGGAGGAGCGGGTTTATCCTGGGGGTGGAATGAAGCACACACCGCTTTACGAGAATCACCAGAAGCTCGGGGCCCGGATGGTGGACTTCGCGGGGTGGGCCATGCCCATCCAGTACACCTCGATCAACGCCGAGCACCTCGCGGTGCGCCAGGGGGTCGGGGTCTTCGACGTGAGCCACATGGGCGAGTTCTGGGTTCGGGGGCCCGAGGCGCTCGAGTTCCTACAGTACGTCACGCTGAACGACGCCGCCCGGTTGAAGGTAGGCCGGGCGCAGTACTCCATGCTCCCGAACGCGAACGGGGGCGTGGTGGATGACGTGTACCTCTACCGCACGGGCGAACGCGAGTACCTCATGGTCGTGAACGCCGCGAACATCGAGAAGGACTTCGCGCACCTCGCCGCCATCGCGCCCCGGTACAAGGTCGAGCTCGAGGACGCCTCGGCGGACTGGGCCCTTCTCGCCGTGCAGGGGCCCCAGGCCGAGGCGCTGCTCGCGGGGCTTGTGGACGTGCCCCTTGCGGAAAAGCGCAAGAATAGCGTCTTTGAGGCCCGGCTGGCGGGCCGGCCCGCCCGGCTCGCCCGCACCGGGTACACCGGCGAGGACGGGTTCGAGGTCTTCGTGCGTCCGGAGGACGCCCCAGCGGTCTGGGAGGCGCTGCTCGAGGCCGGGGCGGTACCGTGCGGCCTGGGGGCGCGCGACACGTTGCGCCTCGAGGCGGGGTTCGCGCTTTACGGTCACGAGCTTACGGACGAGACCAACCCCCGCTGCACGCCGTTCGCGTGGGTGGTGAAGGAGCACAAGGAATTCCTGGGCAAGCCGGCCCTGTTGGCCGGGGATTGCCGCGAGCGGCTGGTGGGGCTGGTCCTCGAGCGCGGTGTGCCGCGCGCAGGGTACACCGTGCTGCGGGAGGGGCGGCCGGTAGGGCGCGTGACCTCGGGCACGATGTCGCCGGTGTTGCGGAAGGGCATCGCCCTCGCCTACGTTGAGGAGGCCTTCGCGGAGGAAGGGACCGAGCTGCTGGTGGAGGTGCGGGGTAAGCCGTACCCGGCGCGGGTGGTGAAGCCGCCGTTCGTGCCGCTGGGTAAGAAGTAGAGGAGGACGCCGATGCAGATTCCGGAGGAGTTGAAGTACACGAAGAGTCACGAGTGGGCGCGGCTCGAGGAGGACCTCGTCGTTGTGGGGATCACCGACTTCGCGCAGGACGCTCTGGGGGATGTGGTGTACGTGGAACTCCCGGAGGTCGGGCGCCAGGTAGCGGCTGGAGAGGCCGTGGCGGTGGTGGAGTCGGTGAAGACCGCCTCGGACATCTACGCGCCGGTTGCAGGGGAGATCGTGGCGGTGAACGAGGCGCTGGTGGACGCCCCGGAGCGGGTGAACGAGGACCCGTACGGCGAGGGGTGGATGTTCAAGATCAAGCCGGCCGACCCGGCGGCGTTCGAGGCGCTGCTGGACGCGCGCGGTTACCAGGAAGTGATTGAGTCGGAAGCTTAACCCCCCTGCCCCCCGGACGCTGGTCCGGGGGGTTGATGAGGTGAAACTGGGTATGGAGTACACGCCGCACACCGAGGACGAGATCCGGGCCATGCTGGAGCGGCTTGGGATGCGGGAGCTAAGGGAGTTGTTCCGGGACATCCCGGCAGAGCTGTTGGAGCCCGAGCTGGACCTTCCAGAGCCCATGACCGAGGCCGAGGTGCTGGAGCACTTACGCGCCCTCGCAGCCAAGAACCGCCCCGCGACGCGTGCGTTTTTGGGGGGAGGCGTGCGCGCGCACCACGTGCCCGCCGTGGTGCCCCACCTGGCGACCCGCGCGGAGTTCGTGACCGCGTACACGCCCTACCAGCCTGAGGCGAGCCAGGGCGTGCTGCAGGCGATCTTCGAGTACCAGACGATGATCGCCGAGCTGACGGGCCTCGAGGTCTCGAACGCCTCCCTCTATGACGGGGCCACGGCGCTCGCGGAGGGGGTGCTGCTCGCGTTGCGGCAGACCCGCCGCATGCGGGTCGCCCTCTCGCAGGCGGTGCACCCCGAGTACCGCCGGGTCCTGAAGACCTACCTGGACGCGATCGGGGCGGAGGTGTACGAACTGCCCCTCGAGGGGAGTCGCACCGCCCTCGCCGAGATCCCGGCGGAGGTGGGGGCGGTGGTGGCGCAGACCCCGAACTTCCTTGGTTCGATCGAGCGCCTCGAGCCGCTCGCGGAGGCCGCGCACCGGGCCGGGGCGCTGTTCGTGGCGGTGGTGGACCCCATCTCCCTCGCCATCCTGAAGCCGCCGGCCGCTTACGGGGCGGATATCGCGGTGGGGGAGGGGCAGCCCTTGGGGAACGCCATGGCTTTTGGGGGGCCGCATTTCGGCTTTATCGCGGTGCGGAAGGCGCTCGTACGGCAGCTGCCCGGCCGCTTGGTGAGCGAGACGCGGGACGTGGACGGGCAGCGGGGGTTCGTGCTTGCCCTCTCGGCGCGTGAACAGCACATCCGCCGCGCAAAGGCCAAGTCGAACATCACCACGAACAGCCAGCTCACTGCCCTCATGGGGGCGGTGTACCTCGCGGCGCTGGGGCCCCAGGGGCTGCGGGAGGTCGCGGTGCGCGCGGTGGCGAACGCCCACACCCTGGCTGAGCGGCTCGAGACGATCCCGGGCGTGGAGCGCGTGACCGAGCCGCCGTTCTTTAACGAGTTCGTGCTGCGCCTGCCGGTGGAGGCCCGGCGGGTGCGTGCGCGGCTGGCCGAGCGGGGGATTCACGCGGCCGTGCCGGTACCGGAGGAGTACGGGGAGAACCTGGCCCTCTTCGCGGCGACTGAGGTGCACGACG
Source organism: Marinithermus hydrothermalis DSM 14884 (assembly GCF_000195335.1). Classification (NCBI taxonomy): domain Bacteria; kingdom Thermotogati; phylum Deinococcota; class Deinococci; order Thermales; family Thermaceae; genus Marinithermus; species Marinithermus hydrothermalis. The sequence continues at coordinate 762,449 of NC_015387.1, forward strand.
CGGCCGACCTCGAGCAGCTCGAGGCGGCGCTTAGGGAGGTGCTCGCATGAAAGCGTTCCCGTTGATCTTCGAGCGGTCCAAGCCCGGGCGCCGCGGGGTCCGACCGGTCCGGGCGCCGGAGGTGGACCTTGCAGCGTTGCTGGGGGAGGAGAACCTGCGCGAGACGCCGCCCCGGCTGCCGGAGGTGGATGAGCTGAGCCTGGTGCGGCATTACACGGGCCTTTCCCGCCGCCAGATCGGGGTGGACACGAGCTTTTACCCGCTGGGCTCGTGCACCATGAAGTACAACCCCAAGGTGAACGAGGCGGCGGCGGCACTGTTTAGCGACCTGCACCCCTATCAGGACCCGGACTCGGCCCAGGGCGCGCTCGAACTGATGTACGAGCTGCAGCGCTACCTGGCAGAGATCACCGGGATGGATGCGGTCACCCTCCAGCCCGCGGCGGGCGCGCACGGGGAGCTCACGGGCATCCTGATCATCCGCGCCTACCACGCCGCGCGCGGGGAGCACGATCAGCGGCGGGTGGTGCTGGTTCCGGACTCGGCGCACGGCTCGAACCCCGCGACCGCTTCGATGGCCGGGTACGAGGTGCGGGAGATCCCTTCCGGGCCGGACGGGGAGGTGGACCTCGAGGCCCTAAAGCGCGAGTTGGGGTCACACGTTGCGGCGATCATGCTCACGAACCCCAACACGCTGGGCCTGTTCGAGCGGCAGATCCTGGAGATCGCTCGGGCGGCGCACGCGGCGGGGGCTCTCTTGTACTACGACGGGGCGAACCTGAACGCGATCATGGGGTGGGCGCGCCCCGGCGACATGGGGTTCGACGTGGTGCACCTGAACCTGCACAAGACCTTCTCCGTGCCGCATGGGGGCGGCGGCCCCGGCAGTGGTCCCGTGGGGGTGAAGCAGCACCTCGAGCCGTTCTTGCCGGTGCCGACGGTGCGGAAGGAGGGAGACCGGTTCGTATTGGATTACGACCGGCCCCAGTCCATCGGGCAGGTGCGCAGCTTCTACGGGAACATGGGGGCGTTGGTGCGGGCGTACACCTACATCCGCCTCCTGGGAGCCGAGGGCTTGAAGAGGAGCGCGGCGCTTGCGGTGCTGAACGCGAACTATTTGAAGGAGCGCTTGAAGGACGAGGGATACCGGATCCCTTACGACCGCACCTGCATGCACGAGTTCGTGGCGCAGCCCCCGGAAGGGCTTCGGACCCTGGACATCGCGAAGGCCCTGCTGGATGAGGGGTACCACCCACCGACCGTGTACTTCCCCCTGATCGTGAAGGAAGCCCTGATGGTGGAGCCCACCGAGACCGAGAGCAAGGAGACCCTCGAGGCGTACGCCGAGGTGCTGGGTCGGATCGCGCGGCGGGGGTTGGAGGACCCCGAGTGGATCCAGGGCGCGCCGTACCGGACGCCGGTGCGGCGGCTGGACGAGGTGTCGGCGAACCGCAAACCCAAGCTGCGCTGGGAACCGGTGGAGGAGGCGGTGCGCTCCTCCTAGCGGTCGCACTCCGCGCACACCCCGTACAGCACCAGCTCGTGCCCTTCGGGGCGGAACCCGGAGGGGGCGAGCTTGTGCATGTTTACGGGGCAGCCCTCGAGCTCGTACACGCGTCCGCAGGTGCGGCAGTGAAAGTGGTGGTGGTGGTGCTTCCCCGCGATCTCGTACCGCGGGGACTCCCCGGGGAGTTCCACGACGGTGAGCCATCCTTCCTCGCGCAGGTGCTTGATCGTGCGGTACACGGTCGCGATCCCGAGCCTGGGGGCTTCGGCGCGGGCGGACTCCAGAACCTCTTGCGGGCTGAGGGGACGGTTGGCTTTCAGGAAGGCGTTCCGGATCGCGCGGCGCTGTAGGGTATCGCGTCCCATAAGGCCACCATACCACTTGACAATAATGATAAACCATTATCAAATGAGTGTGGAGGTTATGCGATGCATACCCTGATCTGGACGCTCCTGCTCAGCCTGAGTCCCTGGGGGCTGGCCCAGGCGAACCCCACTTACGTGGCCACAATCCCGCCCCTCAAGATGATCCTGGAACCGCTGGTCCAGGGCCGCGCCGAGGTCACGGCCCTCCTCCCCCCCGGAGCCTCGCCGCACACCTTTGAGCCCCGCCCATCGGACCTCAGGCGGCTCACAAACGCTCAGGCCTTGTTCTACGTTGCGCCTGAATTCGACGGGTGGGCCGCGCGCCTCCCCGCCCAAACGCGCGTCGAGGTACTTCCCCTCGTGCCCGAGGCGTACCGCCGGCACTTCACCGCGGGCGAGGAGCACGCCGGAGAAACCGATCGCCACGGAGGTACCGACCCCCACTTCTGGACGGACCCCCTCACGGTGCAGGCCACCCTCCCCGCCCTGGTGGACGCCCTATGCGAACTGGACCCGCCAGGATGCCCCCAGTACCAAGAGAACGCCACCGCCTTCGCCGCCGAACTCGAGGCCCTCGCTGAGGAACTCGAGGCTAAGCTTGCGCCCCTCGAGGGTCGGCCCGTGCTCCTGTTCCACGAGTCCCTGGGGTACTTCCTGGACCGGTACGGCCTTAGGGTCGCCGCGGTCCTCGAGCCCTTCCCCGGAAAAGAACCCACCCCCCGGTACCTGAAGGAGATCCTGAAAACCGTGCGGGAGGCCGGCGTGCGGGCCGTGTTCACCGAACCCCAACTCCCCAAGCGCCCCGCCGAGGTCATCGCGGAAGCCGCGGGGATCCGCCTGCACGTCCTCGACCCCCTGGGGGGAACGGAAGGGCGCGCGACCTACCCCGAACTCATGCGGTATAACGCCCGCGCCTTGCTCGAGGCTCTCGAGTGAAGCCAAACCGCACTACACTGAGAAGCGTATGCACGTCTTCCGCTTAACAGGCGACTTCGAAACCCTGGACGCGTACACCCCCCTCTTCTTCGACCTCGGGGCCCGCGGTATGGAGGAGAAAGAAGGCGAGGTCTGGGTGTACTTTCCCACCCGCGTCGAGCTGCCCTTGCCCGGCGAGTGGCTCGAGCTGGAGGACGAGGACTGGCTCGAGGCCTGGAAGCGCGACCTCCAACCCGTACGCGCCGGGCCGTTCGTTGTGCTGGCTCCCTGGCACACGTGGGAAGGCCCGGAGCGGCGCATCGTCCTCGAGCCCGGCATGGCCTTCGGCACGGGGCACCACGAGACCACGCGCATGGCCCTCGAGGCGCTGGCCCGTGAGCCGATCCACGGAGCGCGCGTGCTGGACCTGGGAACCGGGTCGGGCATCCTCGCCATCGCGGCGGCCATGCGGGGCGCGGAGGTCCTCGGAGTGGACGTGGACGCGAGCGTTATCCCCCAGGCGGAGGCCAACGCCCGGCGCAACCAGGCCCCGGCCCGGTTCAAGGTGGGGAGCCTCGAGGCCGCTGAGCCCCCGTATGACCTGGTGGTCGCGAACCTCTACGCCGAGCTGCACCAGACCCTCGCACCCCGGTACGCCGAGATCCTCCGTCCCGGAGGGCGCGCCCTCCTCACCGGCATCCTGGCCGAGCGAGAGGCGGGCGTCCTCCGCGCGATGGAGGACGCGGGGTTCTCCCTCCTCTCCCGCAGGCAGGAAGGGGAGTGGGTCCTCCTCGCCTTCCGTTACAGCCCGGAGGACTAGGGCACGGATGCGGCCGCACCGGGTGTACGTACCCAAGATCACCCCGGAGGTCCGGGTCTGGGGCCGGGAGGCCCGGCACCTCCTCGAGGTCCTGCGCGCGCGCGTGGGCGATACCGTCACGGTCTTCGACGGGCAGGGCCTCGAGGGCCGCGCCGTCCTGGCCGCGGTCGAGGAGGGCGCGGCGCACCTCAGGGTGGAGGAGACCTGGTCGACCGACCGCGAGGTGGGCGTGCCGGTGGTGCTCTACGCCGCCCTGCTCAAGGGCGACAAACTCGCGGACGTGCTGCGCGCGGTGACGGAGCTCGGCGTGACCCGGTTCACCCCCCTCATCACCGAGCGGAGCATCCCGAAGGAGATGGACTCATGTAAAAAAGTCGGTTGACTCAAAACTTGCACTTATGCACCCTGGGGATACCTATGCGCCAGGACCACTTGAAAGGGGCCGCTGGTTTCCCGTCTGATGACGGGTGCCATGACCCAAGCGGCCCTGTCCCTACTTTGGACCCTCCTGGCCCTTTTGCCAAGCCCCCACCTCCAGGAATCCCTCAAGGCCCTGCTCTTGCTCCTCCTCCACGGCCACGGCAAGGCCAGACCCCAGCACAGCCAGGTCAAGTCCCCCTCCGCCCTCTCTCGCTTCCTCAACCGCTACCCCTGGCCCACCCGCGCTCTCATCCGCCTGGCAAGAAAAGAGGCCGAGAAAGCCCTGGACCGGGCCAGAAAGAAAAAAGGCCCCAAGCCCCGTCTCCTGGTGGTCCTGGACCTAGTCACTCTGGAGAAGCGGGGCCGTTTCCAGGCCCTGCCCCTCTCCTTTTTTCACGGCAAGTGGGGACTCCATCTGGTGGTCCTCTACCTCGTCTACGGAGACCTCCGCATCCCTTGGGCCTACCGCCTCTGGCGGGGCAAGGGGGAGAAGGCCCTCTCCCCGCCTGGCCCCTAAGCCTCCTGGCCTCTCTGCCCCCCTGGATGCGCCGGGCCTTCCGGATACGGGTGGCCGCGGATGCGGCCTTTGGCACCACCCGGTTCCTTTTCGGGGTGAAGCGGTTGGGTTTTGAAGCGGTGGTGGGGATGCGGCGGGACCGGAGGCTGCGGGAAGGGGGGAGGCTTGGGGACCTCAGGCGGCAGGGGAGCCGGGTCTACCTTTGGGGGCTTTCCTTCCCGGTCTGGGTGGCCTGGTACCGCTACCCCCTGCCCCAAGGGGGCTGGGAGTGGCGGTACGTGGTGGCCACCTTTCCCGCCACGCCCCGGACGGCGCTCACTTGGGGAAAGAGGCGGTTTGCCATAGAGCACTTCTTCCGCGCCGCGAAAAGCGAGTTCTCCCTGGGGCAGTTTGGGCAGCGGACGGCTTTGGGGGTGCACCGTTTTCTGGTGCTTTCCCTTCTGGCCTACCTGTTGGCCCACTGGGTGGGCATGGAGGGGGAAGGAAGCTGGCGGGAGGCCAGGGAGCGGGCGGCGCGGGTTCTCTTGCCTGAGCTCGTGGTGCAGCTCGCCCTGCGGGAGCTCTATGCCCTGGGTCTCTGGCCGCCGGGGGGAGGGGGTGAAGGTTTATGCGGGATATGCGGGAGGTGCAAGTTTTGAGTTGACCCTTTTATCCTCCCCACCAGGGGCCTCCACCAGCACTCTGGGGAAAGAGTTCCCGTAAGCCTTTCCCAGGGGCTCTTTTCCCCAATCCGCCGATGCCGCATCCGGTAAAGCCCCACCATCAACCAGGATTCCCCCACCTCCAGGCTCCGCAACACCCTCCGCCTGCGCCGCCGCCACAATCGCCCATGCCCTACCTCCGCCACGTTGTTTGTCCAAGGAGGCGGTACCTCGGCCCCCCAAGCCTCCTGCAACCCCTCCCAAGCCCGCACCCAGCCCTCCAAGGCCTTACCCCACCGGGGCAGAAGCTCCTTCCAAAAGAACGCCTCCCTCTCCCCAGGCCCAAGCCCCCGCAGCACCCTCAGACCCTCCCGTATCTCCCCCCACGCCTTCCGGTCCACCTTGGCCCGTACCTCCCGCATCAGGTGGAAAGCGCACCGGGCCCAAAGCAGCCTCCGCCCCAACCAGCCCAACGCCTCCCCTACCTCCTGCGCCCCGTCCGAAACCACCCCCAGCCTTGGAGGTAACCTCCAAAGGAGCTCCCGCACCCGCTCGTAACGCCGCCGATGGCCAAGGTCTCCCCACAGCGGGCAACCCGTCCAAGCCTCAAAGTAAAGGTACCCGTACCCCTTGGGGCCCCGGCCAAAGGCCCATTCATCCACACTCCCCCAGTACACCCGCCCTCGGAGAAGACGGTTCTCCCGCTGAAGGAGCCGTTTGGCCCTGGCCCCCGCGGACCTGAGCCAGCGGAGGCGGGTGGGACGGGTGAGGGGGAAGCCCAGGTTCTTGGCGAGATCGTTTTGGACGCTTTCAGGGGCGCGATGGCTTGCGAGGATGAGGAAGTGCTCCTGGATGGAGATCGCGTACCAGCGGCTTCTAGGGCAGTCCTCCGGGTAGAGAGCTCGTTTCTGGCGCTTGCATTGGGCGCAGCGGATCCGTTTGACTCTGACTTCCTGGATGCCCCGAAAGGTGCGCAGCTTGCGTCTGCGGTAGCCCCCGCTCTCCTCACGGGTGGCTCCGCAGTGGGGACAGGGTACGATGGAGCTCGGGGAGTCCTCAGTCGGCTTCATGGCAGAACCAGACTAAGGGCTCCCCTCTTACTCAACCGAGTTTTTTACATGACCCAGGAGATGAAACGCGCGAAGCTCGAACGCCTGCGCCGCATCGTGGTGGAGGCCGCCAAGCAATCCGGCCGAACGGTCCTTCCCGAGGTGACCGAGCCCATCCCCTTGGAGGCCGTGCCCGAGGTGCCGCAGGGCTTCGTGGCGCACCCCGGCTCGAGCCTCCGGGTGCGGGAGGTGCTGAACCTCGAGCAGCCGGTTGCCTTCGCGACGGGGCCGGAGGGGGGGTTCACCGCGCGGGAGGTTGCGCTTTTAGAGGAGCGCGGCTTCGTGCCCGTCACGCTGGGCCGCCGCATCCTTCGCGCCGAGACCGCGGCGGTGGCCCTCGTGGCCCTGGTGACGGCGGGGGAGGGCGTATGAGGCGCTGGGTGTTGGGGTTGGGGACAGCCCTCCTCCTCGCGGCCTGCCGCTACACCTTCTGGCCTCCCATCCCACCGGAGGTGCCGTTCCCGGAGCGCTTCAGCGTGGTGGGGACCCTGGAAGCGGTAGGGGACGGCGCGAGGGCCTATCTGAACGTACGCCGCGTGCCTGAGGCCGGGTACCTCGAGGCCCGCTGGTACCGGGACGAGACCCTTCTCCTCGAGCGTTCCCTCTTCGTGGAGGCCCCCCGAACGTACACCCTCGAGCTGCCCTTAGGCGAAACGGGGTTGTACCGGCTGGTGCTGGTATGGCAAGAGGTGCCCGTGCTGCAGCTGGATCTGGGAACCCCCCGGGTGCCTACCCCACCAGAAACGCCAGGACCAGGGGAAGGGTGAGGAAGGCCGCGATCGTGGAGGCCACCACCACGCGGGCGGTGCGCGGCGCGTCCCCGCCGAACTCCGTGGAGAGCAAGAACGCGTTGACCGCGGCGGGCATCGCGCTTTGTAGGACGAGCACCTTTGCATCCAGCGGCGCGAGGTGGAGTAGGCGCGCTATCCCAAGGGCTACAACCGGAGCGGCGAGCAGCCGTAGGCTGCCCGCCACCCCTTCAAAAACCCCCACTTTAAACCGGCTCTGGGCGATCTGCATCCCGAGAATTAGCAGAGCGAGGGGAATCACGGCCTGCCCCATCATGTGAATGGCGTTTCCGAGGTTGTACGGCAGGGGCAGGCCGAGGAGACGGAACGCGAGCCCCGCGAACACGGCCCAGATCAGGGGAAGGCGCAGGGTAAACCGCAGCCCTTCCCCGAGGCTCGCCCCGCGAAACAGCGCGGGGCCCAGCCCGAACATCAAGAGGCTCGCCCCCAGCATATACACCACCGCGCGCTCCAACCCGGCCTCACCGAACGCGAAGAACACCACGGAAAGGCCCATGTTGCCTGCGTTAGGGAAGAGCGTGGTGGCGAGGAGGCTGGCCCGGGTGGGGTGGGGCAGCCGGGCCAGCCGGGCCACCCCCATCCCCAAAAGCCAAAGCGCGAGGCTGGTGCAAGCAAACCCCAGCAGAATTCCCGCCGCGCTTTCCGCGGGCAGCGCGGCGCGGTACACGCTATCGAAGATCAAGGCGGGGGAGAGCAGGTAAAGGGTAAAGCGGGAAAGGGGCTGCAGGGGCAAACCGAGAAAGCGCCCCGCGAGGAAACCGGTCAGCACGATGAACCCAACGGGAGCGATTATAGGTACCAGGGCGCCCATGAGTTCCAGCTTAAAGGAAGCCGGCGCGAGCTTCCCCCTAGGCGCCCGCGCCGGCCAACCTTACCCCTCAATCACGATCGGGATCAGGATCGGGTCGCGCCCCGTCGTCTTCCGGATGAACTTCCGGATGGGGTAATAGATCTCGTCGCGGATCTCCTCGAGCGGCTTCTTCTGCCGCACCCCCTTCACGATCATCTCGAGCGCCATCTTCCGGATCTCGTTATGCAGGCGTTGCCCGGCCTTCACGAAGCCGCGCGACACCACCTCCACCACCGGGTCGCGCGTGGCGAGTGCGGTGATCACCACCACGCCGTCCGCGGACATCAGCTGGCGCTCCTCCAGGATCTCGTCGGTGATATCCCCCACGCCCAGACCATCCACGTACAGCGCCCCGGCCGGCACCTTGCCCGTGATCTGGATGTCGTTCGGCTTCAGGCACACCACGTCCCCGTTCTCCGCCACGATGGTCTTCTCCGGCGGGTTCGGCATGGACTCGGCCAGCCACTTGAAGTTCGTCTGGTGCCGGATCTCGCCGTGCCACGGCATGAAGAACCTGGGTGTGGTCAGGCTCAGGATGAGCTTCAACTCCTCCTGGGAGGCGTGTCCCGAGGCGTGCACCTTGTACGCGGGCGGGTACAGCACCCGCGCCCCCAGGGCGTACAGCTGGTTGATCACGCGGTTGACCGCCTCCTCATTCCCGGGGATGGGGCTCGAGGAGAGGATCACGGTGTCCCCCGGCCGGATGCTGAGCTTAGCGTGCGTGCCCGAAGCGAGGCGCGAGAGGACCGACATGGGCTGCCCCTGGCTTCCGGTCGCGAGGACCAGGACCTCCTCGTCCGGCAGGTCCTTGATCTCATCCACGGTGTAGAGCCGGTCCTTGACCTCGAGGTACCCGAGCTCGAGGGCGATGCGGGCGAATTTCAGCATGCTGCGCCCTTCCATCGCGACCTTGCGCCCGTACCGCTCCGCGGCGCGGATCACGCTTTGGATGCGGTGGATGTGGGAGGCGAAGGTGGTGACGAAGACTCGGCCCTTGGCCTGGCCGATTACCTGATCCAGGGCCTTGGCCACCTCCGCTTCGCTCGGCGTGATCCCAGGGCGTTCGGCGTTGGTGGAGTCCGCGATCAGGAGGAGAACCCCTTCAGCACCTGCCTGCGCGATCTTGGCGAGGTGGCTGACCTGCCCGTCGATGGGGGTGGGGTCGAGCTTGAAGTCTCCGGTGTGCACGATTCGCCCGATCGGGGTGTGGATGATCATCCCGGAGTTGTCCGGGATCGAGTGCGTCATGCGGAACAAATCCACGGTGAAGTACCGCCCGATCTTGAGGCGTGCGTCCGGCCCGACCTCGTTCAGGTCGAACTCGCCGGGGCGCAGTCCGAACTCCTCGAGCTTCCCTTTGAGTAGGCCCAGTGTGAGCTTCGCCCCGTAAATGGGCACTTTCGGGAGTTGGGGGAAGAGGAAGGGCAGGGCCCCGATGTGGTCCTCGTGCCCGTGCGTGAGGATCCACCCCTTGATGTACTTGGCGTTCTCAACGAGGTAATCGATGCGGGGGATGAGAATGTCCACCCCGAGCATGTGCTCTTCGGGAAAGGCCAGCCCTCCGTCCACCACGAGGATCTCATCGTTGTAGCGGAAGGCGAAGATGTTCTTCCCGATCTCGCCCATGCCCCCTAGGGGGATGATCTCCACGTACCCGCCGGGGCTCTTACCGCGAGGACGCCGACGGCGCCCTTTCCGCTCGGGTGTACGCGTTTTATCGTTCATAGCGACCTGTCCAATGCACGGTAATCTTTGGGAGGACGTCCCTCCCGAGGCGCGAAACGACGAACCTCATGACCGACCGCCTACCGCCGGGCCGGGCGCCGGGGCGGCACCTTGCCCTCGAGCTCGGGACGCACCAGATCGATGCGGCCCATCTCGTCGATGCGGTTGACCTTGACCTTGATCTTGTCCCCGAGCTTCAGGTGGTCCTCCACGCGCTGGATCCGTCCCGGCGCGATCTGACTAATGTGCAGCAAGCCTTCCGTGCCGGGGAAGAGCGTGATGAACGCTCCGAAGTTCGTGATGCGGGTCACGGTGCCCTCGTAGATCTCGCCGACCTTGGCCTCGCGCGTGACCTCCTCCACGCGCCGTTTCGCCTCCTCGGCCGCGGCGGAGTCCGCGGAGTAGATCCGCACCGTGCCGTCCGGCTCGATATCCACGTCCACCCCGAGCTCCTCCAAAGCCCGTACGTTCTTCCCGCCGGGGCCAATCACAACTCCGATCTTGTCCACCGGCACCTTCACGGTGAGGATCCGCGGCGCGTGCGGCTTCAGCTCAGGACGCGGCGCGGGCAGGACCGCCTCCATCTGGTCCAGGATCGCCAAGCGCGCCTGCCGGGCCTGCTCGAGGGCCCGCCGCATGATCTCGGGCGTCAGCCCCTTGATCTTGATGTCCATTTGCAGGGCGGTGACGCCGTCACGCGTGCCCGTCACCTTGAAGTCCATATCCCCCAGGGCGTCCTCCATCCCGAGGATGTCCGTCAGGATCACGGGTTCTCCCGTCTCGGGCATCACCAACCCCATCGCGATGCCCGCCACCGGCTTCTTGATGGGCACACCCGCGTCCATCAAGGCCAGGCACCCCGCGCAAGTCGTGGCCATGGAGCTCGAGCCGTTCGACTCGAGCACATCCCCCACGATGCGGATGGTGTAGGGGAAGGCGTCCTTGTCGGGCAGCACGGGCCTCAACGCGCGTTTGGCGAGGTTGCCGTGCCCCACCTCGCGGCGGGAGGTGCCCCTGAGGCGCTTGACCTCCCCGGTGGAGTAGGGGGGAAAGTTGTAGTGCACCAGGAAGGGGTCGGACTCGTCGATCCCGAGGTCGTCGATGATCTGCTCATCGCGCCCGGTGCCCAGGGTGACCGTGCCCAGCACCTGGGTCTCGCCGCGGGTGAAGATCGCCGAGCCGTGCGCGCGCGGCAGGACGTCCACCTCGATCCAGATGTCCCGGATGTCCGTGGGGCCCCGCCCGTCCGCGCGGCGGCCTTCCTCGAGCACCAAGCGACGCAGCTCGCGCTTCACTACCTCATCAAACCCGGCGGCGTACAGTTTGCGTTTCGCCTCGGCCTGCTCGTCCTCCTCCGGAACGAACTCCGCGATGAGCGCCTCGGCGAACCGCTCTAGGGCTTCGCTGCGCTCGCGTTTGCTCGCGGTGGTGAGGACCTCCGCCAGGCCGCGCTCCCGCGCCCGGGCGTACAGGGCCTCGAGGGCCTCCTCCGGGAGGGTTTCGGGTGGGGTCCACTCGAACTTGGGTTTACCGAGCTCCGCGCGCATGCGTTCTTGAAGCGCGACGATCGGTTGGATCGCCTGGTGCGCGTACTCCAGGGCTTCCACCAGCACGTCCTCCGGGACCTCGTTCGCGCCGGCTTCGACCATGATGATCGCGTCCTTGGAGCCCGCCACCACGAGGTCCAGGTCGCTGTGCTCGAGCTGCTGGAGGGTGGGGTTGAGCACGAACTGCCCGTCGATCCGCCCGACGCGCACCGCGGCGATGGGGCCTTCCCAGGGGATGTCGGAAAGCATCAGGGCCGCCGAGGCCGCGGTGGGGCCCAGCACGTCCGGGGGGTTCGCCTGGTCGGCGGAGAGCACGGTCAGGATCACCTGCACCTCGTGCCGGAACCCTTTGGGGAAGAGGGGGCGGATGGGCCGGTCCGTGAGGCGCGCGGAAAGGATGGCCTTCTCGCCGGGACGGCCCTCGCGGCGCATGAACGACCCGGGGATCTTACCCACCGCGTAGTGCCGTTCCTCGAACTCCACGGTGAGGGGAAGAAAATCCGCTTCGATGGGTTCGGGCGAGGCTTGGGCGGTGGCCATCACGACCGTGTCGCCGTAACGCACCCAGACCGAACCGGAGACTTGCTTCGCGTACTTTCCCGTCTCGATTACCAGTTCACGCCCTCCGATCTCTACGGCGTAACGATGAGGTTGTGGGGTGTTAGGGCTGCCTTCGCTCATGGTCTCACCTGTCTCGTACACGCGTGTCCTTTCTTATAGGGAAAACGAGACCGGTCGCCCCGGTCCCGCCCCCTGATTGCTTTGCTTAACAGTTTACTTCCTCAAGCCGAGTTTCTCAATCAAGGCCTTGTAACGGCCCTCGTCCTCCCGCTCGAGGTACCGCAACAGCCGCTTACGCCGCCCCACGAGCTTCAACAAGCCGCGGTGGGAGTGGTAGTCGTGCTTGTGCACGCGCAGGTGCTCGGAGAGCCGGTTGATGCGCGCCGTGAGTAGCGCGACCTGCACCTCGGTCGAACCGGTGTCACCGGGGAAACGCGCAAACTCCTGAATGATCCGCTGCTTTTCTTCCGTCGTGATCGACATCTCAACCTCCGTCAGGTAAGGGAACGCGCACTTCAGGCCTTCCCTCCCTCAAAACCTTTCCCAGCTTAAGGCCTTCCACACGGGCGGGTCAAGGGCCCCCCCGGCGTAGCTCCTCCAGGAGGGTTTGGGCTTCCCGGACGGCCTCCTCGAGCAAAGCGGCTAGACGCTCGTCCTCCAGATACACCGCACGCCACGCCAGGTACACGAGCCGCTCCCCGCGCGGGTCATCCTCAAGCGTTTCAGCAAGTTCGGCCAGGGTTTCGGGGTCTTGCTGCTCAATGAAAGCTTCCAGAAGCGCGGTCAGCTCCACGCGCTTATCGTATACTCGGCAGCGTGCGGGATGTGCTGGATCGAGCCGCGAAAGAGCTGGATCGGGTGCGCCGCCTGCCCCCTGAAAAGGGAATCGCGGTGATTCAGGAGGCGTTGGCCCTTTTGGAGGCAGTGCCTCCAGGGCGGGAGCGCGACGGTATGATGGCCCTCGCGTACCTTAGGTTGGCGCAGCTTAAGCAACGGTTGGGGAAAAGCGAGGAGGCAGAACGCGCGTTTTGGGTAGGGTTCAGCTACGCTCGCACCTCTGGAGAGGTGCGGGTGCGTCGCTTCGCGGAGCGCTTGAAGGAGGAGTTTGATGCCTGATGTGATCGGTCTGCTCGCGGTTTGGAGCATCGTGATCAGCGGCGGGTTTTTGCTTTTGGGGGTGGGCTTGATCCGGCGCGGGAACGTGCGCTGGCACCACCGCGCCATGCTGACGGCCACGGTCTTCGCGGCGCTGTTTCTGGTGTTTTACCTGGCGAAATGGGCGCTTATAGGTACGACCCGGTACGCGGGGCCCGAGGCGTGGCGCGCGGCTTATTACTTCGTTCTCTTCACGCACACGCTGCTCGCCGCCGTGAACGGCCCCCTTGCTCTTGTAGTGCTGTACAACGCCTTTAAGGGAAGGTTTGACCGGCATAAGGCCTGGGCGCGCTGGACGGTCCCGATCTGGTTATACGTGGCCTTGAGCGGCTGGATCATCTACGTGGTGCTGAGGCTGTACGGGGAGAAGGCAGACGGGATCGCGTTTTAACCGGGACTAGCGGAGAGCGAAACCCCCAGCACCTCCGCTGGGGGTTTCCGTTTCTGGTTGCGGGGGCAGGATTTGAACCTGCGACCTTCGGGTTATGAGCCCGACGAGCTACCAGACTGCTCCACCCCGCGTCACCGCTGCTTAATGTAGCAGACACACAAATTCTTGTCAAGGGAAATGGAAATCGGGGTCATGTAAAAAACTCGGTTGAGTAAGAGGGGAGCCCTTAGTCTGGTTCTGCCATGAAGCCGACTGAGGACTCCCCGAGCTCCATCGTACCCTGTCCCCACTGCGGAGCCACCCGTGAGGAGAGCGGGGGCTACCGCAGACGCAAGCTGCGCACCTTTCGGGGCATCCAGGAAGTCAGAGTCAAACGGATCCGCTGCGCCCAATGCAAGCGCCAGAAACGAGCTCTCTACCCGGAGGACTGCCCTAGAAGCCGCTGGTACGCGATCTCCATCCAGGAGCACTTCCTCATCCTCGCAAGCCATCGCGCCCCTGAAAGCGTCCAAAACGATCTCGCCAAGAACCTGGGCTTCCCCCTCGCCCGTCCCACCCGCCTCCGCTGGCTCAGGTCCGCGGGGGCCAGGGCCAAACGGCTCCTTCAGCGGGAGAACCGTCTTCTCCGAGGGCGGGTGTACTGGGGGAGTGTGGATGAATGGGCCTTTGGCCGGGGCCCCAAGGGGTACGGGTACCTTTACTTTGAGGCTTGGACGGGTTGCCCGCTGTGGGGAGACCTTGGCCATCGGCGGCGTTACGAGCGGGTGCGGGAGCTCCTTTGGAGGTTACCTCCAAGGCTGGGGGTGGTTTCGGACGGGGCGCAGGAGGTAGGGGAGGCGTTGGGCTGGTTGGGGCGGAGGCTGCTTTGGGCCCGGTGCGCTTTCCACCTGATGCGGGAGGTACGGGCCAAGGTGGACCGGAAGGCGTGGGGGGAGATACGGGAGGGTCTGAGGGTGCTGCGGGGGCTTGGGCCTGGGGAGAGGGAGGCGTTCTTTTGGAAGGAGCTTCTGCCCCGGTGGGGTAAGGCCTTGGAGGGCTGGGTGCGGGCTTGGGAGGGGTTGCAGGAGGCTTGGGGGGCCGAGGTACCGCCTCCTTGGACAAACAACGTGGCGGAGGTAGGGCATGGGCGATTGTGGCGGCGGCGCAGGCGGAGGGTGTTGCGGAGCCTGGAGGTGGGGGAATCCTGGTTGATGGTGGGGCTTTACCGGATGCGGCATCGGCGGATTGGGGAAAAGAGCCCCTGGGAAAGGCTTACGGGAACTCTTTCCCCAGAGTGCTGGTGGAGGCCCCTGGTGGGGAGGATAAAAGGGTCAACTCAAAACTTGCACCTCCCGCATATCCCGCATAAACCTTCACCCCCTCCCCCCGGCGGCCAGAGACCCAGGGCATAGAGCTCCCGCAGGGCGACCTGCACCACGAGCTCAGGCAAGAGAACCCGCGCCGCCCGCTCCCTGGCCTCCCGCCAGCTTCCTTCCCCCTCCATGCCCACCCAGTGGGCCAACAGGTAGGCCAGAAGGGAAAGCACCAGAAAACGGTGCACCCCCAAAGCCGTCCGCTGCCCAAACTGCCCCAGGGAGAACTCGCTTTTCGCGGCGCGGAAGAAGTGCTCTATGGCAAACCGCCTCTTTCCCCAAGTGAGCGCCGTCCGGGGCGTGGCGGGAAAGGTGGCCACCACGTACCGCCACTCCCAGCCCCCTTGGGGCAGGGGGTAGCGGTACCAGGCCACCCAGACCGGGAAGGAAAGCCCCCAAAGGTAGACCCGGCTCCCCTGCCGCCTGAGGTCCCCAAGCCTCCCCCCTTCCCGCAGCCTCCGGTCCCGCCGCGTCCCCACCACCGCTTCAAAACCCAACCGCTTCACCCCGAAAAGGAACCGGGTGGTGCCAAAGGCCGCATCCGCGGCCACCCGTATCCGGAAGGCCCGGCGCATCCAGGGGGGCAGAGAGGCCAGGAGGCTTAGGGCCAGGCGGGAGAGGGCCTTCTCCCCCTTGCCCCGCCAGAGGCGGTAGGCCCAAGGGATGCGGAGGTCTCCGTAGACGAGGTAGAGGACCACCAGATGGAGTCCCCACTTGCCGTGAAAAAAGGAGAGGGGCAGGGGCCTGGAAACGGCCCCGCTTCTCCAGAGTGACTAGGTCCAGGACCACCAGGAGACGGGGCTTGGGGCCTTTTTTCTTTCTGGCCCGGTCCAGGGCTTTCTCGGCCTCTTTTCTTGCCAGGCGGATGAGAGCGCGGGTGGGCCAGGGGTAGCGGTTGAGGAAGCGAGAGAGGGCGGAGGGGGACTTGACCTGGCTGTGCTGGGGTCTGGCCTTGCCGTGGCCGTGGAGGAGGAGCAAGAGCAGGGCCTTGAGGGATTCCTGGAGGTGGGGGCTTGGCAAAAGGGCCAGGAGGGTCCAAAGTAGGGACAGGGCCGCTTGGGTCATGGCACCCGTCATCAGACGGGAAACCAGCGGCCCCTTTCAAGTGGTCCTGGCGCATAGGTATCCCCAGGGTGCATAAGTGCAAGTTTTGAGTCAACCGACTTTTTTACATGAGTCGGAAATCGTGGCGCCCCCGCGGAAGGATCGCGCGGCTCGAGCGGACGCGGAGCCCTCACAACGACCGAATCCCCTGAGCCTTTGGGGTAAGGCGACGAAACAGAACAGCGCGATAGGGCATGCATCCTCGCGAGGTCCTGTTAGAATAACCCAAAGGATGCCCGTACCGGGAGGCCATCTTATGAAACGAGCCTGGTTGACCGCAGTAATATTCGGGGCCCTGGTGGCCTTTGCGGAACCTCAATCCACAGACCCTAGCGTTCTCGAGGCGCAGCTCCAACAAAACCCATCCGATCTGCCTACCCGCATTGCCCTCGGCCGGGCCTACCTGGAGGCTGGACGGTACGAGGACGCGGCTCGGTTGTTTGAGGATGTACTGGCCCTGGATTACAACAACTTCGCCGCGCATTTCGGTTTAGGGTTGGCGCACTACCGTCAAGGGAACCTCAAAGCCGCTCGTTTCGAGTTCGAGCAGCTTACCCACCTCTACCCGGAGCGTTTTGAAGGATGGTACAACCTCGCGGTGGTCTACGCCCAAGCGAACAACTGGGAAGCCGCGACCGAAGCCTTCACCCGAGCGATTGAGTTGGGTGAGGCCCAGGACCTCGCCACTCCAGAGCTCAAGCAAGCTTACCTGGGCCTGGCCGAGGCGCACCGCAAACAAGGTCGGCCCGACCAGGCCGCCGAGGTCCTCAAGCGGGCCCTGGCCCGTTTTGAGGGAGACCTGGAGGTTACCTACCTCCTAGCGGAAAATCTCACCCTCGCAGGAGAAGCCCTCGAGGCTATCCCCCACCTGTACAGCGTGTTGCAGAAGGACCGGGGGCATGTGGCTGCCGTAAGCTTGCTGGCGGATATCTACGTGGGGCAGGGGCTTAGGGACCGGGCCTTGCGCGAGCTGGATCGCTCCCTCGCCCAGGCGGCGGACCCCCGCATCCAGGCCCAGCTCCTCTTAAAGAAGGCGTTGCTTCTCCAAGGCGCGCAACCCCATCAGAGCCGGGAGCTGCTCGAGCAGGCCGTTCAGCTTGACCCCGATTTGTGGCAGGCGCACTACAACCTGGGGGTCGCCTGGCTTAAGGCGGGGGACCCCAGCCGAGCGATGCAGTCCTTCCGCCTCGCGTACCGGCTGCAGCCCAACGAGCCGCGCGTCCTGCTGGGAATGGCGGTGGCGGCGGATCAGTTAGGGGAATCTGCCGAAGCGCTGCGCTTTGCTGGACTTGCTGCAGCGATCGCAGAGGGCAGGACCAAAGCGGAAGCCCTGGTGCTCATCGGGAAGAGCGCGTACCGGTTAGGGCGGTATGATGCGGCCCTCGAGGCCCTGGGGCAAGCGGTCGCGCTGGACGATCAGGACGGTCAGGCGTGGTTGTGGTTGGGACTCGCCGCTTACGCCGCGCGCGACTTTTCCCGAGCGGTGGAGGCCCTGGAGCGCGCGGTGGCGATCGATGGCTCCCTAACCGCCCGCATGAACCTAGGGGCGGCGTACCTCGCGGTTAAGCGCTTTTCGGACGCGGAGCGCGTCCTGACGCAGGTGGTGCTCGAGGACGCGAACAACGCGGAAGCCTGGTACAACCTAGGGTGGGCCCTTAAGGCGTTGGCTCGCGATCAAGAAGCCCTTCGCGCTTGGAAGAAGGCCCTCGAGCTAGGGTACGAACCGGCTCGTGGGCTGGTGGACTAGGAGCGTCATGAGGTGGTTACGCGAAAACTGGATTGATGCGCTGGTGTTCAGCTTGTTCGCGCTGGTGGTGGTGGGCATCGTGCTCTTCTTGACCGGAGTGAACCCATTCCAGCGCGAAAGCCGCGCGGTGCGCGCCGCAACGCCTACTCCGCAGTCCCCGGCCACGGAGACGGTAGCCGCTCCCCCTACCGCGGCGCCCGCACCCCAGCCTCCCGCCGCGCCGGAATCCTCGCGGGAAGCCACGGCGACCGAACCCACGCCCGAGGCGCCTGCGGTCACGGTTCTACCACTGCCGCCCGCCATCGAGGAGGCTTCTCCGCCAAACCGCAGCGCGGGGGGGACGACCGTAGCCACGCGCCAGCCGCCAACGCCCAGCCCGTCCACCGTCACGCCCGCGCCAGCCGCTACCGAGCGAGAGGTGTTCCGCGTGGCGGTCGGGTCGTTCAGTAACCCGCAGAACGCTTTGCGGCTCGCGCAGAAGCTGGAAGAGGCGGGGTACCCGGTGCGCCTCGAGCCCATCGGACGGCTCACGCGGGTTGTGGTGGGGCCGTACGCGGAGCGCGCTCAGGCGGAGGCCGCGCACCAAGCCCTGCGCCTGTACGAGCCCCAGATCTACAAGGGCGACTCCCCGGAGGTGGACGACACGTACTTCCAGGTGGGCGCGTACCGGGACCTCGCGGTAGCGGAGGCGCTCGTGAAGCGTTTGCGGGACGCGGACTACCCGGTGGTGCTCTCGTACCGTTCCGGCCTCCTCCGGGTCTGGGTGGGGCCGCTCGCGCCGGAACAGGTGGAGGCCGTCCGGAACGGGCTTGAGGGCATGGGTCTCGAGGTCGTGGAGGCGCGGTGATGTCTAGGGAAACCCCGAAGATCCCGAACGCGACCATCTCCCGTTTGGTGACGTACTTGCGGATCCTGGAGAGCCTCGAGGAACGCGGCGTGAACCGCACCTCGAGCGAGCAGCTCGCGGAGGAGGCGCAGGTCACGGCGTTTCAGGTGCGTAAGGACCTCGCGTACTTTGGGAGTTATGGCACCCGGGGCGTGGGGTACACGGTTCAGGTGCTCAAGCGCGAGCTGCGCCAGATCCTGGGGCTGAACCGAAAGTGGGGGTTGTGCATCGTGGGGATGGGGCGTTTGGGGCAGGCGCTTGCGGACTACCCGGGGTTTGGGGAGACCTTTGAGCTTCGGGCGTTTTTTGATGTGGACCCGGAGAAGGTCGGGCAACGCATCCGCGGCATCGAGGTTCAGCACCTGAATGATCTGGCGCGTACCGTGGCGGAGCGGCACATCGAGGTGGGGTTGGTCACGGTGCCCGCCGAAGCCGCGCAGACGGTCGCGGACCAGCTGGTGGAGGCGGGCGTGCGCGGGATCTTGAATTTCGCGCCGGTGGTGCTCGAGGTGCCGAAGGAGGTCGCGGTGGAGTACGTGGACTTCCTTGCGGGCCTTTCCCGGTTGAGCTTTTTCATCCTAAACCCCAAGTGGAGAGAGGAGATGATGGGATGAAGCGCGTGCGTGGGCTTGTCGTGCTTGGGGCGCTGCTATTGATGGGCGTGTTGTCCGGGTGTGGGATGAACCTGGGCTTAGGAGATCCCTTGTATCGGGTGCAGTTCGACCCGGTCAGCTTTGGGTACGAGGTGACCCAGGATGGGATCCAGGTTGTGAGCAACCAGGCTCGGGTGCACGTGACGCCTGGTGCGCCGGGCGGGTGGCTCGAGGGGTACGAGATCACGTACCTGGATCCGGACGGAAACGTGATTCGCGGGCAACCGAACGGGTTGGGTGACGCGAAGGTGCGGATTCCGCCGGGGTACGTTTGCACCGAGACGCCCGCCGAGACCTGCACCCTTTCTTCGCCGGACGTGGCCTTCGCACCGAACGCTTCCGATTGGTTCACCGGGATTAGTCTGGACGCGGATATCGTGAACCTGCACTTGGACGCGGTGAATAACGGGGCAGCCTCGATCAACTGGCGGGCGGTCATCACCTTCACCGCACGGACCGATACCGGGCAGACGGTCACTTGGACGCAGACCGTGCGCATTCTGTACCCCTTGAGCCAGGGGCAGTAAAACACATCCCCAGGCCGCTGAACCAGAGCGGCCTGGGGTATACTTTTTGCGGTGAATGCTGAGACGCTGACCCTGGATCTTGAAACCTCCTTGGGCCGCTTCGAGGCGCGCCTGCGCGAACTGGTGGACTCCGATGTGGAGTTCATTCGTTTGATTCAGGATGATCTGGTGACCGCTGGCGGGAAGCGGATCCGGCCCCGGTTGGTGTTGTTGGCCTCGCGGGCGCTCGGGGGGGTCCCTAGGGAGATGGAGTTGGCGCTGGCCGTCGAGCTGCTGCACTCGGCTACATTGCTGCACGATGACTTGGTGGATGACGCCGAGACCCGGCGTGGGCGCGAGGCCGCGTTTCGGAAGTACGGGAACGCGGTCTCGGTGCTTTCAGGGGATTACCTGCTTTCTCGGGTGCTGTACCTTTTAGCGGAGACCGGTCGCTTAGAGCTCGTGCGGCTTTTCGCTGACGTGGCGCGGCAGCTTGCGGAAGGGGAGGTTTTCCAGTTCCAGGTCGCGGCCTTGGGGGAGTATTCCAAGGCCAACTACGAGCGGATCATCGCAGGCAAGACGGCTGCCTTGATGCGCGCCTGCACCGAGGGGGTGGCCCTGCTCGCTGACGCGGCACCTATGGTGCGCGAGGCGTTGCGGCGCTTCGGGTACGAGTACGGCATGGTCTTCCAGATGCGCGACGACTACCTGGACTTGATGGGGGACGGGCAGGTGCTGGGCAAACCCGTCGGGGGGGATGTACGCGAGGGTAAGGTCACCTTGATCACGCTGCACCTCCTCGAGCGCGCTGCTGAAGAAGTCGGGCCGATCCTGGCCCGCCGGGCTGCGAAACCGGGGGATATCGCGCGGTTGCGAGAGCTGGCCATCGCGACGGGCGCGGCGGAGGCGGTCGTGGAGGCGATTACCGCGCGCGCCGAACAGGCCGTCGCGGCCCTTGATCCGCTGCCCGACTCGCCGGCAAAAGCGCAGCTTATCGAGCTTGCCCGTTCGGAAGTTCGCCGGGTTCGGTAGTATAATCCGCCGTGGTGAGCCAAGGAGGTCGGCATGCTAAAGACGGCCTATGAACCCCCCGGAGATAGCGGGCTGTGGCAGTTGTTCCTGGAGAACCTCGAGCGGACCTTACACCACACACGCACCCACCCCGCGACGGTGGAGTACCTGATTCACCCCAGACGCACCCTCACCTTATCCGTGCCGGTCCGAATGGATGACGGCACGGTTCGTTTTTTCACAGGGTACCGGGTGGTGCACAACATCGCCCGGGGGCCCTCCAAGGGGGGGGTCCGGTACCACCCGGCCGTGACGATGGGGGAGACCGTAGGGCTTGCGGCCTGGATGACCCTAAAGTGCGGCGTCTTCCGCTTGCCGTATGGGGGGGCGGCCGGCGGGGTAGCCGTGGATCCCCGAGAGCTCTCCCCCCGGGAGCTCGAGCGCTTGTCGCGCCGGTACGTCGCGGAGCTGGTGGACGTGATCGGCCCCGACTCGGACATTCTGGGACCGGACCTGGGGACGGACGAGCGGGTGATGGCCTGGTTCATGGATACTTACTCCATGACGAAGGGGTACACCTCTCCGGGCGTGGTGACCGGGAAGCCGCTCCAACTTGGGGGTACGGCAGGCCGCGGGGACGCTGCGGGGCGCGGGATCGTGTACGTGCTGGAGGAGACGGCGCGGCGGTCCGGGCACCCGTTTAAGGGCGCGACCGTTGCGGTGCAGGGGTTCGGTAAGGTCGGGCGTACCGCGGCTGGGTTGCTTCACCAGGCGGGGCTTAAGGTCGTGGCGGTCTCGACCCGTACCGTGGGGGTGTACAACCCCAAGGGGCTGGATATCCCCGATGTGGCCCGTTATTACCAGGAGAACGGGTTCTTGCAAGGGTATCCGGGAGCGGAGGAGATCAGCAACGACGAGTTGTTGGCGTTAGAGGTGGACTACCTCATCCCCGCGGCTTTCGAGAATGTGGTGCATCGGGAGAATGCACGTGAAGTGCGGGCCAAGGTCGTGATTGAGGGGGCGAACGCCCCGCTCACGGGCGAAGCGGACGAGATCCTGCGGGAGCGCGGGGTCCTGGTCGTGCCGGATATCGTAGCGAACGGCGGTGGGGTGGTGGTCTCGTACCTGGAGTGGGTGCAGAACTTCTCCATGTTCTTCTGGACGGAAGCCGAGGTGCAGCAGAAGCTCCGCGAGGTGATGCAGCGCACGCTGGACGAGGTGTGGAGCATCGCTGAGCGGGACAAGATCGACCTGCGCCTGGCGGCTTACGTGTTGAGCGTGACCCGTATTAACGAAGCGACCAAGTTGAGGGGTGTGTACCCGTGAGAGAGGCGACGCTTTCTTACCTCAAGGAAGAGACGATGGGGCCTTGGGAGATCTATCTCGCGCAGGTGGATCGCGTGATTCCCTACTTGGGAAAGCTGGCGTACTGGGCGGAAACCCTGAAGCGCCCCAAACGCGTCCTGATCGTGGACGTGCCCATCCACTTAGACGACGGCACCGTAGCGCACTTCGAGGGGTACCGGGTCCATCACAACACTTCCCGAGGGCCGGCCAAGGGCGGGGTACGCTTCCACCCCGACGTCACGCTCTCCGAGGTCATGGCCCTGGCGGCTTGGATGACGATCAAGAACGCCGCGGTCGGGTTGCCGTATGGCGGGGGTAAGGGCGGCATCCGGGTGGATCCCACCAAGCTCTCCCCGGGGGAGCTCGAGCGCCTGACCCGCCGCTACACCTCCGAGATCGGGATCCTCCTCGCGCCCGAGAAGGACATCCCCGCTCCGGACGTGGGGACGGGCCAGCGGGAGATGGCCTGGATGATGGACACCTACTCCATGAATATCGGGCGTACCGCGCCGGGGGTGGTGACCGGGAAGCCCATCGCGGTCGGGGGGTCGCTCGGCCGCCAGGACGCGACGGGGAACGGGGTGTTCTACACGGCGGCCGCTGCGGCGCAGAAGATCGGGCTGGAGATCGAAGGCAGCCGCGTGGTGATCCAGGGCTTTGGTAACGTGGGGAACGCCGCGGCGCGGGCCTTCCACGATCACGGCGCGCGGCTCGTGGCGGTCTCCGACGTGACCGGAGCGATCATCAACGAGGGGGGGATTGACCCGTATGATCTCCTGCGCCACGTGCAGGAGAACGGCGGGGTGCGCGGGTACCCGAAGGCGGAGCCGTTGCCGGCCGCGGAGCTCTTCCACGTGCCGTGCGAGTTCTTGGTTCCCGCAGCGCTCGAGAAGCAGATCACCGAGCAGAACGCCTGGCGCATCCAGACCAAGATCGTGGTGGAAGGTGCGAACGGCCCCACGACCCCCGCGGCGGACGATATCCTCTCCGAGCGCGGCATCGTGGTGGTGCCGGACGTAATCGCAAACGCCGGAGGCGTGACGGTCTCGTACTTTGAGTGGGTGCAGGACTTTAACTCGTACTTCTGGAGCGAGGAGGAGATCAACCGGAATCTGCGCCGCGTACTCCAGGATGCTTTTGAGGCGGTCTGGCAGGTGCACGAGGAGAAGCGGGTTACCCTGCGCACGGCGGCGTACATCGTCGCGGCCACGCGGGTCCTCGAGGCCCGCGCGCTGCGCGGGTTGTACCCGTAACGGGACCGGGGATGCGGGTTCCTGGCCCCGGCCTCGTGCCGGGGCCGATGCCCTATGCTAGGAGTATGGCGGCCCAGGTGATGCCCGAGGACTGGCCGCACTGGGGGCGGGTGGTCCTCAAGCCGTTTGCCGTGGGGCTTACCGATGAGGAGTGGCGCCGGTTCTACGAGTGCTTCAGAGACCCTGAGATCGCGGCGTGGAACGGCAACCGACCCCTCCGGATGCCCTTGTGGTTGTTTAAGCGCGTGGTGCTTGGCGAGCTGAAGCGCGGGGATCGGTTGGGGTTCGGCATTCTGGATGAGCACGGTGAATGGATCGGTACGATCGAGCTGTACGACATGACCGTGCGTGAGGCGACGCTCGGCATCATCATTGGGGCTAAGGACCGCTGGGGACACGGGTACGGCACGGAGGCGGTACGGGCTTTGCTCGCCTACGCCTTCGAGCGGCTGGGGCTCGAGCGGGTGCGCTTAAAGACCTTCCGGCACAACCTGCGGGCCCGGCGCGCCTTTGAGAAGGCGGGGTTCCGGCTGGTGCGCTTCGAGCCGTTGCCCGGCGGCAAGGAGGACGCGCACATGGAGGTATCGCGGGAGGAGTGGGATGCGGCTCTGGGTTCCGGAGGGCACCAAAGCTAAGTACCTGGAGGGCCTCCCGGAGGAAGTCGAGGTGGGGTACTTCCCCAAGGAAGGCCCCTTCCCGGACGAGATCGAGACGGTGGAGTTCCTGGTGCCGCCCTTTGGGCAGCGCGACCGGGTGCAGGAGGCCCTAGCCCGCATGCCGCGCCTGAGGGTCGTGCAGACCCTGTCAGCCGGTGTGGATTGGATTTTGCCGCTCGTGCCTCCAGGCGTGACGCTTGCGGACGCCCGGGGGGTGCACGACACCCCGGTCGCGGAGTGGGTGGTCGGGGCGATTCTCGCCATGTACAAGCGCTTCCCGGAGTTCCGGGATTTCCAGAGGCGGTCGCGCTGGGAGCCCTTGAAGCTCGCGGACCTCGAGGGGCAGGTCGTGCTCATCCTGGGGTACGGTTCGATCGGGGAGGCGGTGGAAGCCCGGCTGAAGCCTTTTGGGGTGCGGGTCCTTCGGGTGGCGCGCAGGCCCCGGCCGGGCGTCCACCCTCCCGAAATGCTGGCGGCGCTGCTGCCTGAGGCGGACGTGGTGGTGCTTTTGCTTCCGCTCACCCGGGAGACCGAAGGGATGGTGGACGCGCGCTTCCTCGCGCGGATGAAGCCCGGCGCGTTGCTGGTGAACGCGGCGCGCGGCCGGGTGGTACGGACCCCGGCGCTGCTAGAGGCGTTGGAGGCTGGCCGGATCCGCGCGGTTCTTGACGTGACGGACCCCGAGCCTTTACCCGAGGACCACCCCTTGTGGCGTGCTCCAGGCGTGTACATCACGCCGCACGTGGCCGGCTCGAGCCCGCGCTTTCTCGCGCGGGCCTATGCCCTGGTGCGCGAGCAGGTGTGCCGTTACCTCGAGGGGCGGCCGCTGCGTAACGTGGTGCGTGAGGGGTATTAAGGACGCTTGGGTGGGTTTGGGTCGCGAGTGTACACAAGGCGCACGCGGGTTTGGTAGGCTGGGAGCAATTACAGGAGGGGTCGGGATGGAGCTGGAGTTGAAGCGCTACCTGCGCCAGTACTACCACGTTGATGCGCCTGTGGCTCCGGGAAGGTTTGAGGCGGAGCTGGCCAAACGAATTGGGGCGCCTAAACGCCGAAAACCCGTGCTGCAAGCGTGGCGGCGCTACCTGCACACGCCGGGGCAAGACTCGGTCCGAAGTTTTTACGGCACGGTCCTAGCCCACACGCGCGAGCGGTTAGAAGCGCTGGTGTACGCTCTGCACTATCCTTTCCTGCAGTTCTACGCGGAGACGATTCCCGAGCACCTGCCCGAGACCGGACGGGTCCTCGAGGTGGGCGCGTTCACCGGCGCGCTGGTGAACTACCTGGCTCTCGCGCGGCCCGAGCTGGAGTGGCACGCCTTGGATCCGGTCGAGGCCGCAGTTCAGGCAGGCCGAGCGTACAGCGAACGCATCGGGGTACGGGTCGCGTGGCACGCCGGATGGTTCGAAACGTGGCGGCCCGAACAACCCTTTGACGCGGTGTTGCTCTTGAGCGTGCTGCCGGAAGGCTACCTGACCGCGGACCTCGAGCCCACGCTCGAGGCCGAGGCTTTTTACACGCACTTTGCCTTTTTCGAGCGCTTCAAGGCCCTTGAGGGCATGCTGCGGCCGGGTGGAACCGTGGTGTACGGCCACGGTCCGTTCCTTGGGAAGAACGCCGAGGCGACCGCGCAGGGATTGGAGGCGCTGGGGTTTAGCGAGGTGGGCTTTGTCGGGAAGGGGGATTACGTGCTCGTGGTGGGACGTATGCCCGAGGCGTTGCGTGTGGTGCGGCCCGCGCGTCGGGAAGCGCAACCCTCCCAAGAACCCCCGGCCCGGACGGTGGACGAGGCGACGGTGCAGGCTTTGCTCGAGGCCGAGGACTACGCGACGGTCCTCGCCACAGTTCCTGAGGATGCCGACGGAACGCTCGCGTACGCGCGGGGCCGAGCGCTGTTCGCGCTCGGGCGGTACGCGGAAGCCCTGGGGCCGCTGCAACGCGCGCACGTAGAGGCCGCCGAGCACCTTAGGCTCCTGGCCCTTGTGGAGCTTGGGCGTTATCGGGAGGCGCTGCCCCAGCTGGAACGCCTGGGCGGGCGCGGCGATACGTTTGCCCTGGCCCTTGGTCGAGCGTACCTGGGGGTAGGGCGAATCGAGGACGCGATCCGGGTCCTGTGGCGGGTGCGGGAGGTTGGGGGAGAGGCGTACCTCGAGCAGGCCTTGGATCAGCTCGCGAGCCGCGCCTTCCGGTTCCTCAGGGAGGGCCAGTACGTGGAGGCCAGCCGCCGGGTGGAGTTTGTGGAGGACCTGTCCCCCGCGTTGCTCGGGCGGGACCTGTTGTACCTGGGGCTGCAAGCGGCGCTGGAGCAGGGGCTGTGGGGGCGTGCCGAACGGTACGCCCAGCGGCTGTACGATCTGGGGGAGGCGATCGGGGCGGTGGGGTTGGCTTTCGCGCGCCTTAAGGCCCGCACTCCCGAAGCGCTCGAGAGCGTGCGCTTAAGGGAGTTGAAGGCGGTCGAGCCGTACCTCACCGACGCGGTGGCGCGCCGGGAGGAACCCATGGCCGTGCTGGCCCTCGGGCTCTTGCGTTACCGGGAGGGCCGGCACGAGGAGGCGGCGTACTTTCTCGAGCGGGCGGCCCGCGAAGGCCGAGGGGATATGGTCGGGATCGCCTACCACTACCTCGCTTTGGCGCGCCGCGCCTTAAAGCACCCCATTCAAAGCATTCTGGGGGAGCACAAACGCGCGCATGCGTACCGTCCCTACCCGGCCGGGGCGCTCTTCGCGATGGCGCAGGAGGCGTTGGAAGCAGGCGAGGCCGTGCTCGCGCGGGAGTTCTTGAGCTACGTGCGGGACGCGGGGCTGGAGCACCTGCCCGCCGAGGAGACCGTGAAGCTCGTGCGATTGGTCGAGGCCCTCGAGGGTCCCTGGGAGGCGTTCTGCGTGCTTTCCGGGGCGCTAGAACGCACCCTGACGCCCACCCGCGAGCACCTCGAGCTCGCCTACCGCCTCTCGCGTAACTTCCGCGAGAGCGAGGAGGCGGAACGCGTACGCACCGAGTACCTCACCGCCTTGTACCGCGCGGGGGAGCGCGACCGGGTCGAGGCGTTGTTGCGGGAGGAGCTCGCCGCCCGGCCCGCTGCGGTGGAGGTGTTGTTTGACCTGGCGGAGCACCTCGAGGGGGAGGGGCGCTACCAGGAAGCGGCAGAGGTGTGGAAGCAGGCCCTCGAGGTCGCGTACTACCGCGAGAAGGACCTGGACCTCGCGCGGGAGGTGCTGCGGAACCTGCTCTTTTTGAACCCGCACGATCCTGAGCTCGAGCTGTACCTGGAGGAATTGAAGGCAACCGCTAAGGCGCTCGCGCGGCTCGAGGCGAAGCCGGACCCGCTCGCGGAGAAGACGCCGGAGGGGATCGTGCAGGAGGGGGTGCCCCGCTTTCACGGGGAGTACCTGGTGGTCGTGGGGGGGCATACCCAGCTCCGGAGCCGGTTAACGCCCGTGATGGAACGGGCTGGGTTGGTGGTGGACTGGTTTGACTCGGACTCCACCACCGCGGCGCGCGAGACCCTGAAGCGCATTCAGAACCGGTTGGTCCGGGCGCATGGGGTGATGATCGTCTCGAGTTACGTGGGGCACGATTTATCCGAGCCGATCCGGGAGGAGGCCCTGCGCCTTGGGGTTCCGGTGTATATCACGCCAGGGCGAGCTCGGGGAGTTACGGGATTCTTGCGGGCTTTGCGGGAGTTCGCGCCGCAGGTGTATAAGAAGGCGCTGGAGGACTCGCCGCCTACGGCGTGATGCAGCGACTGGTATCATGGGCCGTATGACGCGTGCGGTGACGGAGATCGAAAACCTCGCTATCAACGCGATTCGCTTCCTCGCGGTGGACGCGGTGGAGCAGGCCCAATCCGGCCACCCGGGGGCCCCCATGGGGCTGGCGCCGGTGGCGTACGTGCTGTGGCACGAGTTCTTAAAACACAATCCCCAGGACCCCACCTGGCCGGACCGTGATCGGTTCGTGCTTTCGGCGGGGCACGCTTCGATGTTGCTATACAGCCTGCTGCACCTGAGCGGGTACGACCTGCCCCTGGAGGAGCTTAAGCGGTTTCGTCAGTGGGGCTCCAGAACTCCGGGGCACCCCGAGTACGGGCACACGCCGGGCGTAGAGGTCACCACGGGTCCCTTGGGGCAGGGGATCTCCACCGCGGTGGGGATGGCCCTGGCGGAGAAGAAGCTCGCCGCGGAGTTTAACCGCGAGGGGCTCCGGATCGTGGATCACTACACCTACGTCATCGCCTCGGACGGGGACCTGATGGAGGGGGTGGCTTCGGAGGCCAGCTCCCTCGCGGGGCACTGGGGGCTCGGCAAGCTGATCGTCATCTGGGACGACAACCGCGTCTCGATCGACGGGAGCACCGACCTGGCCTTCCGCGAGGACGTCCTGCAGCGGTACGCGGCGTACGGGTGGCACACGCTCCGCGTGGAGGACGGCAACGACCTCGACGCCCTCCGCGACGCGATCCGTAAGGCGCGGGCCGAGACCGAACGCCCCACGCTGATCGCGGTGCGGACCCATATCGGGTACGGCAGCCCCAAGCAAGACTCCGCCGAGGCCCACGGCGCGCCCTTAGGTCCGGAGGCCGTAGCCGCGGCACGTGAGGCGCTCGGCTGGCCGTACGCGCCGTTCGAGGTGCCCGAGGCAGTGTACGTGCACATGCGCCAAGCCGTGGAGAAGGGCATGGCGGCCCAGGAGGTTTGGGAGCAACGGCTCGAGGCCTACCTGGAGCGTTTCCCCGAGCTCGGGACGGAGTTCGTGCGTCGCGTGATCGAACGCCGCCTGCCCGAGGGGTGGGATGCCGAGATGCCGCGGTTTACGCCCGGAGCGAAGGTCGCGACGCGCAAGGCGAGCGGTCAGGTGCTCGCGGCGATCGCGCCGAGACTGCCTGAGCTCGTGGGGGGGTCGGCCGACCTCACGCCTTCCAACAACACGCAAGTTCCCGGGATGGAGGACTTTACGCCTGAACGCCCCACGGGCCGCTACGTGCACTACGGGGTGCGCGAGCACGCGATGGGGGCGATCATGAACGGGCTCTGCCTGCACGGCGGGTACCGACCGTACGGCGGCACCTTCCTCATCTTCTCCGACTACATGCGCCCCCCGGTGCGGCTCGCGGCCTTGATGGGCGTGGCGCCGATCTATGTTTGGACGCACGACTCGATCGGGTTAGGGGAGGACGGCCCCACGCACCAACCGGTGGAGCACTTGATGGGGCTTCGGGCAATGCCGAACCTCTGGGTGATTCGCCCGGCCGACGCGACGGAGGTCCCGTACGCTTGGAAGCTCGCCTTGGAGCGCACCGACGGCCCGGTCGGGATCGTCCTGACCCGCCAGGGGCTGCCGGTCATCGACCGGGAACGGTACGCGGCTGCGGAGGGCGTGCTCCGGGGCGGGTACGTGCTCGCGGACGCACCCCGACCGGACGCCGTGATCGTCGCGACCGGAAGCGAGGTGCACCTGGCGCTCGCCGCGCGCGAACGCCTGCAGGCGGAGGGGGTTGCGGTGCGGGTGGTGAGCCTGCCTTGCTGGGAGGTGTTCGAGCAGCAGGATGCGGCCTACCGCCTCGAGGTCCTTCCCCCGGAGGTGCCCACGCTCGCGGTCGAGGCGGGGGTGGCCTTGGGTTGGGAGCGCTACGCGGACGCTGTGGTGAGCCTCGAGCGCTTTGGGGCTTCGGCGCCGGGAGGCGTGTTGTTTGAACGCTTCGGGTTTACGGTGGAGCGCGTGGTAGCCCGTGTGCGGGAGTTGTTGGGGGCGGCGCATGGTTAGTTTGCTTCTGGCGTTGACCTTGACCTTTGCCATGTTCGGCGGCGTGATCTTTGTGCTTTCCCTGCAACCTGAGGGGGCGAACCCTCGGGTGGCCTACGCCTTTTGGGGATTGGCCCTCCTCGCCCTTTTGGGGGCCTGGCTGGCGCGCTGAAGGACCTTGGGCGCTTCTTAACGGAAGCGCCCAAGGCTTGCTTGTTGCCATGGGAGGGGCGAGGCACCGTAGAATCTAACCGTGCCAAAGCGAGTCGTTAGCGTTTCAATTGGTTCTTCTAAGCGGAACGCTCGAGCGGAGATCGAGGTCCTGGGGGAGACCTTTATCCTCGAGCGCATCGGTACCGACGGCAGCTTCGAGAAGGCCATCCAGCTCATCCAGGAGCTTGACGGGAAGGTGGACGCCTTCGGTCTGGGCGGGCTGGATCTGTACCTGTACGCGGCGGGGCGGCGCTATGCGATCCGGGACGCCCTGAAGCTCGCTCGAGCTGCGAAGAAAACGCCGGTCGTGGACGGATCGGGCCTCAAGCACACCCTGGAGCGGCGCGTGGTGCAACAGCTCGACGAGACCATCGGATGGCGGGGGCGCCGGGTGCTGATGACCGCGGGCGTGGACCGGTTTGGGATGGCGGAAGCGTTTTGGGAAGCGAAGGCTGACGTGCTGTATGGGGACTTCATCTTCGCTTTAGGGCTTCCGATCCCCCTCCGCACGCTGACTAGCCTGCAACTCTTGGCGCGTGTGCTTCTGCCCGTCTTCACGCAGCTGCCGTTTAAATGGCTGTACCCGACGGGGAGCAAGCAGGAAAAGCGCGTGCAGGACTGGCGCCGGCGGTATTATGACTGGGCGGAGGTGGTGGCGGGGGATTTCCTTTACATCAAGCGGTTCATGCCGGACGAGATGCACGGCAAGATCATCCTGGCGAACACCACCACGAAGGAGGATGTGGAGGAACTCCGCGCGAAGGGCGTCAAGGCCCTGATCACCACCACCCCCCGCCTCAACGGCCGGAGTTTTGGAACGAACGTGATGGAGGCCTTCTTCGTGGCGCTCGCGGAGCGTTTTCCGTTGAGTGAGGCGGATTACCTGCACTATATCGAAGCGTTGGGGTTGAAGCCGGAGATCACGGAGCTCAACCCGTAAAATAGCAAGGACGGAGGTTTGCGGATGATCAGCGTGACTGAACTGCGACCTGGAGCGAAGGTAGAAATGGACGGCGGCCTGTGGGAGTGCTTGGAGTACCAGCACCAGAAGATCGGGCGCGGCGGCGCGAAGGTGGTCGCCAAGTTCAGGAACCTCGAGACCGGCACCATCATAGAGAAGACCTTTAACTCCGGGGAGAAGCTCAAGGACATCTTTGTAGAGGCCCGGGAGATGCAGTACCTGTACCCGGACGGGGACAGTTACGTCCTGATGGATTTGGAGACGTACGACCAGTACCCCGTTCCGGCCGGGGTGATGGGGGATGCGGCGAAGTTCGTGAAGGAAGGCATGACGGTGATCGCCGACGTGTATAACGGGCGCATCATCAAGGTGACGCCCCCTACTGTAGTGGAGTTGCAGGTC
Source organism: Marinithermus hydrothermalis DSM 14884 (assembly GCF_000195335.1). Lineage (NCBI taxonomy): Bacteria > Thermotogati > Deinococcota > Deinococci > Thermales > Thermaceae > Marinithermus > Marinithermus hydrothermalis. The sequence continues at coordinate 793,614 of NC_015387.1, forward strand.
GTGGAGACGCCGCCCGGCGTGCGGGGCGACACGGTTTCGGGAGGCTCCAAGCCCGCGACCCTCGAGACTGGCGCCGTGGTGCAGGTACCGCTGTTCATCGAGAGTGGTGAGGTGATCCGGATCGACACCCGTACGGGGGAGTACGTCGGACGGGCCTAGGCTCGAGCTGCGCAGCGTGTGAGGAGAGGTGATCATGAACCCGAAGGAGATCAAGCAAATCCTTCAGGCGATGGTGGACGCGGAGGCCTCGGAGCTGACTTTGGAAACCCCGGATTACAAACTCACCGTGCGCAGGGGGGCGCCGGCGGGGGAGGGCGCGCCGCAGGTGGTGCCGGTCCCGGTGCAGCCCCAGCCGGCGCCTGCCGCACCCGCGCCGCAGGCCCTGCCCCCTGCGCCCGCGGCGCAACCGGCGGCTCCGGAGGCGGCCGCGGCGCAGCCGGAAGCTCCTGCGAAACCCGAGGAGAAGGGCACGGAGAGCGAGTGCCCGAACTGCGTGGAGATCACCGCGCCCATCGTGGGTACCTTCTACCGCGCGCCGGCCCCGGACGCGGAGCCTTTCGTGAAGGAAGGGGACCGGATCGAGAAGGGGCAGGTCGTGTGCATCATCGAGGCTATGAAGCTCTTTAACGAGATCGAGTCCGAGGTCTCGGGGATCGTGCGTAAGGTCCTGGTGGAAAACGCCGAGCCGGTGGAGTACGGCCAGCCTTTGTTCCTGATCGAGCCCGCGTAAGGAGCGGCCTATGTTCAAGAAGGTTCTTATCGCGAACCGCGGCGAGATCGCGTTGCGCATCATCCGGGCGGCGCGCGAGCTGGGAATCAAGACGGTCGTCGCGCACTCCGAAGCAGACGCCCAGTCGTTGCCAGTGCTGCTCGCGGACGAGGCCATCTGCGTGGGGCCGCCGCCCTCCGGGCAGTCCTACCTCAACATCCCTAACATCCTATCCGCGGCGATCGTGAGCGGGGCCGACGCGATCCACCCCGGGTACGGGTTCCTCGCGGAGAACGCCCAGTTCGCTGAGATGTGCGCCGATCACGGGATCACCTTCATCGGCCCTACCCCGGAGAACATGCGCGCTTTGGGGGACAAGGCTACCGCACGCCGCGTGGCGCGCGAGGCGGGCGTGCCGATCGTGCCGGGCACCGACGCCCTGCAGTCGGTCGAGGAGGCCCTCGAGGCGGCAGCCGAGATCGGGTACCCCGTGATCCTCAAGGCCTCCGCGGGTGGGGGCGGACGCGGCATGCGCGTGGTGCACACCGCTGAGGACCTCGAGCGGGCCGTGCAGCAGGCCCAGGAGGAGGCTCGAGCCGCGTTCGGGAATCCCGAGGTGTACCTGGAAAAGTACATCGAGGAGCCCAAGCACGTCGAGGTGCAGGTGCTGGGCGACGGGCAGGACGTTATCCACCTTTGGGAGCGCGACTGCTCCATCCAGCGCCGGCACCAGAAGCTTTTGGAGGAGGCGCCTTCGATCCTGCCGGAAGCGGTGCGTAAAGGGCTCGTGGAGTCCGCGGTGCGCCTCGCGAAGCACGTGGGGTACACCTCCGCGGGGACCCTCGAGTTCCTGGTGGACCGGGAGGGGAACTACTACTTCATCGAGATGAACACCCGCATCCAGGTGGAGCACCCGGTCACGGAGATGGTGACGGGGGTGGACCTGGTCAAGGAGCAGTTCTTGATCGCCGCGGGGGAGAAGCTTCGCTTTAAGCAGGAGGAGATCCCGCTCGTGGGGCATTCCATCGAGGTGCGGGTGAACGCCGAGGATCCCGACCATAACTTCCGTCCCGCGATCGGTACGGTGGAGACCCTCTTGTGGCCGGGTGGCCCGGGGGTGCGCGTGGACTCGCACCTCTTCGCGGGGTACAAGATCCCGCCGCACTACGACTCCTTGCTGGGGAAGATCATCGTGTGGGCCGAGACCCGCGAGGCGGCGATCACGCGCATGCAGCGTGCTTTGGCGGAGACCGTGATCGACGGTCCGGGGCTCAAAACCACGATTCCCTTCCACCAGAAGGTGCTGGACAATGCCTTCTTCCGTCGTGGAGCGGTGTACACCAACTTCGTGGCCCGCCGTATGAGCGAGTAACGCCTGAGGGGTTAAGCTGGGAGCATGGTGGATTACGAACTCTCCGAGAACGCCCTGGTAAGCCTAGTGCACCTGAGCCTGGAGGGCCTCGAGGGCGTCCAGCTGGCCGCGCCTGGCGCGCGCAGCGTGGGGGACGTGCTTTCGGGGCGTCGCGCCAAGGCGGTGCGGATTGAGCGCGGCGAGGAGGGCCTGACCGTCGAGCTGAGCTTAGTGGTGGCGTACGGGAAGCCCATTCCCGAAGCAGCCCGCCAGGTGCAGCGCGTGGTGACCGACACGCTTTCCGCGACTACAGGCCTCAAGGTGAACGCGGTGAACGTCACGGTGGTGGATGTGCTGTTGAAGGAGGAGCATGCGGCGGAAGGCTAGGGAACTCGCGTTCAAGGTGCTGTTTGAGCACACCCTGGGCGCGGTGCCGCTCGAGGAGGCCTGGCGGCACGCGACGGAAGGGCTGGTGCTCGAGGATGATGCGCCCTACGGGGACGTGCTCGACGTGGAGGGCCTGACCTTTGCGCGCCGCTTGGTCGAGGGGTATGTGGCCCAAGCGGAGGCGGTGGACCGCGCTTTGGAGGAGACGATCGAGGGGTGGAGTTTCGGTCAGATGGCGCGGACCGACCTGACCGTCCTGCGCCTTGCGGCTTACGAGATGCTGTACGAGCCCACTCCGTACGCCCCGTTGATTGAGGTGGCAGTCAAGATCGCAAAGAAGTACGGCGGTGAGGACTCGGGGCGTTTCGTGAACGGGGTCTTGGGGCGTTTGAAGCGACGGATCGACGCTGGCGAGCTGGAGGCGGTACCGAAGGAGGACTAGGGTGGCGCGGTGGTTGCGCGGTGACGTGGTCGCGGAGGCGGTGTACGCCGAGGTGCGCGCGCGGCTCGAGCGCCTCGCGTTCGTGCCGCAGCTGCGGGTGATTCGGCTGGGGGAGGACCCGGCCTCGGTAGCGTACGTGCGGCTGAAGGACAAGCGCGCTCGAGCGCTGGGGTTGGAGAGCCGGGTGCACGCCTTGCCCGAGGCGACCTCGCAGGAGGCGTTGCTGGACTTGATCCGGGAGCTGAACGTCGACCCTGAGGTGGACGGGATCCTCGTGCAGCTGCCTCTTCCGAAGCACATTGACGCGGAGCGGGTCCTCGAGGCGATCGATCCCGCAAAGGACGTGGACGGGTTTCACCCGGTGAACGTGGGGCGGCTTTGGGCGGGCGGGGCGGCCCTCGTGCCGTGCACGCCGGCCGGCATCGTGCGTTTGTTGCGCCACTACGGGGTGGATCTTGCCGGGCGGGAGGTCGTGATCGTGGGGCGCAGCAACATCGTGGGCAAGCCCTTGGCCGCGTTGATGCTGCGCGAGAACGCGACGGTGACCGTGGCGCACTCGCGCACGCGGGATCTCCCGAGCGTCACGCGGCGTGCGGAGGTCCTGGTGGCCGCGGTGGGGCGCGCGCACTTCATCACGCCGGATATGGTGCGGGAGGGTGCCGTGGTGGTGGATGTGGGGATCAACCGCACCGAGCAAGGGCTTGTGGGGGATGTGCACCCCGGGGTGGCCGAGGTGGCCCAGGCCTTGACCCCGGTCCCGGGCGGGGTGGGGCCGATGACGGTGGCCATGCTGCTCTATAACACGGTGCAGGCGGCGGTGCGCCGTAGGGGATGAGCGAGCTTCTCGGCAACCAGATCCTGTGGACGGCCCTCGCGGCCAACGTGATCGCCCAGAGCCTGAAGCTCGTGATCTATTACCTGATCAACGGGCGATGGGAGTGGGAGCGCTTTTTAGAGACGGGGGGCATGCCCTCCTCGCACTCGGCCACCGTGGCGGCCGCGGTGGTGGGGGTGGGGTTGACCGAGGGGTGGGGCAGCCCCTTGTTTGCCGTGACCACCGTCTTCGCTCTGATCGTGATGTACGACGCGACGGGGATCCGGCGGGCCGCGGGACGGCAGGCGGAGCTTTTGAACGATCTGGTCGAGGAGCTGCAGGTGGTGCTGCACGAGGGGTTCAAGCCCGAACCCTTGAAGGAGCTTTTGGGGCACACCTACCTGGAGGTCGCCGTCGGCGCGCTCCTTGGCGGCGTGGTGGCCTGGGGAAGCTTTACCTTGTGGTAGCTAGCGCGGGGGGTGGTGTTGTTGCCGCATCAGGTACCGGTAGGTGTAGAGGAGCAGCCCAGCCTGCCCGATGGGGAAGAGCAGTACGGCGAGCCAGGCCCACGCGAGCGGTAGTACGCCCTGGAAGGCCAGGAGCTGGGCGAGCCCCACGAGCATAAGGACGAGAGCGGTGCCCACGAACACGCGGCCCACGAGGGGGCGGGCGGCCCAGTAGACGAGGCCGACGTTGAGCAAGCTGAATAGGAGCAGGACGATCCAGAGCAGCGTGAGTAGGTTCACGGTTCCGTACCTCCGCCTCGAGTCTGCAACACCCGCGAGGGGTTTGTGAAGCCTGCGCCTTAAGGGGCGTGGGGGGTGGGGAGTGTAGACTTAGATACTAGAGGACGGGTAATATTGTACCGAGTATAAGTTTGGGGGGAAGAGATGCTCACACCGCTTGAGAAGATCTTGTTCCTTCTGTTGGCCGCAACCTCCTTTTACTTCGCCGGGATTGGGTTTCGCCGCGTGTACCAAGCGATCGCGCGCGGAAAACCAGAAAACCGCTTCGATCGCCTCCCCGAGCGAATAGGGCAGGCGCTCTGGGCGGTGCTGACCCAGCGCACCGTCTTCAAAAAGCGGCCCCTGATCTCCTTCCTGCACGCCTTGGTCTTTTACGGGTTCGTCTACTATCTCCTGGTGAACCTGGTGGACGCCCTCGAGGGGTTCTTCCCCCTTCACGCCCGCGGCGGATTGTGGAACCCGTACAACCTGATCGCGGATCTCCTGACCGCCGGTATCCTCGTGGGGATCGTGGGCCTCATGATCCGCCGTTTCCTGGCGCGCCCTGCCGACTTCACCTTCGGTCCCAAAACCCCCCTTCACGAAGCGGTGAAGGACGGGATCCCGCGCGACTCCGCCATCGTCGGCGGATTCATCTTCGTCCACGTGGGTTCGCGCCTCCTTTCCAAAGCCGCCCAGGCCGCCGACCAGGGGCCGGACCCGTACCAGCCCATCGCTTCCTGGATCGGGGGGGCGCTCGCCGGGCTGAACCCCGGCACCATCACGCTCCTCGAGCACCTCTTCTGGTGGGGTGCGCTCGGCTCGATTCTCGCGTTCTTGCCGTACTTCCCGCGCTCCAAGCACATCCACCTCTTCATGGCCCCGATCAACCTGGCCCTCAAGAAAGAGAAGCCGGGCGCGCTCGAGCCCATCGACTTCGAGGACGAGTCCATCGAGCAGTACGGGGTGGCGAAGCTCGAGGACTTCTCCTGGCCGCGCCTTTTGGACGCGTACAGCTGCATCATGTGCAACCGCTGCCAGGAGGTTTGCCCGGCCTACACCACGGGCAAGGCCCTCAGCCCGGCCGCGATCCTCATCAACGAGCGGTACGAGCTGAACCGGATCCTGCCCGGGTTCGCCGCCGGGGAGGAGAGCCCCCGGCCCCTCTTGGAGTTCGCCTTGAACGAGGAGGCGCTCTGGGCGTGCACCACGTGCAACGCCTGCGTTGAGGTTTGCCCCGTGGGGAACGAGCAGATGCTGCACATCATCGACGTGCGGCGTGAGCGGGTGATGATGCAAGGGGAGTTCCCCGCCGAGCTGGCCAACGCCTTCCGCGGCATGGAACGCAACGGGAACCCCTGGGGGATCGGGCAAGAGAAACGCATGGAGTGGGCCGAAGGACTGCCCTTCGAGGTCCCGACCGTGGAGCAGAACCCGGATGCGGAGGTGCTCTACTGGGTGGGGTGCGCGCCAAGCTACGATCCCCGCGCGCAGAAGATCGCGCGTAGCATGGCCGAGATCCTGCACGCCGCCGGCGTGAACTGGGCGGTGCTAGGCAAACGCGAGAAGTGCACCGGGGACGCCGCCCGCCGGGCGGGGAACGAGTACCTCTTCTACCAGCTCGCGACGGAAAACGTCGCGACCCTGAACGAGGTACAGCCTAAGGTGATCGTCACCACCTGCCCGCACTGCTTCCACACGATCGCCAACGAGTACAAACAGTTTGGCGGCGAGTACACGGTCCGGCACCACACCGAGTTCATCCAAGAGCTCATCCAGACCGGCAAGCTCAAGGTAGAGGCCCTCCTGGACGAGAACGTGACGTACCACGACCCCTGCTACCTGGGCCGGCACAACGGGGTGTACGACGAACCCCGGCAGGTGATCGCCTCCTTGGGCCTCCAACTCGAGGAACCCCAGCGGCAGCGCGAGAACAGCTTCTGCTGCGGGGCGGGCGGCGCGCAGTTCTGGAAGGAGGAGGAGCCCGGCGCGGAGCGCGTCTCCGCGAACCGCTACCGGGAACTCAAGGCCACCGGCGCCAAAACCATCGCGACCGGGTGCCCCTTCTGCTTGCAGATGTTCACCGTGGAGACCACGAATGACGAGGCCGAGCCCCTGGCGGTCAAGGACATCGCCGAGCTGGTCGCGGAGGACCTGCGCAAGCAGAAGGAGGCGATGGGCACCGGAGCGCAGGCCTAGTGAAGCCGGACGCACACCGGGGTTCGGGGCTTGGGTATACTGGGCGCCATGAGTGACGCGACCCCTGCCGTGCCGACCAAGGAGCAGGTGATCGAGGCCCTTAAGGTGGTCAAGGACCCCGAGATCCCCGTGAACGTCGTGGATCTGGGGTTGGTGTACGACGTGGAGGTGAGTCCCGACGGCGTCGTGGACATCCAGATGACCCTCACCGCGATCGGCTGCCCCGCGCAGGACATCGTCAAGGCCGACGCGGAACTTGCCGTGATGCGCCTCGAGGGCGTCCGGGCGGTCAACGTGGAGTTCGTGTGGAACCCGCCCTGGACCCCGGAGCGCATGACCGAGGACGGCAAGCGGCAGATGCGCATGTTCGGGTTCAACGTTTAGCCCTACCTCCGCCCACCCCTGAATGGGCCCGCGGGTACCCGCGGGCCCGTTTTCACGCCCGAAGGCAGTAGAGTGAAAGTATGTTGTTTAACCGTGAAACGCTTTTATCCCTGGAGGAGAAGACCCTAGCGCCCTACGCGATGCGCGCCAGCGCGACGCGCGGCCGGGCCTACCCGGAGGAGGAGTCCACCTACCGCACCCCCTTCCAGAAGGACCGCGACCGCGTCGTGCACACCACCGCCTTCCGCCGCCTCGAATACAAGACCCAGGTCTTCGTGAACTACGAGGGTGACTACTACCGCACCCGCCTCACGCACACCCTCGAGGTCGCCCAGGTGGCTCGTTCCCTCGCGCGGGCGCTCGGGCTGAACGAGGATTTGGCGGAGACGATCGCGCTCGCGCACGACCTAGGGCACCCGCCGTTCGGGCACGCGGGGGAGCGGGTGCTGCACGAGCTTATGGAGGACCACGGGGGGTTCGACCATAACCAGCAGTCCTTGCGCATCGTGACGCACCTCGAACGCCGCTACCCCGGGTTTCGCGGACTGAACCTCACCTGGGAGACGCGCGAGGGGATCGTCAAGCACGAGACCGCTTACGATATCCCCTCGGCCGAGGGGTATGAACCGCACCTCCGCCCGACCTTGGAGGCCCAGATCGTCAACCTGGCCGACGAGATCGCGTACAACGCCCATGACCTGGACGACGGGTTGCGCAGTGGCTTGCTCGAGCCCGCGCAACTCGAGGAGGTGCGGGCGGTGCGGGAGCTGGCGGCTTCTTTGGGGATCCAGCTGATTTCACTGAGCGAGTTTGAGCGCCGCGTGTTGATCCGCGAGTTCATCGGCTGGATGATCACCGACGCGATTCACGCGACGCACGCCGCCCTGGAGCAGGCCGGGGTGCGGTCGTTGGAGGATGTGCGGCGCTTCCCCGCGCACTTGGCCACGTACTCGGAGGAGGTGCGGGGCTTGCTGGGGGAGTTGCGGGACTTCCTGTACCACAAGTTGTACCGCCACTACCACGTGATGCGGCAAATGGGCAAGGCGCGCACCGTGCTCGAGCGACTGTTCTCAGCGTACGTCGAGATCCCGGAGATGCTGCCGCCCACGGTGCAGCAAGCGGTGGAGGAGGAAGGGTTGTACCGCGCGGTCTGCGATTACATCGCAGGCATGACCGACCGGTTCGCTCTCGAGGAGTACGCGCGGTTGTTCGACCCTTACGGCCGCTGATTTTTCGGGGCCGCGGCCGGCTCCGGCTTGGGGTTGCGCCACAGGGCCAGGCCGCGGATGGGGGCGTATACTGGGAGTTCCGGCAAGGGCGTGCCGTCCGGCGCGAAGCGGCGCACCACGTGCGCGCCCCGCCGCGCGGCGTACACGATGCCGTTCTCGTCCACCACGATATCCACCAGGCTCGAGGGATCCTCGCCTTCCCCTAGGGGCAGGGCGTACCCTCCCACGACCTTGCCCTCGTGCGTGATCTTCCGGATTTTTTGCGCGTCCGCGTCGAAGATGTACACGTGACCCGCATCGTCGATGCCGATCCCGCCGATCCGGCGTAGCTCGTTGGAGTCCTTGCTCTTGCGGAAGGCGTAGCGCGACAGATACTGGCCCTCGAGGGAGAGCCGCTGCACCTGCCGGTTCCCGTAGTCCAAAACGTATAGGAAGTGACGGCCGGCGACGATCTGCCGCGGGGTGTCGAACACGCCGCGGCCAGCTCCCTTCCCCCCGAACCGCGCCACGGGCTGGCCGTTCAGCTCGAAGCGATGGATCATGTGGGTTTCGCCGTCCAGAACGAACAGGTCCCCGCTGGGGCTGACCGTAAGGGCGACCGGGTACACGAACTCCCCGAGCTTCATGCCGTACGGACCGAGCGAGAGCGTGATCCGCCCTTCGGGGGAGAAGCGGTGCACCATCCGGGTGTTGTGCGACCCGTACTCGAAGACGGTGATCCACACGTTCCCGTCCGGATCGGTGGCGATGTCCAGGGGCGGGGAGGCGAACATCCCCTCGCCGGTCCCCACGCCGGAGAAGAGGCGGGCGGGCGTGCCGTCGAGCTCCATCAGCCGGATGGAGCCGCGCTTGGCCTCGGCGGCGATCGCGAGGTACCAGGCTTCCGAGAGGCCGCGCGGCTCCTGAGGGTCGCGCTCGAGCTCCTGGATGACCTCGTCCAGGCTGGGCCGTTTGTCGGGGTCCTTGGCCAGCATCCGCATGATGAGGTCATTGATGGACTTGGGGATCTCGGGGTTGAGCTGCTGGGGGGGCGTGGGCACCTGAAAGATCTGCTGGTGCACCACCGACTCGTACCCCCCCTGGAACGGAGCCTGGCCGGTCAGCACCTCGTAGAACACGATCCCTAAACTGTAGATGTCACTACGGTGATCGATCCGCTGCCCCTTGGCCTGTTCGGGGCTCATGTACACCGGCGTGCCGATCCGGGCCCCGGTGATGGTGAGCCGGGTCAGCACCTTGCCCGCCGCGATCCCGAAATCCATCAGGCGCACCCCGGCGGGGTCCAGGGTGCCGTCGTCCCGAATCGCGCCGCGCAGCACCATGATGTTGCCCGGCTTGATGTCCCGGTGGATGATGCCGTGCTGGTGAATGTGCCGCAACGCGTCCGCAACGCGCCGCATGACCTGGATCGCGACGCGCATCGAGAGGCGGCGGTCCTCGATCAACCGGTCCAGCCCCTCGCCGTCCAGGTACTCCATCGCGATGTAGTGGGTTTCGCCGGAAGCCCCGTGGTCAAACACCTTGACGATGTTGGGGTGCTCGAGCCGCTGCAGCACCTCGGCCTCGCGGTGGAAGCGCCGCACGAAACGCGGGTCCCCCACGAACTTCTCCTGAGGGATCTTGAGGGCTACGATCCGCCCGTCGATCTTACGGCGCGCGCGGTACACGGAAGCCATGCCCCCGATCCCGATGCGCTCTAAAAGCTCGTACTTGTCCTCTAGGCCGCTGACTTCGGCTGGGGTTTTGGTCGATGCGCGGGGGGTTGGTCGGGGGGCTCGTTTCCGCTTGGGGAGGGGGCGTCGGCCGCGCGGGCGTGGTGGGGAGAGGGCTGCGGTGGCCCCCAGCAGGAAAAGGCTCACCGGCCCCCAAAGGGCCCCCTTGACCAGGTATAAAAGACCTACGCTGCTCATGAAGCTGAGTCCGAACAGTACCCCTACGCTGGGCAGGGAACGCCGCAGTAAAAGGGCTACGGAAAGCCCGTATAGGCTGAGGGTTAGGAGTACCGCTGTCATCGTATCCGCACCGTAACCACCGTGATGTTGTCCGTACCGCCGCGCTGAATGGCTTGGCTGATCCAGTAATCCACGGCGGCTTGGAGATCCTTGTGCTCGAGGTCCGCCAACCACTCCTCGGGGGGCACGAGGTTGTAAAGCCCGTCTGTGGCGAGGATGTAGGTTTCGCTCCGCATCACGTGCAGCGGAATCAAGTCGGGCGTGGCTTCAGGAATTCCTAGGGCTCGGGTAAGAACGCTGCGCCACGGGTGAGTTTCGGCTTCTCCGGGGGTCAGTACCCCGTTTTGAACTTGTTCCGCGACCCACGAGTGGTCCTGGGTGAGTAGGGTCAGGTCACGCCCGTTGTAGCGGTACGCGCGGGAGTCCCCGATATGCCCAATCACGCCGTTGTAGTTCCACTCGCTGACGAGCAGAGCGGTCAGGGTCGTGCCCATCCCTTTGCGTTCTGGGTGGGCTATGGCGTCTTGGAGGATGCGCCGCTGCGCGAGCTGGAAGCCCTTTTCGACCACCCGCTCGAGGGGCACCGCAGGCCTGCCGGTGTGCAGGTGTTCCGCGTACGCCCGCACCGCTTGGTGCAGGCTTTCGATGGCGATCTTGGAAGCGAACTCCCCGGCTTTGGCGCCCCCCATCCCGTCGGCAACGGCGAGCAAGATCAGGTTGCCGCGCGGCGTGGGGTAGACGCTGGCCCGGTGAAAATCCTCGTTGTTGCGGCGAACACGGCCGATGCTGGAGGCGGTGGCGAGTTCAAAACGGTGAGTCAGGCGCATAACTCCTCCATAAGGCCTCACGCTTATAATACCTTTTGCATGGAAATCGGGTTGGGAGAACTGCTGGAGTTGTACGAGTACAAGGTTGAGGATCTGCTCCACGGACGCGAGCCTAAGGGGGGACGGGCTTCGGTGCGGCGGTTACGCCAACTGATCCTGAGCCGTGCGCCGACGGGGTATTGGGGCAAACGGTTCCGGGAGATTGACCGTCGCTACAAGGCCCTCCAAGAAAAGGCGCCCCCCTCCGCGCCTCCTGGGCACTCGTCCTTGGACCTCGGGGTCATCGAGATTCCAGGGGAGGAGCCGCCCGAGGGAGCTTCTCCGGAGAAGGAGGTTTTGGACGCCTTCGCTGAGGACGTGTACTGGCTGCGCCTCAAGCGCGAGATGACGCGCACCGCCCGGACCCTCGTGAAGGGGCAGCGCTACGAGCTGCGCCTGGCGTACGCCTTCATCCAGAACTTCGAAGCGTACGCGGGAAGCGAGACCTTTAAGCGGGATTTCAACCTCTCCCGCTTCACCCCCTCCCACCCGATCCCCGCGTTTTCCGACCCCCTCGCGGCCTTTGACGACGAGGAGGTAGCGGCTGAAGTGCTGCTCGAGCTCTTCCGGGTGGCTATGCGCTTAAACCTCACGGAGGGGTACGGCCTGCAACTACCCGCGGAGGAGACCGTACCTGCGCCGTTTTCTCCGCCGTTTGATCGAGAGTCCGGAAGGGTTGGTTGTGGGGCGCAACCCGCAAGGGCCGAGCGTGGCCGAGATCCGCCGGGCGCTCGAGGAGGCGCGCCGTAGCGCGATGACCCCGCACGAGCGGGCGGCCTTGATCCGGGATCTGGAGGCCAAACTGCACCGCGCCGCGGAGGAGGAGCGCCGCGCCCAGCTCGTGGTGGAGGAGGACCGGCGGCGGTTCCTAGCTGCGGCGGACCGCCTGGTGGCCTTGCTCCGCCGCTACCTACCCCCTCCGAAGGGAGAGGGCGCGTACCCGCACTTGCCGCAGCAGATCCTGGGGGGGGAGGACCCCGCGTTGCGCCTCGAGGCCGTCCCGGAAAAGGCCACGGTGTTGACGCTGCGTTTGATGCCCGTGCGGCTGCGGCTGGGAGGCGTGGACCTGGTGGTAGGGGAGGCAGGGGACGAGTACACGCTCAGCCTCGAGGGGGCGGATTACCCCTTGGTGGAAGGCGATCCGCTCGTGGTGCCGTTTGGCCAGTGGGAGGTGTGGGCCTTCCGGCGGGGGCGGTACGCGCACGTGCGCCTCGAGGTGCGGGAGGGGGCGCACCTCTCGCAGCTGCTGGTGGAGGGGCGGATCCTGGCGCACCTGGTGCATCCGGTGAAGGAGTACGCGTACCTGCGTTTGATGCGGGCCTTCTCAGCGCGCTTGAAGGGGCCGGTGGATTACCGTGCGTTTGGCTCGGAGTTAGCGCAGAAGTTTTCCGAGGTGCCTCTTGACACCCTGGAGGAGTTCGCCCGTAAAGGGCTCAAGGTGGTGCGGCAGCGTCTAGAGCGCGCACCGGCTGGGTTGCGGTACTTGGGTGAGGTGGGGGAGGCGTTAGGATTGGTTCAGGAAGCCAAGCATTTGCAGTCCCTTTTGGCGGACTGGTTAAACTACCGTCCCCCGACCCGGGAGACGATCGGCGGAGAGATCGGCACGGTGACCTTGACCGCGGAACCGGTCTCTATCGATGCGGGGAAGGTCGTGCTTTCCGTGCGTCAGGTGGAGGACGCGGTGTACGTGACCGTGGCGGGGCAGGTGCCCCGGCGGTTGCGGGACCTTTTGGTGTGGGCGTTTGCGGATCAAGCGGTGGTGATCGCGCGGGAAGGGCACCGGATCGCGCATGTGGTGCTGCCGATCGAGGGAGCGTGAGGCGCGGGAAGATCCCGTGGGGTGAGTAACTATGTTAATAGTGAACCTACTTTGTGTAAGGGTACCCGGTTGCGCGAGGTCGTAATGTTTTTGTTATACTGATGCCGTCTCATGTGGAGTGCGCTGAAGTATAAACGGTTCGCTTATCTTTTTGGGGCGTTACTGGCCTCCGAGGCGGCACACCGGTTCTACCGGATCGCCTTGCTCGTCATGGTGTATACCCTGACGGAGAACGCCTTGTGGGTCTCGGCGACGCTGGCCGCGCAGCTCCTGGCTAGCGTGCTACTAGGACCGATGCTTTCGGCCTGGGCGGACGCACGGGACCGCAAGGGGCTTCTCGCGGGCGCGGTGCTCGTCAAGGGCGGGGTGGTGCTCGCGGTGCTGCTTTTAGGCATGCGCCTCCCGCTTCTCCTGCTCGCCCTGGTCTTTTTGCTCGAAGGGGCGCGCAGTCTGTACCGCGCGGTGGTTCATGCCGTCGTGCCCGAACTCGTACCGGAAAAGCACATGGACGCGGCAAACGGCCTGGTGGTGTTTAGCGGCCGTTTCGCCGAGACGGTCTTCGTGGGGCTGGCGGGGGTACTGGTGGCGTGGGGCGGTGCGGAACTGGCCTTTGGGAGCAGCGCCGCGCTGTACCTGCTCGCTATGCTGCTACTCGCGGGGTTGCCGAGCCTGCCCTCCACACGCCCGGCCCAAGGCGGGTACTTCCAGCGGGTACGGGAAGGCGTTGGGCATGTGCTCACCCACCCCACCGTACGCCAGGTGGTCGGCACTCTGTTCGCCGCTGCGATGTTTGGTTCGGTGGAGACCGTGCTCGGCGTGGTGCTGGCGGTGGGCGTGTTGGGCGTGGGCTCCGCGGGGTTTGGGTTGATGGAGGGTGCGATGGCCTTAGGCGCCATCTTAGGGACTTTCATCATCCCGCACCTCACGAACCGCCTGCCGCGCGAACGGGTCTTCTTCGGCGCCTTGATCGTCTTCGGGTTGTTCGAGGCCTCGATTGGGGCCTTCCCGTTGTTTGCCTGGGTGCTCGCGGCCTACTTCGTATCCGGCCTGCTGAACGTGGCCTTCCTCATCCCGGCCCGTACGATGCTGCAGCTAAACACACCCAACGAGCTGCGCACCCGGGTGTTCGCGGCCTTCGCCGCGGTGATGGACACCGCGGTCCTGATCGGCGTGACGGCTGGGGGCGCGCTGGAGAAAGGCTTCGGCGCCCCCACGACCTTCGTGATCGCCGGCTTGAGCGTCTCGACCGTCGCCCTTATCGCCGCGGTTTTCGCCCGGCGCGCTACCCTTCCCGCACCCAGCGTGCCGCCTCCAGGGCGTAGTACGTCAGAATCACCTGAGCGCCCGCGCGGCGAAGACCCGTGAGGGCCTCGAGCACCACCCGTCGCTCGTCGATCCACCCGTTCAGGGCGGCGGCTTTGATCATGGCGTACTCGCCGGAGACGTGATAAGCCGCAATGGGCTTGGCGAAACGCGCCTTCAGCTCGCGCACCAGATCCAGGTAAGGCAGGGCCGGCTTCACCATCAAGAGGTCGGCCCCCTCGAGGTCATCCAGCGTAGCTTCGCGCACCGCGTCCCAGTACCCGGCAGCGGGATCCATCTGGTAGCTCGCCCGGTCCCCGAAGGCCGGGGCGGAGTCCGCGGCCTCACGGAAGGGGCCGTAGAAGGCCGACGCGTACTTCACGGCGTATGAGAGGATTGGGACGTGCGGGTACCCCGCGGCGTCCAGCGCCTTGCGGATGGCTGCGACCTGCCCGTCCATCATCGCGCTCGGCGCGACGATATCGGCCCCGGCCTTGGCTTGGGAGACCGCGGTTTGAGCCAGCAGCTCGAGCGTCGCGTCGTTATCCACGGTGTCACCCTGGAGGACACCGCAGTGCCCGTGCCGAGTGTACTCGCACAAGCAGGTGTCGGCCACCACGAGCAGGTCGGGGTACGCGGCCTTCAAGCGGCGGGTGGCTTCCTGCACGATCCCGTCCTCAGCGTAGGCGCCGCTTCCCTGGTCGTCCTTGGCCTCCTCAGGCAGTACGCCGAACAGGATCACCCCGCCCAGGCCGGCCTCGCGGGCCTGGCCCGCGATTTCCACCAGGCTTTCCAGGGAGTGCCGGTACTGGCCGGGCATGGACGCGATCGGCTCAGGGGCCGGCGCGGGGTGCACGAACAGCGGAAGAATCAGGTTGCGCGGCTCGAGGGTCGTCTCCCGAACCAAGCGCCGCAACTGCGGCGTAGTGCGTAAACGGCGTGGGCGTTCCATGCCCTAAGTGTAGTCCGCGCGCTGCTTCGTGGGTAGGGAACAACTGCCCCGGTGAGGGTGTGCGTGCGGTGCCTATAATGGAGGGCGGAGGGACGATGAACTTTCAGAAACTCATCAAGGAAGCGCAGAAAGCGCAGCGAAAAGCAGCTGAGGTGCAGGAGAAGCTCGCCCAGATGACCGTGGTGGGGTCCGCGGGCGGGGGGCTGGTCGAGGTCACGGCGACCGGGCAAGGTCAGATCGTCGGGGTCAAGCTAGACCCTAGGGCCGTGGATCCGGAGGACGTGGAGGCGTTGGAGGACCTCGTGCTCGTGGCGATCAAGGACGCCCAGGAGAAGGCGCATGCGCTCGCCGAGGAGGAGATGACCCGGCAGCTCGGCTCCGTAGGCCAGATGCTGGGAGGCCTTCTTTGAAGTACCCGAACGCGCTGTTGCAGCTGGTGCGTAGCCTCGCCCGCCTGCCGGGCGTAGGGCCCAAGAGCGCGCAGAAGCTGGCCTTGTACCTAGCCCAGCACGCCGAGGCGGCCGAGACGCTCGAGCAGGCCCTCCGGGGCGTACGGGAACGGGTGCGCCCGTGCGTGCGCTGCGGTAACCTCGCCGAGGCGGAGTTGTGCCCCGTGTGTGCGGATCCCGGCCGGGACCACGGGGTGATCTGCGTGGTGGAGACGCCGGGGGACCTCCTCGCGATCGAGAAGAGCGGGGAGTACAACGGAGTCTACCACGTTCTCGGGGGGGCGCTGAACCCGCTGGAGGGGATCGGGCCGGAGGACCTCCGAGTGGCGGAGCTGCTTGAACGACTTGAGGGCGTCCAGGAGGTGATCCTGGCGACCTCGATGACGGTCGAGGGAGAGGCGACCGCGGGCTACCTCGCCGAACTGCTCAAAGCCCGCGGCCTCCGCGCGACCCGGCCGGCCTACGGCCTGCCTGTGGGCGGCGCGCTCGAGTACGTGGATGAGGTGACCCTCGCTCGAGCTTTAGCGCACCGGCGTGCCTTCTCGGAGTGACCATGCGGGACTTTGAGCACGTTCTGAGCTCGCTGGTCGTGCGTATCGAAGGGGCGATCGCCGCTGCGGTTGGGGGGTTAGATGGCCTGTTGGTGGAGGGGTTTACCCGCCGGAAGGCGGTGGATCTGGCCGCGGCGGTGGCGGAACACGCTGGATTGCTGCGCTCTAGCCGTGAGGCGTACGCCGGTTCGCTTGGCGCGAGCCGGGTGCGGGAGTTGTGCGTGTGGTCTGACCAGCTGGTGGGGTACGCGCGATTGATCGACGAAGAGTACTTCTTACTCCTCTTACTCACGCCTGACGCGAACCTAGGGAAGACGCGGGTGGTCTCGAGTCAGGCCGTTGAGGCGTTAAAGGAGGTGTTGGGATGAGCTGGCTCGCGAGCCTCTCGGCCATGCCGTCGGTGGAACGCGCGGTGTTGACCGGCATGGACGGGTTGGTCATCGAGGCGGTAGGGCAACGGGGCCCGGATCCGCAGCTCCTCGCGGCGGAGCTGGCCGGCTTGATGCGCGCGATGGGCGGGGTGAGCCGGGCGCTGGGCGAAGAGCTGCGGCGCTTTACCGTGGCCACGGACGAGCACGAGATCCTGGCCGTTTGCTTCGGGCAGTACTGCTTGGGAGCCCTGATCCAGCGTGGCAGCGACCGTAAAGCAGTGGGCGCGGAGCTTTCCCGGCTAGCGTTGGTGCTGGCCGAGCGGTTGTAGGAGGTGTGGGGGTGGCCGTACGCGAGGTGCTGGAGGAACTCGGTGAGGTTCGGGGCGTTGAGGCGTGCGCCCTTGTGGGCGAGGACGGTTTCGTGATCGAGGGGATGCAGCGCGAAAACGCTCCGGAGGTGGACTTTCTTGGTGGAGCTGCGACGTCCGCGATGGCCTCCGCGCGCGCGCTGGCGGATCACCTGCAGCGTGGCGCGGTGGAGGAGGTGATGGTAGAGTACCCCGAGGGGCCGATCCTTTTGGTCCCGCTCGAGGTGGGTGAGAGCAGTTACATGCTCGTGACCCTGCTCGACTCGGTGCAGAGTCTGGGCCGCGTGCGTTTCCAGCTCAAGCGCGTGGTGCCCAGGTTAAGGGAGGTATTGGTGTGAACAAGGAGCTACGCTTGAACATCGATAAGGAGACCGCGCGGGGGCAGTACGCGAACGTGGCGGTGATCTCCCATACCCGCAACGAGTTCTTCCTTGATTTCGCGCTCGTGCAGCCGAGCGGCGACGCGATGGTCGTCTCCCGGATCCTGAGCAGCCCGCAACACGCGAAGGCGTTGTTGCGCTCCCTCGCGGAAAATATACGCCGTTACGAGGAGACCTTCGGCCCGATCCCGGAGCCGGTCGCGGGGGAAGGCGAGGCGTCGGCGTAACGCATATAAAACGCGCGGGGCAGGCTACGGCCTGCCCCGCGTTTCATTTGCACTCACACGCGCTTGAACAGCAGCGTTGCGTTTTGGCCGCCAAACGCGAAGGAATTGGACAGGGCGTACTCCACCCGCGCTTCCCGCGGCGTGTTCGGCACGTAGTCCAGGTCCAACTCCGGATCCGGCTCGTCGTAGTTGATCGTAGGGGGCAGCACGCCGTAGGCGAGGGCCTGCACCGTGGCGATAGCCTCCACCGCGCCCGCCGCGCCTAGGAGGTGCCCGGTCATGGACTTGGTCGAGGAAACCGCAAGACGGCGCGCGTGCTCCCCAAACACCCTTTTGATGGCCAGGGTTTCCACACGGTCGTTCAGCGGGGTGGAGGTGCCGTGCGCGTTGATGTACCCAACCGCGTCTGGAGCGACCCCTGCGTCCTCGAGCGCCCGTTGCATCGCGAGCACCGCACCTTTCCCTTCGGGGTGCGGTTCGGTGATGTGATGCGCGTCGGCGCTGCGCCCAAACCCCACAACCTCCGCGTAGATCCGCGCGCCGCGCGCCTTGGCCCGCTCGTACTCCTCGAGCACCAGGACACCCGCGCCTTCTGCGAGCACGAACCCATCGCGGCTTGCGCTGAAAGGACGGCTGGCCCGCTGCGGCTCGTCGTTGCGGGTGGAGAGGGCCTTCATCGCCGAGAACCCGCCTACGGCCATCGGGGTCACGGCGGCTTCGGCACCGCCCGCGATCATCACGTCCGCCTCGCCTCGCTGGATCATCTGGTACGCGGTCCCGATCGCGTCGGCTCCGGTCGCGCACGCGGTGACCACGGTGGAGCTTGGGCCTTGGAGCCCGTACCGCATCGCCACGTGCCCCGAAGCCATGTTCGCGATCATCATCGGGATAAAAAACGGCGAGAGCCGGTGCGCGCCCCGCTCGAAATAGACCTTGGACTGCGCCTCCCAGGTCTCAATCCCCCCAATACCCGAACCGATCAGGGTGCCGACTCGGGTCGGGTCCAGCGCCTCCAGTTCGAGCCCGCTGTCCTTGAGCGCGAGGTCCGCGGCGATCAGGGCGAGCTGAACGTAACGGTCTAACCGTCTTAGCTCCCGGCGCTCGAGCCACCGTTCCGGTTCCACGTCGACCTCACCGGCGATGCGTACCGGTAGGTTTGAGGCGTCGAAACGGGTGATGGTCCGGATACCGCTCCGCCCTTCGAGCTGTGCTTGGTGAAAGGCTTCCGCGCCGACGCCGATCGGCGTGACGGGACCCAGGCCAGTGATCGCAACCCTACGCATAAACTCAGTATAGCCGTGCGGCGAAAACGAGAGGCTAGGGGGCGGCGCACCGCTCCGTCGCTAGCCTCTCGGAAGGGGCTTAACCCAGCTTGCTCTCGATGTACTCGACCGCGTCCTTGACGGTCCGGATTTTTTCCGCGTCCTCGTCACTGATCTCCAGACCGAACTTGTCCTCGAGGCCCATGATGAGCTCAACCGTGTCCAAGGAGTCGGCCCCCAGGTCTTCGATAAAACGCGATTCGAGCGTGATCTGGTCTTCTTCAACGCCCAGCTTCTCAGCGATGACTTCCTTGACCTGTTCGAATACGTTCATCGCGTATACCTCCAAGGGGGGATTTTATCACACGGGGCCGGGCAGTACGGGCGGGGTTTCGGGTTTTGCCCCGGTTCAATTCACGCCTTAGTGCGGCGTGAGCCCGCCGTCGACGCACAGGGTTTGCCCGTTGATGTAGGCTGCGTCGTCCGAAACGAGGAAGGCCACGGCTTTCGCGACCTCTTCGGGCTTTCCGAAGCGCCCCATGGGGATGGATTTCAGGTACTCCTCCCGCACCTTTTCCGGGAGGGCTGCGGTCATGTCCGACTCGATAAACCCAGGCGCGATCGCGTTCACCGTGATCCCGCGGTTCGCGTACTCCTTGGCGACCGAGCGGGTAAACCCGATCAGCGCGGCTTTGGTCGCCACGTAGTTGGCCTGCCCCGCGTTCCCCAGGATGCCGGCCACGCTCGTGATATTCACGATGCGACCCCAACGCTGCCGGATCATGCGTTTGACGGCCTCGCGCGTGGCGCGGAACACCGCGGAGAGGTTGGTTTCTAAAACCGCGTTCCAGTCGGCGTCCTTCATGCGGATCAGGAGGGTGTCCCGGGTAATGCCGGCGTTGTTCACCAGCACGTCCAGCCCCCCGAGAGCCTCCGCCGCTTCGTTCACGAGCCGCGAGGCCGCCTCCGGCATCGCGAGGTCCGCGCCGATCACGGCGACGCTCGGTGCGCCGCGTTCCTGAGCTTCCTGAGCCACCTGCTCCGCAGCTTCCCGGTTGCGCCCGTAATGCACCGCGACGGCGTACCCGCGGCTAGCGAGCTCGAGCGCGATGGCTTTACCGATGCCCCGACTAGAACCGGTGATGAGCGCTTTGCGCATGCGTACCTCCCTTACTGAACTTCCGCTTGGATCGCTTCCGGCGTGGTGAGGGCGAAGGCCTCAGCTTCCGCCAGCGTCCGCTTGACCAGCCCGGTGAGCACGTTTCCTGAACCGAACTCCAGGAAACGCCGCACGCCGCGGCGCCAGAGGTCCTCCAGGGTCTCCACCCAGCGCACGGGTGCGGTCACCTGTTGAATCAGGAGATCCCGGATCCTCTCGGGGTCGGTCTCCGGAGCCGCGGTCACGTTCGAGTACACGGGGAAGACCGGCCTGCGGAACGCAACGTTCGCGACCTCTTCCGCGAGCCGCTCGGCGGCGGGACGCATCAGACTCGAGTGAAACGGCGCGGATACCTTCAGGGGAACGACCCGGGCCCGCGCGGCCTTAAGGGCCTCTGCGGCTTGCGCGACGCCTTCGGCCGTGCCGCTGATCACGGTTTGCTCAGGTGCGTTGAGGTTCGCGACCTCCACGCCCTCGAACTCCCGTACGATCGCCTCGACGGTGTCGCGCGGGACCTTGAGCACCGCGGCCATCGCGCCTTGGCCTACTGGGACGGCCTCCTGCATGAATTGCCCCCGCTTACGCACGAGGTGCAGGGCGACCTCGAGCTCGAGGGTGCCCGCGGCGACGTGGGCGGTCCATTCACCGAGCGAGTGCCCCGCGGCGTACGCGGGCAGGGGGGCACCCGCGCTGCGGTACGCCATCCAGGCGGCGTACCCTACGGCGAGGAGGGCGGGTTGTTGGTTCTCGGTGAGACGGAGGGCCTCCTCGGGGCCTTCCCACATGAGGTTAAGCAGGCCAGGCAGCGCGGCTTCGGCACGGTCGAGCGCTTCTCGAGCCGCGGGGAAGGTTTCGTACAGAGCCCGGCCCATGCCTACGGCTTGCGATCCTTGGCCTGGGAAGAGCGCGGCGTTCACGCTTCACCTCCGTACCAGGTCATGACGGTGGCCGCCCAGGTGAGGCCCGCCCCGAAAGAGACCAGGAGCAGATGATCGCCGTCTTGGATCTTGCCTTGGGAGAGGGCGTCCTTGAGGGCAAGGGGGATGGAGGCGGTGGAGGTGTTGCCGTAGCGGTCCAGGTTGACCACCACGCGATCCCACGGCAGCCCAAGGCGTTCGCGCGCAGCGTCGATGATGCGGTAGTTCGCCTGGTGCGGGATGAACAGGCTGATCTCTTCCGGGCGGAGGCCGGCCTTGTGGATGGCTTCGAGGGTGGCGGTGTTCATGACGCGTACAGCGAACTTGAAGACCTCGCGGCCGTTCATGAAGATCCCCTTGCGGCTGAGGGGGGTGCCGTCGGGAAGGTTAGGGGCCACGCACCCGTAGTGGAGCTCTTTGGCGCTGGTGCCGTCGGCTCCAAGGGCGAAGGCGCGGAAGCCGTAGCCTTCCGGGACCTTGCCGACGATGGCCGCGCCGGCAGCATCGCCGAAGAGGACCGCGGTGGAGCGGTCCTCCCAGTCCATAATCTTACTGAGCGCCTCGGCACCTACGACCAGCACTTTTCGCGCGATGCCCGCCTCGACCATGCCGTAGGCCTGGGAGAGGCCGTAGAGCCAGCCGGGGCATCCGGCGAGCAGGTCGTAGGCGGCGGCGTTTAGGCCGAAGTGCGCTTGGATCAAGCAGGCGGTGGCGGGAAAGAGGGCGTCCGGGGTGTTGGTGGCGGAGATGATCATGTCTACCCCGTCGAGGGCGGCCTGGCCGTGACGACGGATTAGGTCCTCCACGGCTTGGATGGCGAGCGTGGAGGTGTACTCGTTCTCGGCGGCGATCCGACGTTCCTTGATCCCCGTGCGGGTGGTGATCCACTCGTCCGAGGTATCTAAAAAAGTTTCAAGGTCCTTATTGGTAAGGACCTTGCTGGGAACGTAGGTGCCGAGGGCTACGAGCCCTGCGGCCATCTTAGGCCTCCGCTACGTCCAGAACCTTGCGGCCGTCGTAGTAGCCGCACTCCGGGCAGACGGTGTGAGGGGGACGCTTGGTGTGGCACTGGGGGCAGGGCACCAGCGTGGGCGCCGAGAGGGCGTGGTGGCTGCGCCGCGCGTCCCGCCGGGCCTTCGAGGTTTTCTTCTTCGGTACAGGGTGCTTCGCCATCGTCTTCCTCCTTCAAGTGCTACGCGCATGAAAACGCCCCGAAAACGGGCCGACCGCCATTATAGCAAAGACGCGGGTTAGATGTTACACCTCGTCCAGCAGCTTCCCTAGTGCGCTAAAGGGGTTTCGAAGCCCCTGACCCTCGGTGTGCCCGCAATCGGTCTCGTTGCGGTTAGCCCCGCAGACCGGGCACAAGCCCCGGCAGTCCTCCTGGCAAAGGACGGTGTAGGGGAGCTCGAGGACGAACGCTTCGGCGAGGAAGGCGCTGAGGTCAAGGTTCGGGTCGCTGAAGAGGTAGACGTCCTCGTCCTCGGCGTTCTGGATTAGGGTGAGGGTTTCGACCTCGGGGTCGTACTGCAGGAGGTGCTGGAAGTACGCGTTGATCGCGTACGGGGTGGGGGTGAGGCAGCGGCGGCACTCGAGCCGCACGGTGCCGTGCAGTTCACCGGAAAGAAAGAACTCGTTTCCCGTATGGGTGACGGTGACGCTCCAGGTGGCGTCGTTTTCTAATTCAAATTGCTCTTCCCCGACCTCGATCCGGTCACGGATCACGCCGTTCGCGCTTTGGGTGCCGGGTTCATGGAGCAGTTTGGCGAGGTTAATGCTTTGGACTTCGCTATAGTCCATCCCACTAGAGTATACGGAGGGGTGGGGGGAGTGTCAAGCTCGTGTAGTCGGGACTCATGTAAAAAAGTCGGTTGACTCAAAACTTGCACTTATGCACCCTGGGGATACCTATGCGCCAGGACCACTTGAAAGGGGCCGCTGGTTTCCCGTCTGATGACGGGTGCCATGACCCAAGCGGCCCTGTCCCTACTTTGGACCCTCCTGGCCCTTTTGCCAAGCCCCCACCTCCAGGAATCCCTCAAGGCCCTGCTCTTGCTCCTCCTCCACGGCCACGGCAAGGCCAGACCCCAGCACAGCCAGGTCAAGTCCCCCTCCGCCCTCTCTCGCTTCCTCAACCGCTACCCCTGGCCCACCCGCGCTCTCATCCGCCTGGCAAGAAAAGAGGCCGAGAAAGCCCTGGACCGGGCCAGAAAGAAAAAAGGCCCCAAGCCCCGTCTCCTGGTGGTCCTGGACCTAGTCACTCTGGAGAAGCGGGGCCGTTTCCAGGCCCTGCCCCTCTCCTTTTTTCACGGCAAGTGGGGACTCCATCTGGTGGTCCTCTACCTCGTCTACGGAGACCTCCGCATCCCTTGGGCCTACCGCCTCTGGCGGGGCAAGGGGGAGAAGGCCCTCTCCCGCCTGGCCCTAAGCCTCCTGGCCTCTCTGCCCCCCTGGATGCGCCGGGCCTTCCGGATACGGGTGGCCGCGGATGCGGCCTTTGGCACCACCCGGTTCCTTTTCGGGGTGAAGCGGTTGGGTTTGAAGCGGTGGTGGGGATGCGGCGGGACCGGAGGCTGCGGGAAGGGGAGAGGCTTGGGGACCTCAGGCGGCGAGGGGAGCCGGGTCTACCGTTTGGGGGCTTTCCTTCCCGGTCTGGGTGGCCTGGTACCGCTACCCCCTGCCCCAAGGGGGCTGGGAGTGGCGGTACGTGGTGGCCACCTTTCCCGCCACGCCCCGGACGGCGCTCACTTGGGGAAAGAGGCGGTTTGCCATAGAGCACTTCTTCCGCGCCGCGAAAAGCGAGTTCTCCCTGGGGCAGTTTGGGCAGCGGACGGCTTTGGGGGTGCACCGTTTTCTGGTGCTTTCCCTTCTGGCCTACCTGTTGGCCCACTGGGTGGGCATGGAGGGGGAAGGAAGCTGGCGGGAGGCCAGGGAGCGGGCGGCGCGGGTTCTCTTGCCTGAGCTCGTGGTGCAGCTCGCCCTGCGGGAGCTCTATGCCCTGGGTCTCTGGCCGCCGGGGGGAGGGGGTGAAGGTTTATGCGGGATATGCGGGAGGTGCAAGTTTTGAGTTGACCCTTTTATCCTCCCCACCAGGGGCCTCCACCAGCACTCTGGGGAAAGAGTTCCCGTAAGCCTTTCCCAGGGGCTCTTTTCCCCAATCCGCCGATGCCGCATCCGGTAAAGCCCCACCATCAACCAGGATTCCCCCACCTCCAGGCTCCGCAACACCCTCCGCCTGCGCCGCCGCCACAATCGCCCATGCCCTACCTCCGCCACGTTGTTTGTCCAAGGAGGCGGTACCTCGGCCCCCCAAGCCTCCTGCAACCCCTCCCAAGCCCGCACCCAGCCCTCCAAGGCCTTACCCCACCGGGGCAGAAGCTCCTTCCAAAAGAACGCCTCCCTCTCCCCAGGCCCAAGCCCCCGCAGCACCCTCAGACCCTCCCGTATCTCCCCCCACGCCTTCCGGTCCACCTTGGCCCGTACCTCCCGCATCAGGTGGAAAGCGCACCGGGCCCAAAGCAGCCTCCGCCCCAACCAGCCCAACGCCTCCCCTACCTCCTGCGCCCCGTCCGAAACCACCCCCAGCCTTGGAGGTAACCTCCAAAGGAGCTCCCGCACCCGCTCGTAACGCCGCCGATGGCCAAGGTCTCCCCACAGCGGGCAACCCGTCCAAGCCTCAAAGTAAAGGTACCCGTACCCCTTGGGGCCCCGGCCAAAGGCCCATTCATCCACACTCCCCCAGTACACCCGCCCTCGGAGAAGACGGTTCTCCCGCTGAAGGAGCCGTTTGGCCCTGGCCCCCGCGGACCTGAGCCAGCGGAGGCGGGTGGGACGGGTGAGGGGGAAGCCCAGGTTCTTGGCGAGATCGTTTTGGACGCTTTCAGGGGCGCGATGGCTTGCGAGGATGAGGAAGTGCTCCTGGATGGAGATCGCGTACCAGCGGCTTCTAGGGCAGTCCTCCGGGTAGAGAGCTCGTTTCTGGCGCTTGCATTGGGCGCAGCGGATCCGTTTGACTCTGACTTCCTGGATGCCCCGAAAGGTGCGCAGCTTGCGTCTGCGGTAGCCCCCGCTCTCCTCACGGGTGGCTCCGCAGTGGGGACAGGGTACGATGGAGCTCGGGGAGTCCTCAGTCGGCTTCATGGCAGAACCAGACTAAGGGCTCCCCTCTTACTCAACCGAGTTTTTTACATGACCCGTAGTCGGTCAGCACGTCTGAGACTCTTTGAGGGGTGTGGGGGCGGTCCCTTTTGTATCTTGGCCAGGAACTCCAGGGGGCAAGCCTTCGTTTCCCCCTCCCTAGTCCCTTCAGTCCAGTCACGCCGGGTTGCGTATTGGTATGCATAATGAAAGAATTAAGTTTCACTCGGTATAAACACGATTTTTTGCTACAATGGGCACCATGAACAAGGTTGGGGTGTTGGGAGTTCCGATGGACCTCGGCGCGGGGCGGCGCGGCGTGGACATGGGCCCGAGCGCGATCCGCTACGCCCAGCTGCATACCGCCCTCCGGCAGCTGGGGTACGCGGTGCTGGACTACGGGGACGTGGAGGTCCCGGTGGTGGAGACCCTGAGCCGTAAGAACGGCCGGAGCCCGGGAGGGCTGCACCACCTCCAAGCGATCCGACAGGCCTGCGAGGAGACCGTGCAGAGCCTGAAAAAAATGCCCGAGGACACCTTCCCCATCGTGCTGGGGGGGGATCACTCGATCTCCATGGGGTCGATCACCGGCGCGAGCCGCGGGGAACGCATCGGCGTGATCTGGGTGGACGCCCACGGGGACTTCAACACCCCCGAGACCAGCCCGAGCGGGAACATCCACGGCATGCCGCTCGCGGCGCTGTGCGGCTTCGGGGACCCGCAGCTCGTAAACATCGGGTGGGAGGGGGCCAAGGTGCGCCCGGAGGACGTGGTCCTGATCGGGATTCGCGAGCTCGATCCGGGCGAGAAACTCCTGCTGCGCGAGGCTGGCGTCACCGTCTACACGATGAAGGAGGTGGACCAGCTCGGCATCTCCCGCATCGCCGCCGAGACGATCGAGCGGTTCCGAGGCCTGCCCAAGGTGCACGTCTCGCTGGACGCGGACGTCCTCGACCCGACCGTCGCGCCCGGCGTGGGCACCCCGGTCCCCGGCGGGCTTTCGTACCGCGAGGCGCACTTATTGATGGAGCTCTTGGCGGAGGCCGGGATCGTGACCAGCCTGGACCTGGTGGAGGTGAACCCCATCCTCGACCAGGAAAACCGCACCGCTGAGATCATGGTGGAGCTCGCGGCGAGCCTACTGGGCAAACAGATCTTCTAGACTGCTTGGGGCCGGGATCGCGTATAATAGCGGGTGACCATGGACGGCAGTCAAAGTTACTGGTTGCTCTGGCTGGCGCTCGCGGCCCTAAACGCCTTCTTCGCGCAAAAACAAGGACAGCCGGGGTGGGCGTGGTTCGCCCTCTCCCTCTTTCTAGGTCCCGCGGTCACGCTGTTCCTCACCTCCCGGAAGCAAAAACGAAACCGCGTATAAACCCCAGGCGGGGCGCTCTGCGCCCCGCCCGCGCCTTAGGGCAGTCGCCTCACTCGCGGCGGTTGCCCACCTCGTAGCTGGTGTTCACGGCCTCAAAAAAGTTCACGATCTCCGGCACATCCACCTCGGTCGCCATCCACTTCGCGGGGTTCGGCGTGCCAAAAGCCGCCTCGAGCCCCAACTCCTCGAGCCGCCGGTCGGCCACGTACTCCACGTAAGCGTTCAGGGTTTCGGCGCTCAAGCCCAGGATGGGGCGGGGCAACAGCGCTTGGTTGTACGCGCGCTCGAGCTGGACCGCCTCGAGGATCAGCCCCCGGACCTCCCGGGCCAGCCGCGGCGTCATGACCTCGGAGTACTCCTCGAGGAACCCGGTGATGAGGTGCAGGCCGAACGAGAGGTGCAGGCTCTCGTCCTTGAGCGTCCAGTCAATGATGGCACCAAGCCCTTTGAGCAGGTTGCGGCGGCGCCAGGAGAGCGCGAGGAGGAACCCCGCGTAGAAGAAGATCCCCTCGAGCACCACGAAGTACCCCACCAGGTTCTTGAGGAGGGCCTCCTGGCCCGAGCGGGTCTCGAGGTCGAGAGGGTGTTGTTGCAATAGCGCTTGGGTGAGGGCGGTTTGGAAGGCTTCCTTGGCCCGCACCGCCGGGACCTCGCGGTGCGCGGCGAATACCTTTTCCCGATCCACGGGAAGGGTCTTGAGGACGTACTCGAAGGCCATGGTGTGGTTGGCCTCTTCCCAGATCTGGCGGGCCAGGTAGAGCCGCGCTTCGGGAGCGCGCACGTACGGGAAGATCGCGAGTACCAGGTTCTGCGTCACCAGGGACTCCATGGGGTTAAAGAACCCGAGGAGGAGGCTCGCGGCGTGGCGTTCCTCCTCCGTGAGCTTCTCGTGCCAGTCCCGCACGTCCTCCCCCAGGGGGACCTCCTCGGGGAACCAGGTGTTGTGCTTGCCTTGCTGCACGTGCGCGTAGGCCCAGGGGTGGGCCAGGGGGAAGAGCTCGATCGCCTCTAGGCTCGGGGGGCCGAACAACCGGTGATCGCGCTTCACACCGCACCTCCTTTACTGGCACCCTTCGCAGAGGGCGTCCTCGCTGGGGTCTTGGATCTCGGGCCGTTCGGGGGTGAAGGCCATCTCCTCCAACCGCCATTTCGGGCGTTTCCTGGCCTTATTGACCCGAACGGTGCTCTGTTCCGCGTACATGCGCGGCGCGACGTACAGGTAGTATGTGGACTTCAACCCCTTCCGCCACGCCTCCAGGTACACCGCCTCCATGGCCTCCAGGCTGCGTTCCTGGAGGTACAGGTTCCGGCTGACGCCCATGTCCACCCATTTTTGGGCGCGGGCTGCGTGCTCGATGTACGCCGTTGGGGGGATCTGGTACGCGGTGGGGAAGCGGCGGCGGAGGGGTTCGGGGATCGCCTCGATCTCGCTCAGGTCCCCGCGCTCCTCGACGATCCGCTCTCGTACCTCCTCCCAAAGCCCCGCGCGCTTTAGGGCCTCGACCAGAACCGGGTTGACCTCGAGGAACTTCCCGGAGAGGTTGTTGCGGCTGAACACGTTGGCGTAGTAGGGGTCGAGGCTTGGGGTGGTCCCCGCGATCAGGCTGATCGAAGCGGTGGGGGCGATGGCCATGACGGTGCTGTTACGCATGCCTTTTTGAACGAGGGGACGGAGGGCGTCCCAGTCCAGTCGCGCCTCCCGACTCACCTCGACGGGAGCCCCGCGGAGGCGCTCGAGGTCCTCCAGCGTGTCGAGGGGCAGGCGGCCTTGGGCCCAGGTGGTGCGCGGGAACCGGGGGAAGGCGCCGCGCTCCCGGGCGAGGAGGGCGGAGGCTTGGATCGCGTGGTAGCTCACGTACTCCGTGATGCGGTCGGTCAGCGCGTACGCTTCGGGATCGGGGTAGGCGAGGCCCAGGCGGCTGAAGACCTCGCTGAACCCCATGATTCCCAGGCCGACCGGCCGGTTGTTCCAGTTGCTCTGCTCGGCGCGCGGGTCGGGGTAGAGGTTCTGGTCGATCACGTTGTCGAGCATGCGCATCGCGAGGTGCGCGCTCTTGGCGAGTGCCCTCCACTGGATCCGGCCGCGCTGGAGGTAGGCCGCGAGGTTGAGGGAGGCCAGGTTGCACACGGCGATCTCCTCCTGGCTGGTGGGCAGGAAGATCTCCGTGCACAGGTTGGAGGAGTGCACCATCCCCACGGCGGCGAGTGCGCTGCGCGCGTTGCCCGCGTCCTTAAAGACCAGCCACGGGTGGCTCGTCTCCTGCAGGACGGCGAGGATCTCGCGGTAGAGCTTCCGTGCGGGAAGCTTCTTCCAGGATCGGGGCGGCAGTTGGCCGGCCTCCGCGGCCTGGATGTAGCGGGCGTAGGCCTCGTCGAACGCCCGTCCCCAGGTTTCGGCTAGATCGGGCGCGACCTGCGGGTCGAACAGGTACCACGCCTCCCCCCGCTCCACCCGTCGCATGAACTCGTCGGGCACAAAAAGGGCGGTGTTCAGCCGGCGCACGCGGAGGTACGGGTCCCCGGTGTTCTTGCGCAGGTCGAGGAAGGCCTCGACCTCAAGGTGCCAGGGCTCGAGGTAGGCCGCCATGGTGCCTCTCCGGCGCCCTCCCTGGTTCACAGCCTGGATCAAGGCGTCGTACACGTTGAGGAAGGGAATGACGCCGCTCGAGTGGCCGCTGATCCCGCGGACCGGCGCGCCTTTAGCTCGGAGCTTGGTGAGGCTTGCGCCGATCCCGCCCGCGTACTTCGCGAGCTTCCCGAAGGTTTGAAGGCCGTCGAGGATGGCGTCGAGGCTGTCCTCGATCACCCACAGGTAGCAGCTGGAGAGCTGGGGGTGGGGGGTGCCGGCGTTGAAGAGGGTGGGGGTGGAGGGGAGGACCCGGCGGCGGGAGATCGCTTCGTAGAAGCGCGGGATCCACGCGAGGGGCTCCGCCTCGGCGAGCGCCAGACCCATCGCGACGCGCATGAAGAGGAACTGTGGGGTCTCGAGGACGCGGCCGCTTACGAGATCCCGGACGACGTACCGGTCGAGGAGGGCGACCAGGCCGGCGTAGGGCAGCTCGGCGTCCCGTTCGGGCCGGAGGGTGGTGGCGAGGGCTTCCAGGTCCAGATCTCCCAGTCGGGGGTCGAGGTACCCCTCCCGGATGGCGTTCTGAACGTAACGAATGAACCCCTGCCGGTACGCGGCGGGGGAGGGGGTGGGGGTGCCGAGGGCCTCGCGGTAGTTGTGCCGCAAGAGCACGCGCACCGCGATCTGGGAGGCGGCGGGCTCCAGGTGGATGTTTTGCGTGGCAGCCGCGAGCAGCACCGCCTCGGCTTCTCCGGTCCCCTTTAGGGCCTCGAGGTCCGCCGCGATCAGCTGGCGGGCGGCCTCGCCCGCGGGGCCGAGGGGACGCGCAAGGGTGTTCAGAAGTCGGCGGGCCTCGTTCACGACGGGCCTCCTTCCGGGAGGGGGGGGACGGGGGTGGGGCGGCCTTCCTCGTCCAGGGCGACCAGGACGAACGCCCCGCGCGAGGCGAGCCGCCGTTCATCTTTTTGCATGGGTTCCACCCACATCTCGACCTCGACCGTCATGGAGGTCCGGCCGGTGCGCTGGATCCAGGCCACGAGCTCAACGATGGAGCCTTGGGGCACGGGATGCTTGAAATCGATGGCGCTCGAGTGCACGGTGACGACCTTGCGGCGCGCCCAGCGGGTCGCGGTGATGAAGGCGGCCTGGTCCATCCAGGCCATGGCTTGGCCGCCGAACAGGGTGCCGTAGTGGTTGGTGTCCCCGGGAAAGATGGGGTAGACCATGCGGGTCTCGGCTGGGCGTTGGGTATGCTGGGGCATACTCCTCCTTACTCCATGAGCGGCGCGGACCGCTATGGAAGGCGCGAAACCTGGGGTCTGCCTCACCGGCCAGGAGGGCCGGGAGGTGCCGGTCGGGTTTTGGGGGGTAGGATTAGCTCGTGTCCTGCACAGGCCTCACCACCTTTGCCCTTCCTCGAGGGCTACGGCGTTAGGCCGCGATGTGGGTACTCGGGCTTCCGGGCGGAGGCCCGGTTACCGTTGCGGGACAGCGCCGGACTTGCACCGGACTTCCCCCAACGCCCCTAGGGCTGGGCGTCCCCACCTGTCGGTGGGGCACCGCGGCCGGACACCCATATGCGGGGGTGTCCGGCATGGATTCTACAGGATGTTGGGGTTTGGGGCAAGGGGCTAGGCGAACCGGCTTCCTTCATCGCGGCGGTACCCCCACACGGCAAGCCCCCCAAAGACCAGGGTGTACCCTACGAGCCACAACCACGGGGCCAGCGTCCAGGACGCGCCCGTAACCACGGGCCAAAGCACCTCGCCCCACTGGCGGGTGGGCAGGTACGGGCTGATCTCGGCGATAAATCCGGGCAGGAAGTCCGGCGGGATCCAAAACCCCCCGCCGAACGAGAGCGGCAGGTACACCAGGTTCGCTAAGGGCAAGGCGGCCTTTGGGCGGGCCCAGTACCCTAAGGCTACACCGAGCAAGGCCATGGGCACGCTGCCTGCCAGAAGGCCCAGCACGAAGCGTGGCCAGGCCCCGGCGGGAAACGCGACCGGCGTGGTGAGGTGCGCTACGAGCACCACGATCGAGGCCGTGGCCGTAGCGAAGACCAGGGCGGAAAGCACCCGTGCGGCCACGCGCACGCTCGGGGCGAGCGGAAGCGTGCGCAAATACGCACTCCAGGGCAGGATGCGGTCCTGAGCGATGTTTGCCCCGAACTGAAAGAAGACCACGCCGAACACCGCAAACGCCGCGAAGGAAGCCGTCAGAAAATTCGCCGAGTACGCGGTATCCGCATTGGGGGCGGCGAAGAACCAAAAAAACATCGCCGGAAACAGCATCGTGGGGATCAGATATCCCGGCTGGCGCAACAACTCGAGCGCCTCCGCCTTGAAGTGAGCCCACACAAGCTTCATGCCGCACCTCCCGTGAGGACCAGGAAAGCCTCCTCCAGGCTGACGGGAAGGACCTCCAGATCCTGAAACGGCACGTCGGAACGAACCAGGGCCCGCACCACCTGGTCCGCGTCCGCGGTGTACAGCGTGACGCCGTTATGGGCGCGCTCCACCTTGGCCACGCCCGGCAGTTCAGGCACCACGGGGGCCTGGAACCGCACGCGCTTGAGCCCCACCCGGCCCTTGATCTCGTCGACGCTGCCGTCAGCGATCACGCGTCCTTGATGCAGGACGCTCACGCGCGTGGCCAGCGCCTCGGCCTCCTCGAGGTAGTGTGTGGTGAGGAGCACGGTTCCGCCGTCGTGCACGTACGCCCGAACGGCCTGCCACAGGGCGCGGCGCGACTCCACGTCGAGGCCGGTAGTGGGTTCGTCGAGCACCACGAGCCTGGGGTTCCCCACGAACGCGAGCGCGACCGCGAGCCGGCGCTTTTCCCCGCCAGAAAGCCCGCCGGTTTGCCGGCGCTCGAGGTGGACGAGCCCAAACCGCGCCAGCACCTCCGCGCGCGGTAAGGGGTCAGGGTAGTGGGCCCGCACCAGCTCCACCACCTCCCCTACGGTGAGCGTCTGGGGGAACCCGGTGTCCTGAGGGGTTGCGCCTACGTACCGACGTGCACTCGGGTCACGGGGATCCCGGCCGAATAAGCGCGCCCGTCCTCGGTCCGGGCGCCGGAGGCCGAGCAGCAGGCTCATCGCGGTGGTCTTGCCCGCGCCGTTGGGCCCGAGGAGGGCGAGGAGCTCGCCCGGGTGGACCTCGAGGTCCACCTCCCGAAGCGCTTCGACTGCACCGAACCGCTTGCTAACCCCCACAAGTTCTGCGATGGTTTCCATAAATCTCCTGTCTGGAACCCTAACCCGGTTTGTTGCGGGCTACGGCTAGGCCACTAGGAAAGCGCGTAGGAACGCTCATGCGCGAGACGCGGCATCCTTCATTATGCCAGGGTTGGGAGAGGGAGGGGAAGATTCTGTTAGAATTCCCGTTGATGCTTGTTATTCCCGCGGTGGATATCCAGGGTGGTCGGGCCGTACGCCTGTATAAAGGCGACCCGACCCAGGAGACCGTATACTTCGAGGACCCCCTCGGCGCGGCGCTGTACTGGCAGGACCAAGGGGCGGCGTACCTGCATCTCGTGGATCTCGACGCAGCCACAGGACGCGGCGAGAACCGTGCTGCGCTCCGCCGGATCGCCGCGCACGCCCAGGTGCCCTTCGAGGTCGGCGGCGGCGTGCGCAGCCTGGAGGACGCCCAGGCCCTCCTCGAGCTGGGCGCGGATCGGGTCGTGGTGGGCACGATCGCGGTCAAGGCGCCCGAGGTGCTGGCGGAGATGCTCCGCACCTTCGGGCCGGAGCGGGTGGCGGTCTCCCTCGACGCCCGCGGGCTGGAGGTGGTGGTCTCCGGGTGGGTCGAGGGAACGGGTCGGGACCTTCGCGAGCTGGCACCCGAGCTGCACGCGATGGGCGTGCAGACCCTGATCTACACCGACGTGCGCCGCGACGGGACCCTGGCGGGCGTGGACGATGCGATACTCCGCCAGGTGCGCGCGGCCTGGCCAGGGTTCCTCATCGCGGGGGGCGGGATCGCCTCCGACGAGGACCTCGAGGTCTTGAGCGCGTTGGGCGTGGACGGCGCGATCACCGGGAAGGCCCTATACGAAGGAAAAATCGAGCTTTCCCGCTGGGTGGGATCGGATGCCTGAGCTGCCCGAAGTCGAGACCACCCGCCAGGCCCTCCGGCCCTACCTCGAGGGCCGGGCGATCCGGGCGATTCACCACACGGACCCCGCGCGTTACCGCCGAACCGAGGATGCGGTAGGGCGGCGCGTCGAGGTCCTGAGACGGCGGGGCAAGTTCTTGATCGCCGCCCTCGAGGGCGGTCTGGAGCTGGTCGTGCACCTTGGCATGACGGGCGGGTTTCGTTTCGCGGAAGGCCCGCACGTCCGGGTGCGGCTCGAGGTTCCGGATCGTCCCCTGTACTTCAACGATCCACGGCGTTTTGGGCGGTGGTGGGTGGTGCCGGCGGGCGCGTACCGCGAGATTCCGCTCCTCGATCGCCTGGGGCCGGAGCCCTTGAGCGACGCCTTCACCCTCGAGGGCTTCCGGGAGGGACTCGCGCGCACCGCTCGAGGAGTAAAGGCCGTGCTGCTCGCGCAAGAGGTCGTGGCGGGGCTTGGAAACATCTACGCAGACGAGGCGCTCTGGCGGGCGGGGGTGCATCCCGCGCGTCCCGCGAACACCTTGGAGGTCGGGGCGATAGCGCGGTTGTACACGGCCATTCGCGAGGTGCTCGCCGAGGCGGTGGCTGCGGGCGGATCAACGCTCCAGGACGGCACGTACCGGAGGCCGGACGGGGCACTGGGGCGCTTTCAGGTGCAGCACAAGGTGTACGGGCGGCCGGGCGCGCCGTGCGTGCGCTGCGGCACCCCGATCCTGAAAGCGGTGGTGGCCGGACGGGGCACGCATTTTTGCCCCCGCTGCCAAGCTTGAGCCTAGATCGGGGGCGTGTTACACTAAAGGCAGCGTTGGATCCCTGTAGGCGGGGGTGGGTGCAAAACCCACCCTTCATTCGTGAGGGGATGGAGTCGAGATGGAGCTGTGGAATGTGATCGAAGCGGTGGTGCGCCCCTTGGGATACGAGGTCCTCGAGGTTACCCTAAAGGGTGGGGGGAAGACGCGGGTCTTGACCGTGCGGCTCGAGCGGGCCGACGAGCAGCCCATATCGTTCGCGGATCTCGAGCGCGCCTCCCAGGTGATCAGCCTCGAGCTCGACCGTCTGGACCCGATTCCGGGGGCGTACCGGCTCGAGGTGGAATCCCCGGGGCCGGACCGGCCTCTCATCACGGCGCGGCACTTCGAGCGCTTTATGGGCTTGAAGGCGAAGGTGCAGAGCGACGAGGGCCGGTTTACGGGGCGCATTGTGCGGGTTGAGGGCGATGTGGTGACCTTCGCGCTCGCCACGGGGGAGGAACGCGCGCTTAAGCTCGGGACGTTTAAGGCGAATCTGGCCGAGTGGCCGAGCGAACCGAGGTAATAAGGAGGCACGCATGAATAAGGAATTCGTGGAGGCTTTGCAGCACGTAGCGCTCGAGCGAGGCGTGAGCCCAGAGGAGCTGATTCAAGCTTTTGAGGAGGCCCTGGCTAAGGCGTACGTTCGCCAGAAGGGGTTTCGCCCCAAGGAGGTTGAGGAGGGCAAGGGGCCGCTGGTGGAGGTGCACCTGGACCCGCAGCAGGGCACGATCGAGGTGCTGGAGATCAAGCGGGTCGTGGAAAAGGTGGAGAACCCCGAGCGGGAGATCGCCCTGGCGGACGCCTTGACCTATGACCCTGAGGTGCAGGTGGGGGAGGAGATGGAGTTCCCGGTGGACCCGGAGGAGTTCAGCCGCATCGCGGTGCAGACCGCGAAGCAGATCCTCACCCAGCGCCTCAAGGAAGCCGAGCGGAACCGGGTGTACGAGGAGTACAAGGACAAGAAGGGCGAGATCCTCACCGGCCAGGTGACCCGCGTGGACAACCGGGGGAACGTGTACGTGGATCTGGGGCGCGGCGAGGCGCTGATGCCGCCCCGGGAGCAGATCCCTACCGAACGGTACTACCCCGGCCAGCGGATCAAAGTCTACCTGAAGGAGGTGCAGCGCTCCTCGAAGGGGCCGAGCTTGATCGTGTCGCGTGCGCATGAGGAGCTGCTCCGCTACCTTCTCAAGCAGGAGGTGCCGGAGATCGCCGAGGGGGTGGTTGAGGTGAAGGCCATCGCTCGCGAGCCCGGCAGCCGTAGCAAAGTGGCAGTGATGAGCCATAACCCCAACGTGGACCCGATCGGCGCGTGCATCGGGCATAAGGGGCAGCGCATTCAGGCCGTGAGCGCTGAGCTCGGGCGGGAACGGGTGGACATCATCCAGTGGAGCCCGAACCCGCGGGAGTTCATCCGCAACGCCCTGTCCCCCGCGACGGTCGGCGCGATCGAGATCGATCCCGAGACCGGCCACGCCGCGGTAACGGTCGCCAAGGACCAGCACTCCCTCGCGATCGGTAAGGCCGGGCAGAACGTCCGTCTCGCCTCGAAACTCACCGGGTACGAGATCGACTTCAAGGAAGCCGAGGTGGTGAGC
Source organism: Marinithermus hydrothermalis DSM 14884 (assembly GCF_000195335.1). NCBI lineage: Bacteria > Thermotogati > Deinococcota > Deinococci > Thermales > Thermaceae > Marinithermus > Marinithermus hydrothermalis. Next base: position 829,017 of record NC_015387.1, read on the forward strand.
GACCTGGACGAGGCGCTGGCCAAAGCCGCGGAGAAGGAAGAAGGCGTGACCATCAGCTCCGACGCGAAGGCGCGCTTCGAGAGTTTGTTCGTGGACGCCACGAAAGAAGAAGAAGAGGAAAGCGATGGCTAAGGCTAAGGGGCACGTTCCGGTGCGGATGTGCGTCTCCTGCCGTCGGCGCAGGCCGAAGCGGGAGTTGCTCCGCATCGTGCGGACCCCGGAAGGCTTCGTGATTGACCGTACGGGCAAACGGCCGGGCCGCGGGGCGTACGTGTGCCCTGACACCCCCACGTGCTGGGAGGAAAAACGCCTGCGTCGCTTCGCCGGAGGCAGCGCGGCCCGGCTTGCGCTCGAGCTGCAAGCGGTGTTGGGAGGAGAAGTAAGGGATGGCGAAGGTGCGCATTTACCAACTGGCCAGGGAACTGGGGATGGAGAGCGCGGAGCTCATGGAGCTCCTGGACACGATGGGGGTGGAGTATAAGTCCCACGCCTCCACCCTGGACGCCGAGACGGCCGAGGCGGTAAAGGAGATCGTTCGGGAACAGCGGGGGCTGGAGGAGCAGCGTAAAGCCGAGGAGGCCCGCAAGGCCCTGCCCCACCGCGCGCCGGTCGTGGCGGTGATGGGGCACGTGGACCACGGGAAGACCACCCTGCTGGACTACCTGCGCAAGACCCGGGTGGCGGAGCGTGAAGCCGGCGGGATCACGCAGCACATCGGGGCCTTCGACGTTCACGTAGGGGACAAGCGCATTGTCTTCATCGACACGCCCGGCCACGAGGCCTTCACCACGATCCGGGAGCGCGGTGCGCGCGCGGCGGACATCGCGATCATCATGGTGGCGGCGGACGACGGGGTGATGCCGCAGACCCGGGAGGCGATCGCGCACGCCAAGGCTGCGGGCATCCCGATGATCTTCGCGATCAACAAGATCGACCTGCCCCAGGCCAACGTGGACCGCGTGATGCAGGACCTGATGCGCGAAGGGTTCGTGCCGGAGGCTTACGGCGGTGACGCGATCGTCGTGCCGATCAGCGCGAAGACCGGCCAGGGTGTGGACGAGCTGCTCGAGATGCTCCTCCTCGTGGCCGAGCTCGAGGACCTCCGCGCCGACCCGGAGGCCGAACCCAAGGGCGTGATCATCGAGTCTAAGCTCGACAAGCGCGCGGGGGTGCTCGCCACCATCCTCGTGCAGGAGGGCACCCTCCGCATCGGGGACCACGTGGTGGCGGGCGAGGTGTGGGGCCGCATCCGCGCGATGATGAACGCGGACGGCGTCCGCCTCGAGGAGGCCGGGCCTTCCACCGCGGTGCAGGTGCTGGGCTTTAGCGAACTTCCAACCGCTGGGGATGTGCTGGAGTGGGTTCCGGACGAGGCCGCGGCGAAGGAGATCAGCGAAGAGCGCAAGGAAGAACGGAAGCGCCGCGAGGAGGAGGAGGCCGAGCGCCGCCGGGTACGCAGCATGGCGGACCTGCTGCGGCAGATGCAGGAAGGGCAGCAGAAGGAGATCAACCTCATCCTGCGCGCCGACACCCAAGGCTCGCTCGAGGCCATCAAGGGCATCCTCGCGAAAGAGGAGACCGACGAGGTCAAAATCAACGTGATGCTCGCCGCGGTGGGCGCGCCGACCGAGGGGGATATTCTGCTCGCCTCGACCGCGAACGCGGCGATCCTCTCCTTCGGCGTCAACCCGGCGGGATCGGTGAAGAAGGCCGCGGAGAAGAAAGGCGTGCTGCTCAAGTCCTTCCGCGTGATCTACGACCTCATCGACGAGGTTCGCGTCATGGTGAAAGGGCAGGTCGAGCCCACCTACCGCGAGGAGGTGATCGGGCACGCCGAGGTGCGCGCGATCTTCAAGCTGCCCAAGGGCGGGAACGTCGCGGGGTGCATGGTCACGGACGGCAAGATCGTGCGCAACGCCGAGATCCGCGTGCTGCGCGGCGGCGAGGAGGTCTGGCGCGGTCGGATCGAAAGCCTCAAGCGCTTCAAGGACGACGTGCGCGAGGTGGCCGCGGGGTACGAGTGCGGCTTGAAGCTCGCGGGGTTCGACGCCTTTGAGGAGGGGGATGTCCTCGAGGCCATCCAGGTGGTTGAGGTGACGGAGGTTTAACCGAGGAGGCGCGTCGCGGTGCCTTTGGTGAAGCGCTGGGAGTACGGGGCGCTCGTGGGGCTGGGGGTGGTGGCCCTAGCCCTTCTGGCCCTGCCGCCCCTCCCGGCCCGCGCGGTGGCGGCGGAGGATGCGGGGTGGGCCGCCCCCGTGCTGTATATTGGGGAGTCCGGGCACCGCTCGCTGCCCCTGGTTTTTACGCTACCTCCCCTCACGGTGGACGCCCCGGTGATGGGTGCGCCAGGGCTGGGGGCGCGGCGAGTCTACCGCGCGCCGGTCCTGGCGGAACCGCGACTGTACCTGCGGTACGGGCGATTGCAGCAGGATGGCGGGTAAGGCCCGGGAGGCACTGAGCGGCAAGCGACCCTAGGCCTTTTCGTCACGAACAGGATCGAAAGCGAGGGGTACAGATGCGACGCAATACCGTAACTGGAATCCTGCTGCTGGGGGTGTTTCTCGCGGCCCTACTCGGAATCTGGAAGCCCTGGGCTCCCGCGGAGCCCAAGGTCAAGCTCGGACTGGACCTCAAGGGCGGCCTGCGGATCGTGCTGCAAACGGACGATCCCGAACCGGACCCGGACGACCTCGAGCGCGTCCGAACCGTGATCGAAAACCGGATCAACGCCCTAGGCGTGGCCGAACCCCTGATCCAGATTCAGGGGACTAACCGCGTGTTGATCGAGCTGCCGGGCCTATCCCAGGAGGATCAGGACAAGGCCTTGAAGCTCATCGGCCAGCGGGCGGTGCTGGAGTTTCGGGTGGTTAAGGAGGACGCGACCGGCCTGACCGTCGCGCAGATCAACGAGCAGCTCCGGCGTAACCCGAACCTCGACCGCTCGGAGCTCGAGGCGCGCTTGATGAAGCTCGAGGACCTCGGGCCGCCGCTGTTGACGGGCGCGGATCTGGAGACCGCGAACACGGTGTTTGATAGCTTCGGGCGTCCCCAGGTCTCCATGACCTTCACCCCGGAAGGCGCGAAGAAGTTCGCGGAGGTGACCCGGGCGAATGTTGGGCGGCGGCTCGCGATCGTGCTGGACGGTCGGGTGTACAGCGCGCCGGTGATCCGCCAAGCGATCCTCGATGGCCAGGCGGTGATCGACGGGCTGGGAAGTCTGGAGGAGGCCTCCGAGATCGCGCTGGTGCTTCGGAGCGGGTCCCTTCCGGTCGCGGTGCACGTGGAAGAGCTCCGCGCGATCGGCCCGACGCTCGGGGCGGACGCGATTCGTTCCGGCGTGATCGCCTCGGTGGTGGGGGGCCTGCTGATCTTCGTGGTGATCTTCCTCTACTACGGCCCTTGGTTCGGGCTGGTGGCCTCGCTGGGCCTTATCTACACCGCGGTGCTGGTGCTCGGGATGCTCTCGGGCCTCGGGGCCACGCTCACGTTGCCCGGGATCGCCGGTTTGATCCTCACGATCGGCGCGGCGGTGGACGGGAACGTCCTGTCCTTTGAGCGCATCAAGGAGGAGCTGCGCTACGACAAGAAGCTCCGCCAGGCGATTCCCGACGGATTCCGGCACTCGATCGTCACGATCCTGGACGCGAACATCTCCACCCTGCTGGCTGCCGCTGCGCTGTACCAGTACGCGACCGGTCCGGTGCGCGGGTTCGCGGTGATGCTTTCGATCGGCATCATCGCAGCGGTCTTCTCCAACCTGGTGTTCAGCCGCTACCTTCTCGAGCGCATCGCGCAGCGCGGCGAGGTGCGCCTGCCCTACTGGATCTGGGGTACCCGGATCCCCTTCCTCAAGCACGCCCGCGTGATCACCCGCGCGACCCTTGTGCTGGCGCTCGTCGCGGCCGGGGTGGTCTTCACCAAGGGGTTCAACTACGGGATCGACTTCACCGGCGGTACCGCGTACCTCATCCGCACGCCGAGCACGGTGGGTGTAGAGGACGTGCGGGCCTTCCTGGATGAGGCCGGGATCGAAGGCGTTTCCGGGAAGGACGCGGTGATCACCGCGGTACAAAGCCCCATCTCCGACGCGCGCGAGTACTCGGTGCGCGTGGGGGTGCTCTCGCAAGAGGCGCGCCTTCAGCTCGCGGGGTTGTTCCAGGAGAAGCTGAACGCGGAGGTCCTCCAGTCCGAGACCGTGGGGCCCGCCGTCGGGGCTGAGCTGCGGCGTAACACCGTGCTCGCGGTGCTCGCGGGGCTGGGCCTCATCCTGATCTACATGGCTTTCCGCTTCGACTGGGTTTTCGGCGTGGCGAGCATCATCGCGGTGGGGCACGACGTCGCGATCACCGCCGGGGTGTTCAGCCTGCTGGGCCTCGAGTTCACGATCCCGATCGTAGCGGCCCTCCTGACCATCATCGGGTACTCGATCAACGACTCGATCATCCTTTCGGACCGGATCCGCGAGAACCTAAGGGTGATGCGGGGGGTGAGTTACCAGGAGCTCGTGGACACCGCGATCAACCAGACCCTCTCCCGTACCGTGATGACCTCCTTCACCACACTGCTTCCCCTGTTCTCCCTCTTCTTCATCGGGGGGCCGGTGCTGCGGGATTTCTCCCTTGCGATCCTCGTTGGGATCTTCGTAGGGACCTACTCCTCGATCTACGTGGTCTCCGCGCTGGTGGTGTGGTGGAAGACCCGGGAGCAATCGCAGCGCGCCAAGGCCAAGGCGTAGCAATGGGTTCGCGCGGCACCCCGCCTAAGGCGGGGTGCTTTTTTAGTGGCCCTACCCTAGGGCGTTTGCCCTTTCTATGCCCTTTATACTGAAGCCAACGGGGGGTACGATGCGGCTTGTCCACTGGCTTTCGTTCGCGATCCTCGTATCGTTTAGCTTAGCAGCGCTGTTCCACCACTACAGCCAACCCGACGCGCGGGTCGCGTTATGGGGGTTGGGTAGCCTTCCGGTCGTCTGGGTGGCGGGAGGTGCGTTCGCCCTGGGCTTTTTAGCCGGCGGGGTGTACGCGCTGGCCTGGTGGTTGCGTGCCTTACAGGCCAGCCGCACCTACCGAAAAGAAATCGCCCGCCTCCAAGCCGAGATCGAGGCCCTCAAGGCCCGCCACCCCGAGGACGAGGAGGTCCCGCGCATCCCGGATCGGGACCTTCCCCTAGGGGAGGATGCCGGGGCATGAGCCGCTGGATCATGGCCCCCTGGCCGCCGCGGGAGGCCCTCGAGGCCTTGATGCAGCGCTTGGACGTGCCGCCCGTGGTGGCGGCGGTTCTGTATAACCGCGGGTTTCGCGACCCCCAGGACCTCGACCCCCCCCTCGCCTTGCCGGACCTGCCCGGCCTCGAGACCGCAGCGCGCCGCGTGGTGCAGGCCCTCGAGCGGGGGGAGCGCATCCGGGTGCACGGGGATTACGACGCGGACGGCGTGACCGGAACCGCGATCCTGGTGCGCGGCCTCGCCGCGCTCGGTGGGGACGTGCATGCCTTCATTCCCCACCGCATCCGGGAAGGGTACGGCGTCCACCCAGACCGCGTCGCCGAGCACGCCCAGGCCTGCGACCTGTTCATCACGGTGGATTGCGGCGTGACGAACCACGCGGAGCTTGAGGCCCTACAGGCGCAGGGAGTCTCGGTCATCGTGACCGACCACCACGCGCCCGGCGATACGCCCCCACCCGGCATCCTCGTGCACCCGGCCTTCGCCCCGGCCTTCAAGGGCAAGCCCAAACCCACCGGGGCTGGGGTAGCCTTCTTCCTCCTGTGGCAGGTCCACGCCCTCTTGGACAAGCCACCCCCCACGGTCTACGCCGACCTCGCGGCGATCGGCACCATAGCGGACGTCGCGCCCCTTTTGGGGATCAACCGCGCTCTGGTTAGGGCTGGCCTCGAGCAGCTGCGCGAGACGCGCCACGCGGGCCTCGCCGCGCTCGCGCGGGAGCATTGCAAGGAGTACAGCGCGACCGAGATCGCCTTCAGGATCGCGCCGCGCATCAACGCCGCGGGTCGGCTTGGCGAGGCCGAGACCGCCCTCGAGGCCCTGACCACCCCGGACCCCACGCGGGCCCAGGCGCTCGCCGAGCGCCTGAACGAGCTGAACCGCGAGCGGCAGCGCGTCGAGGAGGCGATGCTCGAGCGGCTCCTTCCTAACCTCGACCCCGCTGCGCCCGCCTACGTGATCCACGATCCCGAGGGGCACCCGGGCGTGATGGGGATCGTGGCGAGCCGCATCCTCGAGCGGTTCTACAAGCCCGTCTTCATCATCGCTCAAGGTAAGGGCTCGGTGCGCAGCACGCCGGGGATCAGCGCGGTGGGGGCGTTGCGTGCGGCGGCAGCGCACCTCGAGCGCTTCGGGGGACACACCCAGGCCGCGGGGTTCGCCATCGCGGAGGAGAAGATCCCGGCCTTCCGAAACGCCATCCTGGAGTACGTGGCCGCGCACCCGCCCCCGGTGCCCGAGGTGCTCTTGGACGGTGCGCTCGAGGGGGAGGACCTGGAGGAGGTGTACCGGGCGTTGTTGTTCCTCGAGCCGTTTGGGGAGGGGAATCCCGAGCCGACCTTTTACTTTCGGGGCGTGCCCCAGGAGGTGCGCCTCATGGGGGAGGGGCGGCACGTGTCCTTCCGGCTGGGGGGGGTGCGGGTGGTTAAGTGGCGGGATGACGGCGAGGCCCTCCTCGACGTGGAGGAGGTGGAGGTAGCCGCGAGCCTCACGCTGAACGAGTGGAACGGCACCCGCAAGCTCGAGCTCATCGCGGCGGCGTACCGGAGGCCGGAGGGGTTGGAGGCCGGGGTGAGGGACGATGCGCCGCGCCTACGCGTGACGCGCGCATCGCTCCGCGAGGCGCTCGCGCAGGTTGTGCGGGAGCGCCTGCCGAGCTACGCGGTGGGGAAGGGCCGGGATTTTCTGGAGGCGCGCGGGGTGCCCGTGGTCGCGCCTCAAGAGGCACGGGTGTGGTTCGCGCTACCCCCCACACCCGTTGGGGGGGTGGAGGTCCGGCTTGCGTTGTCGGACCGGGCGCTTGCTTCCCTGACGAACCCCACGATCACGCGGCAAGGGTTGCGGGCGGCCTTTCAAGCCCTGAGGGCGGGGCGGGCGGTGACGGAACCGTACCGCACCGTTCTGGAGGAGCTGGGCCTCGTGCCCTGCCCGGACCCGCTCCCCCGGATCAACCCCTACCGTTCCGCCACCTTCCGCCGTTTGCGCCTGCAGCAGGTGCTGGGAGCGCGGCTTGCGCTTGCCTACCGCTATGGGGATGAACGCTTGCTCGTGGAGGCGCTCGAGCGCTGGTGGGAGGTGAACCGTGTACAAGCAGCCCAGGGATCCGTTTGAGGCTCGGGTGTACACCCCGGAGTACCGCGTGTACGGCATGATCTACCTGGTGCCGAAGGGAGCGACGGCGGACCTGTTGAACCAAGAGAATCGCCTGCTCTTGCCGATGACGGGCGTGCTCGTGTACACCCCCGGGTTCAAGCACCCACCGGACGCTTCAGAGCTCAAGGCGACCACCGGGTTCTTAGCCGTCCCGAAGCGCCGCATCCTCTGGGTGGTGGGCGGACGTCCGGCCACGCCGCGCACCACCGGTGCGATGCTGCGCCGCCAGTCCCTGGTGCTCCTGTACGAAGGCTACGCGATCGCGGGGAAGCTGGACATGCCCCAGCACGTGCGCCTTTCCGACTACCTCTCCACCGCCAAGCCCTTCCAGACCCTGCACGAGGCGCGCTTGTACGTGCTGCAACCCGACCGGCCGATCGTGGAGCTCGAGCCGGAGGAGTCCTTCGAGTTCGTGACCGTGAACCTGCACCGGATCGCGGGGCTGATCGAGTCCCCGGAGTACTCGGGGGAAACGCCTCGGCTTACCCTGGTCACGTGAAAACGGCCCCCACCGGGGGCCGTTGAGCGTAGGGGCGGGGCTCAACCCAGGCGCGCCAGGTTCTCGCGGATGCGCGCGATCTGAGCTTGGGTTTCCTTAAGCCGGGCGCGTTCGGCCTCCACGACCTCCCTGGGGGCCCGCTCCACGAAGCGGGGGTTGCCCAGTTTTTTCTCCGAGCTGGCCGCAAGCTTCTCCAGCTCCTTCAACCGCTTCTCCTGCCGCGAGCGCCAGGCGGAAAGGTCCACCAACCCCTCCGGCTCGAGGAAGACCGTGACGCTGGGGGTCACCGCGCTCAAGGCTTTTTCCGGACGCCCCGCTTGGGCCTCGGCTCGAGCCAGGAACCGGAAGAAGGCCGCGTTCTCGAGGACGGTCCGGACACCTTCGCCGTCCACGTACACCCGGACCTCCTGCTGCGGCGGAAGCCCGAGCTCGGCGCGCAAAGCGCGCGTGGCGCTCACCGCGTCCTGGAGCGTTTTGAAGGCCGCGAGCGCCTCCGGATCCACCTCCTGCGCAGGTTCGGGCCAGGGGGCTAGGGCGAGCTCCTGGCCTTCGCCCTTAAGGGCGGCGTAGATCTCCGAGGTCACGAAGGGCATGAGGGGATGGAGGAGCTTGAGGAGGGTCTCCAGGGCGTTCTCGAGGCCCTTTAGCGTGGCCGCGTTCCCCTCACGCAGCGCGGGTTTGGCCGCTTCGATGTACCAGTCGCAGAACTCGCTCCAGACGAGCTGGTACACCTCGCGGGCCGCTAGGGCCAAATCGTAACGCTCGTAGAGCGCGGTGATCTCGCGCACGCCCTGGGCGAGCCGCGCTTGCATCCAGCGGTCGGCCAGCGTGAGTTCGTCGCGCTTGGCTTCGAACCCCTCGCGGTTCATCAGGACGAACCGCGCCGCGTTCCAGAGTTTGTTCGCGAAGTTCCGCCCCATCTCCACCCAGCGCCGGTCGAAGCGGATGTCCTGGCCGCCGGTGGCCAGGTGGACCAGGGCAAAGCGCAAGGCGTCCGCCCCGTATGCCTCAACGAGCTCGAGGGGGTCCACCACGTTCCCCTTCGATTTGGACATCTTCTGCCCCTTCTCGTCGAGGACCAGGCCGTGGAGCAGCACCGTCTTGAAGGGCCGCTCGCCCTTGAAGTGGTACCCGGAGACCTCCATGCGCGAGACCCACAGGAAGAGGATGTCGTACCCGGTGACGAGCACGTCCCCAGGGTAGAAGGCCTTGAGGTCCTCCGTCTCCTCGGGCCAGCCCAGCGTGCTCAGGGGCCAAAGCGCGGAGGAGAACCAGGTGTCGAACACGTCGGGGTCGCGCTCGATCTCCGGGCTGCCGCAGTGCGCGCACGCCTGGGGGTCCTCCATGTACCGCTCGACGGGCGGGACGGTGATCTCGCCACAGGCCTTGCAGTGCCACGCGGGGATCTGGTGCCCCCACCACAGCTGCCGCGAGATGTTCCAGTCCCGGATGTTCCGGAGCCAGTCCAGGTTCACCTTCCGCCACCGCTCGGGCACGAACTGGATCTCGCCCCGCTCGATCCCCGCGATAACCTTTTCGGCCAGGGGTTTCATGGAGAGCCACCACTGCGGGAACAGGGCCGGCTCGATCGGCGTGCCGCAGCGGTCGCAGGTGCCCAGCGCGATCGTGTACGGTTCCGCTTTGCGCACGTGCCCCGCGGCCTCGAGCATCTCCGCGGCCCGCCGGCGGGCCTCGAAGCGCTCCAGGCCCCGCAGCGCCTCGGGGACCAGCGGGCCTTCGAGGCGCGCCTCGAGGTTGATCACGCTGACCGCCTCGAGGCCGTGGCGCTGGCCGATCTCGAAGTCGGTCGGGTCGTGCGCCGGGGTGACCTTGAGGGCGCCCGTGCCGAACTCGCGCTCCACGGCCGCGTCCGCGATGATGGGGATCCAGGTGTCGGTGAGGGGGATGCGCGCCTTCTTGCCGATGAGGTGCGCGTACCGCTCGTCCTCGGGGTGGACCGCGATGGCCTGGTCCGCGAAGATCGTTTCCGGGCGGACGGTCGCGATCTGGATCTCGCCCCCGTCCTCGAGGGGGTAGGCCAGGGTGTACAGCGTGCCCGGAGTGTGTTCGGTGTTGACCTCGAGGTCCGAGAGGGTGGTCTCGCAGCGCGGGCACCAGTTCACGATCCGGCCGGCGCGGTAGGCGAGGCCCTCGTGGTAGTACCGCACGAAGGCGTAGCGCACCGCGCGGCTGCGCGCCTCGTCCATGGTGAAGGCCTCGCGGCTCCAGTCGGGGCTTGCGCCGAGGCGTTTGAGCTGCCGGATGATGGCCCCGCCCGAGGTCTCCTTCCACTCCCAGACGCGCTTTAGGAAGGCTTCCCGGCCGAGCGCGTGCCGGGTCGTGCCTTCCTTGGCGAGCAGGCGTTCCACCACCACCTGGGTGGCGATGCCGGCGTGGTCCGTGCCGGGAAGCCAGAGGGCCTCGTACCCCCGCATGCGCTTGTAACGGATCAGCGCGTCCTGCAGGGCGTTGTCCAGGGCGTGCCCCATGTGGAGGTTGCCGGTCACGTTCGGGGGGGGCATGAAGATCACGAAGGGCTTCTTGCCGCTTTTAGGGTTGGCCGTGAAGGGGTGTTGGGCCCATTTTTCGGCCCAGCGGGGTTCCACCGCGTGCGGATCGTAGGTCTTGGGTAGCGCTCGGCTCATCTCGCCTCCTTTCCGGGAGAGGGAGCCGCACAAAACAAACCGCCCCCTCCGCCAAGGCGCGGACGAGGCAGATGCCCCGCGGTACCACCGCGCTTCCCGAACCGGCGCCGGCTCGGGCCCTCGTTCTGCGCTGTCACGGGCGCTCCCGGCGGGGTCTACTCAGGAGCTTGGGGCTCCCTTTCTTCCCGCGGCTCCCGGGCGACGTTCGGCCTCGGCGCGCACCAGGTGCCCTCTCAGCCCGCGGGGCACCCTCTCTGTGGGGCGCCGGGAGGCCTACTCCTCCCGGTCATCGCCTTGCCCTAAGCATAGGGCGGTGCTGGGGGAGCGTCAAGCCGAGCTAATGTAACGTTCATCCTTGCAGCATCTCTCTTGGAAGCGTAAGCTCTTCGCGATGAGCCGTCTGTCGGAAACCGATGTTCTCGATGCTTTACGTGGCGTGAATGATCCCGAGTTGCACAAAGACTTGGTCTCCTTGGGGATGGTGGAACAAGTCGTGGTGGACGGCCGCAAGGTCGCGGTGAAGATCAACCTCACCACCCCGGCCTGCCCCCTAAAAGGCCAGATCGAGGGCGAGGTGCGCGCGGCGCTCGAGCGCATCGGCGCGGAACACGTCGAGATCACCTTCGGCGCGAGCGTGCGCGGCCCCCAGCAACTCCCCCTCCCGGGCGTGAAGAACGTGGTCGCGGTCGGCTCGGGCAAGGGCGGCGTGGGAAAGAGCACCGTCGCGGTGAACCTGGCCATCGCGCTCAGCCAGGAGGGCGCCCGGGTGGGGTTGCTCGACGGGGACATCTACGGCCCCAGCCAGGCGCGGATGCTTGGCCTCGAGGGAGAAAAGCTCAGGGTGAACGAAGCGAAAAAGATCGTACCCCTCGAGCGTTACGGCATCCGGGTGCTCTCGATCGCGAACATCGCGCCGCCAGGGCAGGCCCTCGTCTGGCGGGGCCCCATCCTCCACGGCACGATCCGCCAGTTCCTGCAGGACGTGGACTGGGGCGAGCTCGACTACCTCATCGTGGACCTGCCCCCCGGCACCGGGGACGTGCAGCTCTCCCTCTCGCAGCTCACCCAGGTGACCGGCGGCGTGATCGTGACCACCCCCCAGGACGTGGCCCGCATCGACGCGGAACGCGCCGCGGACATGTTCCGCAAGGTGCAGGTGCCCCTCCTCGGGGTCATCGAGAACATGGCCTACTACGCCTGCCCCTCCTGCGGGGAACGCAGCTACCTCTTCGGTCAGGGCGGAGGGCGTAAGCTGGCTGAATCTCAAAACACCGCGTTTCTGGGGGAGATTCCCCTCTCGATGCCCGTACGCGAGAGCGGGGATGCCGGTACGCCCATCACCGTCGCGCACCCAGACGCTCCCGAAGCCCAGGCCTTCCGTCAGGTCGCCCGGCAGCTTGCTGGGCAGCTCTCGATTCGCAACCTGAGCACCCTGCCCATGGTGTGAACATGGTTGGTTTAGGGGAGACCAAGCTGCGAATCCTCGAGCGCCTGCGCACGCGCTCCGCAAGCGCAGGCGACCTCGCCCGGGAGCTCGGCCTCAGCCGCGTGGCCGTGCACCGGCACCTCGCTGACCTCGAGGCCCACGGACTGGTGCGCGCCCGGACCGAGAAATGCGCCGGGCGGGGCCGGCCCCGACAGGTCTTCCAAGCGGTGGACGCGGAAGCGCCCTACGCCCGCATGTGCGGCGATATGCTCGCGCACCTCAGGGAGCTCTACGGGCCCGACGCGGTCTTCGAGGTCCTCGAGGCCCGCAACGCGCGCGTCAAGGCGGAGCTCGAGCCGCGGATGCAAGGGCGTTCCCTCGAGGCGCGGCTCGAGCTTTTGGCCGAGTTCCTCACCGAGCGGGGGTACCAGGCCGAGGTGCACCGCGAGGCGGGGCGGTACACCTTGAAGCAGCGGCGGTGCCCCAAGCTGGCCCTGGCGATGGAGCACGACGAGCTCTGCCAGGCGGAGTTGCGGTTGTACCAGGATCTCCTCGGGGTGCCGGTGGCGCAGGAGTGCCGGATCGCCGGGGGGTGCGGCTGCTGCCGCTACCGCGTGGAGGAACCCGAGGGTTAGACCACCGGGTTGGGCGGTTCGCGTCCCTCGAGCACGGCGAGGACGTTTTCCACCGCGATGCGGGCCATGGCCTCGCGCGTGGCGCGCCCCGCCGAGCCGATGTGCGGCGTGACCACCACGTTGGGCAGTCGCAGCAGGGGATGGTCCGCGGGCAAGGGCTCAGGGTCGGTCACGTCGAGGCCCGCGCCGCCCAGGTGGCCGGCCTCGAGCGCCGCCACCAGGGTCGCGGTATCCACGATCTTACCCCGGGCGGTGTTCACCAGGATCGCGCCGGGCTTCATGCGCTCGAGCGCCGCCCGGTCGATCAGGCGATGGGTCGCTTCGTTGAGCGGCGTGTGCAGCGAGACAAAATCGGCCTCTGCAAGGAGTTCGGGGAGCGGGCGAAACTCGGCCTCGAGGGCTGCGGCCTCGGGTTTCGGGGTGCGGCTGGTGTACAGGATCCGCATCCCGAATCCCCGGCACCGCCGGGCGAACGCCTGCCCGATCCGGCCGAACCCCACGATCCCCACCGTGGCCCCGTGCAGCTCCGCTCCCAGGAGGAGCTCGGGATGCCAGGTGCGCCACTTCCCCTCCCGCACGTACGCCGCGCCCTCAACGACCCGCCGGGCCACCGCGGCGAGCAGGGCGAACGCCAGGTCCGCGGTGGCTTCGGTCAGCACGCCGGGTGTGTTCGTCACGCGCACTCCGCGCCGCCGCGCGGCCTCCAGGTCGATGTTGTCGTACCCCACCGCGTACTGAGCGATGACCTTAAGGTCAGGACCGGCCGCCTCCAGTAGATCCGCGTCCACCTGGTCTTCCACCAGCGTGATGAGCGCCGCAGCGCCCCGAACCTTTTCGAGGAGTACCTCGCGCGGAGGCGGTAGAAACTCCGGCCAGACCTCCACGGCGTACCCCGCGGCCCGCAATCGCTCCAGCGCGTTTCCGGGGAGGTTGCGCGTCACGAATACCCGCTTCATGCCCCTAATCTACCGAAACGCGCGAACCAACCCCGGAACCGCGGCTCGAGCTGCACCAGCACACGGTGGACCGTGGCGCGTTTGAGCGGCGCGCGCGCCAGTAGTTCCCGTAAAAGCCGGTCTCCGTCCGTTTCGAGTAGGTGAGCGGCGAACAGGGTGAACTGCCCTTGGAACCAGAGCTGGTCCCGTAAGGGCTTGCGCGGGTAGCGTTCGTACCCGCCCAGGTCGGTGCGGGTGGGGGTGAGGTGCGCGGTGAAGGCCGCCCAGGCCCGGGCGCTCTGGTAGCGTTCGGGGTGCTGTTGGGCGAGGGCCAGGACGTACAGGTAGTTCGCGATGAACTCGTCGATCCAGCGCACCCGCACCCGGAGGCGCCACGCGATCGCGGCGGCGTGCGCGTACTCGTGGGCCAGAGCGAGGTCGAGGAAAGCCCTGGGCGGGCCTGGAAGCCGGGCCCCGGCCCGGGCAGCCTCCAGGAACACCTCCGCGAGCCGGGTGAGGAGGCGTTCAGGGTAACGGGCCGGCGCGAAGACCTCGAGGACGCCCGCGGGGCCGGTGCGCTGAAAGGCGAATCCGTACGGGTACCGGCTGTAGCGCCCCCACGCGGCCTCGTCCAGGACGTACAGGGTTACCGGGGGGATCTCCCGGTACGCGGCGAGCACCGCGTGCACGGCGGCGAGGTAGTCCTGAAGAGCCTTGGCGCGGAGGAGGTGGCCGCTCGAGGCATGGACGGGCAGGTGCGGGTGGGGCAGGGTGTGCACACCGCCAGTGTACCCCCACGCCCGATCGGGCCGCGTTAGATGACCTCGCGGAACCCGATGGCCTCGGCGCGCAGTTGCAGTTCACGCTTGAGCGCGGCGTGTTCGGGGGCGTTCAGGTAGGGGTCGCGCTCGAGGATCTCCTTGGCGAGGGCCCGGGCGGCCTCGATGAGCTCGGTGTCCTTCGTGAGGTCGCCGAGCTTGAGGTCGGGCAGGCCGGACTGGCGCGTGCCCCGGAGCTCGCCCGGACCCCGGAGCTCGAGGTCCTTCTCCGCGATGTAGAACCCGTCGGTGGACTCCTCGATCACCTTGAGGCGCTTCATGGTGCGTTTGGAGGTGTCCCCAGCGATCAGGATGCAGTAGGCCTCCCGGTCTCCGCGGCCCACGCGCCCCCGCAGCTGGTGGAGCTGCGCGAGCCCGAAGCGTTCGGCGTTCTCGATCACCATCAGGGTGGCGTTGGGGATGTCCACCCCCACCTCGATCACCGTGGTGGAGACCAGCAGATCGAATTCCTGGCGACGGAACCGCTCCATCACCGCGTCCTTTTCCGCGGCGCTCATCCTGCCGTGCAGGATCTCGATCCGCACGTCGGGCAGCAGCGCCCTAAGCTCGTCCGCAAGCCGCGTGGCTGCCTGCAGCTCAGCCATGGCCTCGGACTCCTCGATCGTCGGCGTGACCACGAAGACCTGGTGGCCTTTCTGGACCTCCTGGCGCGCGAAGGCGTAGGCCTGGTGGCGGAGCTTGGCGGGGAGAAGCTTGGTCCGGACGGGCTTGCGGCCGGGGGGCATCTCGTCCAGGACCGAGACCTCCAAATCCCCGTACAGCGTGAGCGCGAGCGAGCGCGGGATGGGGGTGGCGGACATCACCAGCACGTCCGGCCGGCCCTTAAGGAGGGCGCGCCGCTGCAGCACCCCGAAGCGGTGCTCCTCGTCGATCACGGCCAGGCCCAGGTCCTTGAACTCCACGTCCTCCTGGATCAGGGCGTGCGTGCCCACGACCACGTCCACCTCCCCCTCCCGGACGCGCCGCAGGACCTCGCGTTTTTCCGCGGCGCTCATCGCGCCTACCAGTAACTCCACCCGCACCCCGAGCGGCCACAGGTACCGGGAGAGGTTCTGGAAGTGCTGCTTCGCGAGGATCTCCGTGGGGGCCATGAGCGCGCTTTGCGCGCCGTTTCGCGCGGCCACGAACAGCGCCGCGGCGGCCACTACCGTCTTGCCTGAGCCCACGTCCCCCTGCAACAGCCGCGCCATCTGCCGGTCCGAGGCCATGTCCGCCGTGATCTCGCGGATCGCGCGCTCCTGCGCGCCGGTGAGGGGGAAGGGCAGGCTTTCCCGAAAGGCCCGGAGGTCCGCCTCGCGCACCTCAAAGACGCGCCCCACCAAGGCCGACTCCCCCGACTGCAGCATCACGCGCAGCTCGAGGAACAGGTACTCGTCGAACCGCAGCCGCGCGAGGGCGCGCTCGAGGGCCGCTTCGTCGTCGGGGAAGTGCACCTGGCGCAGGGCGTAGGGGAGGTCCACGAGGTCACGCGGCGCGCGGTAGGCCTCGGGGAGCGGGTCGGGGGGCTGGGGCAGGGCTTCCAAAGCCCGCCAGACGCTCCGGCGGAGGAACGCCTGCGAGACGCCTTCCTTGGAGGGGTAGACCGGCGTGATCCGCCCCGTGGAGAGGGACTCCCCCTCCTCGTCCTCGAAGTACTCCACCGCGAGCGTGGTGTACCGTCCCCGCCGTTGCACCCGGCCCGTCGCGATGATCCGCGCCCCCTCCTTCAGCTGCTTCATGACCCAGGGTTGGTTGAACCACACGGCCGTGAGCTTCCACCCCCAGCGGTCCTCGAGAACGGCTTGAACGAGCTGCATGCCTTTCTTGGGGGTGCGGACGAGCTCCTTGCGCAGCACGCGGCCCGTGACCGTGACCTTCTCCCCGTCACTAAGAAGGCGGAACCCTGGGAGTGCCCGGCGGTCCTCGTACCGGCGGGGGTAGTAGTGCAGCAGGTCGCGCACCGTGCGCACCCCGAGCGCGGCGAGCTTTTTCTTCCCGCCCGGACCGAGAGGGAGGGTTTCGACGGGGGTCTCCAAACCGACGGTTTCCGGGGTGGGTTGCGGTTTCGCGGGGGCCGGGCGTGCGGGAGGCGCGCTGTCGCCCAGGAGGGCGAGGGCCGCTTCCAGGCGCTTCGCGCGCTCCTCGAGGGGCAGCTCCCGGTACCCCTCGAGGAGGCGCCGCACCTCGGGGAACGGCCCGGCCAGGTTCTCCAAAAGACGCTCGAGCCCCCCCGCCACCACGCGGTCCTGGCAGCCGTCGGCGAGCTCACGGCGTAAGGGTCTACGAAGGCGATCGGCGAGCTCGGCCCGGGTCACAAAAACCATTTTATAAGGGAGCGAAAGCAATCGATACGCAAGCGCCACGTATAATGGTCTCCACGATGGCTGAGATCCGCACGCACACCTTCCCGAACGGCCTCACCCTGGCGGTCGAGGAGCAACCGTGGAACCCCGGGGTGAGCTTCACCATCCTGGTCCCCGCCGGGGCCGTCACGGACCCCGAAGGCCTCGAGGGCGCGAGCTCGGTCCTCGAGTCCTGGTTGTGGAAGGGCGCGGGCACGCGCGACGCCCGCAGCTTCGCGGAGGCCCTCGACGCGCTCGGTGTGCGCCGCGCGAGCGGGGCGGGGCTCGAGTACACCACGTTTTCCGCCTCGCTGTTGGCGCCGCACCTTGGGGAGGCGCTCGCGCTTTACGCGGATCTCTTGCAGCGCCCGTGGCTTCCTGAGGAGGAGTTCGAGGCGGTGCGGCTTTTGGCGTTGCAGGAGCTGGCCGCCCTCGAGGACCAGCCGTCGAAGAAGCTCTTCGTGCACCTGCGCCGCGCGGTCTTTACGAGCCCGCACGGCCGGGACGCGGCGGGGCGGCGGGAGGACCTGCTCGCCATGACCCCGGACGCCTTGCGCGCGGACTACGCGCGGCGGTACGGCGCGCGCGGCGTCGTGATCGGGGTGTGCGGCGGCGTGCGGTTCGAGGAGGTGCGGGATCTGGTCGAGGCGCACTGGGGCGGTTGGACGGGCGGCGCGCCGGAACCGCCGGCGGTGACCCTGAGCGAGCCGCATACCCTGCACGTCCCGCAGGACACGGCCCAGGTCCAGATCGGTTTGTTCTATACCGACGTGCCGCCCACCCACCCGGAGTTCTACACCGCGCGGCTCGCCGCGGAGGTCCTGAGCGGGGGAATGGCCAGCCGCTTGTTCACCGAGGTGCGCGAGAAGCGGGGACTGGTCTACGCGGTCTCAGCGAGCCCCGGAAGCGTGGGGGGGGTGGGGTACCTCGCCGCGTACGCCGGCACCACGCCGGAACGCGCGGCGGAGACGCTGAAGGTCCTCACCCGTGAGATCGCGCGGCTTTCCGAGGGAGTGAGTGCGGATGAACTGGCGCGCGCCAAGGTCGGGGTGCGCTCCGCGCTCGTCATGCAGGGCGAGTCCAGCCGGGCCCGCGCGGCCGCCTTGGCGCGAGACTGGTTCGTGCTGGGGCGGGTGCGCAGCCTGGAGGAGATCGAACGCGAGGTGGAGGCCGTGACGCTGGAGCGCATCAACCATTTCCTGGAGGCCCACCCCTACGAGCGACCGTGGGTCGGCACCCTTGGCGCGCAGCCGGTGGAGGTGGCGTGATGAGCGAGACGCGCGCGATCGAGTTTAAGCACGCGGTGCTGCCGAACGGGCTCACGGTCATCGCCGAGATCAACCCCGAAGCGAAAAGCGCGGCCCTGGGGTACTTCGTGAAGACTGGAAGCCGCGACGAGCGCCCGGAGGAGAGCGGCGTGAGCCACTTCCTCGAGCACATGGTCTTCAAGGGCACCGAGCGCCGTTCGGCCTGGGAGGTCAACCGCGCCTTCGACGAGATGGGCGCGCAGTACAACGCCTTCACCAACGAGGAGCACACGGTGTTTTACGGCGCGGTGCTTCCAGAGTTCGCGCCGCAGCTGCTCGAGCTCTTCACGGACCTGATGCGCCCTAGCCTCCGCCCGGAGGATTTCGAGACGGAGAAGAAGGTCATCCTGGAGGAGATCGCCCTGTACCAGGACCGCCCGAACTTCGTGCTGTTCGAGCGGGCGCAGGCGCACTACTACCAGGGGCACCCCGTCGGGAACAGCGTGCTGGGCTCGGTGGACTCGATCTCCGCCTTGACGCGCGAGATGATGGCCGCCTACCACGCGCGGCGGTACGTGCCCTCCAACATGGTTCTCGCGATGACCGGCCGGATCGATTGGGACCGCGCTTTGGAGCAGGTGGCGGCCCTCACGGAGGGCTGGGCGCCGGGCGAAGCCCCCCGCGCGCACCCGCCGTTCACACCCAGGTCAGGCGAGGCGCGCGAGCCCTACGACAAGGCCCACCGTGCCTACGTGGCCCTCCTCGCCGAGGGGGTGCCGGCGGCGGACGAGCGCCGCTACGCCGCGAGCGTTCTCGCGAGCATCCTGGGCGACGACGGGAACAGCCGGTTGTACTGGGCGCTCGTGGACCGCGGGCTGGCCGAGGCCGCGAGCGCGTTCCACGAGGAGGCCGACGGGCTCGGCACCTTCTACGTGTACCTCCAGACCGACCCCCAGCGCCTGGACGAGGTGATCGCGATCCTCCAGGAGGAGCTCGAGCGCTTAGAGCGTGAAGGGGTGCGCGCGGAGGAGGTGACGCAGGCCGCGCGCAAAGCCGCGACCGGCCTGGCGTTTGCGAGCGAAACCCCTCTGAACCGCCTGTTCCACCTGGGGCTGGGTTTCTCGTACACCGGGCGGTACGAGCCCTTGAGCGAGACCAGCCGCAAGGTGGCGCGCATCACCGCCCAAGAGGTGAACGCCCTGCTCGAGGCGCGCCCCTTCCAGCGGGGGTTCACCTTCTACCTGCTGCCTGAGGAGGGGTAGATGCGCCGGGTCCTGGTGTGCCTCGTGCTGTTCGTGACGAGCGCGTGGGCCCAGACTCCCCTCGAGCTCGAGGTGCTGCGCCTCACCAACCTGGAGCGCGCTCGGGTGGGGCTTCCCCCGCTCGTGTGGGACGCGCGGGCGTACGCCGCCGCGCAGCGACACGCGAAGGACATGCTCGAGCGCGGCTTCTTCTCCCACGTGAACCCTGAGGGGCTGGACGCGGCCGACCGGATGCGCCAGGCCGGGGTGCTCGAGGTCACGGTGGGGGAGAACCTGGCGTTTTTCGAGCACGTGCCGGACGAGGCGGTGCCGGGGGAGGCTGTGCGGGGGTGGATGGAGAGCCCGGGGCACCGCGCGAACCTGCTCAGCGCGGAGTTCACGCACGTGGGCATCGCCATGGCGCGTTTGGGGGACCGGGTCATGGTGGTGCAGAACTTCCTCGCGCGACCCTTTCCCCTCGAGGTGCGCCGCGATCCCGGCGTGCGCGTGCGGGTGGGGGAGCTCGTGATCGAGGGGCCGGCCGCGACGCGGGTGGGGGTGTTCGTGGAGGGGTTGTTCGTCACGGCCTTCGACCCACCCCGGGTCCAGGGGGTGCTGGAGGTGCTGCCGGGAAGTGAGGTGGTGCTGGCGGTGGAGGAGGGCGGCGCGTACTACGCCGCCTGTAGCTTCACGCTTCCCGAGACGCGCTGTGATGCGCGGGAGCTGCGCGTGCGCCTTGCCTACCGCGAGGAAGTGCGGGAAGGGGTTCGGCTACAGCTCACCCTGCCGCAGGGGGCGTACCTGATCGCGCGGGGAGAGGAGCCGACGCCACTGGTGCGCGCGAACGGCCCCCTCACGTTGGAAGCACCGTTTTCGTGGCGGGCGGTTTGGGTAGGGGCCCTTGAAGGGCGGAGCGTGCAGTACACCCACCGCGTTCCTCTACAACCCTCGGAGGCGATGTGGACGGCCGGACCCTAGCCGCGTTGGCGGTCACGATCCTGTTTTGGGCTTCGGCGTTCGCGGGGATCCGGGCGGCCCTCGAGGGGTACACGCCCGGGCAGCTCGCCTTGTTGCGCTTCCTGGTCGCGTCCCTTGTGCTGGGAGGGTACGCCTTCCTGCGTCGCATGCCCCTGCCCGCGCCGCGCGACTGGCCGGCCTTCCTTGCCCTCGGGTTTTTGGGGATCACGGTGTACCACGTGGCCCTGAACTACGGGGAACTCACGGTCACCGCGGGCGCGGCGAGCCTGCTCATCGCCTCGGGGCCGGTGATCACCGCGCTGCTCGCCACAGTCTTCCTGGGGGAGCGCCTAAAGCCCGCGGGCTGGGCGGGGATCGCCACGAGTTTCGCCGGCGTGGCGCTCATCGCCTTGGGGGAGGGGGAGGGGGTGCGTTTCGATCCCGGCGCGGCCTTGATCCTGCTCGCGGCCTTTTCCACCAGCCTGTACTTCGTCTTTCAAAAACCCCTCCACGCGCGCTACACGCCCATCCAGATCACCGCGTACACCCTCTGGGCGGGCACCCTCTTCATGCTCGTCTTCGCGCCCGGCCTGCCGGAGGCCGTGGCCCGCGCCCCTTTGGAGGCCACGCTCAGCGTCGTCTACCTGGGGGTCTTCCCCGCGGCGCTCGCGTACGTCACCTGGACCTACGCCCTCTCGCGCGCCCCGGCCGCGATCGTGACGAGCTTCCTCTACGCTTCTCCCGCCGTCGCGATCCTCATCGCCTGGGTGTGGTTGCGCGAGACGCCCACCCTGCTCTCCCTGTTGGGAGGCGCGATCGCGCTGATCGGGGTGCTGATCGTGAACACCCGGGGTAGGTGAATTGTACCTACGCGCCAGATCCCGGCCGCTGCTAAGCTGGAGCCATGAAACCCGTAACCGTCCTCGACACCACCCTCCGCGACGGCATGCTCGCCGAAGGGGTGAGCCTCACGCCCGAGGACAAGCTCGAGCTCCTCGCCCTTCTGGACCGGCTGGGGCTGGACTACCTCGAGGCGGGCTGGCCGTACCAGTTCCCCGAGGACCTCGAGGTCTTCGAGCGTGCGCGTGAGCTACCCTTAAACGCGAAGCTCGTTGCGTTCGGCTCGACGCGCCGGCCGGAAACCCCGCCGGAACGCGACCCGAACCTCAAGGCCCTCCTCCGCGCGGAGACCGAGGTCGTGCACGTCTACGGCAAGGCCTGGGACCTGCACGTGGAAAAAGTAATCCGCACCACTCTCGAGGAGAACCTCGCGATGGTGCGGGAGACCGTGGCGCACCTCAAGCGCCTCGGCAAGGAGGTGATCTTCACCGCTGAGCACTTCTTCGACGGGTTCCGCCGGAACCGGGCGTACGCCTTGGCCGTGGTGCGGGAAGCCGCGGAAGCCGGGGCGGACCTCCTCGATCTGGGGGACTCGAACGGCTCGAGCCTACCCCGGGAGATCCAGGAAGGGGTGCGGGCGGTGCTCGAGTTCGCGGGGGAGGTGCCGGTAGGCATTCACGCGCATAACGACTCGGGCCTCGCGGTGGCGAACGCCCTCGCTGCGATCGAGGCCGGGGCGCGGCACGTGCAGGGCTCGATCGGCGGGTACGGGGCGCGCTGCGGGTTGCTGGACCTCGCGACGCTCCTCCCGATCCTCAAGCTGCGGCTGGGGTTGGATGTGGTGACGGACGAGGCCCTTCGGAACCTCACGCCGGTCGCGCGCGCCGTGGTGAACAAGATCGGGGTGGGGGAGCTCGACTACCACCCGTTCGTGGGGTACAAGGTCTTCACCCACCGCACGCACGCGCACGTGGCCGCGGTGCTCTCCGCGCCGGAGGCGTACGAGCCGATCCCGCCGGAGGCGGTGGGGAACGAGCGGCGCCTCTTGCTGCCCGGCATCGCGCGCGCCAGCTACCTCGAGGCGCTCGCCGCGCGGCATGGGGTGGACCTTTCGGATGATTCCGCCGCGAACCAGCGTATTCGTGAGGAACTGTTGCGCCTCGAGGAGGCCGGGTACACCTACGAGGACGCGGAGGCGAGCTTCGAGCTCGTGCTGGGGAAGCTCACCGGTCGGTTCCAGCCGGTGATGCGCGTTGAGCGCCTGCGGCTTTTTGAGGTGCTGCGGGGCAAGCGCGATCCGGTGGTGGAGGCTTCGTTGCGCATTAAGCTCGGTCCTAAGAGCGAGTATGTAGCTGCGGAGGGGGAGGGGCCGATCACGACCTTGTTTGCGGTGCTGCGGAACGCGCTGCGGGAGGTGGAGGCGGAGCTTGGCCCGCTCGCTGCGTACATGGATCGCTTGCGCTTGCTGGCCGTGCGGGTGCGCACCTTCTACCCCAGGGACAAGAAGGAGCTCCGGGCTCGCGTGACGATCACCTTCGGCGACGGGCGGCGCGCTTGGAGCACGATTGGGATCTCGGCGGACCTGATCCAGGCGGCCTGGCAGGCCCTTTTGGATGGGGTGGAGTACGGCCTGTATACCGAGGCCGAGCGGGCCGGTCTCCAGCTTCCGTTATTCTTATAAGGGGTACGCAAACCGGGAGGGTGAGCGCCTGGGCAGCTCATGCCTTCCGGCGGCCCGTATGGAGGTTGGGTATGGACGTGAAGAAGATCGGAGTCGTCGGTGCGGGGCAGATGGGGTCCGGCATCGCGCAGGTCGCGGCGCAGGCCGGGTACGAGGTGGTGCTTCGGGACGTGGAGGAGCGCTTCCTGGAGCGGGGCCTGAACACGATCAAGCGTTCGCTGGGCAAGTTCTTAGAGAAGGGTAAGATCACCCAGGAGGCGCACGACGCGGCGCTCGCGCGGATCACGACCACGCTCTCCCTCGAGGCCTTCGCGGACTGCGATCTGGTGGTTGAGGCGATCGTGGAGAACGAGGCGGCCAAGGGCGAGCTCTTTCGGGAGCTCGACGCGATCGTGAAGCCCGAGGGGATCCTCGCCACGAACACCTCCTCCATCCCGATCACGCAGCTCGCGAGCTACACGAAGCGCCCCGAGCGCTTCATTGGAATGCACTTCATGAACCCGGTGCCCTTGATGGTGCTGGTGGAGGTGATCCGCGGCCACCTGACCTCGGACGAGACCGCGCGGGTGGTGGTGGAGACCGCGAAGCGCATGGGGAAGACCCCGGTGGAGGTGAACGACTACCCGGGCTTCGTTTCGAACCGCATCCTGATGCCCATGATCAACGAGGCCATCCAGTGTGTGATGGAAGGCGTGGGTACGCCCGAGGCGATCGACCAGGTGATGAAGCTCGGGATGAACCACCCCATGGGCCCCCTCACCCTCGCGGACTTCATCGGCCTCGACACCTGCCTCTACATCATGGAGGTGCTGCACAAGGGGTTGGGGGACGACAAGTATCGTCCCTCGCCCCTCTTGCGGAAGATGGTGCAGGCGGGGCTTTTGGGTCGCAAGACGGGCCGGGGGTTCTACCGTTACGACGAGAAGGGGAACAAGATCGGCTAATCCCGTAAACGACGCGCCCCCGGCCAGGTGCCGGGGGCGTTTCATGCCGCGAGATGGTTAACGCACGACGAGCTGACCCCGCAACTCACCCGGGTTGTACTGCTCGGTGTGGATCTGCACGTAGAACTCGCCGTTCTTGAACGCCGCGACCTGATCATCGGTCAACACGAACGCGCCGCTGAACGTGCCCTCGGTACCCCCGGAAACGTTCAGCTCAAAGGCGATGGGGCCGTTCTCCCCCGCAGCGGCCTGGTGGATGTGCGCTCCACCACGAATCCGGGTAGCCACGTCGCTGCTCAAGCCCTCGTAGGTCCCCCCGACCACCAGCAGGTTCCCCTCGAGCACCGCCACGACCTTACCCGTCGCGTTGCTCATCACCTCGGGCACCACCTGGCTCGGGGAAAGCTCCGCGCTCACCACCATCCGGTCGCCGTTCGCGCTCGCGAACAACGCCAGAACCAGCAGCACACCCAACGCGCCCATACCTTTGATAAACCGCATGCTTGATCACCTCCACCCTCTAATACGCACCCCCGCCCGGATTGGATTCACCCCTACAGGATGAAGGGGTGCGGTAGGATAAGGCGAACGTTGCAGGAGGACGGGATGCGTGCAGTACAGGCCGTGGTTTTCGACGCGTACGGAACCCTGTTCGACCCCCACGCCCTTACCCCCCAGCTCGAGGTCCTGTACCCAGGGCAAGGCGCGGCCCTCAGTGAGCTCTGGCGCCGAAAGCAGCTCGAGTACACCTGGCTTTTAGGGTTGATGGGCCGGTACGAGGACTTCGAGCGCGTGACTGCGCGGGCCCTGGAGTACGCCTGCGCCGCGCTGGGCGTGCGCCTAGAGGCAGAGGGCCTCAAGGCGCTGCTCGAGACCTACCGGCGGCTCGAGGCCTTCCCCGAGGTGCCGGCCGCGCTGCGGGTGCTGGCGGAGGCACGACCACTGGCCATCCTCTCGAACGGAACCCCCGGGATGCTCGAGGCGGGGGTCCGCCACGCAGGGCTCGAGGGGGTGTTCGCGCACGTGCTGAGCGTGCACGCGGTGCGTACGTACAAACCGGACCCGCGCGTCTACCGGCTCGCGGTGGGGGCGCTTGCGCTGCCGCCGGAAGCGGTGCTGTTCGTGTCGGCGAACGCGTGGGACGTCGCGGGGGCTAAAGCCTTTGGTTTCCGAACCTGTTGGGTGAATCGCCGCGGCGCGCCGCGCGAGGCTTTGGGGCTCGACCCGGACCTAGAAATCACGGGACTGGACCAGCTGGTGCACGCCTTGGGGTAAGGACGCAGGAGGGAGCATGGGTACGCCAAGGAAGGTCCCGGACAACTTATCTCCAGCGCAGGCCGCGGAACGGTTGGGGATCAGCGCCGCGCAACTCCGCAAATACGCGCCGATCTACGAGGAGAGGTTCGGGACGTTGCCGCGGGACGCGCGCGGGCGGCGCGTGTACCCGCAGGAGGCGGTGGCACGGCTCGAGGCCGCCCGCGCCCTGATCCGGGAGGGTAAGGCTGAGAGCATCCGGGCGGCGCTCGAGCAGCTGAGCGCCGCGCAGGCTTGGGAGGGGGAGGATCCCGTGCTTGCGGAGCTCCGCAGAATCCGGGAGTTGCTGGAGGTTCACCAGCGGCGGTTAGCGCGCCTCGAGGAGGAGACCCGGGGTCTCCGGGAGGTCCTCAAGCCGCCGGAGGATCCCCCCGATTCCCTCACGGTAGCCCGGCTCGAGCCTTGGGAGGAGGTGCGGGCGGGGTTATGGGCGGCGCTTCGGGGGTTGCGCCGGGCTGTGCGCCGCCGGCTTGGGCAGGAGTAACGCCGTGGCGTTGGGAGCGTTCGACCGCTCTACCTCGAGCGCGTGCCGCTTGGGATGAAGCGGTTAAAGCGCTTGGGTTTGGGGTAGGCCGTCGCCTGGCGCGGAGCCTCACACTACGAGTCCCCTGGCCCCGCTAGGCTGGGGGTATGCCGAACCGCCTAAGCCGGGAGGCTAGTCCTTACCTCCTGCAGCACGCCGAGAACCCCGTGGACTGGTACCCGTGGGGAGAAGAGGCCTTCGCTCGCGCCCAGCAGGAGGGGAAACCCATCTTCCTCTCCGTGGGGTACGCGACCTGCCACTGGTGCCACGTGATGGCGCGGGAGTCCTTCGAGGACCCGGAGGTCGCGCGGCTTTTAAACGCGCACTTCGTGCCGGTCAAGGTGGACCGGGAGGAACGCCCGGACGTAGACCACGCGTACATGCAGGCTTTGCAGGCCCTGACCGGGCAGGGCGGCTGGCCCATGAGCCTGTTCCTCACCCCTGAAGGCAAGCCCTTTTACGGCGGCACCTACTTTCCCCCAACGGACCGGTACGGCCTGCCCAGCTTCCGGCGGGTGCTGGAGGCTGTGGCCGAGGCGTGGACCAAGCGGCGGAACGAGATCGAAACGCACGCCGCGGCCCTTGCCCAGCGCATCGCTCAGGCGCTCACGAACCGCCCCGGCGACCTCCCACCCCAACTGCACGCCAAGGCGCTCGAGGCGTACCGCCAAGCCTTTGACCCGCAGCACGGAGGGTTCGGCGGCGCGCCCAAGTTCCCGAACGCCCCTGCGTTGCGTTACCTCCTCCTCCAGGCCTGGCTTGGAGAGGCGGCAGCGGGCGAGATGCTCCGGGTGACCCTCGACCGGATGCAGGCGGGCGGCGTGTACGACCAGGTGGGGGGCGGGTTTCACCGGTACGCGGTGGACGCGGTCTGGCGGGTGCCGCACTTTGAGAAGATGCTCTACGATAACGCCCAGCTCGCCCGGGTGTACCTGGGGGCTTTCCGCCTCTTCGGCGACGCGCGGTACCGGCGCACCGCACGCGAGACGCTCGACTACCTCCTCAGGGAGATGCAGGACGCGGCGGGCGGGTTCTACGCGGCGCAGGACGCGGAGTCGGAGGGGGAGGAAGGCCGGTACTACGTTTGGAGGATCCCGGAGCTAAGGGCGGTGCTAGGGGCGGACTTTGAAGCCGCCGCGCGGTACTTCGGTGTGTCGGACGCAGGGAACTGGGAGGGGAAGAACATCCTCGAGGCCCGCTACCCCGAGCCGCTTCTAGCACAGGAGCTCGGGCTGGACGCGGCGGGGTTTGAGGCCTGGCTAGCCTCCGTCAAGGCCCGGCTCCTCGAGGCCCGGCTCCGGCGCGTGCGGCCCCTGACCGACGACAAGATCCTCGCCGACTGGAACGGCCTAGCCCTCGCGGCCTTCGCGGAGGCGGGACGATGGCTTGGGGAGGCCCGGTACCTGGAGGCGGCCCGGAAAAACGCGGAGTTCGTGCTCGGCGCCCTGTACCAAGATGGCCTGCTCCGTCACGCGTGGCGCAGGGGACGCCTGGGACGGCACGCCTACCTCTCGGACCAGGCGCACTATGGGCTGGGGCTCTTGGCGCTGTTTGAGGCTACCGGGGAGATGCGCTGGCTCGAGGCCGCCCGAGTCCTTGCGGAAGGCATCCTCGAGCATTTCCGGGACCCTGAGGGCGGGTTCTTTGACGCTTTGGAGGCCAACCCCTTGGGCCGACCAAAGGACGTGTTCGACGGGGCGTGGCCGAGTGGCAATGCAGCGGCGGCCGAACTGCTGGTCCGGCTCGCGCGGCTTTACGACCAGCCGGAGTGGGAGGCGGTGGCGTTCGCCGCGATCCAGGCCCAGGCCCGGGGGGTTGCGGCGCACCCCTTGGC
This sequence comes from Marinithermus hydrothermalis DSM 14884, assembly GCF_000195335.1. Lineage (NCBI taxonomy): Bacteria > Thermotogati > Deinococcota > Deinococci > Thermales > Thermaceae > Marinithermus > Marinithermus hydrothermalis. Next base: position 856,273 of record NC_015387.1, read on the forward strand.
CTTCGTTGGACTGCTCACCGCGCACCTTTGGGGCGAGGCGGGCGGGGAGCTCGTGGTGGTGCGGCCGGCGCCGGAGCTCGAGGCGTGGGCGCGACGGGAGTTCTGGCCGCTCGTGACGTTGGTCTGCGGGGCGCAGGACGCGCTGCCGGTGCTTGAGAGGCGGGCCGTGGGCGCGGCGTACCTTTGCCGTCGGGGAGTGTGTCGGTTGGGGGTGGATACCGTGGCGGCGCTCCGAACCGAGCTTGCTGCGGCCTACCCGCGCGCCTCGATAGAATAGCCGCATGCGGGTGCTTTTCATTGGCGACGTGATGGCCGAGCCTGGGTTACGCGCGGTATCCCTGCACCTGCCTGACATCCGCGGCGAGTACGACCTGGTGATCGCCAACGCGGAGAACAGCGCGCGCGGCAAGGGGATCTCGAAACGGGCGTACCGCACCCTGATCGAGGCGGGCGTGGACCTCATCACCCTGGGTAACCACGCCTGGGACCACAAGGACGTGTATGAGCTCATCGAAACCGCTCCGATCATCCGCGCGTTGAATTACCCGCCGGGCACCCCCGGGAAGGGGTACTGGGTGTTCACGCACGGGGAGGAGCGGCTGTTGGTGGTTCAGGTGATGGGCCGGGTGTTCATGGATCCGCTCGATAGTCCCTTCCTCGCTCTGGATCGGCTTTTGGAGGAGGTCGAGGCGGAGTACGTCCTGGTGGAGGTGCACGCCGAAGCCACGAGCGAAAAGTACGCGCTCGCGCACTACCTGGACGGCCGCGTGAGCGCCGTCTTGGGGACGCACACCCACGTGCCCACCCTGGACGCGGTGATCCTGCCCGGCGGCACCGCCTACCAGACGGACGTCGGCATGACCGGCACGTACCACTCGGTGATCGGCGGGGAGACCGAAACCTTCCTGGCGCGTTTCCTCACCGGACGGCCTCAGCCCTTCCGAGCCGCGAAAGGACCGGCGCGGTTCCACGCGACGGAACTGGTCTTCGAGAACGGGAAGGTGCGGGCGATCAGCCCCTACATCTGGGAAGAACCGTGGACGCCTTCGGAGTACTAAAGCGCGAGGTAGATCGCTTAGGGCGGGCGCTCGGGCATGCGATCCGCACGCTCTCCGGGAAGAAGCTATTCGATTTGGAGGAGGAGGTGCGCGCCCTGACCAAACACCTCCGCGCGCATCCCGAAGACGCCGCGGCCCGCGCGCGGCTCGAGGCCCGCATCCGCAGCCTGAGCCTCGACGAGGCCGAGGGGTTGGTGCGTGCCTTCTCCACCTACTTTCACCTGGTGAACCTGGCGGAGGACCGGCACCGGGTGCGCGTGAACCGCTTGCGGGACGCCGAGGCCACCCCGGACGCGCCGCGCCCGGAGTCCCTGATGGGCCTCGTGGGGGAACTCAAGAAGCGAGGCTTCAGCGCTGAGGAGGCCGCCGCGCTGTTGCGGAAGGTGCGGCTGCACCTCACCTTTACCGCGCACCCCACCGAGACCCGCCGACGCACGGTACGGCACCACCTGCAAGCGATCGCACGCCTGCTCGAGCAGCTCGAGCAAGGCGCGGCCCCCCAGGAGGCCCTCGAGGCCCGGGTCTGCCTGCTCTGGGGCACGCAGGAGTTGCGTAAGACCCAGCCCAGCGTGACGGACGAGGTTAAGGGCGGGCTTTACTACCTCCAGACCACGCTTTGGGAGGCGTTGCCGCGGCTAGTTGAAGGGCTCGAACGCGCCTTCCAGGTCCATTACGGCACGCGGGTCGCGCTCGAGCCGCCCGTGCGATTCCGCAGTTGGATCGGTGGGGACCGGGACGGAAACCCGAACGTTACGCCCGAGGTCACCGCATGGGCCCAGCACCACGCCCGCGCGCGCCTTATCCAGCGGTACCTGGAGGCGCTTGATGGGCTGGTGCAGGCCCTGTCCCTTGCGGAGGAGCGGGTCCCGGTTCCGCGCGAGCTGCGCCTCGTGGCCGAGGGTTGGGCCGAGCGGCTGGGCCTACCCAAGCGTTTTCTGGGCGAGCCCTACCGGCGGTACCTGATGGCGCTGCACCGCCGATTGCGGGGCACGCTGGGCGAGCCGAACGGCGAGGCTTACTCCACGCCCCAGGCCTTCGTGGAGGACCTGGAGCGCGTCGAGCGCGGCCTCTTCCAGATCGGTCTGGACGCCGTGGTCCGTACCATGGTGCGCCCCCTCACCCTGCGGGCCAAGACCTACGGGTTGGACCTGGTGGCCCTGGACCTGCGCGAAGAGGCCCAACAGCACGCCGAAGCCGTAGCGGAGCTCCTCGAGGCGGCCGGCGTAACCGCGGACTACCGCGAACGCCCTCCAGAGTCCCGCGAGGCGCTATTAACCGCGGAGCTTGCGAGCGCCCGGCCCCTCGCGCCCGTCGGGTACTCGCCCCGCACTCGAGCCCTCCGGGTCGCGCTCGAGGCCCTTCGTGCCTGGCGTGCTTACGGCGGGTACGTGATCAGCATGGCCCAACACCCCGCGGACGCGCTCGAGGTCTTCGTGCTCGCCCGAGAGGTGGGGTTGTACCGGCCGGGGCAGGCTCTGCCCTTTGATGTCGTGCCTTTGTTTGAGACGCTGGCCGACCTCGAGCGCGCCCCAGGGGTGGTGGCGCGGCTTTTGGAGAACCCGGTGTTCCGCGCGCACGTGAAGGCCCGGGGGGGCCTCGAGGTGATGATCGGGTACTCGGACTCCAACAAGGATGCGGGCTTCCTCGCGGCGAACTGGGCCCTCTACCGCGCGCAGGAAGGCATCGCTCGGGTCGCGCGCGCAGCAGGGGTGCCGGTCTTTTTCTTCCACGGGCGCGGCACAAGCACCGCGCGCGGGGGGGCTCCGGCAGGCCGGGCGATCGCAGCGCTGCCGTGGGGTACCGTGGGCATGCGCATGCGCCTCACCGAGCAGGGCGAGGCGCTCGCGGACCGGTACGCGCACGCGGAGCTGGCCCTGCGCCACCTGGAGCAGCTGCTCTACCACTTCGTCCTCGCCGCGGCGCGGGACCTGCGCGGTGAGGGAGACCCCCCCCCGAAGGCCTGGCTCGAGGCGATGGATCGCGCGGCCGCGCGGGCGGCCGAGGTGTACCGGGCGCTGCTCGCCGCCCCGGGGTTTTTTGAGTTTTACGAGGCGTTGACGCCGATCCGGGAGATCGCGGACCTGAAGATCGCTTCGCGTCCCGTGTACCGGCACGGCCGCGTGCGCGAGATCCGGGACCTGCGCGCGATCCCCTGGGTGATGTCCTGGGCGCAGGTGCGGGCGAATCTGCCCGGGTGGTTCGGGCTGGGCTCCGGCCTCGAGGTGCTCCCGCTGGAGCTGCGCCGCGCCATGTACCGGGGGTGGCCGTTTTTCGCTTCGGTACTGGAAAGCGCGGCGGTCAGCCTGGCCAAGGCGGACCTGGGGATTACCCGGAGCTACCTGCGGCTCGTGCCGGAGGCCCTCGCCCAGCGGTTTTTCCCGGTGATCGAAGCGGAGTTCGCGAAAAGCCGGCGCCTTTTGGAGGAGACCTTCGACCGGCCGCTTCTTTGGAACCAGCAAACCCTCGCGCGTTCGATCGCGTTACGGAACCCGTACGTGGACCCGATCAGCCACGTGCAGGCCGAGCTGCTCGCCCGTTACCGCAGCGCGCCGCCGGACGCGCCGGAGCGCGCGCAGCTCGAGCGGGCGTTGCTCGCGAGCCTCTTGGGGATCGCGGCGGGGCTGCGCAACACCGGGTGAACGCGGCCCGGTCGGCCTGGGATAGAATAAGAGCGATGCCCCTTCTGTACCATATCTCCGACATTCACGTGGCCAGCAAGTACTTCCTTCCGGAGTTAATGGAGCGTTTGATCGACGAGATCAACACGGTGGGGCCGGACCTGGTGGTGCTCTCGGGGGACCTGACCGATCGGGGGCTTCGCCACGAGTTCGAGGAAGCCAAGGCCTGGACGGACCGGATCCAGGTCCCCATGCTGGTCACGCCGGGGAACCACGATTCGCGGAACGTAGGGTACATTCATTTCGAGGAGCTCTACGGGCCGCGCTACGCTACGCGGCGTTTGGAGGGGGTGTACGTGGTGGCGGCCGATTCCTCGGAGCCGGATTTGGACGAGGGCCGCATCGGCCGTACGATCTACCCGTGGCTCGAGGAGGCCCTCTCCACCGCGGAGCCTAGCGAGATCAAGGTGTTCGTGACGCACCACCATCTCCTCCCGGTGCCGGGAGCGGGCCGGGAGCGTAACATCCTCCAGGACGCGGGGGATTTGTTGAAGATCCTGGTGGATCACAAGGTGGACCTGGTATTAAACGGCCACAAGCACGTGCCTTGGGTGTGGCGTTTTGAAGGGATGCTGATCGTGAACGCCGGCACCTCGACCACCAACCGAGTGCGGGGGCGGGGCCGGCCGAGTTACACCGTGATCGAGATCGACGGAGGAGAGATCACCGTGCGGCAACGTTACTTTGACGGGACGGAGGAGACCGAGCACCGGCACCGGCCCGGGTGGAGGGTGGAGGTATGAAGGACAGCCTGGGTTGGCACCCAACGCAGCGCGTGGGGGTCTTCGTGGACACCCAGAACCTGTACCACTCCGCGCGCGATTACTACGAGCGCACCGTGAACTTCGCGAGCCTCCTTAACTACGCCGTGGCCGGGCGGCAGCTGGTTCGGGCTACGGCGTACGTGGTGGAGCGCGACGGGGACACCTCCGCCTGGCCGTTCATCTACAAGCTCTCCACCATCGGGTACCGCGTGCGGCGTATGACGCTACAGCTCCACCACACCACGGACGACGGTAAACCCATCTACGAGGGGAACTGGGACATGGGCATCGCCGCGGACATGGTGCGCTTGATGCACACCCTGGACGTGGTTGTGCTGGGCTCGGGGGATGGGGATTTCGTGGAGATCCTCGAGGTCCTGATGGAGCGCGGTATTCGCGTCGAGGTGGTCGCCTTCAAGGAAACCACCGCCCAGAAACTCATCGACGCGGTGGACAAGTTCACGCACCTGCCCGACATCCCGGACCCCTTCATGCCGCAACGGGAGCGCAGCTACCCGGGTGCGAGCGAGAAGTAGCCCGTGGGGGGAGGATCGATGCCGCGCATGGCCGACGGTACCCGCCTTGAGGACTACGCCTACGACCTGCCCCCGGAACGGATCGCGCAGCAGGGGGCCGAGCCGCGGGACAGCGCCCGCATGATGGTGCTCCACCGAGAGACGGGGCGCCTCGAGCACCGCATCTTCCGCGAGATCCCGGCGTACCTAAGGCCGGGGGATGTGCTGGTCCTGAACCAAACCAAGGTGATTCCCGCGCGGACCGTGGCCCGCAAACCGACGGGTGCGGTGCTCGAGGTGCTCTTGTTGCGCGAGGAGGTTGCGGGGCGTTGGCGGGCCCTGGTGCGTCCCGGTCGGCGGGCTAGGGTGGGGGCTGAGCTCCACTTCGACGAGGGCTTGCGCGCGGTGGTGGAGGGCATCGGGGAGGGTGGGGAGCGCATCCTGCGGTTTGCCGGGGATGTGTGGGCCCACCTCGAGCGGATCGGCCGGACCCCCCTCCCGCCCTACATCCACGCCGAGGTGCGCCCCGAGCGGTACCAGACCGTGTTCGCGCGCGTGCCGGGCTCGGTCGCCGCGCCCACGGCGGGGCTGCACTTCACGCCGGAACTCTTGGCGCGCCTGGAGGGGATGGGCGTGGAGGTGCGCTACCTCACGCTCCACGTGGGGCCCGGGACCTTCAAGCCCGTGAAGGACTCGATCGAACGGCACGTGATGCACGAGGAGGCCTACCACGTGCCGGAGGAAACCGCCCGGGCCGTGAACCGCGCGAAGGCCGAGGGTCGCCGCGTGGTTGCGGTGGGCACCACCGTGGTGCGGGCGCTCGAGTCGGCCTGGCGCGCAGGGGAGGGCGTGCGCGCGGGGGAGGGGGCGACCCGGCTCTTCATCCGCCCCCCCTACACGTTTCACGCGGTGGACGCGCTCGTCACGAACTTCCACCTGCCTCGCTCCACCCTGTTGATGCTCGTGGCGGCCTTCGCGGGGTACGAGACCACGATGCGGGCCTACCGAACCGCGGTGGCGGAAGGCTACCGCTTTTATAGCCTGGGCGACGCGATGCTGATCCTCTAGGGTCGCTTGTACAACCGACGCTCCGCCTCGATCGCCTTCTGCACCTCCTGGATTTCCTTGAGGAGGACGATGGGGTCCTCGGGGTTTTGCTTGAGTTCGGCCTTGAGGCGCTCGAGTCGGGCCGTTAGGTAGGCCTCGCGCAGGCGGGCCATGCTCTTATCTAGGCTCGCTGCGAGGTCGGGGATCGTGCCGCCGGCGAGCATGAGGCGCTCGAAAAGACGTGCGCCCTCCCCGCGTTTTTCAAAGTGGTGCAGGATGCGCTCGGGGCTAAAGTATTCCTTCCTAGCGACCTCGATAAATTCCGCGAGGAACGAGTCTGGGGGGGGCCAGGTGTGGTCCTCCACGTACTGCACCCATGTGCGCAGCTCCTCCTGCGGGGCGGAGAGGAGGAGCGCGATGATGTCGAGCTCTAGCAAGAGCGTCTTGTCGCGCGGTTCACGGGTGGTGGGCGTCATCCCGCGCACCTGCTCCGTAGTGAGCGTCTCGGTACGGCGGCGCTTTTTTTGCGTGAGGATCACGTCCTCGAGCGCGCGGGGATCGATCGCCAGCCGGTCGATGATGAGCGCCTTGAGCGCCTCGGCGACCGGATCGAACGGTTCCGCTTGCACCAGTCGCGGGAGGAGGGCTTGTAGGACGCGGCGCTTGGCCTCGGGGCGCGTGAGGTCGAGCCCTGCGCTCGCGGCTTCAAAGCGGAACTCGACCTCGGAGAGCGCGCGCTCCAGGGCTTCCTGGAAGACCTGTGCGCCGTTCGGGAGTACGAGCAGGTCACCCGGGTCTTGCCCCTCGGGCAGGCGCGCGGCGTAGACGAGGAAGCTTCTAGCGATCTCGAGGTCCAGCCCCGCGAGCGTGGCCTTGCGGCCGGCTTCGTCCGCGTCGAAGGCCAGGTACACGCGCTCCACGCCCGCCCGCTTCAACAACAGGGCCTGGTCGGGGCTTAGCGCGGAGCCTAGCACGGCGACCGCTTCCGGCCAGCCCATCTGGTGCAGGGCGATCACGTCGAACAACCCCTCCACCACTACGGCCTGCCGCCGTTCGCGAAGCGCGGCGCGAGCCTGCGCGTACCCGTACAGGAGCTCGCTCTTCTTGAAGATCGGGGTCTCCGGCGTGTTCAGGTACTTGGGTGTGTCCTCTGGGTTCAGCACCCGACCGGTGAAGGCCACGACCCGGCCCAAAGGATCGTGGATGGGGAAGATGACCCGGTCCCGGAAGCGGTCAAAGACCCGCCCGTTTCGCTCAATAAGCAACCCCGCCTCGACCCCTTGCCGCGGGTCCACCCCGTGCTTTTGCAGGTAGCGCAGGAGCCCATCCCACCCTGGGGGCGCGTATCCTAGGGCGAACCGCTCGACGGAAGCCTCCGTAAGGCCCCGTCGCTGCAGGTACGCCCAGGCCTTCCCCTCGAGGTGGGAGCGAAAGTAGGCCAGGGCCAGCTCGTTGATCTCCAGTAACTCGCGCCGGGGTTTTGCGTTCCGCTCGGCGCGTGGAAGCTCGACGCCCGTCTCTTGAGCGAGCTTTTCCAGGGCCTCCTGGAAGGTGATCCCCTCGATGCGCTCGAGGAAGCTGAACGCGTCCCCGCCGGCCTTGCACCCAAAGCAGTAGAAGAGCCCCTTCTCCTCGTCCACGTGGAAGGAGGGGGTTTTCTCCTTGTGGAAGGGGCAAAGACCCTTCCAGCGCCCCTTGCCTGCGGGGCGCAACGCGACGTAACGTTCAACGAGCCCTTTGAAGTCCAGCCGGGCCCGAATGGCCTCGCGGGGGTCCATGGCTTACCTCAACAGTTTACTCGCGCGGAGGGCTTCCTTCCAGGCGTACCGCGCCCACCCCCCTAGGATACCGTAGCCTTCCAGTTTCCGTGAGGGAACCGGGGAAACGGTCTGCCCTAGACGCACCAACAGGCTGCGCCGCCAGAGCTCTATCGCGGGCAGGCTTGCGGTGAAGTTCAGCAGGTGGTCCACCTTGCGTCCCTCGGCCAGCTCGAGCTCCGCCCGGAGGATGCGGGCTACCTGGTGAAACCCCATGAACCCGGTTTTGGCTGTGTGGTGCAGCAGGTACTGTGCGAGGGCGCGGGTGCGGGCGATGTCGCGCGGACGCAGGTACAGGGCAAGCGCGCACAGTGTGAGGTAGCGGGCGTACGGGTTTCTTCCGGTGTGCGCCCAGCGGAGCGCGGTGCGAAAGTACGCGCGGGGGTCTTGCTCCGTTTGCCACGCACGGATCCCCAGGGCGGCGTGCACGAAAGCCTGCACGTCCGGGTGAGGTTGGGAGACGAGTTCCTGGCTCAGCTCGCAAAAACGCGCTTCGGATCGTTTGTCGGGCTTCAAGGCGTGGGCCAGCGCGAGCAGCGCCCCGGCCCAAGGGTGACGGGTACGCGCGTACACGGTTTCTCCCAACGCCACCGCTTCCGGCAGGTGGCCGGTTTCGATCAGGTACCGCAGGTACACCCCATACACCCGTGCTTCTTCCTCCGAGGTGCGCGCCTCCTCAAACATCGCGCGCGCCTTCTCCAGCTGCTGGCGGGCCGCCTCGTAGTTACCTTGATCCAGGTACAGCCCCCCCGTGACCGCGTGCACGACCGCGACGAGCGCCGGGTGGAGGTCCTGGGCCTGCTCGAGCGCCCGCTCACTCCAGGTCATGGCTGCGGCGGGGTGGCCTTGGCGCCACAAGAGTCCGGAGATTTCAAGCGCGGCCTTCACGGCCTCGTAAGCTTGACCGAGGCGCAAGCAGCGGGCGTACCCCTCCTCGAAGGTCCGGCGCGCTGATTCCATTTTGTGCAGTTGCTTCAATGCCTCGCCGCGTACCAGGAGAAGCTCCGCCGCGAGTGGGCTGTCCTCAGGCACCTCGGGCAACAGCGCCTCGGTACGCGAGAGCGCGAGGGAGGCGGGTTCTAACCGCGCGAGGGAGAGTTGGGCGCGCAGGTCGTTCGGACGAGCCGCGAGGTACGCCTGGAGCGCGAGCGCTTCGCGGGCCTCCTTGTCCCGCCGAAGCTCGCTCAAGGCGAGGCCAACGTAGTAGTGCCGGTCGGGCTCGGGCAGGGTTTGCGCCCACTCAAGGGCTTGTTTGGGGGTGCCCCGCGCGAGCGCGAGCTGCGCCAGGTCGCGGCGGGCCGCTTGGCGCAACGCGTCGGTGGGTGCGATCTCGAGGGCCTGCCGATAGAAGAGTTCCGCCTGGGAGAGCATTCCGGACTGGGCGGCGCGCTGCGCGGCGACGCGCAGCATACGGTAGGCGCGCTCGTGCTCCCCTGCCTTGGCGTAGTGGTGCGCAGCGGACTGGGCCCATCCCGGATGCCCTTTCTTAACCAGCCACTCCGCAATCTTCCGGTGCCAAGCCGTTCGCTGAGGCAAGGGCACCAGTTCAAGCGCCGCCACCGGGTAGAACGGATCGGTGAAGCTGTACTGCTCCTCGTCCGGCATCAGGCTTTGCGTGCGCTTCAGGTACCCCTCCGCCACCAGGCGGGCGAGCGCCGGACGGGGATCATGCTTCAAAATCTGTTGTAACAGACCAGCCCACGTGTGCTGCCCGCACACGCTCGCCGCGAGCAGCGCGGTGCGCGCCTCGACCGGCAGGGTGTCCATCCGGGATTGCAGCGCTGCGGCCAAGGACGAGGCAGGCTGAGGCATGAGCGCTAGGAAACGCATCACCAAAGGGATGCCCCCGCTTTGGCGGTAGATATGCTCGAGGGCTTCCGGGCTGAGGTTGGGACGAAGGTGGCGCAGGTACGCCTGCCCAGCCTCCGGCGGTAAAGGCCCTACGTGCAGCGAGGTGCGCCAGTAGTCCTTGCGCGAGGTCGCGAGGAGGAGGATCCGGCCCCACTGCCCCTCAGCGAAGCGGTGCGTGAGCTGGCGCACCGTTTCCGGGGCGGCGTGCAGGTCCTCGAGCACCACCACCAAGGGTTTTTCCTCGGCGAGGGTGCGAAGTACGTGCAACCAGGCCTCGATGAGCGCTTCCTCGAGCTGTGCTCCGCTTAAGGGAGGCTTGGCTTGAAGGCCTAGGCTGAAGGCGAGAACGGGACGCAGGGAGGCGGGGAGGGGCAGCGCGTCGAGCCACGCTTCCGGAGGTCCTAGGATCTCCTGGAAGAACTCGCGTAGGGTGAGGCGTAACGGCGCCTCCAGACTGAGACGGGGGCTCCAGAGGACGCGGGTCGCGTCTCCAAGGTCTTCGCAGAACGCCTCGATGAGCCGGGTTTTCCCCGATCCCATCGGCCCCACCACGGGAACCAGGCGGTTATGCCCTTGTTGGACCTCGGCGAAGGCTGCGCGAAGCGCGGCGAGTTCCTGCTCGCGGCCGAAGAGCGCAGGGTCGCGGCGCTGCCACCCCGAGAAGCGGTAGGTTCGTACGGGGATGGAAAACCCCTTGGCCGTAAGGGGCTCAAGGGGCTCCAGCTGCGCCTCAGGCACAAGACTTGCGGTGGTTTCATCCACCCAGATCTCGCCGGGCGGCGCGGCCTGAGTGAGGCGCTGGGCCAGGTTCACGGGCGGCCCCAGGACGGTCTGGTGCGCTTCGCGTTGCCCACCCAACGGCGCGGCCAGTATCATCCCGGTCGCGATCCCCACCCGGCCTATAAGCGGGATGTCCTTAGCGCGTGCGAGGGCCTGGTTGCGCGCTACCATGCACGCCGCGGCCCTTAAGGCGTTGTGGGGGTCCTCCTCGTGGCTCTGATGCAACCCAAAGACCGCGAGCATCCCGTCCCCAAGGAACTGCTCCACGCTGCCGCCGTGCTGCTCGACGCACTGCGCGGTAGCGGAAAGCACCTGGTTCACCACACTCCAGGTCTCCTCGAGGCCGTGTGCTTGCGCGTAGGCCGTGAAGCGCGACAAATCGAAGAACAACACCGTAGCCCAGCGGCGCGCCTGCTCCGACGCGGCGCTCAAGGGATTGCCGCAGAGCCCGCAGTACCGGAACTCCGGAGGGTTTCGATAGCCGCAGTGCGCACACCTCATCGCTCGAGCCGGAACCCCATCAAAGGCGGAGCAGTCACGACCTCTAGGGGTAACCCCGCCTCGAGCGGTTCCTCAGAGGCCAGCACGATCGGGATGCCCACGTCTAAGTGGTAAAACCAGGGCTCGATCGGCTGCACGATCCGGCCTCGGAGCCGGTACCGCCCGCCCGAAAGCCGCCATGCGCCCGGCCGGTCCTCGTGGTAGCGGTAACGTTCCAGCACCCCGTGCACGATCACCTCAACCGGTCCGTTCGGGCTAGGCGGAGGGGATCGGTCGAAGAGGTGCAACACCCCCACGGGGCACGCCAGCTCGAGTACGGGGCTGCCGAGGGGCGTGGGGTAAGCGTAACCACGCGTGGCGTAAGCGGCGAATCGCTGAGTGAACTCCTCCACGCTTTCCTCGAGCACCATGCCTAAATTCTACTGCAAAATGTGCGCGGCGGATCAATCCCCGAAACGGAAGACAAGCCCGTTTACAGGGTGAAGTATGGGCGTTAGAGGGGGGTGGTGAGGCAAGATCGGCGGTTTTTGAGGTGCGCATCGCTAAGATAACGTGAACGTGTATACATTTCATTTCCTGTTTATCTGTCGCTAGGGCGGGCGCTCAGGCCTAGACATCCTCCCTAGAAGACGATGGACAGACCGAATTTTGTGATGCCTGGGCGCTTTGCAAAAGCGCGGTCCGCGCCCTTGGAGAACCAGGGCTGCGCGGAGTCGATCGAGCGCTGCTGTGGATAAGGCCCCCACCGTAGCCAGCGCCGCGGCGGGGGCCTCTACGAACCCACTAGGCAAGGGCAGGGATTTAGAATACCGGGCCGAGGCGGAAGTGGAGCACCCCGTTCGGGTTCGTGGGGCTAAACCCGTAGTCCAGGCGGATCGGGGGCAGGAACACCCCACTAAACCCGAGGTTTAGCTGCAAGCCCACCCCGTATCCACCGAAGAAGACCGGATCTTCCCCCGGGTTCCACACGCTCCCCACGTCCACAAACACGATGCCCACAAGGGTCTGCGTAACCGAGGAGCGTAGCCCGAAGTCGTACCGGTACTCCACCGACCCCCCGAGCAGGTTCGTTCCCGAGAAGGCGCGGTTCTCGTAGCCGCGCAACAAGCTGATCTCCGGCTCCGAGCCGCCCAGGTGGAAGAGCCGGCTCTCCGGGGGCTCACCCAGGACCGTGCCCGCCGCTACGCGGAAGGCCAGCACCTGCTGACGCGGCTCGTCCAGTGCGACATACGTCTTAAGGGTTGCGGAGAGGGGAACGAACTGCGTAGGGGCCTCTCCCTCAGGGAAGACCAGGCCGAACGCGCTCGAGGCCCGCGCGGCCACGCCCTCCGTAGGGAAGTCGGGGCTGTCCGCGGTGCTGAAGCGCGCCGAGAGGCCCAGCGAATAGCTCTGGTAGGGGGTGGGCAGCAGCGCCATGGCCTCCGCCTCGCTGGGGGTGCTGGGGGCTTCGGGGTCGAGCACCTCGAGCTTCGGCTGCACGATCTCCGCGTCTACGCTGGCGAAGAGCCGCAGGTTCTTCAGGTCTTTGGAGAAGGGGCGGCCCACCGTGAAGCGAAAGCCGGTGCGGCGCTCGGTGAACTCCCAGCCGGTGTCTTGCCCGTTCGTGTCGGTGAGCGGGATGTTCGGCACGGGAAGGGTGAAGAGGCTGAGCTCGAGACTGGTGCGCACCTCTTTCAGATCCGCGAAGTCCACGAACAGCCAGGGGATGCGGTAGGTGGCGCGGAGGGAGAAGTTATCCTGAGCCTCGTTCTCCCCGAAGACCACGTCCACCGAAACCTGGTGCGCGAGGCCGAACAGGTTGCGTTCGGTAAGGGTGGCCTGGCCGCTCCAGCCTTCGAGGCTGGACCACCCGATCGCCGGGGCGAAGATGCCCGTGCGGGCCTCCGAAAGCTCCAGGACGAGTACGACCTCGTCCGGTGTGGCGCCCGGCGCGGTACGTACCGCGGGGGGTTCGGCGAGCAGGCCCGTGCGCAGTAGGTTGGTGATGCCTTCCCGGACGGCTTGCACGGAGAGGACACTGCCCGTTGGGGGGAGTTCGCGCAGCACCACCTCGTCGCGCGTGCGGTGCGGACCGTCCCACTCGAGCCGGTACCCGCCGATGCGGATCTCGTGCACCCGGAGGGTGTACACCCCCTCCTGGAAGGAAACGTCGGGCTGGGGGCGCACCTCGAGGCCCGCCTCCTGGTACAGGCGTACGATACGCCCGTAATCCTCCTGGGCGAGTTCGGGAACGTACACGTCCCCCGGCCCCAAGCGTAGCGCGGCGCGTACCTTCTCCAGGGGGAAGGCGCTCACCCCTTGGATCTGCACCTCGCGGATCACACCGAAGCGCGGGGTGCTGGGGGAGAGCACCACCCGCACCTGATCTGGAGCGACCTGCTCCAGCTGGAAACGCACCTCTTGCCCCAAGGCACGGGAAAGCCGGGCCACTTCGTCCAGAAGCTGCTCGTAGTTGAAGGGTGCGCCGGCTTCGAGGATGATCGGCGCGTCCCCCAGGGCGGTGGCGTCCACCTCGGCGAGCTGCAGTTCCCGGATGCGGAGGTGCAGGGTGTCCTCGATCAGCCGGGTCTCGGCGGGATTCACGCCGCTTCCGCGGAAGCCTTGCTCGAAGTACCGCCGGTTCACCGTCTGAACGGCCTGCCGGTACGCTTCCCATTCGAACTTGCCCGCGCGCACGAGGGGATCGAACGCCGCGCGCACCTCCGCTTCAGGGATGAGGGTCGCGCCCTCCACCGCGATGCTCGCGAGGGGCGGGGACTCCTCCACGGTGTACTTCAAAATGACGCCTTCGGGGGTTTGCGTGGCCTCGAGGCGCACCTCGGGGGTGAAGGGGAAACCCTGCTCGCGGTAGAAGGTGCCGATGCGCTGGGCGCCTTCCTGGGCACGGTTGGGGTTGTAGGTCGCCCCTTGGCCTAGGGCGAGTTCTTCTCCAAGAAGGCGGGTGAGGGTTTCGGGGGGGAAGGCCGAAGCGGCGATCTCCAGCCCGCGGATGGGGGGGTTGGGTTGGAGGCGGACCACGAGCACCCCGTCCTCTAGGCGGACCTCCGCGCTGGCGAAGTAACCGGTCTCGAGTACCGCTTCCCGAACGGCCTCGAGGTCTGTCTCGGTGATCTCGTCGCCGACGGAGACGGGCAGGGCGATGCGGGCGAGGGCGTTGAGGACGGGGCCGGCCCCTTCGATACGTATGTCGTTTAGGGGGACCGCCAATACCATTCCAAACGCCAGGAATAACACCGCTGCAAGGCGTTTCAACATGCGATCATGCTACCGAATTGTGGTGAAGTACGTGTGAGAGGGGGCGTCAGGGCGCCTTGTGGGGGGGAGCTCGGTTGGGTATCGTAGGAAGCGTGATGTACGACAAGATTCAGGAAGCGGTGAAAGCGGTGCGCCGCAGGACCTCCTTTGAGCCCGAGATCGGGGTGGTCCTGGGCAGTGGCTTGGGGCCTCTTGCGGACGAGGTCGAGGCGGTCGCGGAGGTGCCGTACAGCGAGATCCCGGGCTTCCCCATCTCGACGGCACCGGGGCACGAAGGGAAGCTCGTGTTGGGGACCCTCGCGGGCAAGAAGGTGGTCGTGTACAAGGGGCGGGTGCACTATTACGAGGGGTACCCCATGGAGCAGGTGGTCTTCCCGGTGCGGGTGGGGTACTACCTCGGGGCGAAGACCTTCGTGCTCACCTCGGCCGCTGGGGGGCTCAACCCCATGTGGGAGGCCGGGGACATCATGCTGCACCTGGACTACATCAACTTCATGGGAGAGAACCCCTTGAGGGGGCCGAACGACGAGCGCATGGGCCCGCGCTTCCCGGTGATGTTCGAGGCTTACGACCCCGAGGCGATCGAGCGGGCGCGGGAGGTGGCTCGCAAGGAGAACATCCGCTTGCGGGAGGGGGTGTACGTGGCGATCTCCGGCCCGAGCTTCGCGTCGCGGGCTGAGCTGCGCCTGTTGCGCTACGGGTTCGGGGCGGACGCGATCGGGATGTCCATGGTGCCGGAGGTGATCGCTCTGCGTCACTTGGGAGCCCGCGTCTTGGGGTTGTCCACCATCACCGACATGGCCGTCGGGGACCGTGACCACCACTCCACCGCGGAGGAGGTCCTCGAGACCGCCGAGCGGACCGGCCCCGTGTTCCGGCGCTTGGTTAAGGCGATCCTAGAGGTCCTCTAGGTGCGATGGGGCTGCCCGAGGTCCTGGAGCGCATCGCGCGCGCTGCGGCCCGGGCGGGCCGCAGCGCGGACTCGGTGCGCCTCGTCGCGGTGACGAAAGGGCGCACCCTAGAGGAGATTCAGCGCTGCGTGCTGGCGTACGGGAACTTCCCGCTAGGGGAGTCGCGGGTCCAGGAAGCGCGGCCCAAGATGGAGGCGCTGAGCGGGGTGGAGTGGCACTTTATCGGACCGTTGCAGCGCAACAAGGTCAAGTTCATGCGACCGTTTGCCCTGGTGCACTCGATCGACTCCGTCCGCCTCGCGCAGGCCCTCGCGCGCCGCGCCGCGAGGGAAGGTTGGCGCGCCCGGGTGCTGCTTCAGGTCAACGTGGCCCGCGAGCCGCAAAAACACGGGGTGTTCGTCGAGGAGCTTGCGGACGCGGTGGCGCGGGTGCGGGAGCTCGAAGCGCTGGAACTCGTGGGTCTGATGACCATGGCACCGTACACCGAGCGGCCGGAGGAGGTGCGCTGGGTGTTCCGCGAGCTCTCCCGGCTCGCCGACCGGTATAATTTGGCCGAGCGGTCGATGGGCATGACCGGGGATTTCGAGGTCGCGGTTGAGGAAGGCGCGACGCTGGTTCGGGTAGGTCGGGCGTTGTTCGAGGAGGGTTGATGGAGCTCAGCTCGTTGGACATTCGCTACCAGGAGTTCAGGCGCGTGCTGCGCGGGTACGCCCCCGAGGAGGTGCGGGATTATCTGGGCCGGATCGCGGACCGGGTGGGGGCGCTGCTCGAGGAGAACGAGGCCCTAAGGGCCCGTGTCCAGGAGCTTGAGGAGACCCTCGAGGAGATGCGCCGTGGCGAGGAGGAGTTGAAGCGAGCGGTGGTCGCTGCGGAGCGGATCGCCCGGGAGGTGAAGCTGCAAGCGGAACGCGAGGCGGAGCTCATCCGGAAGGAAGCGGAGGCCGCGAAGGAGGAGATCCTTCGGGAGGCGATGGAGCAAGTCAAACGCTTGCAGCGCGAGTTCGAGGCGTTGCGCCGCGAGCGGGATTTGTTCATCGAACAGTTTCGGGGGTTGCTCGAGGGGTACCTCGATTCTTTAGAGAAGGTGGCCCCTCGGTCAACCCGAACCGGGTGAGGAGGCGCAGCACCGCCTCGCGCCAGCGGTACTCGAGGGGGAACCTTCCTGCTACCGGGTAACCGCCCGCGTCGATGTTCAGCCGCTGAGCGAGCATCATGGCCCGGGGCAGGTGGGGGGCGTCCGTAACGATGAGGACGCGCGCCGGTCCGAGGAGTGCCCGGGCGTTCTTGAGGTTCTCCCAGGTGCTGCGGCTTCGCGTCTCGCAGATTAGCGCGTCCCTGGGCACACCGGCGGCCTCGAGGTAGCGGCACCCGACCTCGCCTTCGCTGTAACGGTCACCGGGTTGTTTCCCGCCCGTGACGAGGATCGTGGGCGCGTACCCCTGCCGGTAGAGGGCGAGCGCGGCGTTCAGGCGGTTCGCGAAGATGGGGGAGGGGTGACCGTTGTACTGGGCCGCCCCGAGCACCACGATCGCATCGGCCATCTGGGGGGCGCTTGCGAGCCCCCAGATGAACACGCACAATAGGGCGGCCCACAGCTTCCGCACGACCTTAGCCTATGGCAGAGGGGCGCGTGTTGTCCAGGAAGGCAAGGAGCTCCTGGGGGGTGCGTAGGCGGGGGTGGAGGTCCGCGTTATCGGGGGTGGGCAGGAAGACGATGGGCACGCCCGCCGCTTCCGCTGCGATGCGGTCCGCGTGAGAATCGCCCACGAACAGCGCCTCTTCCGGACGAACTTTGAGGTACGCTAGCGCCTGCTCGATCAGGTCCGGGGCGGGTTTGGGGCGTCCGTCGGCGCGCGTGAGCACCAGGGAGAACTCGAGGCGGTGCCGTTGCAGGACGATCTGAACGGCTTCCGGGTTGTTGTTCGTGATGAGCGCGGTGGGGACCGCGGCGCGCCGAAGGGCGCGCAGCACCGCCCGCATGCCTGGACGCACGCGGGATTTTTGGGCGACCTCCCGCTCGAGCTGGTGGAACGCCCCACGGGCGATTTCGCGCTGCGTTTCGGGGAGGAGGCTTAACCCCTCGATGACCAAGTGGTCGTTCGGCAGGCCCCAGCGCCGCTTGAACTCGAGGAGGGGGGAGGGGCGCACGGGTTCGAGGAGGGTATCATCCATGTCGAAGAGGAATGCTTTCATGGCAGGGCTCTCATGGTACAATAAATCCGCCGGGAAAGCGGAAGCCTACCCCCTCTCTTTCCCGGGAGGTGAACAGGGATTAACAAGGTTTACGGACGAACGAACGGCCTAAAACCCAGTGCCCGTAAGCGGCTCGCGAACCTGTACCGCCGCCGCGTTCCGGATGACCGTCTGTACACCGCGGAGCTTGCCCGGACGCTGGCGCAGCTTTCTTACGAGATTCACAAACCGATCAGCCTCCTGCTCGACCGCCGGGGGAGCGTGCGTGCCGTGACCGTGGGGGACGCGCGCGAGGTGCCGATCCCGCCCATGGCGTACGTGGAGACCCGGCTTTCCGGGTACCGGATCCTGCACACGCACCTTGGCGGAGGTGGGCTTTCCCGGCCGGACCTTTCCACCCTGTTCCTGAACCGGCTGGACGCGGTGGTGGCCCTGGATGTCGCGGAGGGGCGTCCCACGAACGCGCACCTCGCGCACCTGGTGCCGCCCCACGCGGAGGAGGAGGACTGGCGCGTCTACCCCGCCCGCCCCTACCACGCGTACCTCGATTGGGACTTCGGCGCGGTGCTGAAGGCCCTCGAGGAGGAGCTCGCGAAGGCCGCGCGGGTGCGGGAGATGGCGGACGGGTCGGGGGAACGCGTGATTCTGGTGGGCGTGGACCGGGGCGAGGGGCCTCAGGCCGAGGTGGACCTCGTCGAGCTGGCCGAGCTCGCGCGCACGGCGGGTGGCGTCGTGGTGCACCGGGAGCTCGTGTACCGGCCCGAGCTGGACGCGCGGTACGTGGTGGGGCGCGGCAAGCTCGAGGAGCTCACCACGGTCGCGTACCACGAGAACGCCGGCACGCTGATCTTCGGGCTGGACCTCGCGCCGGCGCAGGCGCGCGAGATCGAGACGGTCACCCAGCTGAAGGTGCTGGACCGCACCCAGCTGATCCTGGACATCTTCGCGCAGCACGCACGCACCCCCCAGGCCAAGGCGCAGGTGGAGCTCGCGCAGCTCCGCTACCTCCTGCCGCGCCTGGTCGGGCGCGGCCGGGAGATGAGCCGCCTCGGGGGTGGGATCGGCACGCGCGGTCCCGGCGAGACCAAGCTCGAGGTGGACCGCCGGCGGATCCAGGCGCGGATCGCGCACCTGACGCGCGACCTGGAGAAGTACGCCCAGCAGCGCCGCGAGGCCCGCAAGGCCCGCAAGCGCCACGGCCTGCCCGTGATCGGCATCGTGGGGTACACCAACGCGGGGAAGACCACCCTCCTCCAAGCGCTCGCGAAGCGCGGAGAGCCTGGCGAGAACAAGCTTTTCGCAACGCTCAGGCCCCTCACGCGCAAGGGGTTCCTGCCCGGGCTGGGGGAGGTGCTGTACACGGACACGGTCGGCTTCATCCGGCATATGCCGGCAGACCTCATGGCCGCGTTTCGGGCGACGCTCGAGGAACTCTTGGACGCGGACGTGCTGGTGCATGTGCTGGACGTTTCGCAGGAGGGGGCCCTCGAACGCCACGCGACGGTGGAGGATGTGCTGCGCGAGCTGGGAGTGGAGCAGCCCCGGGTGCTCGCGCTCAATAAGGCCGATCGGGCCGACCCCTACGATGTGGATTTCGTTCAGGAGCGCTTGGGCGGCTTGGTGATCTCCGCGACGAAGCGAGAGGGGCTGGAGGCTTTGAAGCAAGCGTTGGTTCAGGCGCTGGTGGCGCGAGGGGTGCGGCCGCAAGCCTGGGCACAGTACGGTTAGGTAAGGAGACGGGATGAAACGATTCCTCATGGTAGGGTTATTGATTCTTTTGCCGTTCGCGGCCGCACAACAGGACGTGGTGGTCGCCGAGGTGGACGGGGAACCGATCCTGTTGAGCGAGCTGGACCTCCAGTTCGAGCTGTTCCTGCGCGGCGTGTTCGGGCAGCAGGGCGTACCCATCACCGATGAGCTGCGCGCGCGGTTCGCGCCCCTCAAGGCGCAGATCCTGGAGCGGCTGGTGCGGGACCGGGTGGTCCTCCAAGCGGCCCGCAAGGCCGGGCTGGCCGCCTCGGAAGAAGCTGTTCGGGAGCGCCTTATGGGCATCAAGGAGCAGTTCCCCGACTCGGCTGCCTTCGAGTCCGCCCTCGAGGCTTCCGGCATCCCCAGCGAGGACGTGCTCCTCCAGTTGATGCGGGAGGCCCAGACATACAACAACTACCTGGACTGGTTACGGCCCCAGCTCCGCATCTCCGAGCCCGCCATGCGGCTGTACTACTACCTGGATCGGGCGAGCTTCGCGGAGCCGGAGGAGCTTTGCGTGAGCCACATCCTGGTGCGTACGCGGGAGGAGGCCGAGGCGGTCCTGGAGCGCCTAAACGCGGGAGAGGCGTTTGAGGACCTCGCGAACCAGCTCTCGATCGACCCCGGCTCCAACACCACGGGCGGCGCGTTGGGGTGTCACCCGGCCGGTACCTTCATCGAGCCTTTCGAACGGGCCGCGCGGCGCCTCGAGGTCGGCGAACTCACGCGCACCCCGGTCGAGAGCGAGTTCGGGTTCCACGTGATTCGCCTGGATGGGTTCCGGCCCGCGCGCGTCCCGCCGTTTGAGGCCGTTCGGGGCGAGATCGAAGCGCGCTTTCTGGACCGCGCGGTACGGCAGCACCTGGACTACCTCTTCGAGCGGGCCGAGGTGCGCACCTTCCCGGACCGCATCCCCTAGCGCAAAGCCGACTGGGGTGTAGGGGCGGAAGGCCCGCCCCTTGCTTTTGAAGGCATGGACCCAAGGGCTGTACTGACTGCTGAGGCCGAGGCGCGGGGGTTCCTCACCGCCTGGGCCCCCGCCCGCTTACCGGAACCCCCACGTGCCCGGTACCGCGCCTGGATCGCCGGGGGGAAGCACGCGGGCATGGCCTACCTCGAGCGCAACCTCGAGACGCGCCTCGATCCCACGCGCCGCTTCCCCTGGGTGAAGAGCGTGTTGGTGCTGGGCGCGCTGCACGCCTACCCCGACCCCGGCGTGCCCCGGGGCGGGGTGCGGGTGGGGCGGGTCGCGCGGTACGCCTGGGTGCGGGATTATCACGCGTGGTTCGCGCCACACCTCGAGGCGCTCGAGGCCTTGTGCGTGAAGCTCGGGGGGCGGGGGAAGGGGTACGTGGATCATGGCCCGATCCCGGAGCGGAGTTATGCAGCCCTCGGCGGGATGGGGTGGGTGGGGCGCAACGCGATGCTGATCCACCAGGGGTGCGGGAGTTACTTTACCCTCGCGGTGCTCCTCACGAGTTTTGAGGTGGAGCCCGTCCCGGCGCACCCGAACCGGTGTGGGCGGTGCGTGCGCTGTGTAGGGGCGTGCCCGACCGGGGCGTTGCCGGGGGACGGCACGCTGGACGCGAACCGGTGCGTGAGCTACTGGACGATCGAGCACCGCGGCTTGATCCCGCCCGAGCTGTGGGACGGGGTAGGGGACTGGTTGTTCGGGTGCGACGCTTGCCAGGAGGCGTGCCCTTGGAACCGAAAAGCCCATCATTTCTGGGAGGGCGTGCGGCCGGATCCGGAGCTGGCGCACCCGGACCTGAGCGCGTTCTTCACGCTTTCCAGCCGGGCGTTCCAGCGGCGCTACGCGGGAAGCGCGTTCCTGCGCCCGGGGCGTGTGCGCATGGCGCGGAACGCCCTGGTTGTGCTGGCCAACACTCGCGACCCGGCGTACCTGTCCCTCGTGCGCCTGGGCGCGGAGGACGTGAACCCCCTGGTGCGCGCCACCGCGGCTCGAGCCCTCGCCCTGCTGGGGGACGCGCGGCGCGCGGAGCGCTTGCGCAAGGACCCCGACCCTCGAGTGGCCGCGGAGGCCACGCGGGCCCTAGAGGCGCTGGGGTGAACGCCCGGTGCGCACGACCTCGGCCACGACCTCGGGCAGGTCCCACGCCTGGATGTCGAACAGGGTTTGCCCGAGGTCGTAATCGACCTTTTGAGAGGAAACGGTAACGCCGTCCGCTCGGGTTTCGAGAACGACCACGTCCGCGCCCGGCTCGCCCCCCAGCGTCATCCCCACCGAACCCGGGTCGATCACGTGTAGCCCGTGCACCTCCCGGTAGAACGGCACGTGGCTGCCTCCCACGAGCACAACCTGCGCGCGGAGCTCCTCGAGGAGGGGCAGGAGCTCGCGGGTTGGAGCGGAGAGGTCCAGCCTTCCGTCCGGGTCGCCGGGCGCACCGTGGAACGCCCGCGCCCGGCCGTACGCCGTGAGGAACTTCCGCATGGGCGGCAAGCTCCGAAGGAACTCGATCTCCTTAGGGGTGAGTTGCGTCAGCGTCCACGCCAGCGTCTGGTCCGCCACCCCGCCCCGCGAGGGCAACGGAAGCCGGTACGCGACGCGAGCGTCCGCACCCCCCAGGACCGCGAGCACCCCCTCCTGCATAACCCGGCGCACCACCTGCCGCGGATGCGGGCCGTACCCCACGAGGTCCCCCAGGCACAGGACCTGGTCCACGCCAGCCGCGCGGAGCGCTTCGAGCGCGCTTTCCAACGCGGGTAGGTTCGCGTGCACGTCCGAGATAACGCCAAGGCGCATATGCTTCCCTCATTATGCCCCCACCAGGGGCGGACCCGTGGGTTATGCGAAGGCTCGGGCCGGGACGGGTAATCTAGAGCGTAAGGAGGCGGCGGTGTACCTGCCTAAAGACCACCTACTCTGGGACTTTTGGTTGCTCGAGGAGGACGGAACGTACCACCTCTTCTACCTGCGGGCGCCGCGAGCCCTGCCCGACCCCGAGTTGCGCCACGATCGGGCGCGGGTAGGGTACGCGACCTCCCGCGACCTCAAGCGCTGGACGCCGGGGGGCGTGGTGCTCGAACCGGGCGTGCCGGGCAGCTGGGATGACCTCTCGATCTGGACCGGCAGCGTGATCGCGCACGAGGGACGGTACTACATGCTCTACACCGGGCGGAGCCGCGAGGAGGCCGGCCGGATGCAGCGGATCGGGCTTGCGGTCTCGGAGGACCTCGTACACTGGGAGCGGCACCCCGAGAACCCGGTGCTCGAGGCCGACCTCCGGTGGTACGAGGCCGCGGAGGACTCGATCCTAGGCTTCCTCTCCTGGCGCGACCCGTACGTGGTGCGTCACGAGGGGGTCTTCTATGCCTTGATTGCCGCACGAACGCGCGCGGGCGACCCCATGGGCCGCGGGTGCATCGCCCTGGCCTGCTCGCGGGACCTCGTGCGCTGGGAGGTGCGCCCCCCGGTGCTGGCTCCGGGCTACTTCGCCGAGATGGAGGTGCCCCAGCTCGTCACGCACGCGTCGCGGCATTACCTGTGCTTCAGCGTGCCCCGCCACCGGTACGCGGCCTCGGCCCCCTACCCGCGGGTGACGGGCACGTACTACGCGGTCGCCGATCACCCCGCCGGGAGGTATGGGCCGTCCAGGCTCCTCGTGGGGGACGCGCGGGACGCTGCTTACGGGGGGAAGCTCGTGCGGGACCCCAGGGGGCGGTGGGTGCTTTTGCAGTGGCTGGGACGCGGCGCGAACGGGGCGTTCGTCGGGGGGCTTGCAGACCCCCTCCCCGTGCGCGTAGAAGGGGATCGGATGGAGGTGGAGGCGTGATCCTCGCGGCAGGCGAAGCCCTGATGGACCTGGTGCCCCAAGGGGCGGCTTACCTGCCCCGCCCTGGCGGCGCGCCCTTAAACGTCGCGGTGACGCTGGGGCGGCTCGGGGTGCGGGCGGGGTTTTTAGGCGGGCTGGCGCGGGACGCCTTCGGGCGGCGGATCCAGCAGCACCTCGAGGCGAGCCGTGTGGACCTGGGGTACGCGGTGAAGACGGACCAGCCCACGCCGCTCGCGTTCGTGACGCTGGAGGATGGGGAGCCCCGGTACGCCTTCTACCTGGAGGGAACGGCCTTGATGCTGGAGCGCCTGCCCCGCCTGGGACCCGAAGTGCACGCCGTGGTCCTGGGGGGGCTGGCCTTAGCCTGGGAGCCGGTGCAGGCGGTGTTTGCCGGGCTGCTCGAGGCCGGCCGGTTTGTCGCCCTGGACCCGAACGTGCGGCCCGCGGCGATCCGGGACCCGGCGCGTTACCGTGAGCGCTTCGCCGCTTGGGTGCCGCGGGTGGACCTCCTCAAGGTAAGCGCGGCGGACCTGGCCTGGTTCTTTCCGAACACCCCTCCCCAGGCCGCGGCGCGGCGGCTTCAGGAGGCAGGGGCGCGCGTGGTGGTGCTGACCCTGGGGGCACGGGGGGCGGTGGCCTTCCTTCCGGAGGGGGAGGTGCGGGTCGCGGCTCCCAGGGTCAAGGTGGTGGACCCCGTGGGGGCGGGGGACGCCTTCCTCGGTGGGCTGCTCGCCTTTTGGGACCAGGCGGGCCTCCTGGACCGCCCCTTCGCGCCGGGGGTGGAGGCCACGCGCGAGGCGCTGGCCTTCGCGGCGCGCGTAGCGGCCCTGACCTGCACGCGCCCGGGGGCCGACCCCCCCTGGGGGAGCGCTTTAGAACACTTCTCACCGTAAGGGTGCTAAGGTGAAGGGCATGCGCGCGATGCTCTGGGGGATCCTGCTGGCCCTAACCCTCCCTCCCTTTCCCCTGGGGTGGCTCGCTCCCCTGCCCCTCGCCCTCATCCTGCGCGCGTGGCAGGGGCCCCGCCCGGGTTGGGCGGGGTTCTGGAGCGGGCTGGGGTTTTGGGGCGTGCACCTTATTTGGCTTCCGCAGAGCTTCACCGCGCTCTTTGGGGCGTGGGGGTGGGTGCCGTTCGTGCCCCTGGTGCTCCTCGAGGCCCTCCTGTGGGCGGGGCTCGCGCGCCTTTTAGGGCCGCGCTCCGCCCCTGCTTTGGTCGGGGGGTGGGTGCTGCTCGAGGCCGCGCGCGGCTGGGGAACCTTCGCTTTCCCCTGGGGGTACGTGGGGTACGCCCTGACCGAGGCGCCCGGGCGCGTGCTGGCCGCGCTGGGCGGCGTGTGGCTCCTCTCCCTCGTGGTGCTCCTCACTGCCTGGGGCCTCGAGCGCCGCCGCTGGTGGGTGCTCGTGCCCTGGGCCCTGCTTTGGGTCCTCCCCCTGCCCGAGTCCCTCCCCGAGCCCGGCCGGACGGCCCTGCTGGTGCAGGGGGCGCTGAACCCTCTCGATAAGGCCCTGGGGCGCGTGGACGCGGCGCGGTACCGGGCGCTCACCCTGCAAGGACTGGCCGCGCACCCCGGAGCGGACCTCGTGGTCTGGCCGGAGACCGCGGTGCGCGGGGTGCCGCCGGATGCGGAGCGCCTGGTGGGGGGGCGCGCCTTGGTCGCGGGGGTGGCCGTTTACGAGGGCGGGTACCGGAACCGCGTGGTATGGCTTGAAGAGGGCCGGGTCCGGGCCCACTACGACAAGACCCGGCTCGTGCCCTTCGGGGAGTTCTTCCCCTGGCGGGGAGTGCTCGGCCCGGTGTACGCCTTCTTCTTCCAGCGCTTCGGCCTAGGGGACCTTGCGGACACCGTGCCGGGCCGCACGCTGGAGCCCTTGGGGCCCTACGGGGCGTACATCTGCTACGAGTCCACCTTCCCCGGGGTGGCGCGAGCCCTGGTGCGCGGCGGCGCCCAGGTCCTGGTGAACGTCTCGAACGACGCCTGGTTCGGACCGAGCTTCGGTGGCGCGCAGCACTTCGCCATGGGCCGCATCCGCGCGGTCGAGACCGGCCGCTGGCTCCTCAGGGCCGGCAACGACGGGATCACCGCCGCGATCGACCCTTATGGCCGCGTGGTGGCGCAGCTCGAGCCGGGCGCAGCCGGGTACCTGGCGGCCCCTTACGCCCTCACGAGCGGCACCACCCCGTACGTGCGTTTCGGGGACTGGGCGCTGGGGGTGGCCGGGGTCCTGCTCGTGTGGGGCTGGGTTAGAGGGCCCGCGCGGCGGCGGGAGGCCCTGACCCGGTAAAATGCCTCCATGCGGGCTTTGCTTTCGGTTTCGGACAAGCGGGGGCTGGTCGAGTTCGCCCAGGGACTCAAGGCGCTCGGGTTCGAGCTGGTCTCCACCGGCGGGACGTACCGCGCGCTAGAGGACGCCGGTCTCGAGGTCACCTACGTCTCCGACGTGACGGGCTTCCCGGAGATCCTAGAGGGGCGCGTGAAGACCCTGCACCCGCGCATCCACGCGGGACTCCTCGCCAAACCCACGCCGGAGCACGAAGCGGAGCTTCAAGCGCAGGGCATCCCGCGCATCGAGGTGCTCGCGGTGAACCTCTATCCCTTCCGCGAGACGGTCGCGCGCGGGGCGGGGTTCGAGGAGTGCATCGAGAACATCGACATCGGCGGGCCAGCGATGCTGCGGGCCGCGGCGAAAAACTTCGCCGCGGTGCTCCCGGTCTGCGACCCGGACGACTACCCGGCGGTGCTCGCGGCCTTGCGGGAAGGGGTTTCCCCGGAGTTCAGGCGGCGGCTGGCTTGGAAGGCGTTCGCGCACACCGCGGCGTACGACGCGGCCATCGCGAACTGGCTCGCGGACAAACCCTTCCCGAAGCAGCGCTTTTTGGCTTTGGAGAAGGTCTCGGACCTGCGCTATGGGGAGAACCCGCACCAGGCCGCGGCCCTCTACCGCGTGGAGGGGGAGGTCGGGCCGCTCCTTGAGGCGGAGGTCCTCCAGGGCAAGGCCATGAGCTACAACAACTACGGGGACGCCGAGGCCGCGTGGAACCTGGTGAGTGAGTTCGACGCGCCCGCGTGCGTCGCGATCAAGCACCAGAACCCCTGCGGCGTGGGGGTGGGGGCGGGGCCGCTCGAGGCTTACCGGAAGGCGTACGCGGCCGACCCGATCTCGATCTTCGGGGGGATCGTGGCCTTCAACCGGCCGGTGGACGAGGCCACGGCCCTCGAACTGAAGCCGGTCTTCCTTGAGGTACTCCTCGCGCCGGAGTTTACGGAGGGCGCGCTGCGGGTCTTGGCGGCGAAGAAGAACCTGCGCGTTTTGCGGGTGCCCGCACCGGCGCGGGGGGCGTACCTGGACATGAAGCGCTTGCGGGGCGGGGTGCTGCTGCAGGAAGGCGACGCCTTGAACCTCGTGGAGGACGCCCTTCGGGTCGTGACGCCCGAGGCGCCTGATGAGGCCGCGTGGGCGGACCTGCGCTTTGCGTGGACGGTGGTGAAGCACGTGCGTTCGAACGCGATCGTGGTGGCGAAGGACGGGCAGACCCTGGGGATCGGGGTGGGGCAGACCAGCCGCGTCGAGGCGGCCCGGCACGCCCTAGAGCAGGCGGGAGCGGAGGCCCAGGGCGCGGTATTGGCCTCGGACGCGTTCTTCCCGTTTGACGACGTGGTGAAGCTCGCGGCCCAGCACGGCGTGCGGGCGATCATCCAGCCCGGCGGCTCCAAGCGGGACGAGGACTCGATCCGAGCGGCCGCGGAGGCGGGGATTGCCATGGTGTTCACCGGGGTGCGGCACTTTAAACACTGACCGCAGGCTCGAGCAGCCAGACCCGGGCCTCCGTACCGAAGGCCACGCGGGCCTGAGTCCCGATGGGCAGGGTGAACATGGGGTCGGTGTGCCCGAAGTCGAACCCGTAGGCGACGGGGAGGTCGTACCCCGCGGTGGCCCGGAGTAGAACCGCCTCGAGCGGGTCCTCCGGGCCGAACCCCACCTTGGGGTGGAACCGGCCGACGAGGAGCGCGCGGATTTTAGCGAAGGCCCCCATGAGGCGGAGCTGGGTCAGGAACCGGTCCACGGAGGCCGGGCTTTCCGTTTCATCCTCCTCCACACACAGGATCGCGCCCTCGAGGTTCGGGAAGAAGGGGGTGCCGCACAGGGCGAGCATCGTGCCGAGGTTCCCGGCGATCACGGGGCCTTGTGCCGTTCCCGGACGCAAGACCTTGGGTCCGGGGTGCGGCTCGGCCCGCCGAGGGCGGTTGTCCTCTTCGTCCCAGAGAAGGTGTTCGTGGATGAGGATCTCCGAGGGCTCGAGCTCGAGCGGGGCTCGGCCCTCGATGAGGACGGCCTCGAGGTAGCGCCGGGTGTAAGGGTGGAGGCCGTCGGCCTCCCCGAACTGGGGCAGCAGGGCCGGCCCGAGGAAGGTGACGAGGCCAGTCTGGGTGTGCATCCCTAGGTGCAGGGCGGTGATGTCGCTGTAGCCAAGGAACACCTTGGGGTTGTTTTGGATGAGCGCGTAGTCCAGGCCTTCGAGCAGCGCGTTGGCGTTGTGTCCACCAATCGTGCAGAGGATCCCCTTGACCTCGGGGTCCGCGAACATCGCGTGCAGGTCCTCGAGGCGTTCCTCTACGGTGCCTGCGGTGTGGTGATGGTGGTTGAGCGTATGGGGCCCTACCTTCACGCGAAACCCGAGCCGCTGGAGGTGGGCGACGCTGCGCTTAAAGCGCCGGGGGGTGTGGTGGGCCGTGGGTGCGGAGGGGGAGACGACGCCCACCAGGTCTCCGGGATGTAGCGCGGGGGGGCGTATAGGGGGCCGGTCCATTTCATTTAGGGCTTGGGCTTCTTGAGGTACGCCCAGACGACCGCGAGGAGGGCGAGGGCGGCGAGGAGGTTGGGGCCGAGCGGGTACGCGCCCGCCACCGTGTTGAGGTAGAGCGCCCAGCCTATGGCTAGGTTGGCTCCGAGGAGCAGGAGGAGGCGCCAGGGCATTAAAAGAGCGGTTCTTGCGTGACGGTGCGGATCCGCCGCTCGGGCTTGGGTCCAAGCGCATCCAGGGTCTTTTTGAGTTCCTGGATGTCCCGCCACGTGAGGGCTTTGGGGCTTCCGGGGGCGCGTGAGGGGTTACGGAGCAGGTAGGCGGGGTGGAACATGGGGAAGATCTTGATCCCGTGCCACTCGTACCAGTTGCCCCGCACCTTGGTGATTGAGATCTTTTCCCCGAGGAAGTACTGCGCGGCTACGGAACCCAGGGGCGCGATGATCTGGGGGCGAATCAGCTCGATTTGTTTGCTGAGCCACAGGCCCGTGCAGATCTTCGCTTCGTCGGGCAAGGGGTTGCGGTTCCCGGGGGGGCGGCACTTCACGATGTTCGCGATGTACACGGACTCGCGGGGGATGCCGGCCGCTTCCAGGATGCGGTTGAGAAGCTGCCCGGCCTTGCCCACAAAAGGACGGCCTTGGGCGTCCTCATCCGCGCCGGGCCCCTCACCTACGATCATGAGTTGTGCGTCCGGGTCGCCTTCCCCGAAGACCACGGTGTGCCGCCCTTCGGCGAGGCGACACGCGGTACACGCCTGGGCTTTGGCCGCGAGTTCCTCTAGGGTCATGCCTCCTCCCAAAACAAGGCGGGGGGAGGGGCCTCCCCTCCCCCCGGAGCGGGGGTTACTCCACGGGTTTCCGCTGTTTCCGCGCTTCCCGGCGGACCTTAGGGTCCAGCCCGATCATGAGGAAGAAGTTCTCCAACGCGTTCTCCTTCCCCTTGATCTCCGGGTAGGCATCCTCCGCCGTGCCGGTCACGAAAGGCAGGGACTTGTACAAGTCGAGGGCGTATGCAACCACCTCGTCGGGCCCTTTAGTTTCCGCGATCTCCGCCAGCTGCGCGTACACCTCCCGCCGCGCCTCGGCGTGCATCTTGAACACCTCGGGGTTCGGCGTTTCCGGCGAGCGGAGGACGTCTTGCTTGGCAATGCGGCGGTAATGTTTAAGGCCCCGAATGATTTCCTCGGTGGAGAGCGTTACCTTGTACTGCATCCCTGCTCCTTTCCCCCCTGCCCGCAAAAAACCGCCCGGGGTGGTGGGGCGGTGCATCGGGGCGGGAGCGCGCGACTTCATCCTCAACCAATTATAGGGGCTGAGGAAAAGAGGTGTCAATGAAAGAATGAGACGCATTAGACCCGATCCGATCGAGAAAAGTGCGTATAATCAGGAATGTGGAAAGCCTCGGCCCGTACCTCTTGAAACGGGTCCGGTTCCAAGAAGGAACCATCACCGTCCACGAAGGGCAGGACGTATTGACCGGCGCGCCTGTCCTGGTGTACCGCCCCGTTGAGGGGCCGCTGCCGAAAATCCAGTTAGACGGCATCCTTCCCTGGAAGGAAGCAATGGATCACGCGTGGGTGGCCGAGCTGCCTTTTGGAGCGGTGCCTGCCGAACGCTACCGGAACGAGGCGGACCTGGAGCGCCTCCTCGGCTGGGCCCGACGCCTCCTGGCCACCCTTCTCGAGGCTCACACCCTGGGCCTCACCCACGGACGGCTGGGCGTTGAACGGCTATGGGTTAAAGGCCCCAACATCTGGATTGAGGGGCTGGGGGTGCCCGCGGCTCACCAAACCCCGGACGAGGTTGGCGTGGTGGAGGCGCTGAAGGCGCTCGCTGGGGAGTCCTGGATGGCCTGGGCTTACGCGCCGGTGCTGGAAGCCTTTGCCGCGGGGAACCTCTCGCTGCGTGAGGTCGCCGAGGCGTTTGCGGAACCCAAGGCGCTCGAGGAGATCACCGCGCTCGTGGGAGGGCCGAACGTCCAACCCAAGCACGAGGAAGCGCCTGTTTCCCAGTCCGACCGCAACCCGCCCATGGAGACGCCTAAGGAGGAAACCGCGCCTCCCGAGCCTTCCCCCACCCCACCGCCCGCTGCTGAGCCCGAGGCGGCCGGGGCGCCCCCACCCACCGAGGAAACACCTAAGCCTTCCGAAGCGGAGGCGCGTTCCGCGGTCCGGGTGGAGGACGGGGAGGTGTACCGTGAGGCGCCGGTAGAGCGCCCCACCCCCCCGGCCGGACGGGTGATCCGCATCGAGGAAAGCGCAGAACCCGCCTTCGACGTGCTCGAGCCGCCCAAACCCACCCTTGGCAGGTGGGTGCGGGGGGTGGTGTGGGCCCTCGCGCTTTTGGGCATCGTTGCGGCATGGTGGTTCTGGAGCCGTCCGGCGCAACCCCCGGAGGCGGAGGGGTACGTGGTCTGGTTCAACCTCGAACCCCAGGGCCACGAGGCTACCCTCGAGCTGGTCGAGCCGCCGCCTGGCTCGAGCCTGGCGCCGGGCGGGGTCATCGCGCAGATTCCCGGGCCGGTCTCGTTTGACGTGCCGGGTGCGTACCGGTTGCGCATCCAAGCGGCGGGGTACCGCCCGAAGGAGATTCTGCTTAGCGTGCCGCCGGAGGGGCGGGGCGTGACGGTGCGGTTGGAGTCCCGGTAGACTGGGGGCCATGAGCGTAGTCATCCTCGACTTCGGCTCGCAGTACACCCGTTTGATCGCTCGCCGCGTGCGGGAGCTGCGGGCGTACTCGGTGATCCTGCCCGGCACCGCTTCCCTTGAGGAAATCCAAGCGCAAAACCCCCAGGCGATCATCCTTTCCGGTGGGCCGAGCTCGGTCTTCGATCCGGGGGCGCCGAGACCGCACTCGGGTGTGCTCGAGATGGGCCTGTCCATCCTCGGCATCTGTTACGGGATGCAGTACCTGGCCCAGCATTACGGGGGGCGGGTGGAGCGCGCCGGCCGCCGCGAGTACGGCAAGGCCGTCCTCACGCGCTACGAGGGGCCGTTGTTTGACGGGCTGGCCGGGGAGGTGCAGGTCTGGATGAGCCACTCGGACGCGGTCACCGAGCTGCCCCGGGGCTGGCGGGTAGTGGCCGAGACCGAGGAGAACCCGGTCGCGGCGATCCAGTCCCCGGACGGCCGCGTCTTTGGGGTGCAGTTCCACCCCGAGGTGGTGCACACTCCTAAGGGCGCGGAGATCCTGGAGAACTTCCTCGAGGCAGCCGGCGTGGCGCGGGACTGGACGCCGGAGCACACCTTAGAGAGCCTCGTCCGGGAGGTGCGGGAGCGCGTGGGGGAGGAGCGCGTGTTGCTCGCGGTTTCGGGCGGGGTGGATTCCAGCACCCTCGCGCTGCTGTTGGCCCGCGCGGGCGTGGATCACGTCGCGGTCTTCGTGGATCACGGGTTGTTGCGCCTGGGGGAGCGGGCCGAGGTCGAGCATGCCCTGAAACCCCTTGGGGTGAACCTCGTTACGGTGGACGCCTCCGAGCGTTTCTTGGCGGCGCTGGAGGGGGTGACCGACCCCGAGGCCAAGCGCAAGATCATCGGGCGGGAGTTCGTTGAGGTCTTCAAAGAGAAGGCGCGGGAGCTAGGGCCCTTTACCTTCCTCGCCCAGGGCACGCTCTACCCGGACGTGATCGAGTCCGCCGGAGGCGCGGGCGCGGCGAACATCAAAAGCCACCATAACGTGGGCGGCCTCCCGAAGGACCTGGGGTTTGAGCTGCTGGAGCCCTTCCGCTACCTCTTCAAGGACGAGGTGCGGGAGCTGGCCCTTCTCCTGGGGCTTCCGGACACGATCCGCTTACGCCACCCCTTCCCGGGACCGGGCCTGGCGATCCGCATCCTGGGCGAGGTCACCCGGGAGAAGCTCGAGATCCTACGCCGCGCGGACGACCTCTTCATCAGCACCCTCAAGGCCTGGGGCCTCTACCACGAGACCTGGCAGGCCCTGGCGGTCCTGACCCCCGTGCGTTCGGTGGGGGTGGTGGGGGACGAACGGCACTACGGGTACGTCCTCGCCCTGCGCGCGATCACCAGCGTGGACGGCATGACCGCGGACTGGGCCCGGCTGCCCCTCGAGTTCCTCGACGAGGTGGCCCGCAAGATCACCCGCCAGGTCCCGGAGATCGGGCGGGTGGTGTACGACGTGACCTCCAAGCCGCCCGCGACGATCGAGTGGGAGTAGCTTACGCGGAGAGAAATCCCCCGTCCACGGGGATCACGGCCCCGTGCACGTACGCCGCCAGGTCGCTCGCCAGGACCAGCACCATGCGCGCGATCTCGTCCGGGGGGCCGGGCGTCCGATGGGGAGCCGCTGGTGGAACTCGAGACCGGCCCGAAGGACCCGCCAGTCGAGGCCCAGCAGGCCCCGGCGGGCGACCTGGTCCGCTCCGGGGATGCGCGTCCACCCGGGGAGGAGGGCGTTGATGCGGAACCCATGCCGGGCGTGCTCGCGGGCGAGGGCCCGGGTCAGGGCGATCACCGCGGCTTTGCTCGTGCTGTACACGGACAGGTCCGCCTTGAAGGGCAGGAGGGCCTCGATGGAGGCGATGTTGAGGATCACGCCGCCCTGGGCACCGCGATCCTGGATCATGCGCCGGCACATCCAGATTGGGCCCTCGAGGTTCACGACCATCACCCGTCGGTAGAAGGCTTCGTCCACCTCGGTGAAGGGCCGGCTGGGGTAGAGGGCGGCGTTGTTGATCAGGGTGTCCGGGGTGCGCCCTTGCAGACGGTTCCACAAGGCCTCGATCGTGGCGCGGTCCGCGAGGTCCACCGCGTGGGCCTCGACCCGCTGGCCGTAGGCCTCGAGTTCCCGAGCGGTGGCCATGAGCCGCTCCCGGTTCCGGTCCACGAGCTCCGGTTCCGCGCCCGCCTCTGCCATCCGGTGGGCGACGGCCCGCCCGATGCCGGAGGCCGCGCCCGTGATCAGGACGCGTCTGCCTTGGAGCGAGATGAGTTCCTGTAACGAAGGATTTTGCTTTATGTATTGATTTTAAGGTGCGTCTGCGGCCGGTGGCGGGCGGGGGTTGGGCGTGTGCCGTGGGCCGCGCGAGGGGGTAGAGTAGGGGGGATGGAGGTCATCGAAACCTGCGTGTACGCCGAGGACCTCGAGGCGGCGCGCGCCTTTTACGAGGGGGTGCTGGGCCTCGAGTGCTTCGCTTTTAAGCCGCCCCGGCACGCGTTTTTCCGCGCGGGACGCGGGGTGTTTTTGGTGTTTAACCCGAAGGAGACCGAAGAGGAGGCCGCACTACCGCCGCACGGGGCCCGGGGGAGCGTGCACGTGGCGTTTCGCGTGGACGAGGCCGAGCTGCCCGGTTGGGACGAGAAGCTCCGGAGGCTGGGGTACACGACCTACTGGGCCGAGTGGCCGCGCGGGCGGAGCCTGTACGTGTACGACCCGGCGGGGAACCTGGTGGAGCTGGCCCCGGCCCGGATCTGGGGATTGGGTTAGCGCGCGTACCGCAGTAGCGCGGGCAGCACCCGGTGTAGGGGCAGCCGGCGCGCAAGGTACCCCAGGTGAGGGAACAAGCGCACCGCGGCGAGGAGCTTGCGGGAAAGGCCGGGCTCACCCACCAGGATGAGGGTGGCGTCGATCACGCGGTGCAGGCGCTCGGTGTAGGGGTACCACCACAAGGCCGGCGCGCGCGGGTACGCCTCGCTGATGTACTGGAGCTGCACCAACTCTAAAAGCCCGAACGGGCCGTGCGTGCGCCCGAACCCCGAGCCCTTCACCCCGCCCCAAGCTCCCGCGGCCTCGGCGTACGTGTCCGCGTGGTGGTTGACCGTCACGACCCCGACGTCGAGCTGCGGCGCGAGGGCTTGGGCCCGCCGGGAGCTTTGCGTCCAGAGGCTCGCGGTGAGGCCGTAGGGGCTTGCGTTCACCGCCCGGACGGCCTCAACCTCGTCCCGTACCGGCACCACCCCCACGACCGGGCCGAAGGCCTCCTCGCACATGAAGGGGGTTTCGGCCGGGGGGTTCGCGACGAGGGTAGGGGCGTAGTAGTGGGGGCCCAGCGCCTCGAGCCGCCGCCCGCCGGTGCGCACCTGGCCGCCTTGGGCGCGGGCCGCCTCCACCAGGCGCGCGACCTTCTCCACTTGGAACGGTGCGATGAGGGGGCCTACGTCCACGCCGGGCGCGAGCGGGTGGCCGACCCGGAGGGCCTCGAGCTCAGCCTGGAGCCGTTCGGTGAACCCGGGGTAGATGCGTTCTTGAACGTAGACCCGTTCGATCGCGGCGCAGGTCTGGCCGGCGTTCATCGTGGCGGCCCACGCGATGCCCCGCGCGCTCAGCTCGAGATTGACGTCGTCCAAGACGATGGCCGCGTCCTTGCCGCCCAGCTCGAGAAGGACCTTCTTGGGGCCCTGGGCGGCGAGGGCCATGACCTTGCGGCCGGTCGCGGAGCTGCCGGTGAAGAGGACCCCCCGCACCTCGGGGTGCGTGATCAGGGCCTCGGCCTGGGCAGCTCCGCCCTGGATGAGCTGCACCCAGTTCGGGGGAAAACCGGCCTCTTGGAAGAGTTGGGCGATCTTCTGGGCGGTGAGGGGGGTGTAGGGGGAGGGTTTGAGGAGGGCGACGTTGCCGGTGATGGCGAGGCTTATGAGCTGCACGAAGGGGATCGCGAAGGGGTAGTTCCAGGGGGTGATGACCGCCCAGGGGCCGTACGGCTTGAAGCGGTAGTGGGCCCGCCGACCCTGGAAGAAGGGGTTGTGGGGGGGCGCGGCCGGGGATTCGGCGAGGCGCGGCGCGTGGTGGATCAGGTAGGAGAGGGTATCCAGGGCGGGGATGAGTTCGAGGAGCAGCGCCTCGGTGAGGGGTTTGCCTTGCTCGAGGGCGACGAGCTCGGCGATCTCGTGCCGGTGCTGGATGAGGGCGCGGCGGAGGCGGCGGAGGCGGCCCAGCCGCGTCTCGAGCGGGGTGCGCCGCCAGTCGGCGAAGGCCCGCGCGGCGCGTTCGGCGGCCGCGGCGACCTCGGGGAGGGGCGTGATGGGCACCTCGCCGAGCGTGCGGCCATCGGCGGGGCTGGTTACGGTGAGGTGCCCTTCGCGGGGCGCGGCGTGGGCGGATGAGCGCATCCGGGATCCCCTTTCCGTTGGGCTTAAACCCAGTATAGCAAGGGGACGGGGGGGCGGGCGGTGCGGAGGCACACGTGGGCTTGCGCCCTGGGGGCGAGGCCTCTATGCTTGGGCCGTGACGCGCCCTTACGTCGAGGTGTACACGGACGGCTCCGCCGACCGGTTCGGGCGGGGCGGGTGGGCTGCGCTGCTTCGCTACGAGGGCCGAGAGAAGCTGCTCTCGGGCGGGGAGGCCGCGACCACCAATAACCGCATGGAGCTCCGCGCGGCGTTGGAGGCGCTCCGCGCGTTGAAGCGCCCGTGCGTGGTGGTGGTGTACACGGACAGCCAGTACCTCCAGAAGGCCTTCGCCGAGGGGTGGCTCGAGCGCTGGCAGCGTAACGGGTGGCGGACGCGCGCGGGGGCGCCGGTGAAGAACCAGGACTTGTGGCGGGCGCTCCTCGAGGAGATCCGTCGCCACGAGGTGCGCTGGCGCTGGGTCGAGGGGCACGCGGGCCACCCGGAGAACGAGCGGGTGGACCGGGAAGCGCAGCGCCGCCGCCGGAGCCTGCCCCGACCGGAGACCTAACGGTTTTTACTCTCCAGGCTCGAAATCCGGTAGACTTTATTCCGGAGGGACGCATGATCGAGACGCGCCTCAAGCCCGAGGACCGCGAAACCCCGGTGTTTAAGCAGAACAAGGACGACTGGGTCGCGCTCATCTCCGAGTTCCGCCACGCCCTGGAGACGGTGCGCAAGGGGGGCGGGGAGAAGGCCATCGCCCGCCAGCACAAGAAGGGCCGCCTGACCGCCCGAGAACGCATCGCGCGTCTGATCGACCCGGGCACCCGCTTCGAGGAGCTCATGACCTTCGCGGGGTGGGGCATGTACCAGGAGTGGGGCGGCGCGCCGAGCGGCGGCACGATCACCGGGATCGGCCGGATCGCCGGGCGGGACTGGATGATCATCGCGAACGACGCGACCGTCAAGGCCGGGGCCTTCTTTCCCATCACCGCGAAAAAAGTCATCCGCGCCCAGACGATCGCCCTCGAGAACCGCATCCCCACGGTCTACCTCGTGGACTCGGCCGGGGTGTTCCTGCCCCTACAAGACGAGGTCTTCCCGGACCAGGACGATTTCGGGCGGGTCTTCTACCTGAACGCCCGCATGTCCGCCCTGGGCATCCCTCAGATCGCCGCGATCATGGGGAACTGCGTCGCGGGCGGCGCGTACCTTCCGGTCATGACCGACGCCCTCATCATGACCGAAGGGTCCGGGCTCTACCTCGCGGGGCCCGCGCTCGTCAAGGCCGCCATCGGTCAAGAGGTGACCTCCGACGAGCTCGGGGGCGCGCGCATGCACCACGAGGTGAGCGGCACCGTGGACTTCTACGAGCCCAACGACGAAGCCGCGATCGAACGCATCCGCAAGCTCGCCGCGCTCTACGCCGCCCCCAAGCTGGCGCGCTGGGCGCTCGAGCGCAAGGACCCCGTCCCGCCGGCCTACGAGGCTGAGGACCTCTACGGCCTGGTGAGCCCCGACGGCTCGCGGCCCTACGACCTGCGGGAGGTCATCGCGCGGATCGTGGACGGCTCGGAGTTCCTCGAGTACAAGGCCGGCTACGGCGAGACGCTCGTCACCGGGTTCGCCCGCATCGGCGGGTACCCGGTGGGCATCGTGGGGAACCAGCGGCTGATCATCAAGAAGAAGGGCAAGATCGAGGTGGGGGGCGTGATCTACGCCGAAGCGGCGGACAAGGCAGCCCGCTTCATCCTCGACGTGAACCAGATGGGCATCCCCCTCCTCTTCCTGCAGGACGTCTCGGGCTTCATGGTGGGCAAGGAATCCGAGCAGTCCGGGATCATCCGCCGGGGCGCGAAGCTCGTCAACGCCGTGTCGAACTCGGTCGTCCCGAAGATCACCCTGATCCTAGGCGGGAGCTTCGGCGCGGGCAACTACGCCCTGGCCGGCAAGGCCTACGCGCCGCGCTTCATCTTCGCCTGGCCGAGCGCCAAGTACGCGGTGATGGGCGGCGCGCAGGCCGCGAAGACCCTCCTCGAGATCCAGGTGGCCCAGCTCAAGCGCGAAGGGAAGGAGCCCTCCGACGCAGAACTCCAGGAGCTCTACGAGAAGATCAAGGGCCGCTACGAGGAGCAGCTCGACCCCCGGTACGCCGCGGCCCGGCTCTGGATCGATGAGATCATCTTCCCCCACGAGACCCGCACCCGCCTCATCCGGGCCCTCGAGGCTTGCGCGTTGGACGCAGAGCCGGCGGAGATGCGCGTAGGGGTGTTCCAGGTTTAAGGAGGTGTGTCGTGGCCGAGGTGCGTTGGGTGGAGTGTCCCCGCGACGCCTGGCAGGGGTTCAAGACCTTCATCCCCACCGCGGAGAAGGTGGCCTTCCTCAAGAGCCTCTTGGAGGCCGGGTTCCGCTGCTTGGACCTGACCAGCTTCGTCTCGCCCAAGTGGGTGCCCCAGATGCGGGACGGTCAAGCGGTGCTCGAGGCCCTCCCCGCCCCCGAAGGGCGCGAGTACCTCGCGATCATCGCGAACGAGAAGGGCCTCGAGCGGGCCCTCAACGCCCCGAACCTCACCGCGGTAGGGTACCCCTTCTCCGTCAGCGAGACCTTCCAGAAGAAGAACACCAACCGCTCCATCGAGGCCTCCTGGCCCCTCGTGGACCGTGTCCTCGAGGCCACCGCGGGTCGGCTGGACCTGGTGATCTACCTCTCCATGGGCTTCGGGAACCCTTACGGGGACCCCTGGAGCCCGGAGAAGGTGGTGGAGTTCGTGGGGCGGTTGCGGGAGCGCGGGGTGCACCGCATCGCGATCGCGGACACCTACGGCGTGGCCACGCCGGAGGTCATCCAGAAGACCCTCGAGGCCGTGGTGCAGGCCTTCGGTCCCGAAGGGATCGGCGCGCACCTCCACGCGCGCCCCGAGGGGGTGGTGGCCAAGGTGGACGCGGTCCTTGCGGCGGGGGTGCGCTGGCTCGAGGGGGCCCTCGCGGGGATCGGCGGGTGCCCGTTCGCGGGGGACGCGCTCGTGGGGAACCTCGCCACGGAGGTCGTGCTGCCGCACCTCGCGCGTCAGGGCTTCGAGGCCGGGGTGCAGCTCGAGGCCCTGCCCGCGCTGGCGGAGCGCGCGGCCCAGCTGCGGGCGGTTTACGCGTAAGGGACGAAGGCCAGCGCGTCGAGGGCCTGTCCTTTGAGCACCGGCACCAGCGCCGAACCCCCGATCTGCGCGCAGAACGGCACGTCCGCCTCGAGCCCCACCCGCTCGAGTGCCGCCGCGGCGGCGGAGCGCCGCAGGGCCTCGAGCGGGGTGGGGTAGGCCTCGCGCGTAGCGAAGGCGATCCAAGCCCCGTCGTTCGGTGAGAGCGGGCCCTCAGCACGGAGTAGCTCGGCGATGACTCCCGCGGTGTAGGTGTCGTCCAGGCCCGGCTGGCCCTCCTTGCCCGCGCACAGCACCGCGACCTCCTCGCGCGCCAGGGCGCGCGCGAGGCGAGCGGCGGCCGGCGCGTTGTAGAGGGATCCCAAGAGCACGTGCCGCGCGGTTTGGGCGGCGAGGATAGCCGCGCGGGTGCCGTTCGTGGTGCTCATCGCCACCTCCCGGCCGCGCACAGGCGCGGCCAGGGCCTCGCGCGGGCTGTTCCCCAGGTCGAACCCCTCGGGGGGCAGGCCGCCCACCTCGCCCGCGACGAGCGCGCCGCGCGTCCGGAAGGCCCGGGCGGCCTCGGGGCTGGCGGTGAAGTGCACGGTCCGAGCGCCCGCCTCGAGGAAGGCCACGGCCGTGGTGGTGGCGCGGATCACGTCCACCACGATGACCACGTCGGGAAAGGTCATTTCTGCGCGAGGAGCGAGCTCAACCCTGAGGCGCAAGGCTCCTCCGTAAGGCGTTCAGGTTCTCGGCCACGCTGGCCCGCGCATTGAACACACTCGAGCCCGCCACCAGCACCTCCGCCCCGGCCTGGACCACGCGGGGGGCGGTCTCGGGGTTGATGCCGCCGTCCACCTCGATCCGACAGGCGGGGTTGAGCCGGTCCCGCATCGCGCGGAGCCGCTCGAGGCGGGGAAGGCTCTGCTCGAGGAAGCGTTGGCCCCCGAACCCTGGGTTTACCGTCATCAAAAGCGCCTGATCCAGCTCGGGGAGGAGGTCCTCGAACCACGCAAGGGGCGTGGCGGGGTTCACCGCGAGGCCCGCCCGGACCCCGAGCTCCTTGATTTGTTGGATGGCCCGGTGCGCGTGCGGGGTAGCCTCGGGGTGCACGATCAACAGGTCCGCGCCGGCACGGGCGAAGGCCTCGAGGAAGCGCTCGGGCTCCACGATCATGAGGTGCACCTCGAGGGGCAACCGGGTGACGCGCCGCAGGGCCTCCACCACCACGACGCCCATGGTGAGGTTGGGAACGAACCGGCCGTCCATCACGTCCACGTGGATCCGGTCCGCTCCGGCCGCTTCGGCTTCGCGCACCTCTTCGCCGAGCCGCGCGAAGTCCGCGGAGAGGATGGAAGGAGCGATCTCGATCTTCATCATCGCAGACCGTACAGGACCTCTTCGAGCGCCGCCGTGTCCAGAATCTCTACCGTTCCCGGCAGCAACCGGAGGATGGCCTCGTCCCTCAGGGCGTGCAGCACGCGGGTGACCGTTTCGCGGCTCGTGCCCGCCATGAGTGCGAGCTCCTGGTGCGTCGCGGGTACCCGCCACCCCTGGGGGCTTTGCTCGCCGTACCGGTGCCGGTAGAGCTTGAGGAGCGCGTACGCCACCCGCCCGCGGGCCTCCTCGAAGGAGAGGACCTCCACCTCGAGGTTCATCTCGCGCAGCCGGCGCGCGAGGATCCGGGCGAGGTTATGGGCAACCTCGGGGTACCGCCGCGTCAGGCCGTAGTACTCCTGCCGGTACAGGGCGAGCAGCACCGTGTCTTCCAGCGCGAGGGCGGTCGCGCTGCGGGGGATCTCCTCCACCAGGCTCATCTCCCCGAACAAATCCCCGGGGTTCAGGTACGCCAGCACCTTCTCCTTGCCGTCCAGGTTCGTGCGGTAGATCTTGATCCGCCCGGACTGCACGATATACAGGGCTTCTCCGGGATCCCCGGCCTCGAACACCTTCTTGCCCGCCGCGTAGCTCAGCGTCTGGAACGCCTCACGCGCGATCTCCAAGGCACCGGGGGGCACGCCCTCGAACAAGGGGCTTTGGGCGAGGATGTTCGTATCGGCGAGCATCGATACAAACTTAACAGTTTTCACGGGGCTTTGGAAAGTAGGATAGGGGGCGTGGTGCTTAGGGCTGAGGGGATTCGACACGCCTACCCTGGGGTTCGGCTCTTTGATGACCTCGAGCTCCGCCTCGCGCCGGGGGAGGTGCGGGTGGTGCTGGGGCCTTCCGGATCAGGGAAGACCACGCTGATTCACCTCCTGGCGGGAATTCTGCGCGTGCAGGAGGGGCGCTTGTACTGGGGAGAAGTGGAGGTCACGCGGCTTGGGGAGGAACGCCTCGCTCGCCTGAGGCGGCGGTACGTGGGGCTGGTCTTCCAGCACCACTACCTGCTCCCCGAACTCACCGCCCTGGAGAACGTCGTGCTGCCCGGTTTGATCGCGGGCACGCCGGACTGGGACTGGGGCCGGGCGCTTTTGGAGCGCGTGGGGCTCGGTGCAAGGCAGCACCAGCGCCCCGCGGCCCTCTCCGGTGGGGAGCGGCAGCGGGTCGCGGTCGCCCGCGCGGTGTACAACCGCCCCCGGCTGGTCCTCGCGGATGAACCTACGGGCGCCCTCGACCGAGAGAACGCCTGGCGGGTGTACGCCTTGTTGCTCGAGCTGGCCCGTGAGGTGCGGAGCGCGGTTCTCCTCGCCACGCACGACGAGGCCCTGGCCCGGGACGTGCCGGTGTATCGCCTGGAGGGAGGGCGGCTTCTTGTGGGCCTGACCTCGAGCTGAGGCTGGGTCCTGTATTCTAAGGACGTATGAGCCCACTTCACGTTCGCGCCAACCCTTCCGACATCGCTCCTTTTGTATTGTTGCCCGGGGATCCGGGGCGGGCGGAGTACATCGCTCAGAACTTCCTCGAGAACCCGCGCCCGTACAACACGTACCGCTCCCTCCTCGGGTTTACCGGTACCTATAAGGGGGTCCCGGTCTCCGTGCAAACCACCGGCATGGGCTGCCCCTCCACCGCGATCGTCGCGGAGGAACTCGTTCAACTCGGGGCTAAGGTTCTCGTGCGGGTGGGGACGTGCGGTGCGGTGGATGAGCGCTTGGCCGCGGGGGATCTCGTCATCGTACAAGGGGCCGTGCCGCTCGACGGCACCACCCGCCAGTACCTGGAGGGCCGCCCCTACGCACCCGTGCCGAGCTACGAGGTGCTCGAGGCCCTGGTGGATGCGGCTAGGACGGCGAAGGTGCCGCACCACGTGGGGCTCATCGCTACGGAGGACGCGTTCTACGCCACCACACCTGAGGAAGCGCGGGCGTGGAGTCGGTTTGGCGTGATGGCGTTCGAGATGGAGGCCGCGACGCTGTTCTTGATTGGGCAGATGCGCGGCGTGCGCACGGGCACGCTGCTGGTGGTATCGAACCAGATCGGGGACAGCGAGTTCGTGGCCCAGGAGATCCTGCAACGAGGCGTGGATCGCATGGTGCGCACCGCCCTCGAGGCGTTTGTTCGCTTAAAGGAGGTAGTGTGATGGCGGAGCACGAGCACGAGTACGTTCTAGAGGTCCCGGAGTTCGAGCACCTGCGCTACGAGGTCGAGGACGGCATCGCCCTCGTGACCCTGGCGCGCCCTAAGGCGCTGAATGCGCTTTCCGGGGAGGTGCTGCGCGAGCTAGCGGAGGTCGTGGAGGTGATCCACCAGGACCCCGAGGTCCGCGCGGTGATCTTCACCGGGGAGGGCAAGGCGTTCGTGGCGGGAGCGGACATCAGCGAGATCGCCGCGCTTTCCGACGTGTTCGTCTCGCGCGAGTACAGCCTGTTGGGTCAGGAGGTCATGAACGCCGTGGCCGCCCTGCCGGTCCCCACGATCGCCGCGATCAACGGGTACGCCCTCGGGGGCGGGCTCGAGCTCGCCCTGGCCTGTGATTTGCGCGTGGCCTCCGTGAAGGCGAAGCTGGGGCTGCCTGAGGTGGGGCTGGGGCTGATCCCGGGGTTTGGCGGGACCCAGCGCCTGCCGCGCCTGATCGGCCAGGGCCGGGCGCTGGACCTGATCCTGACCGGCCGCCACGTCTCTGCGGAGGAGGCCTTGCAGCTGGGGCTCGTGAACCGGGTGGCGGAGGACGCCCTCGAGGCCGCGAAGGACCTCGCCCGCACCATCTTGAAGAACGGTCCGGTCGCGCTCGCGCTCGCGAAGGAGGCCGTGGCGCGCGGTGCGGACGTACCGCTCGCGGAAGCCTTGGAGATCGAGGCGGATTTGTTCGGGCTGGCCTGCAGCACGCAGGACATGCGCGAGGGGACGCGGGCCTTCCTGGAAAAACGCGCGCCGGAGTTCAAGGGGGAGTGAGTTGGCGAACCGCTTGATTCACGTCGCGAGTCCCCGCGCCAAGCTGTACGTCGAGGCGGACCATTCGATCCGCAAGGGGTTGGCGGACTACCCCAAAGCCCTCAGGGCGTGACTCATGTAAAAAAGTCGGTTGACTCAAAACTTGCACTTATGCACCCTGGGGATACCTATGCGCCAGGACCACTTGAAAGGGGCCGCTGGTTTCCCGTCTGATGACGGGTGCCATGACCCAAGCGGCCCTGTCCCTACTTTGGACCCTCCTGGCCCTTTTGCCAAGCCCCCACCTCCAGGAATCCCTCAAGGCCCTGCTCTTGCTCCTCCTCCACGGCCACGGCAAGGCCAGACCCCAGCACAGCCAGGTCAAGTCCCCCTCCGCCCTCTCTCGCTTCCTCAACCGCTACCCCTGGCCCACCCGCGCTCTCATCCGCCTGGCAAGAAAAGAGGCCGAGAAAGCCCTGGACCGGGCCAGAAAGAAAAAAGGCCCCAAGCCCCGTCTCCTGGTGGTCCTGGACCTAGTCACTCTGGAGAAGCGGGGCCGTTTCCAGGCCCTGCCCCTCTCCTTTTTTCACGGCAAGTGGGGACTCCATCTGGTGGTCCTCTACCTCGTCTACGGAGACCTCCGCATCCCTTGGGCCTACCGCCTCTGGCGGGGCAAGGGGGAGAAGGCCCTCTCCCGCCTGGCCCTAAGCCTCCTGGCCTCTCTGCCCCCCTGGATGCGCCGGGCCTTCCGGATACGGGT
The DNA here is from genome assembly GCF_000195335.1 of Marinithermus hydrothermalis DSM 14884. Lineage (NCBI taxonomy): Bacteria > Thermotogati > Deinococcota > Deinococci > Thermales > Thermaceae > Marinithermus > Marinithermus hydrothermalis. Next base: position 899,261 of record NC_015387.1, read on the forward strand.
GGCCGCGGATGCGGCCTTTGGCACCACCCGGTTCCTTTTCGGGGTGAAGCGGTTGGGTTTTGAAGCGGTGGTGGGGATGCGGCGGGACCGGAGGCTGCGGGAAGGGGGGAGGCTTGGGGACCTCAGGCGGCAGGGGAGCCGGGTCTACCTTTGGGGGCTTTCCTTCCCGGTCTGGGTGGCCTGGTACCGCTACCCCCTGCCCCAAGGGGGCTGGGAGTGGCGGTACGTGGTGGCCACCTTTCCCGCCACGCCCCGGACGGCGCTCACTTGGGGAAAGAGGCGGTTTGCCATAGAGCACTTCTTCCGCGCCGCGAAAAGCGAGTTCTCCCTGGGGCAGTTTGGGCAGCGGACGGCTTTGGGGGTGCACCGTTTTCTGGTGCTTTCCCTTCTGGCCTACCTGTTGGCCCACTGGGTGGGCATGGAGGGGGAAGGAAGCTGGCGGGAGGCCAGGGAGCGGGCGGCGCGGGTTCTCTTGCCTGAGCTCGTGGTGCAGGTCGCCCTGCGGGAGCTCTATGCCCTGGGTCTCTGGCCGCCGGGGGGAGGGGGTGAAGGTTTATGCGGGATATGCGGGAGGTGCAAGTTTTGAGTTGACCCTTTTATCCTCCCCACCAGGGGCCTCCACCAGCACTCTGGGGAAAGAGTTCCCGTAAGCCTTTCCCAGGGGCTCTTTTCCCCAATCCGCCGATGCCGCATCCGGTAAAGCCCCACCATCAACCAGGATTCCCCCACCTCCAGGCTCCGCAACACCCTCCGCCTGCGCCGCCGCCACAATCGCCCATGCCCTACCTCCGCCACGTTGTTTGTCCAAGGAGGCGGTACCTCGGCCCCCCAAGCCTCCTGCAACCCCTCCCAAGCCCGCACCCAGCCCTCCAAGGCCTTACCCCACCGGGGCAGAAGCTCCTTCCAAAAGAACGCCTCCCTCTCCCCAGGCCCAAGCCCCCGCAGCACCCTCAGACCCTCCCGTATCTCCCCCCACGCCTTCCGGTCCACCTTGGCCCGTACCTCCCGCATCAGGTGGAAAGCGCACCGGGCCCAAAGCAGCCTCCGCCCCAACCAGCCCAACGCCTCCCCTACCTCCTGCGCCCCGTCCGAAACCACCCCCAGCCTTGGAGGTAACCTCCAAAGGAGCTCCCGCACCCGCTCGTAACGCCGCCGATGGCCAAGGTCTCCCCACAGCGGGCAACCCGTCCAAGCCTCAAAGTAAAGGTACCCGTACCCCTTGGGGCCCCGGCCAAAGGCCCATTCATCCACACTCCCCCAGTACACCCGCCCTCGGAGAAGACGGTTCTCCCGCTGAAGGAGCCGTTTGGCCCTGGCCCCCGCGGACCTGAGCCAGCGGAGGCGGGTGGGACGGGTGAGGGGGAAGCCCAGGTTCTTGGCGAGATCGTTTTGGACGCTTTCAGGGGCGCGATGGCTTGCGAGGATGAGGAAGTGCTCCTGGATGGAGATCGCGTACCAGCGGCTTCTAGGGCAGTCCTCCGGGTAGAGAGCTCGTTTCTGGCGCTTGCATTGGGCGCAGCGGATCCGTTTGACTCTGACTTCCTGGATGCCCCGAAAGGTGCGCAGCTTGCGTCTGCGGTAGCCCCCGCTCTCCTCACGGGTGGCTCCGCAGTGGGGACAGGGTACGATGGAGCTCGGGGAGTCCTCAGTCGGCTTCATGGCAGAACCAGACTAAGGGCTCCCCTCTTACTCAACCGAGTTTTTTACATGACCCCAGGGCGTACGAACTGCTTTCCGAGGATCCGGAGGCCCGGGGGCACTGGGATATGGCCAACTACATCACGGTCCGCAAGCTGGGGTACAACGACCACGGGCGCGTGCACGCCCTGCTTACCGGCGCGGCTTCCGTGGCCATCCTCCAGCTTTTGGTGGGGGCGGGGGTTAAACCGGACACCGTCGAGGCGGGGATCGGGGACCTGGACGACGCGTTCTTGGTGGTCCTCCTCTCCACCATGCTGCACGACATCGGCAACCAGGTGCACCGCGAGCACCACGAGGCCTTCGGGGTCACGCTCGCCCTACCCATCCTGAACCGGATCCTCGAGGCGATCTACGACGATCCCGAGCAGCGGGTGGAGCTACGGGCGATGATGCTCCACTCGATCTACAGCCACGACCTGAACCCGGACCCCCTCACGATCGAGGCTGGGGTGACCGCGGTAGCGGACGGAACGGACATCACCAAGGGGCGCGGCCGCAAGGCGTTCGCGTTGGGATCGATCGATATCCACTCCATCTCCGCGCTCGCGGTGGACGAGGTCATGATCCTCGAGGGTAAGGAAACCCCTGTGGAGATCCGCGTCCTCATGAACAACTCCGCGGGCATCTTCCAGGTGGAGGAGACCCTGACCAAGAAGGTGTTGCGGAGCCCCATCCGGGACTACGTCACGGTGATCGCGACCACGAACCCCGAGTCCGAACACGACCAGCGGATCATCCAGCGGGTGCGCCTCCACGAGACCGAGGACCGATTCGTTTTGGATAACCAGTCATGATGGAAGACTTTTGGATCAAGGTTGCCGGCATCGTGCTCGTCGACCTTGTGCTTGCAGGGGATAACGCTGTCGTTATCGGCATGGCTGTGCGAAACCTACCGGCCAGCCTGCGCCGCCAGGCCATCCTGGTAGGGACGCTCGGTGCCGTGGGGTTGCGCGTGGCCTTCACGATTCTGGCCGCGTTGCTGTTGAACGTGCCCCTGCTCCGCGCGATCGGCGGGGTCACGCTCTTTTGGATCGCGGCCAAGCTCCTCATGGAGGATCACGGGGAGGCCAGCAGACTCAGCGAGAACGTCAACGGCTTCTGGCAGGCCGTGACGCTCATCGTCGTGGCAGACATCACCCTAAGCTTGGACAACGTTCTCGCGGTTGCGGGCGCTGCGGAAGGGCACCTGGGGCTTTTGGTCTTCGGGTTGGCCCTCTCGATCCCCATCCTGATGCTGGGTTCGGCGTGGATCGCAGGGCTGCTCAACCGCTGGCCCTGGCTGAACCTCTTGGGCGCGCTCGTGATCGTGTGGGCCGGCGCGCGGCTCGTGGCGCACGACCCGCGTGTGCACGCGGTATGGCCCGTCGCGGATTGGCAGGTCTTCCTTTTGGGCCTGGGCATGATGCTCCTCTTCATGCGCGGGAACCTCAAGGGGTTAAAACGCTCCCTCGGCCTCAGCTAAATGAGCGCCTGGCGTGGGTTAATCCTCCCACGCCAGGTCCTCCAGGTACGCCTCGAGCTCCTCGAGCCGCACATGGTACGTGCCGCGCGTGCCTTCCACGAGGCCGGCCTGGCGCAGCATGCTCAGGGTATGCGTGACCGTGACGCGCGTGGTGCCCGCCAGGGCCGCGAGGTCCTCCTGACGGAGCTCGCTTTCGATCCGGTACCACCCCGCCTCGGCGGGTTTGCCGAAACGCTGCGCGAGCCAAACCAGAACCCGACCCAACCGCACCGCGACCGGAGCGGTCGCGGCCTCGAGTTGGTCCTCCAGATGCTCAAGTCGTTGCGCTAGGGCCCCGCAAAGGCTCAGGGAGACGTTCGGTAGCTCCTTAGCGACCCGAATGAACTGCTCGCGGTTCACCGGGCAGATCCGGACCTCGTCGTTTAGGCACACGGCTTCCGCGTGGTACTGGGCGTTCGCATCGAGAAAGTTTGCGCCGAGAATATCGCCTGGGCCAACCAGGTACAGGATGCGCTCCTGCCCGCGCTCCGTGAGCCGGCTGACCTTAAGGGTGCCGTCCAGCACGATGACCAGCTCCTGGCAGGGGTCTCCCGGCCGAAAAATCGCCTCCCCCCGCCGGTAGGTGCGCGGCGGGCAAATCGTACCCATGCGAATTTTTTCTTCCTCGGTGAGCCGCTCGAGGAACCCAGGCTGCGGAATGAACCAGGGCATAGGACCTCCTTTACTTCAAGGCCGAGATGTACGGCACCTTCTTAGTATACGGGCCGTGCGCGGTGGGAGTAGGATGAAGGAACCATGCGCTTTCGAGACCGGGATGACGCGGCGTTGCGCCTCGCGGCCTTGCTCGAGCCGCTGGACCTCGAGCATCCGGTCGTGCTCGGGATCCCGCGCGGCGGGGTGGTGGTGGCGGACCGGCTAGCGGAGGTGTTGGGCGGGACGATGGACGTCGTACTGGTTCGGAAGCTCGGCGCGCCGGGGAACCCGGAGTTTGCCCTCGGGGCGGTTACGGAGGAGGGGGATATCGTGCAGCAACCGTACGCGGAACGCTTCGCCAGTCCCGCGTACCTCCGGGCGGAGGTCGCGCGTCAGCTCGAGGTGCTCCGCGAGCGGGCCCGCCGCTACCGCGCCGTGCGGCCTAAGGTGCCCCTTAAGGATCGAGACGTGGTGCTGGTGGACGACGGGGTGGCGACCGGAAGCACCCTGGAGGCCGCGCACCTCGCGCTGCAAAAGCAGGGACCGGCGCGCGTGGTGATGGCTGCGCCGGTGGCGAGCCCGGAGGCCGCGGGGCGGTTAGGGGCGCAGGGGGAGTGGGTTGCGGTCCTAATCCCGGCGGACTTCACGGCTGTGGGGGCGTACTACGAGTCGTTTGACCAGGTGACGGACGAGGAGGTCGTCGCGCGTCTTTCCCGCTGGGGTGCGAGGGAAGCGTAGAATAGAGGCATGAACCCGGGCGTGATCCGTCAAGCGGCGAACGTTGAGGCGCGCCCCGTGGATCGGGGGGAGCGCGCCTTCATCCAGGTGCTGCTCGGTCCGGAGGACGGGGTGCCGCACTTCGTAACTCGGAAGTTCACGATCCTCCCTGGCGGGCGCATCCCCAAGCACAAGCACCCCACGCTCGAGCACGAGCAGTACGTGCTTTCCGGGCGGATGCGGCTTGGTATCGGGGACGAGGTGCACGAGGTGGGGGCGGGCCAGGCGGTGTATATTCCCGCGGACACCCCGCACTGGTACGAGAACATCGGTGCGGAACCGGTTGAGTTCCTTTGCGTGATCCCCAAGACGAGCCATTACGCCACGGAGTGGCTCGAGGACGAGGGATAACCCTTGGGGTATGGGGCACCAGAGCCCCGCCGGTGAGGCGGGGCGTAAACGGGGGCGTCCCTTTACTGGGAGCCCCCTTGTGCGTTGAGGGCGGTTGCGATGGCTAGGCCCGGGCCTCCTGGCGCTGGAACACCACGTACCCGATCGCGAACAGCAGGATCACGGCGGCGATGAGGCCCGCAAGGTGTGGCCAGATGAGCAGGAGACTCTGCGAGAGGGGTAGCGGGCTTCCTAGCACGGCCCCCTGGAGCTGCGAGAAGAAGACGGGGCCTAGGGCGCGCACCGAGGGGTTGAGAAGGACCAGTACGATCTCGCCGTAGAGGGTGTTGGGGGAGATACGGGCCAGGGCCTGAAGAAGCTGCGCTTGCGCGAGCTGCTCCTGGGGAAGCCCGTACTCGATCGGGCGGAGGGCGCCGGCGATGAGCTGGGCGAGAATGTCCCAGAACACCGCGAAGAACAGCCAGACCGAGAGCGCGGCGAGCGCGGCGGTGGCGGGCTGGCGGAAGAGCACCGAGAACAGCATGGCGAGTCCGAGCCACACGCCGGCGAAGGCTAGGGTGGCGAGGAGGAACAAGAGCCCGCGGCCGACCTCCTCCCCGCCCGGGGGTAGGCCTAGGAAGAGGATGCCCATCCCCGTCACGACGAGCCACAAGGCCACGAGGAGGATGGCGAGGGTGCCGAGCCCTGCGAGGAACTTCCCGGCGAGGAGCGCGTCGCGGTAGATGGGCTGGGAGAGGATGCGGCCGAGGGTGTGTCGGGCGTGCTCGCTGTTGATCGCGTCGAACCCCAAGGCGATGGCGGTAAGGGGGATCAGGAAGCCCAAAAAGGCGACGAAAGAAGGAATCGGGTCCTGGGCGGTGGTGAAGAGCTTTAGGAAAACGAACGGGTCCTCCGCGACGGTGGCCCGCAGGGCGCTTGTGGCCGCGTAGACGGTGCCGAGCGCCGTGAGGAGGATCAGGACCTCCAGGATGCGCATGCGGGTGCTCGAGAGCTGATCCGCGAGCTCCTTGGCCAGGATGGCCCACAACCCGGTCCACGGGGATCCCTTACGCCTCATGCCGCACCTCCTGGAAGTAGCGGGTGTACACCTCGTCCAGGCTGGGCTCCTCGATGCTCAGCTCGAGCAGCCGCCCCCCCGCTTGGACAACGCGCTCAGCGGCCTCAGGGCGCAGGTCGTGCTCGGCCTCGAGGGTGTACACGCCGTTCGAGGCGCGCTGCACACGCACCACGCCGGGCAGCTGGGCGAGGTGCGGTTCGAGGTTGGGCCCTTCGGCGTGCAGGTGGATGCGCCAGGCGCCGCCGAGCACCCGTTGGGCCAGTTCGGGAACGGTGCCTTCCAGCACCAGGCGGCCTTGGTGGAAGAGGCCCACGCGGTCGCAGATGGCCTGGACCTGGTGTAGGAGGTGGGAGGAGAGCAGCACGGTGATCCCCTCGTGCTTAAGGGAGGCGATGAGGTCCAGGAACTGGTGGGCCGCTTCGGGGTCGAGACCCAGGGTGGGTTCGTCCAGGATTGCGATCTGGGGACGCTTGAGGAGCACGTCCGCCAGGCCGAGCCGCTGACGCATCCCGCGGGAGAAGGCCGCGACGGGACGGTCCGCGACCGCGGCTAGCCCCATGCGTTCCAGTACCTCCTCGATCCGCTGCTGGGCCTCGGCGCGGGGGATGCCGTTGAGCTTCGCGGTGTACATGAGGTTCTCCCGCGCGGTGAGCTCCACGTAGAACCCTACCGAGTCCGGCAGGTACCCCACGCGGCGCTTGACCTCGAGGGGTTCCCGGGCGGGGTCGAGACCGAGCACGCGCACCGTGCCCCGCGTGGGTTCGGTTAGGCCCAGAAGCATCAGGATGGTGGTGGTTTTTCCAGAGCCGTTGGGGCCGAGCAGGCCGTAGACCTCCCCGGCGTGGACGCGGAGGTTCAGGTTATCCACCGCGACCACCCGGCCGTAGCGTTTGGTCAGGCCTTGGGTTTCGATGACCGCTTCTTTCATCGCCGTCCGAACCGGGCTACCGAGAAGCCAACCACGCCAAGCGCCACGGCAATCAAGCCGACGCCGATGATCCCCCAGGACGTCGAGGTGAGCACCGTGACGCGGAAGTCCACCGAGTCCGAGACCCCCTCGCCGCTAGCGCGCAGGGTCACCATGTAATCCCCGGCGAGCGAGCGGGTGGAGGGCTTGATCTTGGCGGTGACCTCCACCGTCTCGCCCGGGGGGATTTCCGGGATCTCCTTTGGCTCAAAGCTCACCTCCCAACCAGAGGGCTCGAAGGCGGTGAGCTTCACCTCTCGCGCGGGGGCGGTGCCTTGGTTGCGCACCACGAGCTTAATGGGGGTCTCCTGGCCTGCGGTGGCCCGGCCGGAGAGCCGGCCTTCGGGGGTGCTCAGGCTGATCCGGGGTCGGCCGGTGACCTCGAGGGTGAGGGGCACCTCCGCCGTGGCCTCGCCCGCGCTGGCCCGCACCCGGACGGTGTAGGTGTCCGCCGGGACCTGGGGCGGGAGGTCCACCTCGATGTCCAGCCGGCGCGACTCGCCCGCTTTGACGGGAAGGCTCGTGACCTCCTGGCTGCCGAAGGCGGGCTTGAAGCTCACCTGGAAGCCCTCGGGGGCGAGGGCCTCGAGGTTCACCAGGAGGTCCTGGTCGCTCTCGTTCTTGAGGGTGGCGCGGTAGCGGAAGTTGGTGGTCGGCGTGCCCTTGAGCACCGGCAGCTCGACCTCAAGGTTGAGCTGGGGTGGCAGGACCTCGCCGAGAGTGAGCGTGATGGGCAGTGTGCTGCGGGCGCCGTTTCCTATGGCCTCTACCGCGAAGCGGTAGGTGCCGGGCGTGGCGTTTGCGGGCGGCTCGAGCTTGAGGCTGACCTCTGCCGTGCCGTCGGGCTCAAGGAAGACCGCTTCGATCGGGCGCCCGTTGCCTAGGAGAGTGGCCTTCCAGCCGTCCGGGATTGTGGTGATGCGGAGGGTGACGGTCTGGGGGGGAAGGCCGTAGCTCTTGACCGTGAGTGGGAGGGTGATGCTCTTGTCGATCCTCACGGTCTGGGCAGGGTAAGGGGTGGAGAGGGAGAGCCCCTTGTAGTTTTGAGCGAAGGCTATGCCCAATGCCACGGTTAGGAGCCACACGTGTCGCAGCATGTCGCCACCTCCGTGAGGACGTGTTGTTAACCGGATCTAATTTTATCAAGTGGCAGGGCTCCTGGTCAAGAAAATTTACGCTTCGTGGAGCGAAATCTTAATTGTTAGTATACAAAAAGATTTTCATTAGAAGAATAAGAAATCTTAGTCATTCGTTAGAAAACACGGCCACGTGCCGCGCGGCATACCCCGCGCGGCACGCCAACGTCCCTCCTTAGGGTAGGGCCATGGAGACGTACTTGACCTCGAGAAACTCCTCCAGCCCCCACTTGCCGCCCTCGCGGCCCACGCCGGAGTACTTCATCCCGCCGAAGGGGGCTTGCGGGGTGGAGGGCACCCCGTCGTTCACGCCTACGATGCCGTACTCGAGCGCTTCCGCCACGCGCCAGGCACGGCTGAGGTCGCGCGTCCAGACGTACGCCGCGAGGCCATATGGCGCGCGGTTCGCGTACTGGATGGCCTCCGACTCGTCCTCAAAGGCGAGGATCGGCGCGACGGGACCAAAGGTCTCCTCCTGCAGGATGCGGGCCTCGGGGGCCACGTCCACCAGGACCGTGGGGTGGAAGGTCAAACCTTCGACCTGCCCGCCCGCCACGACCCGCGCCCCGCGCTTGCGGGCGTCCTCGACGTGCGCTTGCACCTTCTCCAAAGCGCGCTCGTCCACCAGCGGACCGACCTCGGTGTCCTCCTCGAGGGGGTTCCCGACCTTCATCCGGCGCACCCGCGCCGCGTACGCCTCGGCGAAGGCGTCCTTGATGCGTGCGTGCACGTACAGCCGGTTCGCCGCCACGCAGGACTGGCCGATGTTGCGGAACTTCGCGATCATCGCTTGTTCGACGGCCTTCTCGATGTCGGCGTCCTCGAAGATCAGAAACGGGGCGTGCCCCCCAAGCTCGAGAGAGACGCGCTTCATGGTACGGGCGGCTTTTTCGTAGAGGAGCTTACCGACCTCGGTCGACCCGGTGAAGGTCAGTTTGCGGATGCGTTCGTCGGAGATCAGCACCTCGGAGAGGGGAACGGGGTCTTGGGCGGGTAGGACCTGGAGCGTGCCCGGCGGGCCCCCGGCCTCCTCCCAGAGCTTGGCGAGGTACAAAGCGGTCAAGGGGGACTGCTCGGCGGGCTTGAGGATGACGGTACACCCCGCCGCGAGGGCGGGCGCGGCCTTGCGCGTGATCATCGCCGCGGGGAAGTTCCACGGGGTGATGGCGAACACCGGGCCTACAGGCTGCTTCAGCGCGAGCAGGCGCTTGTGGGGGAACTGGCTGGGCACAACTTCCCCGTAGACGCGCTTGGCCTCCTCGGCGTACCACTCCACGAACCCCGCCGCGTACCGCACCTCGGCGCGCGCCTCCCGGAGGGGCTTGCCCATCTCCAGGGTCATGGTGCGGGCTAGGCCCTCAGCGTGCTGCATCATGAGCTCGTACCAGCGACGCAGCACCGCCGCCCGCTCGTACGCCGTGGCTTGCTTCCAGGCGGCGAAGGCCTCCACCGCGGCGTCCGCGGCGCGCCTGGCCTCCTCAGGCCCACAGTCGGCGACCTGGGCGATCACCTGGCGGTCGATCGGGGTGCGCACCTCAAAGGTCCTCCCGGTCTCGAGCCAGCTACCGGCGATAAAGGCTTGCGTAGGAGCTTCCACCTGCGACACGCTATCCCTCCTTCCCTTCCAGCATAGCCGCGAGTTGCACGGGTGTGTTCGAGGTAATCTGGTCGGCCCCGGCCTCGAGGAGGGCCGTGAGCGTCCGGCGCGCTTCGGGCTCCGAGGCGTTCAGCGTCCACACGTCCACCACGGTCCCTGGCCGGTAAGCGTGGATGAACGCCACCGGGTTGAACCCGTCCGCGAGGGCTTTGAGGACGAACTCCTTGCGAAGGTAGAACTCCACAGCGCTGGGGAGTAGGGACACCAGGGCCTCGACGCGGTCCCGCAGGTACGCTGCTGCGGACAGGAGGCGGCGGTACCCAAGAGGGTGGTCGTCCAGGTACCCGTAGGCGTTGACCCGCATGGGCAGGCGCACGAGGGATTCGACCGGAACGTCCAGGTGGTACGCGAAATCAAACCCTAAAAGGAGTTCGGGATCCAACCGGCGCAGGAGGCGCAGGTTCCAGTCTCCCAAGCACCCTACCACCACCCGAAGGTGCGCGTTCTCCCTGAGGGGAGCGATCGCTTCTAAAAGAGCGATCGCTGCCGTTTGGGGTAATGGCAAGAGCTCCTTGAGGTCGATCTGCACCTTAAGGGAGCGTTGCACTCCCTTCAAGACGGCCACCACCTCCGCCAGCGTGGCCGGCGGCTCATCCGTGCCCCGCAGGCGAAGGGCTTTAAACTCCTGCTGCGTTACGCGCGCTAGCGGCCCCACCCCCGTGGTCTCGCGCTCCAGGGTGAGGTCATGGTTCAGCACGTACGCCCCGTCCTCGGTGCGGTTCACGTCGAACTCGATGACCGCCGCGCCCCCCTCCAGCACGTACGCGAGCGCCGAGAGGGAGTTAGGGGGGTGGGGGTGGGTTCCGCTCAAGAGCCGGTGGTATTTAAGCCAAGCAGCGCGGCCCTTGTAGGTGAGGTGGGTGGGCAAGGTCATTTAGGGCCCCACCCGCCTCCCCGCGGCATCAAAGAAGTGCACGTGCCGCCGATCGTACCCCAGCC